>QXYC01000024.1:0-50566 GCA_009887095.1 Candidatus Poseidoniales archaeon
ATGAAGGCGTACGCCGATGCCAAGGCCGCTGCACATGCTTTGATGCCAAAACAACCTCGGCAAAACATGTTTGATTCGAAAATGTTCACGTTCCTCAACGCCACAAAAACCCAACGCGATTCACGCTACTGGAAAGGGCACCTCGGGGCACTCATGAAGATGCACCTCGACGGGTACCTCGAACCAGAATATGAGGTGAGCGAGGAATTCTCAATCGAAGATGGAATCATCCGCCCATGCATGTATGATACAATTCCACTACAGGGCAAACAACGCCAACGCATCATGGTCATCGGCACCCGCTTCTACCAAAGCAAGGTCGACCCAACGCACCGCTTCACGCTAATTTCTTCCGTTGACGGCGACGGTGATCACCGGATCACTATCCACACACCGACGGCTCACAACATGAACACAGAACGCTACGATTTCACCAACTTCATCAACCAATTGGAAGAGGATTTTTACGAAAACGGTCCACTCAACCAAGCCTTCTTTGATTTGAAGTACAACTTCATCGAGCGGGACACCAACATCGACGCGCTGCTCGCTTGGGACCCAGTGGTCAAAGAAACGCTTTGGAAGGACATCATCACATTCCAAAAAGCCATGCCGAAGTTGAAGGAACTTGGGCTTGCGAACTCTCGAGGCGTCATCTTGGCAGGCCCTCCAGGGACAGGGAAGACCATGATTGCAAAATGGCTGGCTGCTCACTCCGACATCACCTGCATTCTCATCTCTGCTGAGATGATCACCGGGCGCCAAGACATCAAGAAGTGCTACGAACTAGCCCGGAAATTATCACCAACCCTGCTCATCATCGAAGACATCGATACTGCAGGAGCCCTTGACCGGCGTGCCTCCGACCACCCACTTTTGGGTGAATTCCTTCAGTCAATGGATGGCGTTGTCCCAAATCACGGCGTCATCACCCTTGCAACAACCAATCATTCGAACAAAATCGACCCTGCAATCGCTGACCGCCCTGGGCGCTTTGACCGCATTGTCGAGGTTGGTTTGCCGGACAAGGAACAACGCTACCACATCATCCACCAACACCTGAAACCAATGAACACCGCTCCAACGGTGAACCGCGAAGCAATCGAACGTCTCGCTAAGTCCAGCGACGGTCTTACCGGCGCATGGTTGCGTGAAGTCGTTCAGTCTGCGCTCATCACCTCGATATCCGATGACCGAGAACTCATCACGAAGGAAGACCTCACAGCCTCATTGAAGGATATTCTCAAGCGACGCGGTATGGCCTACCGCGTCACACCATACGGAGCCAATGCGCAAGAATCTGCCAACGCATACGTCCAGTGAATGGATGATTTGATGGCGAGGCCCTTGCTCGTCATTGCATGGTCGAAGTGACATTGCTTGGTTTGGCACAAGATGGTGGACGCCCACAAGCTGGCTGCACGCGCCCCTGTTGCGCTGGCCTTGCCCCAGAAGACGCAGCCTACCCCGTGGCCCTTGGGATCACAGATGGCAATGCAAATCACTTGATTGAGGCGACTCGCTTTTTGGGTCAACAATTGACGGTTTGGGGCCAGTCAACCATCGATAATGTACTGCTTACCCACGCCCACTTTGGCCACGTCGACGGCTTGGGCTTGTTCGGTCGTGAAACCATGAACGCCAGAAACGTAGGCCTCCACACTTCGAGCGAAATGGAGCACCTCATCGACCGAACCCCCCAATGGTCCCTCATGGTCGAGCAAGGCGTCTTCGATGCAAAGGTGTTCCACGACGGTGACCGCATTCAGCTCAGCGAACATGTGATTGCCCAACCGATCCGTGTCCCTCATCGCGATGAACTCTCAGACATGCACGCCTTTGTGATACGGGGGCCAAATCGTTCGTTGTTATTTCTCCCAGATCACGACACATGGGAAGAGACACTCGCACGCCACCACCACGACAACATCCGCTCCTGGTTGGGGTCGCTTGACGTGGAGATTGCTTTGATCGATGGTACCTTTTGGTCAAGCGACGAACTCACTGGGCGCAACCAAGACAAAGTCCCTCACCCCCCAGTCAGCAAGACTCTGGAGATGCTCGGGCCAAGGCAAGAACATGATCCAGAAATCCATTTCATCCATCTAAATCACACGAATCCACTGTATGATTCTGACAGTGAAGCATCGGTACGCCTCGCCACTTCGGGTTGGAGCGTGGCCCAACAAGGCCAAACCTTCAGTCTGTGATTAGACAGGAGTGATATCGCCCGCCACGAGCAGCAACGCCCGCCATGTAATGGTGATCGATTCTCCAGAGTCAGCAGTAATTGGATTGCTATTTGTTGCTACGGTCACGCCCGCCTCATATGTTCCCATCATGCGATCGATGTTGTTCATTCGTTCTGCATTATTTTCGAGCTCGCTCATGGTTCCATTGGCGGTGTATGCTCCGGGAATCGAACCGAACTCGAGAAGCGAGTTGTCGGTGACAATCGATGCCATCAATTGTTCAGAAGAATCACAGGTTGAGGTCGATTTAGCAGAATCGTCGACATCGTCATGAGGCCCCGCAGTGTTGCTAAAGTCCGGCTCGACGGTGACGTCGTCACATGTTCTGGTTCCGACTTCATTGCTTTCCTCATACGAGATGACAAACTGAATGCCCAAGGAGGCAGTGAACATTTCATCATAGGTGAACGAAAACTGAGCAGTTTGATCGTTTCCAATGAACAATGTCTCCGTTTTCTCCCATTCTTCGATGGTGTAGTTCATCGTGTATTCTTTGCTGCTCCCAGCACCATTGGCGTTTGAATCAGGGGCGAAATTCACGTAGGACACTTCGGTAACGGCTACGACAGCGAGCAAAACAGCGAGGCCGACTGCGACCGTTTGTTGGCCCGGCAAACTGTATCGGCCGAACGCATTGGTTGGTGAATCGTCGCGCAACCAGCACAAGAGGAAGTGGGTGGCAAATGCAGCGCCAACACCAGGCACAGAGGGGAAGATACCGTCAGCGCCATCGAGGCCAAACGTCACCCATCCAATCACGCCGAAAAATCCAGCCATCATCATTAGAATTGAGTGAGTGGTGTCGGGCTCATATCCCATCATACGAACCAAAATCATTGGAACAAAAATACCGCCTAGGCCGTAAACAGCGAGAACGACAAGGCTGAACACTGAATCTCCGAACCCGGGGAATTGCTGCCCGACGAGGGAGATCACCGTGGCGAAAACAGCCATGCCGAGTGTGACCATTTTAGTCACTTTGTGGTCTGTGCTCCATTCAGGGCGGACGTCATCGGTGATGGCGGCCGTGCATGCCAAGACTTGACTGTCCGCAGTCGACATTGTCGCAGCAAAAATCGATGCGAGGATGACTCCACCGAGGAAGGGGCTCAGCTGTTCCATGGCTAACAAAGGCAACCCAGTTTGGGCACCATCCGTGCCCAACTCAGGCAACAAAACACGGCACGCAAGGCCGATGATGAACATCAAAACGATGAACGGTGTTTGCCAAACGAAGAACCAAACCATTGCCTGCTTTCGAGCAGCATCGTCTTTCAGCGTCATAACTCGAGAAACAACTTGTGGCTGTCCTGCAACACCCAAGCCGCCCAAGAAAAAGGCAGCAATCCAGAGGGCAGCCCCGAATCTCAAGCCTGATGGGAACACACTCACCATTGAATCATCGATGGCCGCAAGTTGATCGTGCAAGCCAGAAAGCCCACCTGAATTCTTGACTGCGACAAGGCAGAGAATGGTTGAACCGACAATCATAACGCTGGATTGGGCGGCATCGGTCCAAATTGATGCACGAATTCCGCCAGCATAGCAGTACGCCACAACAAGGACGAATCCGATCAAAATACCAACCGTAGGCGCCCAATTGAGCATTGTCTCGAGGGCGACACCACCAGCCGTCAGTTGGGCTGCTGCATAAATCGAGAGGAAAAGAACCGATAGAACTGCGGCAACCTTCGCTTCAGGTGAGCCGGTTGTGCTTGAAACAAGAGATGTAAGCGAGCGAATCCCTCGTTCTTCACCTTCTTTCTGGATGTACTTGTAAAGCCACACCCATGCTACCAATTGCCCGAGGGTCGATACTGCAGCAATCCAAATTGCGGAGTAACCTTGGATGTAGATGAAACCGATGAAACCGATAAACATGTAACCAGAATTCCAAGTGCTGACGGCCGAAAGTGCAGCCAATCCAGGATGCATTCCCCGTCCTGCAACGAGGTAGTCATCCGTCGTGTCCTCTTTGACACGCATCGATGCAAGTCCAACCCCTGCGAAGAAGAACATGAACAACAGGAAAGAAAGGAGAATCATCACATCGTCAGACATACAGCCACACACCTTCAGCGCCAACGAAGGAGAGCCTTCTCTTCAACTTCACTGGCTTTGGATTGGAACACGAGGCTGTTGAGTCGCCCTCCGGTTTGGCCTTCAAGTTGGCCAACAGTCGTCGCGACAATGGATTCATCTTCTGTGCCCATATCGGAACACAGCACAACATTCATTGAATCAAGATCACCACTTAGGAGGGCTTCACATGCTTCGACGCGCATTGATTGCAATGCAGTCTCCTGTGGCATTTCTTCAATGGCTTCTGCGAGTTTTTCCCACATCAACCTCAACGATACAACTGCATCCTGTGGCTTCATCGGAAGTTGGTGGCCAATCCCCTCGCCTGTCGGATCCAAATCGAGGAGGGCCAGTGTGTGGAGATTTTGGTGCATGTTCGCTGCGATAACTTCCAAGGGGGAAGTCGCCACCCATCCTCCGTATGGATAGGTGAGCGTGGTTTGCCGGCCGAATTTGTAGTTGGACAATCCGATGGCGCCAGTCACCAATGTGGTGATGGAGACGCCATGGAACACCAGGCATTCTAGGCCAGCTTCATCCGCTTGGAGTTGTAAATCCACGTGCGTCGTTGCCTGAAGCGGATCCCCAACCACCAAGAGCGCAACCAAGGAAGTCCGAGCCAATTCAAACAACGCCTCAGGGAGTTCAACCTCCGGCCTCATCACCTTCTCGATGGCGCCAACTTCTGCTTCGAGTGCGTCAAGTTCTGCTTGCGGCCAAAGCGCAGTGTATGCTTCGTACCGTCGCACATCTGCGGTCTTTGCAGCGTTGAGTGCTTCAAGACTCATTCCAGAAAGACGCCCCGGTCCCATGCCGACGAGCATCAAGCCCGTGTCGGGAAGGGGTGTGGTCACGCTGTGTTCCGCCGTCATGCTCAAACCTCCCCTTCGCTTGGAGTGAGCGAGCATCATGCGTCATTTGAGTGTGCCGAGCGCGCAAACCCAACACTGGTTGGAGCGCTGTCGTTCCGAAAAATGGCTGGCTGAGCACACGGGCGTGACGAGTTTATCGGACGGAAACAAAGCCATTCCTCTCAATCAGACCGCTCCGCCCGAAGGCGATGCGGCATGGGACGGAAACGCACTGGTCGACCTTGCTGCCAAAGGAAAAACCCCTTCACATTGGACTGAGCACCTATCTCCAGAAATTTTGAAATCCCACAAAGACGACCTACCAAAGGCGTATGAAACCCAAGGCGATGTGTTGATCGTCAAAATCGAAGAAAGCGTTTGGCACTTGGCTGAATTGATTGCAGACGCCATGCTCACACAGTTGCCAAGCATTCGACTCATATGCGCGGACTTAGGTGTACACGGTGATTTCCGCGTCCGCAACCTCGAACCGCTTGCGAGCCGCGATGGCTCCACAGAAACGGTGACGAGGATCAAAGAAAATGGGTACTTTCTTTGGGTTGATGCATCCAAGGTTTATTTTTCTGCCCGGCTTTCAAATGAACGAACCGAGACACTGGAAAGCGCAAAGAAACTCAAACAACGTTTGGCTCGACCACTTATTGTCGCTGACCCGTATGCTGGTGTTGGCCCAAGCATGGGCGCCCTTCTTAGCGAGCCAGACCTCATTGAGGGGTATCATGCAGGCGATCTAAACCCCGATGCAGTTGAATTATTGCAAACAAATTTGACATTTTTGGGCAATCGAAGGAAAACCGAAGTTGGCGAACCCGCCCCCGCCCCTGCCCCATCAACCGTCATCTGCGCCGATGCGACCCAGTGGAAGACACACTCACATCTTTGCAACTCATCGGATCTTCTTTTGGTCAACCTTCCACATGACAGTGTTGAACACTTGCCCCACCTTCTTCCATTGCTGCGAAGGGGGCAAATCAGCCTTCTCCGGGGCTGGGCAATCATCGAACGAGTCAACGAGGCGTCGGAGAAACAAAAGATTGCAGCAGCGATCATTGATGCCGGCGGAACGATTGAATCCCTTGAATTCGAAGAGGTCAAAGGATTCTCCGCGAGCAAGAGTTTCATGTGCTTTGAGGCATGGGTCGTGCTTGCTGTCGAATCGCTGAGTTCATGAATCAGCACCGATTGCGATGAACCATGCAGAACACGGTTACATGCGTTTGCGGTGTGAAAATCGACATTGCTGGCGTCACACCTCGCAAGGACGGCACCAAGGTCTGGTGCAGAGTTTGTGGGACTATCTCGGTCCATCACCGAGAGTGAGGCTCAGTGTTCAGCGCCCAATTGGTGAACGCCACGGACCATCTTCATCCATTGAGATATCGTCATCCGGCATTCCAGTTCGAAGGGGCTTGAATGGGCTCTTTTCCACCCGCGCTGGATTGGATTTCACATGTTTGGCCATGAATGCCTCTGCTTTTTGTCGGATGAACACTTCTCCGAATGCGATGAGGAAAAGGGAGAATGAGAGGATGATATGTCCTTCAAGTCTGTACGATTCAAACGGCTGGATTTGGAGGACCTGTTCGGCAACGATTCCTTCATCAACGGTCGTTTCGACAGTGTACGTACCAGGCTCAAGTGCCCCGCTCCAATTTGGAGGCCCCTCAGAAAGCAGACCGGTCCATTGAGCGATCACGTTGTTCGCCGCGTCTCGAATGGTCCACGACACGGTTCCGTCATCGACCGATACGCCAGTAAATTCAACTTCCATTTCCGCAGGCATCTCCTTGGTGAGGCCAAACACAGATTCCAATTCAACGGTGCGTGTTTCGATGTCTTGGTCTACATCGTTGATCTCGTACGGAGCAACCCCGCCTGCGACACTCATCCATAGGCTATTGAGAACAAGCAACGCAACTGGCCATAACACCAGATTGACCAAGCGTTTTTGCTCCATAACAGTCCAAATTCACAGAGTTTGCTTTTGATACTATGTATTTCTAGGGAACAACTGCATCATGAAGTTCGACCATTTCCAAAATGCGGTACATCCAAGCTAATTTCTTCAATTTCTGTCCGGGGACAGTGGTTGCTGACCACTTGCCGACAGTGTTGAGTGAAAAGCCAACTAAGTTGATGTTCTGTGGATTCACACCCATTGCTAGGGCGAAGCATACCGCCCGGTCACCGTCTGTGAAGCCACCGAAATTGTGAGCGCCATGACACGATGTTGGTGTCTGATGTGTGAGAACCAGCGGAGGAGGCGTATCAAATTGAGACCACTCAGACAACGCAAGTGCCGAACGTTGAATATTATCGCCATGACCGTGGGCTACGATTGGAACACCTTCCTCCGCAGCACTGTGGAGGTGGGCGCCTCCATCAAAATCAGAAACCACACACGCCAGGCGACTTCGCACTTGCAGGGCACCAACCGATCCATCGGCGGCGATGATGAGGCCTTCCTGTTGAGAAACTCGAAGCGCCTCCTGTTCAGTTGCCGCAGCTCCCAAGACGGTTACCCTCTCAGCGCTCGATAATTCGATGCGCAACGTGTCCAATGTGTCACGGCGCCCATCTTCACTCCAAGTGGGCACGGCTTTGACACACTCAGACGCGCTTTGAACCAGTGCCTTTGCGGCAACCCTGTCTTCATCGAGGGCCCAGCCAAAGGCGTCACGCACCTCATCTTGAATGTCAACAAGGCGTTGCTCAACAGCCTCGTGCATGTTCGTTGGTCCCGTCGCGTCCTCATCAAGTGTCCGTTGAAGTTCTTATGCGGTCGGCGCGCTTCGCTCAACCATGCCCGTCCCAAGGTCCCTGCCGGAACTGGACGATGAGGTGACGTTCGCTCGCTATCCCTTCCTACCCCAGGCAAGTGGATGGATTCAATCAATGGCGGCCAACCATAACATCGATCTCGACGAACTCTTGGATGGCTCGTGGATGGAAAAAGCACGCTCGCGCGCTCGGATTCGGCTCATCGATTCGATACAATCCAAGGAAGGCGTCGAGGTTGTCGGTGGCGATTTATTCACTGAAGAAGGCCGCATTATCGAAGCCTTCTCGTTCTATTACGCTCGGCTGGTCGTGTGTGCGTCCGAGGATGAACGCCTCATCGCCCGATGGGCTCAAGCAGAAGCGGCGCGGGCGGAACAAATCCTCATCAAAGACACCAAGAACATCGAAACCATCGCTCGAACCTACATCAGCCAACTCGAACGTAAAGAGGGCAAAGGTGGACGGCAAGCAGCCATGAGTATCGGCTCAGGCAACGTTGACATGCGCTCGCTAAGGCAGTCACAATCCGGACCAGTTTGGAACATTGGGCTCAGTGATTTCATCGAGATATGCCCCAAGATTACTGGCGCACGATGGCGCTTACCGAACTGTGATGTCAATCAAGGGTGGGTGACATTGTTTGATGAGGCGACCTATGGTTCATCTGCCAAGCTCGCTCGATTGCTCCGGGAACGGATCAAAAGGGGCGTCGAACAAGACGCATTAGAGAAGATGGCAGAAGTGACCACCGACCTCGCCATCCGCCTAGCAGAACCTGTTGGCATGGTTCGAAACCTCATGTCCAATCAAGCAAGCGAGGCAATCGCATTGGTTGGTGCCGCTGAAGAAGATTGGCCTCCTTGCATGAGAAAGGCCGTTTCAGATTTGGCCATGGGCGTCAACTTGAACCACTTTGGGCGGGTCTTTTTGGCATCGATTTCAGCAGTGCTTGCGCTCCCAAAAGAGTCCTGTGTCAATTTCTTCCGAGGCGCCCCCGATTTCAGCGAAAGCACGACTTCATACCAAGTTGACCACGTCTATCAACACGGCTACACCCCCTCCGGGTGTGGCAAGCTGAAGGTCAATCACAACTGCCCAGTCTTGCCTGGCGACGACCGTCTGTGCGACCAGCCATGGCTTGACCACCCGCTCAAGTACATCAGGGCAACACAACGATGGAAGGCACGAACGCAAGCCGCTGCCCCGCCACCTCAGGCTTCTTCCGAAGAACAACAAGCAGAACCATCATCACCGACAACAGATTAGGGTTCATTTGTGCATGGTGAACTGGGCATTCGCGCGAAGGCTTTGAATTAGGTGGGCGACTAGGTGTACCCAACAGCGGTGGTAAATGATGGTGAGAACGCTCGTTTTGACGGTTGACCGAGACAATGACCTCGGCATCAAAACAGCGATTCGCGGCCCGGTAATTGGCCGTCGTCAAGTGCTCACTGCGGCGCTGAAATTGGGGATCGCAGACCCTGAAGAAAGCGACACAAACGCCATGCTTGGTGCGTTGTCAGCTCACGACAAACTCGCTGAGAAGAAACCCGAAGAAGACGAAGTTGAGATTGCGATCCTCACAGGGGATGAAAAAGTCGGCATTCGCTCCGACCGAGCCATTGCAGCACAACTCGAAGAAGTGGTCGCCCAATTCCAACCCGACAAAGCCATTCTCATCACCGATGGTGCAGAAGACGAATCAGTGCTTCCGATTATTCAGTCACAAGTCCGTATCGATCACGTTGAGAAAATCATCGTGAAGCAATCAAAGGGCATCGAAGGGACGTACTACTACATCGTCAAGGCACTAGAGGACCCAAAATGGCGTGCCAAAATCATGATTCCTTTCGGCCTTGTTCTCGCAGTGTTTGGTCTTGGCATCATGCTCCCAAACGAAATCGGCGGCTTGCTGATTGGTGGTCTACCAATGGTCACCGGACTTTACATTCTCAGCAAGGGAGCAGGCATCGAGACAACCGTCAACAAAGTGATTCAAGAAATGAGGGAAAACGCAGACGCTGCAATGTTTTCTTCGTTGTTATGGACGGCAACCCTGTTTAGCGCAATTTTTGCGGTTGCAGAAGGATGGAGAGAATACTCGGTGCTTGCCGATGTGTCTTCCCAATCAATCGTCTGGCTGTCTGCAGTTCACAAAGCCCTGGCTTGGATTGTCATCGCATTCCTCACCTCAACAGCGGGCTTCATGCTGCTTCGACTAAAGCGAGGGTCGTTTTCAGGGCGACTCATCGTGCTCAGTATTTTCGGCATGGTCGTGTATTCATTCGTTGATACGGCCCTTGAAATCGCAACCGATGTGTTGAGCGGAACAGCTTACGAATTTAGCGTCGGTAAGGTGCTTGAAGACCTGACAAACCCATTGATTTGGGTTGTCGTCTTGTGGATGACGATGACCATTGTCCGCTCATTGCAAGCAAAGCAAGCCCAAGCAGAACGCTACTGGGGCATTTGATCACAGGATGAACTTCGGCATATGCCGGGCCATGGTTTGGTGACCGACAACACCCACAAGAGCTCCTTCTTTATTCACGACAGCGATTTGGTTAAGATCGTGGGTAAGCATCAAAGCACCCGCCTTGAGCAAGGGGGTAGATTGTGTGACTGTAAGCGGAGGAAGATTCACCAGTTGTTGTGCGGGGATGCCATGCATCCAAGCAATGTCGCGGTTGACTTTCTTTCGTGCGATGATTTTCAACACATCTACAGCGTGAATTCTTCCCTGAGGCGCACCTTCGTGATTGATGACAAACACGTGATCCCAGTTGTTCGATGTCAAGTCGTCGATAACATCAGCCATCGATGCATCATACCAGACCCAATGTGCTTCAAGCATGGTTTCCCCGCAGGTAATGGAGCGTGCTGTTTCAGCTCGCTGCTTTGGCGACATCCTCGCCATGACTTCTTTGGTCAACTTCCTTGGTCTGCTTTGAGGCATTGAGGTCCCTCTCTTGTTCCCGCGGCGGACGCGCTTCTCTTTCAAGGCTTTCGGCGACATGATAATTTCCACATCCATGTTATGGGGTTCCGGATACCGGCAAAACCCACGACACAATATAACTGAACAGTGAAGAGGAATGAACGGTGCGAGTGGAACATGGCATCTGTACCGCCCGAAGTGCTCCAGGCCTTGGCTGGAATGAGCGGCTATGACCGTATGTTGGAAATTGACCGCATCGCTGCTGCTTACGGCGTCGGCCATGCATGGATTGAGCAACAAATTGCAGGCTCGCCTCAGCCGCCGTCGCCGGCCCAGGATCCAAACAGCTTCGCACCCTCCTCAAAGCAGGCTCCTGCAATTCCACCGTCGCCCTCGATTCCCAATACGCAAAGTTTCCGGTTCCAATACGATCCATCGGAACAAGCAGCAGAGCGACGACAAAGCGTGAGTCAAGCGATCCTTTGCCCAGCGTGCGGTGTTGCACTCGGCATTCCTTCCGTTCGCCCAATCAAGGTCACTTGCCCTCAGTGCTTACAAGAATCCATCTTCCAATCCTAAGCGTTGAATTCATACCAGTGCGAACGAAGCGGTGGGCATGCGAGACACTTCTCCACGGCTGTGGCCATATGCGCCAGCAAACTCGCCAGTGGCCCTCCCCGAGTCCCCACTGTTCTTCTCGAATGCAGCCCTCAGTGAATTGACCCCTCCATCCGAAAGCCCAGAAGGTCCACTTTCTGGCCCTACTCTGCAGGCCTATTGCGCTTCTTTTACTTCTTCAAAAGGCACTGTTGAACACCTGCTTGCTGAACAATCCGCCCCCCCAATGTCCCAACGACGTCCTTTTTTGTTGCTCGGTGAACTCGCAAACCCCTACAGATTGCAAGACATTCGCATTGGAGCAATGCCAATCTACACCGTGCGAATGACCGGACTCTCCCGCACTTATGCCGATGGACTCGATCCGAGGGACACCTATCCTGGCGTTCATCACATCACCCTTGCTCGAACCGCAGGATGGTGGGAGAAAACACACATGGCCATGGCCACAGTTGAACAAATGAAAGCCATGGTTTCCTGGCTCGATAACGGCCGTTCAAACACTTGGAAACCAGTCAAACCAGCAGAAGGAAGCCTTCATTTCGAACACGAAACGATCAGCGCCCCCTCGCCAGAGGACATCGTATGGGATGGCGAAAACGAGGTTGTTGAGCGCACCCCTCCGCCAACGAATGGCCCCCAAATCGAACTCGCCACCACAATGGTTCCAATCCACACTCGTTACGGGTGCTATGACAATCGTGGGCGACTGGCTCGAGCGACGCATTTAGCTCAACGGCAATTCCACGAGGGTATGTTCCGACGCGGCTCTTCCATGAAGTGGAATGACGTGCTCGATATCCTTTGATTGCTGGGCTCCCATGGATGCCCCATCAACCATTGATATACGCTGCCGTTGATGTATTAAATGAGTAAAATGAAGGGCAACGGGACACAAAAAGAAGCACGCTTGGCACGACTGAAGAATGAAATCGTGGAGTATGTATCTTCACAAGAAAGCTGTTCTGCAGCAGACATCGTGCATCATTTATCGAACGAACGACGGATGAGAAACCACGGGCTTACTGCTCGGAAAGTCGGCTTCTTCATTCCACGCTATCTTTCTGAGTTCATTTCATTCACACTCGATCACGGAACAGGAAAGCGATTGTATCACCTTGCGGCATGATGGAAGCGCTATCTTCATGCCACCGATGCTCATGCCCTGTTCATGGAATGGCCTGATTGGGTGACTGCCCACGCCCTTTTCCCTGCATTCTCACAAGAGGAGCAGGAGGGTGCAGTCCCTGTGTTTTCCCTCGGAGAGCCAGCTTGGTCGCTCCTCGACCCTGAATCCACAAACGGACTCAAATCTCAATTGATGGCAGTCATCAACGCTTACTCAGAGCCAACCCAAGATCCTACGATGAGCGGAGCAACCGTTGACGAATCACAAGGCCCAGTCGTTGTACACGCGAACGCAACTGTCGAGCCTTCCGCCCATTTCATCGGCCCGTGCTTGGTCGAATCAGGTGCCTCCATTCGCCATGGCGCGTACGTCCGGCCGCACGCATGGATTTGTTCTGGTTCGGTGGTTGGCCACTCAACAGAAATCAAACATTCGATTTTGCTGCCTGGGGCAAAAGCACCCCACTTCAACTATGTAGGGGATTCAATCCTTGGATGCGGCGTAAATCTTGGCGCAGGTACAAAACTGAGCAACTTACGAAACGATGGGGGGGAAGTTCACCTTCGCTTTGAAGGTCAAAGACTGGGAAGCGGCCTCAGAAAATTCGGCGCCATCCTTGGAGAACATTGCCAGTTGGGATGCAACAGTGTGACCAATCCAGGGACCGTCCTCGGACCGAACGGTGTGGTCTGGCCAAACACAACAGTCACCGGCCTCTCTCCTGCCAATTCGATTCACAGGTGAACGAAATGACCCGTCGCTTGTTTGGAACCGATGGCATTCGTGGCAAAGTGATCGACGCATCCTCCGATGAAGAAGCATCGATCGCCGCTCTTCACGATCAGCGGGTCATCAGCACAACCCTCCTCCGCATCGTTGGGGAAGCACTTGGACGGACCATGGACCAATTGCCTGGCAAGGGCACAAAGGCAGTGATTGGATGGGACGACCGCCCAAAGAACACAGAATTGGTCGCCGCACTCACCCTCGGGCTTCGGCTTACAGGATGCACGGTTGTTCATGTGGGGATGTGCGCAACGCCTGCCCTCCATCGTGCTACCCTCCGTCATCAAGCACGAATTGGTTGCATGGTCACAGCCAGTCACAATCCTGTATCGGATTCTGGATTGAAGGTGTTTGATTCGCTTGGTTACAAAACGAATCCTCAGTACGAAGATTTCGTCTCGAACACTGCGGATGCTTTAGCCTCAGAAGAGCGAGAGATTGACGCCATCGATCGCGCAGAATTATCTCAACCAAGCCAACCATATGACGCCTCGATGAGCGCAGCAAACCATCACCCGTCATGGCTCTCAGAGCGGTATGCTCATTTCCAATTTCTGACCGGAGCTGCAGAAATCAAAGGAGCAAATGTGGCCCGTCCGTTCGTCATTGACGCGTCGAAGGGTGCCGCTCACACCTGGTTGGCCAGTTGGTTATCAGAGCAAGGCCTCGAAAGCATCGAGGTGAGCGCAGAGGCACCAGCTCTCAACCTCAATTGTGGGGCTGGAGATTTTTCTCCAACCCAAACCTGGACCTTTGAGGAGGCATCAAACTCTCCGCACATGTTGCTGCGAAATCTCACGCCATCGCCTCCTGGAACACTGGTCGGCGCCGCACTGGATGGCGACGGCGATCGATGCCTTGTCCTCCAAGCAACCCGAGATGGTTTCATGGTCGTTGATGGGGATGCGATTGGGGATACCATCCTGTCCACCGCAGCACTTCATTCGAAGGCCCCATGGCATCTTGCTGCGAGCATTGAATCAGATCTTTCACTGCTCGCCACCGCAGAGCGCTTACCTGCACTGGTTAAGACCTCCGAGACCGCTGTCGGTGACCGTTGGCTGTCGAAAGCACTTGGCGATTCACTCCCACATTCTGAAACACCTCCACGATCGATTGGCGTTGAGGATTCAGGCCACATTGTGATGCCAACACCACTCCCGGGAAAAACTGGCGATTGGGCCTTGGTTGGCGATGGCGCAGCGACGCTTGTTGCTTACCTGCTTGCCTTCTCAAATCAAGACGCAACGCATCACATGAAGCGAGGTTGGAAGCAACGCCGCTCTGTGAGCGGCGTGGACCGAACCCTATGGAGCGGTCAAAACCAACTTGCGGACCAAGTTGAGTCGACTGCAAAGGCTTTCTTTGAGCAGCAAGGCACTGTCGAGCAATGGAATCGTCACGGTCTTGAAGGTGAATCAAACCTCATGCTGATTTCATTCGAAGTCGATGGACACCCAGCTTCACTTGGCGTTCGAAACAGCGGTACTCAGGCCAAAATCAGTGTATCATTGCGCCTGTCGCCAAACATCAATTCGGCCAATGCCCCAGATCTCATGAGTTCACTGACCAACATTTTGAGTGCAGAAATGAAGGCATGAATGCCCCATAATCCAACTCACTCGTTGGCCATTTCGCCTTCAAAGGTCTGCGTAAGCCACGTCACAATGCCGAGGAGCGTAGCGGAAGCAAGCAGGATGGCAAACAATCCTGTGACGGAACTGCCTCCAACGAGCACAACTCCGGCAACAATCCACCCGAGCACCAAATCAAGAGCTCCAACAATTCTCCAGCCTTTTCTGAGGGTGAGAATACCGCTGACCCACGAAACGGTCGAGGCGATGAGAATGAACACAACAGCGTACACGAGGTTTGGGAAGCCAAAGCAAGCCAAGAAGAGTAAAATGTGCAGGGCCCACAAACCAGCAGGAAGCCAGAGCCCCATCCGGTTCTTGACGGTCCATGCTACAAAGCCAACCGTGATCATGGACATGGCTGAAGCGACAAGGTAGAATGGAACAGCGGTGAAGTCGAGCAGTTCTGGCGCCCATGCCATGATGCCTTGCACCACGAGGGGGAAGGTAATCCATGCCATCAGAGCAGGCGCAGGTTGTTGCCACCATACGCTTCTTCGTGCGGTGAAGGCGAGCACCAACAACCCTGCGACTCCGAAGGAGAGCACACACACAGCGATGGCCCAAGCACTTCGGCCAGCGGCCCCCCGGTGATCGCCCATCTTTCGTTGAATCCGCTTCCCTTCAATCCAATCAAAGCCAAGCACGGCACCAACAAGCGCTACCTCAATTCCCATCATTGGAACACCTGAGTCAAACAGGTATTCGCCAAATGGGTCGAAACTGAAGGGGAGAGGCACCTCGCCGCCAATAAGAAGGCAAATGACGCGGTCCAGCATGGCCAAAAACACGACACCTTCCAATGCATTTGGAAGACGTAGCCCGAGATCACTGCGTCCAATGACGCCCATGCCAGCCATCATCGCCAAGCCACCGAAAAGAACGAGCAAATGCCACGTATCCTCGAGCACCACGACGGAATTCGAAGCCCTTCCAGCGACGTGAATCAGTACCAAGCCAGCCATGCCAACCGCAATTGGTGACTCAATGCCCATGATATCCGGGAGCCTCAAGCCAATTTCGTTTGCTCGTAACCGTGCGGCTCCGACAAACAGCATCGAAAGTAAAACTCCGAACAGCAATGTCATCAGCGTGTTACCTGAAAGGAATGAAATCACCGTCGTCGCAAGGATTGTGGTCACAAGGAACATCATCGTGATGATTGGCTGGTGGTGAATGTCTCCAGTTTCAAGGTCGTTTTCTCCAGCCGTACTCCAGTTCTTCGAGCGCTTTCGTTGTTTTTCAGCAAGTGCCAACAACTCGGTATCGATGAGTCGCAAGGAGCCTTGGACAGGCCCCGAATCATCAGTCGACGATGCTTGTGACTGCAAAATGACCCCACTGGTCCCAGCCACATCACCCGCATTGACCCTCTCGACCACGCCCATGGTACTGTATTCGCTTGCGCTTGTTGAGGCAGCGAGAAACTGTTGCATCCTTTCCCGCTTTTCTTTAATCCGCGCAAGGCGATCGTCGCGACGGGCAAGGGCGCGCATGCCGGCACGGAACTCCCCTTGAACGGCGAGGAAGGAACCCGAGCCAACGAAGGCGATCAAAGCGGTGAGCACAACGAATGTCATTTCAAGTGTGAGTCCAGCCAACGCCATTGTGATGATGAGCCCTAAGGCTGCAAAGGCAGGCGGGAGGAGTTTTTCAAGCGTCACTGCTCGTTGAAGGTACAAGATGAGGGCGACGAGCCCAACGCCTGTTAAGACCAACAAATTCAACTCAGGTGAAAGCATACTCTTCGCTCCAGTCAGCTCAACGTTCGTAATCGGCTCAAGGCTGATGACGATGTAGAACGCTGCGATGAATCCTAGCATCAATGTCAGCAATCGCCCGGGCAAGGCTTCAGTCAGCTCCAGTTCTGCTAGGCTTGTCCCGTCCTTTCTTCGCCGATCGGTAGCGAGCAGCATCAAACCACATGCTGCGACCATGATCATGGCCCAGAATGCCGACTGTCCATAACGCCAAACGAGGATTAAGGCAAAAACCCCCCAGACCGTCATCAAACTACGTGGTTTTCCAAGATGCCTGCCACGCCATACCATCAACGCATGACCGATCAGCAAGAGGCCCATTGCTGCCAGCAGCCCGGGCATAGGGAGTGCTCCGGGCCGAGTGATGCCCCAAATGACGACAACTGAAAGAATGAAGCTGAGGTTCCACAATTTAGCGAACCCTGAGTCTCGAAAACGGGCGCCAACTTCGGAGGCTCCAGCAAGGCGTGCTGCCAGATTGAGTCCAGTTTCACCATGGTGAACATTGACGCTGATTTGCTGCACGATGAGCACACACAACCAAGCGGCAAGGTCGATTTCATCGAGTGAAATCGGGATCAAGTCCATTGACACTACCCTCGATTCAACATCGCTTGCGAAGAAGATCAACCACACCCACGGAGCAAGCACGGCGGTGCCAGCAATCGATGGCGAATCTCGCTGGACGGCCAACCACGACAAACCGACCCATACCACGCCTTGGGAGACGAGCAAAAGGCGGCCGTTGCCATCCGCTTCACCAGCAGGAATTAGCAGCGTCAAGAGCACGACAATCACTGTGCCCCCCATCCACAGAACATGGTCCGAAACCGAGGTCTGGTTTCGCAGGAGTGCGGCGGCGGTGAGCACTGCGGTCACCGCTGCATAGAGGCTGTACGGACTCAACCCGGCTGGCAATTCAACCTCGAACGCCTCTGAATTCAACAAGGCCAGACCAATCAACATCACCGGTGCTGGATAGAGAATGAAAGGGGCGAGATCTTTCAGATGGACGCCTCGTACCACGAGGTAGGATGCGCTGAAAGCCGAAACCAAAAGGAGCAATTGCGCCAGGGCATACCCGGTCTCAAGACGGTTTGCAGCGATGGCCAATAGGGCGCCAATCATACCCAGGCCAACAGAAACAGACCACAAGGCAGGTTTGCCGAGTCCAAGCGCTTTGAGGGCGTCAGAAAACCAATTTTCAGCCCTGACAAAGGAAGCAGCCACAACAGCGTTCGTCGCCGTCACACCAGCCATCAAGAGAAACAGCAACAATTCATCATCAAATCGAACGAGTTCCACTCCGAAAAACGACCAATCATTTGAGAGAGCGTGAACACCAACCCAGAGGTAGGACGAAGCAATGCCCAAGCTTGCTAAGTTGCCTGAGCGGCGCATGAAGGCAAGTCCATGCATCAAGAGGGTACCAATCCCCACCATTGCCGCAACCCCCACTTCGCCGTACAACGCCCCTGCAGCGCTCCCAACGATGAGTAAAATCAGGGTTGCCTGTGCAGCAATTGCATCTTCGTCATGGCGTTGAGCAATGAATATGTTTCCACCGACAACAGCCAACATGCCGAGTCCGAGTGTTTCATTTGCGCCGAGTGGCGATGCATCGAACCATCCCCAGTGCCATGAATCGAGGACCAATCCGTAAAACAATTTCATCGATATGATGACCCAGGTGACGCCAAGCAACCGCATCGATGGTTTTGGGATCCAACGTTCGCCGAGGTACAATCCGAACACCCCCATCGAGAACAAACCTAGGCCGCTCAATTCAGGGGGTAAGACGGTTCCAACAACCGCACCGATGGCGGACCAAACGGTCACCATTGCCACGAGTAGTCCAAGCCCAAGCCGTCGCTCACCGTGAACAGCGAGGTCTTCCACGCTGTCTAATTCTGGTGCAGATTGAACCGTTCCGTCACGCTGAACCGCCCCTGGCTCGTTGGTTTGCTCGTCACCCTTTGAGAACAAAGATACGATTTCACCCACGGCTTCGTCAACCTCTTCCACAGGCTGAATTTGAACGGATTCGGGTTGCTCGTCAACCGCTTTCGAAGCGACCATGAATGAGCCGAGATCCATGCCTCGTGGACGTTGGAAGTCGCGCTTCCTGAGCACGTCATCACGCGGAGGGCTCGAGCCGGCCCCCTCGTTGCGCTCCTCGGCCATGCGCTTGCTCTTGTTCGCCTCCTTGAATGCTTTCTCACGAATCTCGGCGCCCACAGGCGGTTTCCCATCGCTTTCTTTTCCTTCGACCCGAATCGGAGGGCGGCGCTCCACCAACTCGCTAACCATAGCGGAACATTAGCAATCGTCCCACCAAAAGGGACAAAGAGGGCCTGTGGAACGCAACGGCATGGCCGACGCCCATGGGGCCCCCACAGGGGACCTTTCTTCGTACGGAATCACCCCCGCTGGTGAAGTCTACTGGAACCAAGATGCTCCGACTTTGATTGAACTCGCTGTGGCCAGAGGCGAAGGCGTGTACAGCGCTCATAGGGCCCTCGTCACCGAGACTGGCGAACGAACCGGCCGTTCACCAAATGACAAGTTCATCGTCGATGAACCATCCACGACTGATGACATCAATTGGGGCGATGTCAACGTCTCGACGGACGCTGAGACCTTTGTCCGCATGCGGGCCAAGGTGGTTGAATACCTCTCATCGAAGGACGCACTCTTCGTCCAAGATTTGTATTGCGGTGCAGACTTCAGCGAAGCCCTTCCAATCCGAGTCGTGAACCACAATGCTTGGCACAACGCCTTCGCACGAAACATGTTCATCCGTCCGAGCGAGGAGCAGCTCCAACACCACACACCAGAGTTCACGGTGCTTCACGCACCACACTTCGAAGCAAGTCCTGAGGACGGATTGAATTCTCAATGCTTTGTCATCGTCAACTATGCTGCGAAAGAAGTCATCATTGGTGGCACACGCTATGCTGGCGAAATTAAGAAATCCATCTTCTCAGTGATGAACCTCATTCTTCCAAAGAAAGGCATTCTCCCAATGCACTGCTCAGCAAACACAACGGGCGAAAACACCGCGATTTTCTTCGGCCTTTCCGGCACTGGAAAAACGACGCTCTCAGCGGATCCAAAGCGTGCGCTGATTGGCGATGACGAGCACGGTTGGGGTGCAAACGGCGTGTTCAACTTCGAAGGCGGCTGCTATGCAAAACTGATTGATTTGTCCGAGGAAGACGAGCCTGCCATCTTTGGCACCACTCGTAAATTCGGGACAGTTCTCGAAAACATCGTGATGGACAGCGATGGCGTCCCTGACTTTACTGACACGAGTAAAACCCAGAATACACGAGGCTCGTACCCGATTGAATTCATCGAAAACCGCACCCTCGATTCGAAGGGCGGCCACCCACAAAATGTGATTTTCCTCACCTGTGACGCGTTTGGTGTCCTCCCGCCAATTTCTCGACTGACCCCAGACCAAGCGGCCTACCACTTCATTTCCGGATACACGGCAAAGGTTGCGGGCACCGAAGTTGGTGTCAAGGAACCACAAGCCACCTTCTCTGCTTGCTTTGGTGAACCATTCATGCCAATGCATCCGGGGGTCTACGCAGACCTCCTCTCCTCCAAGATGGCGGAGCACGGAGCAACTGCTTGGCTCATCAACACTGGTTGGTCCGGTGGTGCTTACGGAATTGGAAGCCGAATGAAAATCCGCCACACCCGTGCTATGCTCAACGCTGCTTTGGATGGCGACCTCGACGCTGTCGAATACATCAAAGATGAGCGCTTTGGCTTTGAAGTGCCAAAGGAATGCCCGAATGTTCCATCTGAAGTGCTCCAACCACGCAGCACATGGGATGACAAGCAAGCGTTCGACGCAACCGCTGACAAACTTGCTGCAATGTTTAACGAAAACTTCGCTCGTTACGCAGAAGGCGTTTCTGAAGCCGTGAACGCATCTGCACCTGCTCCACTTGCGTGATCACAAAAAGTCACTCAGTGAGAGTTGCTTCGCTCGGTCGTTGTTGAATAACGAGTCGACACTATCGGCCAACCATTCAACGTTCTGTTTGGTGTACGTGTCCACGCCATAGGTCGCCATAACGTGCTTTGTGACCTTGATGTACTTTCGAACAGCACCTTCGGAGACAGTGAGGGCAAGTTTCCCTCCACATAAGCCGCCTTCTGATTTGGCAACACCAACGCTTGCAAGCCCTTGACCAGAACTCTTCTTCGGTTGAATGCAAGTGCCTGCGATCGGCATCCTACGGTAGGAATGTGCGCATTTCAGGCACCGCACCTTCTGCCTCGCATAGGCATTCATGTTCCCGCGCAAGTCGGGCAAAAAGTGCGACCGAACCACGCTCGAAGCAACGGTTCGGACATCGACGCCTCGTAATCTATGTCCAAGATCGAGTTGGCCATTCATCTTGTCAATCATAGTGTCAAGGGTCTTGTAGGCAGACAGTGCAGGTCCAGCATCGATTGCATCACAATCGTGTGTGTATCCATAGCCGCGGACTGCGGCGATGCTCCCCAACCGTCGTTCGACGAAATCCATTCTGTCAGCGATGGTTTTCGGGTGGGGTTGATTCAAGGTGGTCTCGTAGAAATCCCGTTCGTAGAACCAACCTGAGTCGACGTTGAGCGCTTCTTTGTCAACTTCGGTGGGGTTCAGTCGAGTCGTTAAGACAAGCGGAGCATCCATCAGACCGCCTCGATTGGCAGGAAGGATTTCCCTGCTGAAGTTCAGCAAACCATCCATGAGAAGCATGATCGCATCTTCATCACCATCGCAGTTCCTTCGCTTTGCTGCGTGGAACAACGGGTGGGCATAGCCACCTGAACAGTCTGCCCATCCAATGATTCGGCTCAACACGCCGCCAGAGGTGTGAGGGGCAAGGGCGCAAATGAGGTGGCCGACCAAATCGTCTGGCGTGTTCACATTGTAATACGGCTCCATGCCGTAGTAGCGAACAAGTAAATCGTCAATGAATTTCGCAGTTCGAACAAAGAACTCGCCAGCATTTTTCGCCACGATGAAGTCTTGAGGGAAGATTTCCAACATCTGTTCATCGTTTTCAAGAGGGTTCCCTTCAACATCATGGGTGTAGCCAAGCGATTCGATGGTTTGCCATGTGACGCCAATTTCGCGGGGCGTGAAATGGGTTACAGGTACGTCACTCATATCGAAACGAACGGTTCCGTCGCGGAACACTGGGAGTTGGAATTTTGCCCTTAGCAATCCTTTTTCGATGGCTTCTGGTGTTTGATCGCGTGAGGCTATTTTCTTCATGCATTTGACCGTTCGAGGAATGCGGTCCATCCCTAAACGGATTCGCGCATCTTCGAGAATGGTGTCCAAACGAACCGATTGAATTTCACCACGTCGCCGTCTGTTGCTGTTCTCAGATTCGCGCATCGCGGTGCGCCCTCGGCAATTTACGCCGACGCGCCCCTCGCCGTGTTCGTCCAACAACCGGTGGTGGCAGACGACAAACGGAGACTCCTTGCCGCATTTCTTGCACACTCGCCGTCCCATTTGCACTCGAATGGTTTGCTTTTCCGCGGCGATGGACATCAGGCGCTGATTGCCACCTGTAAGGTCAATCGGGAACAGCGCATGGGTCATGGGGCTCATGATTCTCGGTGCGGCTTTTTCCGGCCGCCCCATTCGACATCCAACCCGCACAGGGGCGGAGTGTTCCCATCGTAGTTCCGATATTTTTCTGACTTGAATCAAAATCCCATCAACGACGTGGTCGTCTTCGTTCACTTGAGCGGCAAGGTACTGTTCCGGGTTGTCAGGACCCGGGTCGGGCACTTGCTCGGCGGCGTTACGGCCAACTTCATCGGTTTCAGCAATGCCAAGCCCACGCTGACGCGCATCGGTTTCAGCGGCAATTCGAACGGTTGCTCGCGCTTCTTTCAACGCCTTCAATCGCTTTCGTTCCTCAGTGAGGACAATGTGGGCCTTCTTGAGTTCCTCAATGCGCGCCTCGAACCTCGAACGAGCATCGACAATCCTCAACGGCTTCTCCCCTTCAAAGCTGAATCCAAAACCATCCAGAACGGCTGGCCAACCCGATGTGATGACCAGGTCGTCACCATCATGGTGGTGGGCAAGACCAAGGATCATTGCAACACCCTTTGCCATGCCGTGTTGAACGAGGGCCCACGCCTCCGGGGTCTCTCCACCAAAGATCGGTGGCAGTGGACGCAGATCGTGGCCGGGAATGGCATATGCATCCAAATCATCGATGCGTTCTGGCCGTAAGACGTCCATTGCCCCTGCACTCCAGCCTTTGACACCGTTGGCGATTCGCAGCTGCCTTGCCTCAGGCTTTGGAAGGGCATTGAGGCCATCTTCAGCGGCGATGATCTCGTGCTTCGATGTACCAAAGTCTTCGATGGTTGCTCGCTCCAGCAACGTGAGTGCGCTCGGCACCCATTCGAGAGGCAGGTCGAGGAACCAAGGGTTGTGCGGAGGGGGGAGCGAAGTCTTGTAACGAACGGCAATCGCCTTTGCTTGCTCCCAAGTTGGTCGTTGATGCCGAAGGAATTCATGCCAGCGTCTGCGGACATGGAATTGCGCATTCGGGTCTTCGGCGTCTTCAGGGTGGATGCCTGGTGAGCCTTGAGGCGCTTCACTGCGCGCCATGTTCATCAGTCCAAGCAATCGTTCGACTTCGGATTCATCCGGGAGTTCTTCGAGCAAATCACTCGCCCACCAGTCATCGCAATATCCTGCCGGGACGAGGTTCTTGTTGTTCTCCATGAATTCGCCGTAACCAAGAACCAATTCCCCGTTGTCCCACACCGATCCGACTTTCGACCTGATTAGAGCAAAGCTTGCCGCATCATCCAATCGGAGGAACCGACCATCATTTAGCACAACCCAGGGCCCTTCTGTGTGGTCTGAGGGGGTGATTGCGCATGCTTTCCCCGGCCGTTCAATTTTCATCTGTGTGCCGATGGTGATGAAGTCATCCATAGCGAGCATGGAGGCTGTGTTGGTCGAAGCCGCAGCGAGGCCAGAGGGGCGTGCTCGGCCGTACCGTAGCCGGAAACCACCTGCTTCGAGCGGTGCGCCAAAAACAGGCCGCCCTGCGATGATGTCCTTCATGAATTTGGTAATGCTTGGAACCTTTCTCGACTTGAAGACAGGCCCCTTCCCATCATTTTCTTTCTCTTTCCCACGGGAGGCGAATTTGGAAATGAAATCCCAACCCGGGACACTGAGCCGCTCTGTGTGCTTCTGGATTTTTGGTGCCTTGAGACACATTCCTTCGCCGATCACCAACAGGACACCGCCTCGAATTCTTGGCTCATCGATGTTTCGAACGCGCCCATACCCAGCACACTCAATTTTCTCTGTTGATTCCCCGTTGATCATAATCGGGCATGCGCGAACGATTTCGTCGATTTCCGATGGCGATGGGCGATATTGTAAATTCCCTCGGTAGAGACCAAATTCTTCCTTGACGCGCTCAACTTCAGGATCAGTTGGTTGGTAGTGCCCGATGTTCAATTCACGACGAATCATGTCGGCGATGAGGACAGCGAGCGCTTGTGCTGTTCCACCTGCTGCTCTGATCGGCCCAGCGAAATGAACCGATACGAATTGTGAACCATCAACATTGTTGAGCAAACGAACTTCGCTGATTCCTTCGAGGGGAGCAACGAGAACAGCTTCAGTGAGCACTGCAAGCCCAACACGGAGCCCAACGTCGATGGCCGTTACAAGATCGTACCCCTTTTCGCGAAAACCCCGCGCCACGGACTGAGCCATCATGATCGATGTTGTTTCCCGGTCGTGTTCGGCGAGGAGGGTTCGAATGTCATCGGCTACTTCGTAACCGTCGAGGTACTCAATGAGCAGTTTTTCAGTTCGTCCAGCCAAATCAGCGGCTCGAGGAATCTCGACATACTCTTTGTGGTCATAGCCCTTTTTTCGAGCTTGTTCCGCAATGATGTATGCCTCATCAGCCCGCTCATCTAACCATTGGTGATAAGCCACCATCTCGGCTTCAAACCGTTCCACGTCGACACCAATCAGGGGGTTATGGCCCCGGATTTGCGCCTTCGTTTCATCGGATGACATGGTACTCTTCTGGCCCTTGGCGGCGACCGTTTATGAGAGGCGCGCCCGAAAAACAATGAGAAAGCACCCACAGAAGAGGAAAGGAAAGTTCATCTCTAACGCTGCCGACCCCCGAAACATGACCGTCCACGAATCCCTCCGAGCCCATGCGAAGTGGCCCCGACTTGTGCAGCTCGTGCGAGACCTTGCCTTCATCGATGGCGGGAATGATGAAGCGTTCACGCTCGCAAGTGGGCGAACTTCACGGTGGTTTTTCGATACAAAACCAGTCATGATGCACCCCGAATCAACGCATCTTCTCGGCGAATTGTTCAACATGCGCATGGATGACCTCAACGCAGATTTCGTTGGTGGGCTTGAACTTGGGGCCGTCCCCCTCACAGCAATCGCCGTGACTGCTTCGCCAGCCGACCACCCTCGCCTCGGATTCATGGTTCGAAAGGAACCAAAAGGTCGCGGCGGAAGGAAGACAAACAATCCTCCGGGGATTGAAGGGTCGCCGCTTACTGATGGCGGGCGCATTGTGATTGTCGAAGACGTCACAACAACCGGCGGATCGGCGATAAAGGCGGTTGATCGAATTCACGCTGCAACCACATGCAAGGTGATTGGCGTCATTAGCATCGTGGATCGGCAGGAAGGCGCAGCACAGGCATTTGCAGATGCAGGCATTCATTTTGAAAGCATCATGACTCGTTTTGATGTAGCGGGGCAGTGAGGCTCTTCCATGGCGGAAGTCCTTGACCCAGCCACCACCTCTGTGGAAGGCCTCAGCGAATCTGCACCGGATTCGACCGCACCAGCGGGCCTTGTGTTTTTCCACGCCAGTGAGGGAAAGCCGTTGGCTACGCCGTGGCAAGTGGCACTCATTCGCTCGCAATTGCTTGCTCATGCAGCACTTCCTGAAGGGATTGTGCTCGATTGCGCCTGCGGAAGCGGCATTCAACTTGCAGCCCATGCGTCGGTTCTTCAACGCCCCGCACTTGGCGTTGAACTCGACCCAAATCGTGCCCAGGCGAGCGCTGTCAACCTCAACACGATTGCAATGCAACGTCAAGAGACCGAATCAGAATGGATGCGTTCCAGCCGCGTCGTGATCGGCGACGGCAGGGACGGAGAAGGAATCATCGAGGCTCTGACGGCCTCTCTTGGGCGTGCTCCTCGTCCCAAAATCGCCATCCTCCACCTTGACCCAGCCCGGCCCAGAAACAGCCGCACGCACGGTCTCGAAGAAATGGCACCTCGCCTCGATGAAGTGTTCGCTGGCTGGGCGCCGTACCTTGAAGAAGGCAGAAATGGGCCATCACTTCTTCTCGACCTCTCACCCCGCCTCACTCACCAGCAACGCCTCGAAGTCGAAGCACTTGTGGACTTGAACTGGCCAGGAATTTTGCGAACGTGGGTTTGGACTTCACGTGGCCGCGGGCGCGTGGACCGATTGGCATTATGGATTGGCAGCGCAGCAGAAGAAGGCGTTGCTCGCCGGTTTGTCCGGGTCCCCCCTAAGCTTGGTGTTGAACCAACCATTGTTTCAGGAGGCCGCAGACTGATGCACGGAGCCGACCACCCTGTTGCAGTTCGACGCCCTCCTCGGCGCGGTGAACGAATCAGTATTCTCGATGCGGCCTTGGTCGAGAGCGGCCTTGCTATGGATTGGCTCAAGACAGTATCGAAGGAAGAAAAATTTGCATGGGGGGTCGTCGATGGACGCCGACCGCAAATCCATCACGATCACCCACTTCGAATCGAAAATCCAGCCGACCGTTTGCTCGTCCAAGCCACCGGTCGCGTGGTCGCACTTGCTCGGATGACATTGGAAGTCTCCAGCGTTGACCGCTTGGTGGAAGTGCTCCTTGAACACGACATCGGCCGCCTTACGGTGCGCGCCACCCTTCCTCCAGAAGTACAACCCAAAGTTCAGGGCGCAATCGACCGACAATTGAGCCGCCGCCACGGTCGGCGTGATGCCTTTTTGGTTCAGCAGCCAGGCGATGAGATGTTGCTGATTTGTGTTGCCGAGTGATGCGTCGTTGCGGAGGGCCGTGTTTTCGGGTGCGAAACAAGGCGAATCTCGCTTTCAGCATCGCGATGAGCGCGTCGCGGTCTTGATATAGGGGAGGTTGGTCGGAAACCTGCTTGACACTAGGTGTCGAGGTTGAAGGTGAAACAACATGGCACGACCAAAAGACGAGGATTTGGGAGAAGATTTCTCATACATTCTGCGAATGGCAGATACTGACATGGATGGTCTCAAGACCCTCTCTACCGCACTGACTTCAGTCAAGGGCGTTGGTCCACGAACTGCAATTCAAATCTGCAAGAACACCGGCTTCTCACCTTCCTCACTCGCCGGTCACCTTTCAGTCGAAGAGCAAGAAACCCTCCGCTTGGCAATCGAAGGCTACGCAGAAACAGTCCCTCTCTGGATGCTTAACCGCCAACGAGATCTCGAAACAGGGGACGAACTCCACCTCACCGGTCAACAAGTTACGTTGACCCTCAAAGACGACATCGACCGTCTTCGTACCATGAAGTGCTACCGTGGTGTTCGCCACGCTAGCGGTAACAAGGTTCGTGGACAGCGCGGCCGCTCAAATGGCCGTGGCGGCCTCACACTTGGTGTGAAGCGAAGCAAGTGATATGGAGGGATGATGAATGGGAGAACCAAAGTTTGCACGACCTAAGTTTGACACACCTTCTCACCCGTGGAAGGCAGAACGAATCGAAGAAGAGCACCAGATTCAGAAGAATCACGGTCTCAAGAACATGCGTGAGATTTGGAAGGCCAAGTCTCAGCTCCGACGTCACCGACGTCAAGCCATGCGTTTGATCGGTATGTCCGACGGCACCGCCGCTCACGTAAAGCGTGAAGTCGACGACCTCACCCGTTCTCTTCACAACAAAGGACTCATCGCATCTGATGCGTCCCTCGACGACATTCTTTCTCTCGGCACCGAGGACATCCTCAACCGCCGACTTCAAGCACAAGTCTACTACAAGGGACTTGCAGCAACCATGAAGCAAGCACGCCAACTCGTGACCCACGGTCACATCTGTGTCGGCGACCAGAAAGTCACCATCCCATCGTACCCTGTGAGCCGAGATGAAGAAGAACTCATCAAGTATCACATGTCTTCCGATTTGAACGACGCAGACCACCACGTCCGACAAATCATTGACGGACGTGCATCCTCTGCAGAATATGCAGTCGAAGAAGAAGAAGTGGACCCAGAAGCAACCGCAGAATTCGCTACTGAAGTGAAGGAAGCAGCCACATCAGCCCCATCCGCAGAAGACGCTGGAGGTGACGAGTGATGACACGACGTGCAATTATCAACATCTTCAGTTCATACAACAACATCCTCATGACAGCAACCGATCTTACCGGTGCTGAAACCATCACGACCTGCTCTGGTGGTCAAGTCGTCAAGTCCTCTAAGGACAGCGGAGGCCAATTTGCAGCAACCCGCGCTGCAGAAAAGATGGCTGACTCCCTCAAAGAAAAGGAATTTACCCAACTCATCATCAAATACAGAGCACCTGGAGGCAACCTCTCCAACAACACCGGACCTGGGGCACAAGCCGCAATCCGCGCATTGACCCGTGCTGGAATGACCATCACTCGAATCGAAGACGTGACGCCAATCGCTCACGACGGTACCAAAAAGAAGGGTGGCCGCCGTGGCCGCCGTGTCTGATATTTGAGGTGGAAAAGATGGAAGCAAAGACTGTTGAAGGATGGCCACAAGGGAACGCGACCCGCATTCTCCTTACCGATACTGACGCTGCGCAAGTGAACGCAATCCGTCGAGCTTTGATTGCTGACGTCCCAAAGCTTGCTATCAACCGAGTGGATTTCTCACAAGGTGTGAACCAAGACAACAAGGGCGAAGTCCTTGAATCGGTCAACGTTCTTCCAGACGAGATTCTCGCTCACCGATTGGCAATGATTCCAATCCCTACCTTCCCAGAAGAAGGTATTCACTTCTCCGATGCATGCCCAAACTGCATTGACCTCGCTGAAGAATCAAAAGGATGCCCTTCCTGCCAAGTTCTCTACTCGCTCTCTGCCCGAGGCCCAACCGCCGATGCAGAAGAAGACTACAAAACGGTCTATGCAGGCGATCTCACGACCATCTCAGACCAGATGTTTGACATCCGTGATGAGCACAAGCGAATCCCTCTGACCATTCTATCAAAGGGACAATTCCTCGAATTCTATGCTTTCGCAACCCTTGGGCGTGGGCGTGACCATGCAAAGTGGGCGCCTGCTGCAGCAATTGGTTTCCGCCCACAGCGCATCGCCAAGCTCAACAAGCCAAAGAAGGCAGAGGCACTCTTCGGCCTCGGCTTGAAAACATCTGATGGCAAGAACATCGATGCGAAGCTGTTTGGAAAGGACAAGACCCTCACAGACATCAACCACGTGATCGACATGGAAGCAGCGCTTCACCAAGTCGGACCAGGAACCGGGCGAGAAGGTGATTTCGATGACGCCATCACACTCGAAGAAGTTGACCACGCCTATGTGTTCTCTTTCGAAACCGACGGAAGCCTCACCCCAGAGCAGGCCTTCAACGGCGCAATGGACGAGCTTCAGAGTCGCTTCGAGAACCTCACTGGTGACATTGAGCGAGCCTTCGCTTGATGCTTTCAGCCCCGCGATTAACACCTCCCCATCCGAGGTTTCATAATGGAGCGAGTTTGACATTTACCCATGCAGAATGCGCGCCGCACCGCCCTATGCCTGACCTTCCTGTTCCTCATCGCCCCGATGATGCCGCTCGTAACCGCAGCATCCCCGGACCACGACTTGGCTTTCGATGTGAAGGAACCAACTCCATCTTTTGCAGAACCTTCGCTAAAGTCAATCGATGCACACCCTCTGAAGTCCCTTGAATTGTTGGCGCCTAAAGCCGGAACGAGCAGCGGTCGTGCAGCCTGCCCGAGCCCTTCGACCCTCCAATCTGACGGTGGCTCAAGCGGCGATGCAGGCTCAGATGCCACCACATCTCGTTCTCTGGGCACAAACCCAAACTCAGGTACAACAGGCGCTCAAGGGTGCGTTGACGCCACTGACACCGATGACTGGTACACTGTGACCACAACCGCTGGCAAAGATGTCGACGTTGAACTCGTCGTGCCCGCTGGTGCCGATTTCGATCTCTACCTGGTTGATTCAACCGGGTCTGAATATGACTATGATTGGTCAGAATACAACGACCCCCTCGAAAAGGTCAGCACAGCAGGGACAAGTTTCTCTGGTGCCGCCTCAACCTTTTACATCAATGTTCGAGCCTATACTGGGGACGGCCAATACACGCTCAGAACATGGACAAACAACACACCGCCACGACCCGATCTTGTCATCACTTCGGTGATTGAGCCTGCAACTGCGCAAGCAGGCGACACGGTGAGTGTTGAATACGTTGTTGAAAACATCTACAACACGACATCAGACGCCTTCGAAGTCCAGTTCATCCTCTCAAGCGACCGGACGTACGACGCATTCGACACCTTGCTCGACGAATCCGAACCTGAGGCGGCCCTTGCAGAGAACACCTCGCGAACAACAGTTGCGTCAGTAACCCTTCCGAGCAACCTTCCTGATGGCTCCTACTACTGGATTATATGGGCGGATGGTTACAATAACCTCACAGAATACAACGATACCAACAACAACCTCGCCTCGGACAAAGCCATGCTTGTGGGCGACTCTTGCCAAGACTACAATCCAAATGGTGAGGATGATGCAGGTCTCGGCGCAGATGCGCCAAACAATGAATCTGCAGCATCGACGCCCTTGGGGACCAACGTCACTGATTCCTACACCGGTTGCATCGACGGGCGAGAAGCCAACGATGTGTTTGCATTCGACGTTCCAGCAAATCACAATATTGAAGCACAATTAACAGTGGATCAAAGCGTGTTCTTTACCTTCCGTCTCACAAATTCAAATGACGAAACAATCGATTATGTCGGCACCCAAGGGTTCGTCAGCACCAATGGCGGCGACTATGATGGTGTAGGGGACACATACTTCCTCAACATCACTCGGTCCGGCACCGCTGTGAACTGGACACTGGACGTGTGGACGAACTACTCGACGCCTGCAGCGAACCTCATCGTCACAAATGTAACCGCCCCAACAACTGGAATCGCTGGCACAAGTGTCTCGATTGATGTTCAAGTGAACAATACGGGCTCTTTGTTGGCTCCAGCAAGCACCCTCAGCGCTTGGCTCTCGGTCGATGCGGCCCTCTCAACAGATTGGGACCTACCTTTGGGTAACATCAGCGTACCTTCGATCGATGTCAATCAATCAGAAATTGTTCAATTTTCAGGTACAATTCCTGCAAGCGCGCAAGGCGGTAACTACAGCATCATCGTCATGGCAGATTCTGGAGAACTTATCACCGAAAAGAGCGAATTGGATAATGAAGGAATTGCTGATGAAGAACTGTTGGTGAATACAAAAGCCACCGCATGCCCCTCACAGGATGATGCCGGCTCAGGTGCAGATGCAGGTGAAGACGAAAACACCGCTCTTCTCCTTGGCGAAGACGTGTCCATGACCATTACGGGATGCGTTCACGAAGATGTTGACGCCGCAGATTGGTTCGAAGTTATTGTCTCACCTGGCCTCAACATTACAGTGACACTCGTAAACGCTCCTGATCAGGACGCAGATGTCTATCTTCGAGATAGCGCAGGGGAATGGTTCGAACGCGGGTACCTGTCAGGCTCGAATGATGAAACCATTTCAACTGCTGACGATGCAACCTATGCTGGAGCAGGCGGGACGTTCTTCATCAGCGTTGATGCCTACCTCTCCCTTGGTGTTTACACCCTTGTCATCGAGACAGAAGGCGTCGACCCTAATTCATTCAATTGTGGGCAGCAAAATGATTTGGGTATTGGCCAAGATGCACCCGCCGGTAACGGAATCGACCTCGGAACCAACCCCTCCATGGGTGGCGAAGGCTGCTTCTCGGGCGCAGACGATTTGGACATTTACGCATTCAGCATGAGCGACAGTGAAAATTTCGACCTTGTCTTTGAAGCGGACACAAGCCTTCCATTCACCGTCACAATTCAAGATGCTGGAGGCAACCTCATTGCTTCAGCAGACAACACAAGCTATGGAATGGTCTTCCAAACACTCGATTCTGAGTTTGAAGGGCAAACCAAGGATTACACCGTTGTGGTTGATGCAGCAGGCGGCTTCGGCCTTTACAACCTCTCCATCAACACAGTGGGCGCAGCACCAGCTGACGTTGCAATCTCCACGCTCGTATGCCCTCTGGATCACACATCTGGCGAAGAAGTGCAAATTTCATGGGAACTTGTCAGCCTACGAGGTCCAGGTGATGACGCATCAATCGTTCTCCACATCGATTTGCTCGATGATACGGGGGCCGAAGTTGCTCGAATGGTCACCACCACCTCCACGGTGTCGACTCAAGGCAACCTCACATTTGGTGCTGATTCAGAGTTCTTTACAACACCAGATGAAACCTCGACAGGCAACTACACCTGCCGCCTCACCATTGATGTGAACGATGACCTGGTCGAAAGTGACGAGAACAACAACGTTCTCATTGGCGATTCTTTCTTCATCCAGAATGAAGAAGAATTGTGGGCCAACGATGTCGACCGGGACGGTTTTAACACCACAGATTCCGGCGACGGAATTGTCGACGACTGCCCAACCACGTTCGGCGAATCAACCATCGACCGATTCGGTTGCGCTGATATCGACGAAGATGGCGTCTCGAACCTGAATGACTTCTGGCCGCTCGATGCATCCCAAGCTCTCGATTCAGACCTTGATTCATTCGGGGATAACCCATTGGGAACCGAAGGCGATCAATGTCCTGATGTGCCTGGAGTAGCAGGTGGAGAAGGTGGCGATGGTTGCCCTGCGACCATCGTTGATGCAGACGGCGATGGCGTCCTCAACGCCAATGACGATTGCCCAGACACGCCAGCTGGAGCCACAGTTGGAACCGACGGTTGCGAAGTCGACCCTAATGATGACACCGTCGACAACGGCACAGGTGATGGAAACACGACCACGGATGGCAACACCACAACGCCTGATGACAACACCGGCGATGGCACCACGGATGGGGCAACAGATGGAACGGGGGACAACACCGATGTGACGGATGTTCAATCAGACTCGACCATCTTTGGAATGTCGCCTACGATCGTCTACGCTCTTGTCGGACTTCTTGTCGTCGTCCTTGTTTCCGCTCTCCTCCTCCGTGGCCGCAGCAGTGGCGGCCAATCGAGCGCATTTGCAGAACAGCAAAAGGCCTATGACGCCTCAACCTTGCCTGCAGCAAACGATTCCACCATCACGGCTGAACAACTCGCTTACGAGCAGCAACTGATTGCCGCTGGCTATCCTGCTGACGCCGCCCGAACCTATGCGGATCAACACTTCCGTCCATGGTTGACCAACTGATGCTGGCCCCGTCCGTGTGAAAGCGAATGCTCTTGACCCCCCTCCGTGTGGGCGAAGCATGCACGCCCTCATGGAGACCAGCGCCGGAAACATCACAATCGAACTTTACCACGGAAGTGCCCCTGACACAGTGGCGAACTTCGTCAAATTAGTCGAAATGGGTCACTACGATGGCCTCCACTTCCACCGTGTGATTGAAGACTTCATGATTCAAGGCGGCTGCCCGCATTCCAAGGACCCAATGTCACGCCGAGCTGGAACAGGCGGCCCTGGCTGGAACATCCCTTGTGAGCCATCTGCCCTTCGCTTGAAGCACGATAAGCCAGGTATCTTCTCCATGGCGAACGCAGGAAAGAACACGGGCGGCTCCCAATTCTTCCTCACCACTGTCGCGACACCTTGGCTCAATGGAAACCACGCTGTTTTCGGCGAGGTTGTTGAAGGGATGGATGTTGTGAAGGCAATCGAAGGCTGCCGAAAACTCCCCGGCGATCGCCCAGCGGAACCACAACAAATCATCCGCGTCTCCATTATGGAGTGAAGGAGTCACTGGCCCACCCACATTCCTGCACTGGACGGAAGCGCCCGTTCTGAGGCAATCAAGGGGAATTCCGTACGAACGGTGAAGAAGTACCGCTTCCACGGCGGAGCATGGCAAATGTACGCATTGAGGCGGACACCATGGGCGAACTCGAAGTTCCAGCCGACAAATACTACGGGTGTCAAACCGCTCGGTCACTCATCAATTTCGACATCGGTTCAGACACCATGCCACTCGGCGTCATTCGTGCATTTGGCATCCTGAAGCAGGCTGCTGCAAAGACGAATGTGGCGCTTGAGCAACTTGACCCAGAGGTTGGAGCGTTGATCATCGCTGCTGCACAAGAGGTGCTTGATGGTGCACTAAACGACCATTTCCCACTGCGCATTTGGCAAACTGGGAGCGGTACCCAATCCAACATGAACACCAATGAAGTCATTGCTAACCGGGCTATTGAGATGGCAGGGGGCGTTCTCGGATCGAAAACGCCAGTCCATCCAAACGATCACGTCAACCGCGCTCAATCCTCCAATGACACCTTCCCAACCGCCATGCACATCGCAGCGGCGGAAGCGCTCACACACGAACTCCTTCCAAGCGTTCGAGCGCTTCGTAACGCACTCGATGAGAAAGCAAAGGCATGGGCCGGCATCGTCAAGATTGGCCGAACCCACCTCATGGACGCCGTGCCACTCACGCTTGGTCAAGAGGCCTCGGGCTGGGTGGCGCAATTGGACGCAGATCTTCGCCGAATCGATTTCGCCCTCGATGACTTGTTTGAACTTGCTTTGGGCGGCACTGCTGTCGGCACAGGCCTCAACACGCATCCTCTCTTTGCTCAGATGGTCGCTGATGAGATCGCCAACATCACTGGCCTCACATTCTGCACCGCAGAAAACAAATTTGCGCAACTCGCCGCACACGATGCTGTCGTTGCTGCCTCTGGGGCCCTCAACACCCTTGCTGTGTCGTTGATGAAAATTGCAAATGATGTGCGGTGGCTCGGTTCAGGGCCACGATGCGGCTTTGGGGAACTCGCCCTTCCAGCCAACGAACCCGGTTCGTCAATCATGCCTGGAAAAGTCAACCCAACTCAAGCTGAAGCCCTCACAATGGTGTGCGCTCAAGTCATGGGCAACAACACCGCCATCACCGTTGGCGGCAGCCAAGGCAACTTCGAATTGAATGTCTACAAGCCAATGATGATTCACAACCTCTTGCATTCAATTGAATTGCTGAGCGACTCATGTCGAGCGTTCCGGACCAAATGCGTTGAGGGCCTGGAACCTGTTGAGGAGAACATTGCGAACCACCTCGAAAACTCACTCATGTTGGTCACGGCACTCAACAACCACATTGGCTACGACAAGGCTGCAAAGATTGCTAAAAACGCCCATGAGAAAGGCACTACACTCCGAGCATCCGCTCTCGAACTCGGTTATTTAACCAACGAAGAGTTCGATCAGTGGGTCCGTCCAGAAGAGATGACAGGGCCACGCTCGAGTTAAACCGCAGAATTTAGTCCACGTCTGTGGCCGAGGTACGCAGGGTACGCCCAAGCCAAAACCCACCACAGTTCACGAAGACATCAGAAATTTTGTTGCTCCATTCCTCAGATGCAAATTCATAGGGCAGGTACAATTCCAAAATTTCCCACCCGATTGAAAGGGCCAAGAATGAGCCCCACCCCATCTTCAATACATAGCCAACAATGCCCCACTGAACGAAGTGTCCTAAGGACCACATATTGAGAAGCGCCATGGTTGTGCCAGCCAAATTGAGGGTATAAGCATATGAAAATCCGGCTTTTCGGTCGCCAACAGTATAATATTCTCGTAGATAATGGAATTACCATGAACATGCGAACATCCGCACCGAGCCTGTTGTTGACTGCCCTTCTTCTTGTGGCCCTTGTGCCAACTGGGACCGTTGCTGCGACTCCTTCAGAAGCATCCGAATTTTACTATGGTGTCGAGTACGATTGGAGCAGTTTGGATTCCGATGTAACCAATTTCACCGGTCTGGACATTCCAGACATGCTGAGTGAAGTGATGGGTGCTGCTGATGACGCAGGCCTCAACTTAATTGTAGGGCAACTGATCACTGGGTCCTCGAATGTCTATGTGCACCACACAGAAAACATCGTACCTCAAGTGATTCAAGATTTGGACGGCGAGGACGTCACTGTTTGGAGTCGAACCGACGATGTCACCCTCCGCCACGGTATTCTCGTCGATGGTGTCTTCATGACCGATTGGCTGGAAGCAGCATCTTTTGGTGGAACTGACACATCATTCGACATTGATGCAACAACCGGCGGCAACCAAGTTCTCACTGTTGACATTGCGTATACAGAATACCTCGACGATGATTACAACTTGATCGGAGCCGACATGGACTTTAGCATGGGCGTTTCCGTTGCAACCGACGTCGAATTCGATGCAATGTTCGAAGGCGGTGGCGAGGAAGTCACCATTGATTTTGATGCTGGCGTTTCTCTCTCGTACGGGATCACTGAATCGTCTTCACAATGGCGCCTCGGTGAACCGAGCCCAATCTATGTGCAAATGTCAGCAAATGACTACACTGAATGGATGTGCTTGGGAGAAGAAGGCAACGATGAACCCGGTGTCTATGAGAACGAAATGGTGTACGACGACTGCGGAGAAATCTCTGGCACCTACACAGGTGCTCTCGACTATGCTTTCAGCGTCACGGGAATCCCAACCGAAGAAATTGGACTCGATGCTGGAGAACTTGACATCGAACTGTCTGACGCCATCACAGAATCCGGAACATTCGATATGCCTTTTGAAGGTGCAAGTTTCGATTTCAACCTTGATGAGTCGCTTACAGTTGACCTTGGTGACGGAGAAGGCATGACCACAGAAGTCGACACTTGCCAAAACTGTCCCCCAGGCAACCCCCTCATGTTCATGATGATGGGTGCGGTGATTGTTGGAGCCAGCGAATCTTTTGGCGAGGCAGTTGCAGAAGATGTTAGCGATGAGATCAGTGATGAAATCTACGATCTTTTTGGTATTAATGATGAAGACAGCGATAATTACGATCCATACGAAAACCAATGGTTGTGCGATAGCGGCGACCAATGGATCTACGAATGGTATGTCAATGACGGCGACGAAGATTGCTGGGATGGCTCCGATGAAATGGATATGCATGGTAGTTGGAGCAGTTGGGGTGACGACCTTTCAATGAACGTCCAAATAGACGAAGATTTGCTTGATTTCGACCCGAATGGAGCGGAATTCGTTTGTGATGATGGCAGCACCATTCAATGGAATCAGGTGAGGGACTGGTCGAACGATTGCGAAAACGACGAGGACGAAGATGCAGGTCATACGAGCATGGATGTGTTCACTTGTAACGATGGAACTGAAATTCCATGGGAGAACATCAACAACTACGAGGCCGATTGCGCATCAGCTGAAGATGAAGGGGCCACCAGTCATTATGTGGTCGAAGCGCTTCTTTCGGATACCAGCGGAACACCACTATCGCAACAGCAAAATTCCCTTTGCGATGCAAACGGATGTGATCAAAACATGGACTGGTTCTCCGGCTACATGTCGTTTACCACAGAAACTGCTTCTCCGACAGCATATGGTGAGCACGAGTACTGCGTGAGCGGCTCAGTGACTGATTCATCAGACGGCACCGTTGTGATGGAATTCTCAAACATGTGTGACAACACATGGGTCGGTCCACAAATTGACTGGTACAATGTAGCACCTGGTAACATGAACATTGAATTCGAAACACAAGTCGGTGACTGGCAAGAAAATGGCGATGCAAGTTACACCGTTACCATCGTCGACACAAACGACAATCAATTGTTCATCGATACCATGGCCATCGATGGCAGCGACGACAGTTACATGATGTCGGGCGATGTTTCAGTGCTCGAAGAAGGCGAATACTGCATGCACATGGAACTGACACAGACGGGTGAAACCGAAGCCTTCGAAACACAAACTGATTGTTTCATGGTTGAAGAAGAGCCCGAACCAAGCGATGCTTTGGAGGCGATTGCTGAGGCGTTTATGAACTCGGATATCGATGAAATGCTTGAGCAATTTGGAATGAACCTCGAAGACAGATTTGAAGATGTAGCGCCGAGCGAATTCCCATACAACGATGGCATGTGGGCTCCTATGTGGAGTTCAGAGCACGCCGCAATGGTAGGTGTTGGCGTGTATGCTATGGATGATGATGGGGCCTATGTCATGGCCGGACCTACCACAGAGGGCTACTCCGATGAAGCACCAGTTTCACTGAGCATCCGATATTTGACGGGAGTTCCTGCCAGCACAGCAGCAGAAGCAGCTGAAACGGCTACAGAAATCGAAGACATCGTGAACGTCGAAGACCACGATCTCGATCAAATTACAGAAGACCTTGAAGACGCAGGTGTCGATACCAGTGAAATCGAATTGCCGAGCAATGATGATGGAGACACCGACGGGGAAACTCCCCCGCAAACTGCAGAAGAGCTTGCAGAAGACGCAGGCCTTCTCCCTGCGCTCTCTCCACTGACAGTGCTCGCAGTGATCTCACTTGCAGGCATCTTTGTTGGTCGCCGCTCTGAGGCTTGAATCGAGAACTCAAGTACGATGAGGGGCAGGAGCAAACATGCCTATGCGACCTGCGCCGACGAAGTTCGGCGCCGGTGTACGCCTAACGGCAACGGTCTTGATTGCCGTTCATGTCCTGCTTTCGGCTTGGTTGGTGGTTCAATTTGAAGGCAGGTACACAGAAGGTGCCCCTTCACCAAGCAACATCAAAGCGATTGTAGCCGTTGATGACGAACAAACACTGATTGACGTCAAGATCGAAAATTCGACATCATTTGCGATCTACATGCTCGTGAGAGATTATGAGCCACCAGCAGACAATTCTACGGAATCCAACTCAACACCTCCAGACGATGAGGAAAAGGATGATGCGGAAAACAAGGAAGACACAAACCGCCTTGAAGCAGCCCGCCTCTTCACCAAAGCTTGCCTTGCCTTGCTTGTCATGAGCGAGGTGGCGATGGTGTTTGGCATGCGCTTTAGGGCCATCTTCAGAGGCGTGATTTGGGTCACAGCACTTGCATGTTTTTTGTTGATTTTACCGGGTGCTTACCTCACCGATCTATCGGGTGGCGGCGTTGGTGGGGATGATGATGGCGATGATGATCAAAACGGAGACCTTGCAAACGAGACCTTTGTGGCACAGACCGAGGATGGCGCCATGGTCCATGGAGGCAGTTCAATCGACATCTCCCTCGCTCCACTCGGCGTCCATTTTGATATGATGTTCAATGGGTATGACCTCGGTCTGGTCGATAAGGCGAACCAGTCTGATGTTCGCGACAAGGAACCAGAACCGGGGAGCGAAGATGCAAATTCGTGGGTTCAATTTGAATCTAGATTAACAGCGAAAGCCGGAAAGAACATTCAATCCCTGTTCGTCTTGCCAGTGTTGTGGTTTTTCTTCCCAGCACTCGTAGGCAAGAAAGAGGGATTGACAGACGATGCCTTTGATGAAGAAGGTTGAGTTCATTTACTCGCTCTTGCTTTTCGGCACACTTCGACAAAGTTTTCGAACATTTCTTTGCCGAATTCGGAATCATTGACTTCAGGGTGGAACTGAAGGCCAAAGCGATCGCCGTTTTCGTTTTCCATGCCTTGCACTTTGCAAGAATCACTGCTGGCGGTGATGAAGAATCCATCAGGGACTTCGTGAACCTCATCGTTGTGGGACTCCCACACGGTTTGGGATTCGTTTGTTCGAGCAAAGATCGTGCCACCACCATCGTGAAGTTGAATTTCCATAGCCCCAAATTCAGGTTCAGGAGATTCTCGGGCATCGCCGCCGTAGAACCTAGCCATGAACTGGTGGCCGGCACAGATGCCTAAGATTGGTACATCTAACTCAAGATAGGCTCCACAGTTGCCTAATTCTCCAGTAAGTCCGACGCGGGCAGCTCCACCTGATAGAATAATTCCATCCACTTCACGTAACTCAGAAACAGGGGTTGTGTTTTCGATGATTTTGGTGTCGACTTTCAGGTATCGCAGCATCCGCCACTCACGGTGCGTCCACTGTCCTCCGTTGTCAACTACATCGATGATGAGGGGTCGTTCGTCCATTGCACATCGCCTATGATTTCCTCTGTGTTGGTCGAACAACCATGAACATGCCGCACCAATTGCACTGTGAATGGGTTCATGGCCTGACGCTTGTTCGAGGAACCATGGCCCGAGTTCTGATTGTCGGCGGAGGGCTCGCTGGGCTTTCAGCGGCACTCGAAGCCACGTCAGCAGGCCACCATGTCGTGGCACTGGAACGAGCACAGAGAATCGGTGGTCGAGCAACGACTCAACCACTCGACGGTTTTGCGATTGGTTATGGCCCTCACCTGTTGATGAAAAACGGCCCGCTTCACACCCTCGCAACCAGACTGAGCAGGGTTCGACTTGCGACGCGCCCGGTCCGACCCCATCGTGTCGAGATCCTCGGTCACGGAGCGATACGACCGACCGGTGATGTGCGAACCGCTGCTCTCCATAAACGGGCAATGAAGGCTGGTGATCTAAGCAATCCAATTGTGCAAGGCGCCCATTTTGTTTCCAATTGGGGGGCGCCAACACACCATCCTAATCGACTTACAGCGCTCAATAAGAGTCATTTGTTGGTGAGCAATGAAGGCTGGGCCGGATTGGTCGGCAGAATGGCGGCTGCACTTGACGAGGTCGGCGTTTTTATCGAATGTGGATTGGAGGTAACTCGCATTGAGCGTGGTAAAGCCTACCTTTCTGACGGACGAACCATCGAAACCGATACCATCATTCTCGCCTGTGGTTCAAAGACGGCCCGCCGTCTTGTAGCGAGCATGGACGCAGAAGCAGCAGAAGAATTCGACTCAATTGATCGAACGACGGCTTCAGTTATTGAGGTGGGGCTCGATTCGAAACCTTTCACCGACAACCAGATCGTTGTTGATGTCAAACGCTCAATGGCCATTGTCGACTATTTCTCAATACAGCCGAGACTTGGTTTGGAAGGCTCGCATTTAGCTGCGATTGCAGTTGGGGGGCTTGCTCAAGATGCCGGGCCAACGACCTTCGAAACATCCGAAGAACGCCTTGCTGCGTTGGAATCTTTCCTTGATGAGCGCGCCCTTGGGTGGCGCGAACACATCATACAAGATGGACGACAAAAAGCGATCACCCTGCACGAATCATCGACGGAAGGTTTGAGCCAACTCACCTTTGCTGAGCACGGCGTTGTCCTTGCTGGTGCGTGGGTGGAACAGGAACACTGCTTGGCGGATGCAGCGGTTGCATCGGGTCGAAAAGCAGGCCGTCTCATTTCCAAACTCATTGATTGAACACTTATTCACCGACGGCGCAAGGCCATCTCATGCGCTTCGTGTCATGGAATGTGAACGGCATTCGTGCGGCCATCCGAAAAGGAATTGACGGGTATTTTGACTCACTTGATGCTGATGTGTGGATGTTGCAAGAAGTTCGATGCCTTCCTGAGCAATTACCCAAAGGCTGGAACTGGCCAGATGGCTATGAAGTGAACCTCCACGCAGCCGAAAAGAAAGGCTACTCTGGCGTGACCACCTTGAGCAGAAACCCGACCGATGCTGTGGCAACTGGGAAAGGGGGCTCGATCGATTCAGGTGATACTGAGGGCCGGGTACTCGTCACGCAGCACGGCGAAATCACCTGCATCAATACCTACTTGCCGAGCGGTTCAAACAAAGAAGAACGCCAAATGTTCAAAGAAGCCTGGATGGATGAATGGCGTGAATTCTTGAGGCCTTACTTGTCGCAATCCAGCCCAGTTGTTGTGTGCGGAGACCTTAACATCGCTCACACTGAGGATGACATTTGGAATCCGAAAGGCAACGCTAAGTCCAGCGGTTTTCTTCCACACGAGCGCGCATGGTTCACTGAATTGCTCAATGATGGCTGGCATGATGTGTTTCGACAACACGTCGGTGAAGGCGAGAAGATTTTCTCATGGTGGTCCAATCGCGGTCAAGCCCGCATCAAGGACCGTGGGTGGAGAATCGATTATTTCCTACTAAATGATGCAGCAGCTGAACGTTTTGAGTCGATTCGAATCGAACGACAAGGTGGTCTTGATGTGTCGGACCACGCACCAGTGATTCTCGATTTGAAAGATTGATTATTCACCTTCGAGGTCAGCAAGAGCAACCATCAACTCATCAACGATGTTTCTGAGTTCTTGCAACGAAGTGTGGTGGACTTGAACCGTGAGACTTGCTTCACCGCCATGCTCTTTGAGCGTGGCTTTGCAGTGCGGCCGGGATGCCGCAGCCAAGAACAGGGTCCCAAGGGAAGGGTCACCAGACCATTCCACAGTGACCGTATGCCCTTCGACCATGGCTTGAGGTTGAGGTGGACTCTTATGACGATGACTCAACGCCTTCACATGGCCAAGGGAGAGGAGGACCCGTTTGTCTTGGCCGGCACAGGAGGTGTGACACTTGGCGAGGCGCGAACCAACCATGAAGGGCGGCAAGCAATCCTCCTTCTACGGGGCAACGAAGATGCCTCCGAATTCATTGCATTGGTTGCAACGATGGGGATCACCATCACGGAATCACTCCACCAGCCGGGCCACGAAGACCCACGAGGCTATTTTGGGAAAGGGCGCCTCCAAGATGTCGCCGACGACCTCTCAACACGAACCAAAAATCATCCCTGGGCGGGTGTCGATCTTGTTCTTCTTCACACAAATGCAACCCCAAGGCAACTCGTTGGCGTCAGTGATGCAGTCAAAGTCGAGGTGTGGGATCGCGTTCGATTGCTCCTTGCTCTGTTTACTTCTCATGCAGCATCGATTGAGGCGAGAACCCAAGTTCGTATTGCAAGGCTGCAATCAGATCGGACCGTGTTGAGAGAATTGGCAAATCAATCGACAACTGGGGAGCGCGCTGGATACGGTGGTGGAGGTATTACTGCCTTACAGGCCTCAATCGCCAACATCAATCGAGAGTTGACGCACCTCAGAAAGCGGCAGCAAAAGCACGCTGGGGCCCAGTCAGAACGCCGCCGTCAGCGCTCGCGCAGTGGAGCGATGACCGTTGGTTTAGCTGGCTACACCAATGCTGGGAAATCAAGCCTTTTTCTGAACCTATCAGGCAAAGAAGTGCTCGTGCAAGATAAGTTGTTTTCGACCCTTGAAACAACCCTTGGGCGAATGGAAGCAAGCCCGCGTGTTTTGTTGGCAGACACGATTGGGTTCATCGATCATCTCCCTTCAGCAACCCTCGAGGCCTTTCGGGCCACGCTCGCTGAGGCATTGGAAGCAGACCTGCTGCTTATTCTCGCTGATGTGAGCGACGATCCAGTCGAACTCGAACGCAAATTATTCACGTCAAGGCAAGAGGTCTTCTCTCGTTTCTATGGTGAAGAAATTGACGAAGAGTTTCCGTGGCAAAACGATGCAAGTTCATTGAAGCATCATGTGATGACGGTGCTAACGAAGGTTGACCAAGCTTCCCAGCAACATGTCGAGGAAGCCATAGCCACTGTCTCTGCCCTCGGTTTACCCGAACCCTACATTGTTTCATCACACAGCGGCGAGGGAATGCAGGACCTAAAAGACGCCATCCTGTTCCACCTGTTTGGCCCCCAAGTGACGCTCCTGCTTCTTCCAGCACACGACCAAAGTCCACGCGGCATCGAGGGGTATGTTTCAGATGTATATGACGCGGGGCTTGTGACCGAAACAGATCGCCTCGAGGATGGCCTCATTTCGATGACGGTTTGGATTCACGAGCAAGCCTTGGCCCGTCTCATCGCTCATTCCAAGGGCCGCATCGAGGTCAAGTAGGACGACCCCTTCGTCAATCCATGGACGAGAAGGGCGATGAAGCACCGCCCCTCATTGCAGAGGAAGATGAGGATTACCTCGATGACCTCACAGGATTGGCCGAGCCGAAGTCTGCGATGATGTTCTCATCCTCCACTGCCGTTCTTACCATCGAAGATCCAAACCTCCACCCAATGGGCAAGGCCATTGCCATCTTCGTCTTGTTCATCTGCATGCTCGGGTTTCTCAATGGACTCGATTACGCATCAGCCGATTCAGGTCTTGTCCGCCCCGATGAATTCGTGTACAGGCTATCCATGACGGCACCCGATGATACAGCAACATTTCGGGGCTCTGTAAGCGATCACAACGGCGACGCCTTGGCCAATGCGACCGTTTATGTTTCATGGGATGAGGACGGAACTTGGAATTATTCAGAAATGAAAACGGGCGCGTCGGGAGAGTTTGAGTTCGAACGCCTTGATCCAGGTTTAGCGCGGGTCGACATCATCGTTGAGCGCGACGGCAAGCGGGATGTATTCGCGAACCGAGTGTTGTTCTCGCCACCTGCAATGATTGAACCAATTGGGTTCACCAACCTTGATTTCACGGTCCCCTCTCAAGAGGCGTTCGCTGAAGCTCCCTGTTCCAATGGTGCGGATGAGTGTGAGATTCGCAACATTGACATGACGCCAGGACAAATGCTTCATCCACTCATGGACCCAGGTGCTGCGGGTGTCTACATCACAATCGGATTCGGGTTCATGGGCCTCGCATTGATCGCAGCAGGTTTCACCGTCTGGGCCTTGCGCAGCGGCTCGCTGCTTGTGCTTCGCACAGCGGCAACCCTCTCCTTTTTTGGCATGGGCCACTATTACTCAGCGTGCCTTTTGGGCCTGGTTGCGTTGGGTCTGACGTTTGCTGTTCCGCGACCAAGGATTCCACTCACCGACCCTCGTCATCAAGACCAACCCACTGCAAATTGACACATCTGAACCGTCCAAGTTAAGTTGACGCCACCCAACAGCATGGCATGGACCTCCTCACATCAACATGGATGACGCGGTCGCTCGGTGAAGCTGTTGCTTCGGTGGCGCTGGAAGAGGACCACTCCGTTCTCGTCGGTGGGTGGAACGGGTCGCTCAAGCGCTGGGATGCGAATGGTGATTTACTGTGGAGTGCACAACTCAACGACCGAATCAACGATCTTGCATTCAACAGTGAATGCGTGATTGCAACAGCAGGCCTCCATCTTGTTTGCATCGAAAAGAACACAGGTGAGGTGCGGTGGTCGCATGCTCTGGAAGGCAGCGCAGATTCCACAGTACTTCACAACGAAGTCGTACATGCCGTCTCATCCGTATATGACATCGAACACAATGATTTCATTGAATCAGCCGTGTGGGCTTTTGACCTCAACGGTGATGAAAAGTGGGTGACAAGAATGGACGAGCGTCCATGGACAATGTTGACTCATGACGCATCCCTTTGGATCGGGCTTGGTCGGCCGAAGTGTGGGTTTGCAACGGTGGGCGAAGACGGCTCGCTGACCCACATCGAAGGTCCAGTGGATTCTCCAATCACCTGCGGTTCGGCTGGAAAAACGGAGCTGTTTTTTGGCCATGCTGACGGAACGGTTTCTGACCACTCTTCGAACATCGTAATCACTCGTCCAAGCGGCATTGAGTCCATTGCATCCCTCGAAGATGGAATCGTTGTTGCCGATGAGGACGGCGATGCTTGTGCTATTGATGCAAAAGGGGGGCAACGTTGGTGCCTCAAAGGTCTGCCAATCGAAACTCACTGTGTTGGCTTTGAATCCAACGGAGCAAAAACGCACTGGATTGCTCGATGGTCCGGTTCCGCAGGGAGCCTTGAAGCAGTCGATGCAGAATCAGGCGCCATTTTGGCAACCTCCCCTAAGATGCATGTCCGATTCATGCATTCGAATGAACAGAGGCTCATCGTTGGTTGTGAAAACGGCGATGTTCATGTATGGGAGCGCGGTGTGTTTGATCGTCGTTTATCTAACAATTCAATAGAAGATGAAGGTCCAAGAAATGCACGAAAATCCGCCTTGCAAGACAAGCTTCGAAAGTTGCGTGAGCGATGAAGGCACCTTGATATACCCTTAAACGCTAAAGGGGCTATGGAAAAAGAAACAATTCCAGCAACAGAAGAGAGCCTCCAATTGGAGGTTGACGATCACCGAATGAACACCCCCAGCCCCGCTCGTCTTTCGGCCTTCCATCCCGTCCTTGTCGACGGCATCGAAGGTACAGCAGCAGTTGGCGCCATGGGCGGTTACAGCACCCGTCTTGTGTTTCAACTCGAAACCCCCCATCCAGATTTTGGGGCTGATTTTGGCACCAAGCACTTCCGCTTCTTGGAACCCGGTCTCGTTGAGTGGGGGCATGATGGAAAGCAATTCACACTGTTGAAGATCATTAATTGAATCTTACAATGGGCCAACTGCAAGCCCAACCAAGAGAACAACGCTCGATGCTACAACGATCAGTACATTATCGTCAATCGGGCCAAACTCATACCGTTCAACAAACGAAGCGACCGCTCCTGAAATCATGCCCCACAGTGGAAGGGCTGGAGACAGCGATGCGCCAATCAGGAAGCCTGCGGGCAGGCAAACGATGGCCATGCCCAAGTTTCCCCAGGCGCTTTTTGTCCTCTTGGCAAACAATTTGTTCCGAATGATCCCTGTGACGCCGTCTCCAAAGGCCATGAAAAAGGCAGGTAAAACAGCCAACCAAGGCTCGCCGGAGTACGTCCACAAGGCGAAAACGGATAAGCCAAGCATAAGTGAAAATGTGGCATCGTTCATGTTCTGTTCTGTCTGCATCCACCACAAACGCCGGTCCAATAGATGCGTGCTTGCCAACACCGCTGCGCCGATTAATCCCCCAAGCAAAGGCCATACTGGGTCGGAGAAGACCACCGGGGATGCCAAAATTGGAACACCACCCGCGAGCATGTGAGCGACTTTTCGGTTGTAGTACACAGCGACCATGTTTTCACAGCCTTTGCTCATGAAGTATCCATGAAGTGGCTTAATCGCCATCACGATGACTGCTGACCAAACCCCGAGGCCTACGAACCACCATACATCGCTCATGACAACCATGATTTTTGCTGGTGCTGAAATGCGTATATGCCTGCTGTCGATTTCGAATCAGTTCGATGGGTTTTTTGAGCCCTCGCGCAATGTCGCCTGCGAAACAGAGGTATAAATGGCCGAAGAAAAAATCCCATGACCGTGCCACAATCTTATCTCATCGTCGGTGGAAGCAGCGACATAGCCCTCATCCTTGCCGAATCCCTTCTTGATGAAGGCCATGCAGTGACCCTTTTGGCTCGTGATGCGGCTCGATGTCAAGCATTACAAGACCGCGGTGCTGAATTGGTACAAGGCGATGCATTAGACACAGAACTCGTTCAACAAGCGGTTCAAATCGCAAAAGATCGAGGCGATGGGTCCATTGCTGGCGTCGCTCACTTGGTCGGGTCGTTACTCATTCGCCCACCACATGCTGTGAAGCTCGATGCATTCAATGATGTCATCCATACCAACCTCTCAAGCGCTTTCCTCACTCTTTCAACCGCATGCAAAACGATGCTACGCAGTGGTGGTGGCCGATTGGTGTTCACCTCAAGCGTTGCAGCCTCCCTGGGCCTTGTCAACCACGAGGCCATTGCCGCGGCAAAAGGCGGCATCGAATCAATGGTCAGAACAGCAGCCTCAACATACAGTCAGCGTGGTATCCGAGTCAACGCAGTTGCACCCGGGCTAACAGAGACACGCTTGGCGAGCCAAATTCTCAAATCCGATTCGATGCGTGATGCTGCAGTCGGAATGATTCCTCTAAAACGCATCAATGCACCCGGAGAAATTGCTTCCACCATGCAATGGTTGCTGTGCGATGCACCCGACAATTTGACAGGGCAAGTGTTCCACTTAGACGGTGGCATGGCCAAGGTTCGAAACTGAGGCGATGGTATGGTTTGGAAGAACGCAATCAAAACTAAGAAATTGAGGCCAGGAAAAACCAAGATGGTTACAATCGGGGTCAAGGTGCTGATGGTTGGCCACATTGATGGGTCATTCATTGCAACCGAAGGGCTGTGCCGGCACATGCGATGGCCACTAGCAGTCGGTGGTAAGGTCAAAGATGGATGCATACGTTGCCCACTGCACCAAACAACTCACGACTTAAGCGATGGTACACTGGTGGAATGGGCTCCTTTTCCACTGCTCCCAGCCTATGGAAAACTCGTTGGTAAAATGTCGAAGCAAAAAGACCTCCACATCTACAACACCCGAATCGAAGGCGACTATCTCCAAGTCGAAATGTGAAGCGAGTCTTGATAATCTGTCGCCATAAAGGACCAATGGCGATCTCATGGAACTCACTGCAGACCTTCTCATTATCCTCGTACTCATTGTTGCGCTGTTCGCAGTCAATCGCTACATGAATCAGCAACAATCGGCATCACAAACGCGCCACTTTGAAACGCTTCTTGCGACGCAATCAGGCCCCGCAATCGATCTCGAGGGGAGGTTCGCGGACGCCTCGGCAAAACAAATGCAACGCAATTCAGAACAATTCCTCGCACTCGCAGAACAACGAATGCAAGTCGAGCGAGAAAAAAGTGCGGGCGAACTCAAGTCCACGAAAGCAGGAATTGAACATTTGATCAAGCCAATTGCGGAACAACTTGGCGCCCTTCAGGCGGCGACCAGTAAAATGGAAAATGAACGTTCAAAAGCGTACGGCGACATAAAAAGCCACATTGAACAACTCTCGACCCGAACCGACGCACTCGGAAAGGAAGCGAATAATCTGACAACGGCGTTGACCAAGAGTTCAGGCGCTCGTGGAAACTGGGGAGAGGTTTCCCTCGGCAACATATTCGAGATGTCCGGGCTCAGGGAAGGCATCGATTATGTTGAACAAGAGGGTCAAGAAGATGGTAAGCGCCCAGATTTTATCGTAAACCTCCCCGGAGGTGGAAGGATACCGATCGATGCCAAGGCAACAGCAAAGCATTTTCTCGAAGCTATTGGTGAGGAGAATGAAGAAAGCAGGATTGCGCTCATTTCACAACATGCAAAAGCCATGCGTGGGAGGGTCACTGAACTGAAATCAAAGGGTTACAGAGAATCTGTTGGAGGCGACGTTGAACATGTGATCATGTTCGTGCCGTCTGAAGCTCTTTTGGCAGTGACCTTTGACAATCAATCTGACCTGCACGAATTCGCTATGAAAAACGATATTCTCATCGCTTCACCTGTCTCGCTCTTGGCCTTGCTGCGTACCATTGCTTTCCAATGGCGCCAGTCAGAACAAGCAGAAAACACACGCGAGGCTCTCGCAGCCTGCCGAGAATTATACAAGCGATTTGCCACATGGAGTGAGCATTACGAGAAGGTCGGGCAGAAATTAGGCCAGATGAACGATCATTACAACAAGAGCGTTGGGTCGTACAACATGCTCAACAGTCAAATCAAGACACTTGAGGATTTGAGAATCAATGAAGATTTAGGGAAATCGGTTCAAACACTCAAAGCGACGAATGCAGACATCCGGTCGCTTCCGGAATCGGTTGAACTTCCAGATGAGTGAATCAAATCTTCAGGTTTGCCTGACGAGCAAGCAAGACGATTCGCATGCTATGCTCGACCATTGCTGCGTTTGCCCATGCCTGATCGAGATCCCGCCCAACAGCGTAAGCGCCTCGTCCTCGAACAACAACGCAGCGCATGCCGCCTTGCTGCAAAGCTTCCATGATTTGGCGGAGGAAATCATCAGGATTCTCGTCATCAGGGTCCACAATGACAACCTTGCCAATGCTTCGCTTTCCGATTTCATCAATCGGTGAGACAACGACCAGATCTTTTTCGCAGCTTGCTGCCGTCGTGTATGCTCCGTGTGAATGAATCACCGCTGCCGGTCCACCGGTGGCTAGGCTAGCGGATGCAAGGACCACTTGGAGGACACGCCAATCTTCAGGGGCGAACTGAGGTGCTGGCCCGCCAAGGCGGGCTGCGCACAATCCACGTTCATCCAACCGAGGCAGCATGGTCATGTTTCTCGTTGAAATCATGATGCTTGTATCATCTGGGTGCAACATTGCAATCGTACCCATCGTCGCTCTGATTAACTGTTCCCGGTCGAGTTGCCTAGCGAGCCGGGCGAAGTCGCTGACGATGTGCGCTGCAATCACAATGTCTTTGAGCACTGCAGGGGGCATTGGTGGTGTTTCCAATTCTTCGATCACTTCAGTAGCGCCGGCCATTGATTGGCGGAGCCGTGCAACCTCTGCAGACAGACGGGCGACTTCAGCTTCTGCTGCGTTCGCACGGTCTGATGTCATACTTGACGGTGCTACGACTGCATGATCTTGCGCTTCGTTTGAGGGGATTGGTTCTGTTTCTGCGTTGGCCTCAACAACCACTTCAGGTTCTGGTGATTTGGGTGCTGGAGGCTCAATATGAGCAGGTTCGTTAGACGCTTGCTCAGCTGCGACAGGTGGTTCGACGTCCGCTGAGGGTGGTGCTTCTTCTGCTGGCTCCTCAACAATTGGAGATTCCTCTTCGGGTTCCATTGGCTCGACAACCGCTGGTTCGGCGACTTCAGCAGGTTTCTCGACAGGTGCGTTTGAGGGTGGACCGGAAGGCGGACCAGCAGAGGGGCCCGATGGTGGACCCGATGGTGGACCCGATGGTGG
>QXYC01000024.1:50666-55833 GCA_009887095.1 Candidatus Poseidoniales archaeon
CCCGATGGTGGACCCGATGGTGGACCCGATGGTGGGCCACTCGGGGGTTTTGATGGTGGCCCTGATGGAGGGCCGCTTGGAGGGCCCGTGGGACCTGGAGATGGCTCGGTTGATTCTGATGTGGTTTCAGAGGGTGATGCTTCCTCCATTGGTTCTTCAGAAATGACCTCTTGCTGTGCACCTGGTTGGTTGCTTTCAGTGGTCGCTTGAAGGCCACTCAAATCACCAAAAGCTGCATCAAGCATGTTGCCAACCTGTGCATTTTTTTCTTCTTCACGAGTCTGTTCTACAGATGTTTTTTTTCCCGCCATGGCGAACTCCCCATTCGGGCCACACGGCGCGGCTTAAATAGCCGTTCCGTAACGGAGCACTTGCTTAGGCCCGCTTGGTGTAGAGGTTATCATGCAGGATTGTCATTCCTGCGACCCGAGTTCAATTCTCGGAGTGGGCGCCACACTCAACACAGAGGATGTCCGGCTGGGACCGTGAACGCTAAAACAGCGCTTGATATACTGACGAACAAACCCAGAGGCATGCCTACCATGCCAAAACTCGGCGTATCTGCTTGCCTCTTAGGTGAGAAAGTACGCTACAACGGAGACGGTGCCGAGTTTCGCAGTTTGACGCGCGCATGGTCCCATCACCTCGACCTGATCGGGGTTTGTCCGGAAGTCGGCATTGGCATGGGGACGCCACGCCCGACCATCCGCCTCGTTAACAGGGAAGGGAAAATCCACCTTGTCAACCCAAAAACAGATGATGATTTCACTCAAGACATGTTGGAATATGCAGAACTCCAATCGGATGCACTCATGAAAGCAGAAATCTGTGGATTTGTGTTCAAAAAAGACTCACCGAGTTGTGGTTTGGAGCGAGTACGGGTGTATCGAGACGATCAACCCCAGGCGATTCGAAATGGAACTGGGCTCTTTGCGTTGGTGTTCACAACCCTCAATCCTCACATACCTGTCATCGAAGAAGGCAGGCTCAGTGACCCACTTCAGGCAGAACATTTCTTAGCGAGGGTGGAATTCTTTTCACTTTGGCTGGAAGAAGGACGTGGCGGATGGACTGCGGACAAACTCATGCGATTCCACAACACCAACAAACTGTTCTTGCTCAGCCGCTCACCAAAGGCAAAGCGGGAACTGGGGCGCCTTCTAGCCCACGCTTTTGAACAAGGCGAGCACCCAGATCACGCTGCTCTTCAGTACATGACGGCCGCCCAAAAATCACTCAATGTCTTAACAAAACCAGGGCCAATCGCCCACGCCATGGAGCGTGTGCTTGGTCGGGTGAGTTCCAAGCTTACCAGAAGTGAACGTCAAGAAATGCTTGACGTTATCCACGAATACAGGCGTGGACTTCTTCCTAGGTCGGCCCCTCTCACCCTTTTGAAACACCTCGTCCGAAGGTGCGACATGGAAACCGAAACCAACACCCGTTTCATCTCCCCGACCCCCCTAAGTTTAGGGCTCATGGCAAAGGTTTGACGGCTTTTCTTCGCGTCTTCATATACTCTCAAGGGTTGTACCTCCCCAAGGAGGATTACACATGAGTGAAATTTTGTACCAAGTGAAGATAGCAGATGCGACCGGCCACACCGTCGCACAAATGACCAAACCGGAAATCGTTGCCAAGGCAACAGATGCCCAAGGAACCTGGGTGTTCGTAAACGATCGCCTCGTTTCCGCAGAGGAACTGAGGACCATGGAATTCCAATCAACAGACGAATTCAAGCTGATGCCAGGGCTTGTTGGCGGAACAGAGCCCACGTTCACTGTTGAGATCGCAGACGCAACCGGTCACACCACCGTTCAAATGACGCAAGCTGACATCGCTGAACAAGCGACAGAAAGCAACGGCGCATGGGTTTTCGTGGACAACACGATGGTTGCAGCAACCGACATCGCCCAAATGGACTTCAGCGATGTTCAGAAGGTTCGAATGGTTCCGCCGCTCGTCGGTGGCATGGCCAACGAAGTTTGTTGAGCACCTCATTCCCGCTCAAAATCTGGCGTTCTCGCGACGGACAGGTTCAAGAGAGGGAGGCAGGTCGGATGAAACGGAGTCGAACATTATGGTTGAACTCGTCGATTACAAATGTGCAGTGTGTGGAAGCCTCGAATCGTTCCACCGCGAGCGAAACGGAATCAGTTGCAAGGCATGCGGATCTCGAATCTTCATGAAACTCCGACGCAACGGTACCAAGCGCCTCGTCGCAGAGTGAACATTGCCACGCGCAGGGTTGAAAGACCGCTGACGTCCAGTGCCGTATGATGTCCAGTTGGCTCGCTACGAAAGCACCGGTTCGCTTTGACGAACTCTTGCTTCCTGATGCAGTAAAGTCGACCATCGAACGAACTTCCGTCCAAGCCAACCCTCCTCACCTCCTTCTTTCAGGCCCGCCGGGCGTCGGTAAAACCGCTGCATGGAGGCTGATTGCTCGCCAAGTGCTTGGGCCCGCATGGGAGGCAAGAACACACGTTCTCCAAGCCCGTGATCTGGCCCGAACCTCTGGCGCGATGTCGAAGTTCGAAGAATTTCTTCGCCCAGAAGGCTCTTCTTCAAGCGACACTCTGGCAGGCCGCACAAGCCTCGATGCTTACGATGCTACCTTTTCTGGTACAGCTGCAACAACACCAGCCCCTGCTGGAAAAGAATCAACACCTGCCACACACCAAGGCCGGGCGCCAGTGTCTCGATTGATTGTCATCGAGGACGCGGACCACTTGGGGACCATTCGTCAATCATACCTGCGTCGCATGATGGAAAGCGCGAGTGGGAGCGCGAGGTTCATGTTCACCACGCACACGCCCTCGCGGGTTATTGAAGCGCTTCGCAGTCGAACCCAACACATCCGTCTGCCCCCTCCGAGCCGAAAAGAAATCGAAGGGCGCCTTGCTACAATTGTTGAAGAAGAACAGATGGAGGTCGCAAGGGGCGTTCTTGGTGATGTCTCACATATCGCCAACGGAAACCTCCGCAAGGCGATCTTTGTCACAGAACTGCTCGGCCACCGGTCAATGCTTGGCGACCGGAAAAACTTGCAACACTTGATGACAGCCACGTCCGTCAAGGAAATGCAACGGGTCCTCGAAGAAGCGCTTCGTAACCGTGTTCATGACTGGCGTTGGGAAAAGAAGGGCATGAAGAACTCAAGGGTGCTGAAAGGCGCCATGGGCGCTCTCGACCAAGTGATGGGCGAGAACAACCTCGAGCCTGAAGATGTCGTGATTCATTTCCACCGTTTATTGACCGCAGGCCGTATGCAACTTGAAGAACACCTGCTGACCGAACTCCTCGTTGAATTGGCTAAATGCGATGTTGCGCTCCATAAATCGACGCAGGGGCGCATCGAATTGGAGCGTTTTTTACTCAATGCAGCAGAAATCGGCCAACGGCATGCTCAGGCGAAAGCATGATGTTTGGAAGGCTGACCGTTCAAACTGGGCGTGTAGCATAGCTGGATAATGCGTTGGCCTCCTAAGCCGAAGATCCCGGGTTCAAATCCTGGCACGTCCGCCTCTTGTATCCCTGTCGAATGAACCGTTGGTTTTGCTCTGTCTCATAGGCAAGAGCCAAAGTCAACCACCTTCTGAGACAGTTTGAGGGCCATGACATCGAGCATCGACAAAGGTTCGGGTTTTGAAAAGAATCTTGCTCTTCCCGACCCGTATGGAGAGGGGTTTGAGCACTCCGAAGATCCACTGGAGCACACCAAACAACAGTGGGCGACCCTCGAAAAAAGGCGGTTGATGATCGGGCGTCTTGCCCGCAAACCATCGCTTATGTTGTGGCGTACATTCAATGGTTTCTTTCTAGCGAGTTTTGCATTCATCAGTCTGCTTGAGCCAGCATTGATTGACGCGGTCGGTGGTTGGATTTTCCTTCTGGCCTTACCAATCGCTCTTGCCGTTGCCCCCAGTGTGATTGCTGGCGAAGCATCATGGCAAGCCATGCAGGCTCGAATTTCCCTCCGAGAACAAGGCGGGGTTCAAGCCGGTAAACGTCACGCTCTGCGCGCACAGCCTGGCATGGATCGGATTCTTGAGAGCCTCCGTGATCAACGCCGAAACAACCTCATGGCGACAGTTCTCTCGAGCATATCTTTCTCCCTGCTCGTTCTCGCGTCTGCGATTCAACCGAACTCCCTTGCTTGGAATCTTGCCCTCCTCGTGGCCATGACAGGTGGTGTGGCGCAAAGTTTCCACTCCATGTTCTCGTACGACTTCGTGCGCCAACAAGGCGATCCTTTCCCTTCCCTTGTGTTCCACGCACCAACGCACCACCCAACTCAACTGGGGAGCGTACTTGGCGACCTCCTCGTTGCCCATCTCGACCCAGATTTGCTCCTTGAGTGGGAAGAATGGCGCATGGCATTCAAGAAAGCCCTCATTCCTGGGAACATTCCCAAGCAAGCCTTGGAACGGCTCCTGTACATTCTCCACCTTCACATGGAAGAAGAAATCACATTTGAGATGGCGTTTGAAGAATTCAAAGCATTCATTGTTGCCGATCGTGTGGCAGGCCTCCTTCTCGATGAAGAAAACCGCTTCAACTGGCGAAGCCTCCAACGTTTGATCGCCCACGCCCGTGGATGGCAACCCGGCGCTTTCTTGCTGCTTGATCGATTGCAATACGACCTCCTTTCGGGCGCACCACCTCTTCTTCGAGCCGAGTGGCGAATGGACGTCGCCCTTGACGAAACATGCCACGCTGGCGCTGGCAACCTGTTCATCGCTCTCAACAATCAAACCTTCACTGAACGGCACGTGCGGGTTGAAGTCTTGACACCGAACGGCGAGCCTGAAACCCGAGATCACAGGTTCGAACTCAGTCCGTGCCCACCTCCCCGCCAGGCGGTTTCTCTCTCTCATCCATCCGAAGACGACGCCCTCGATTGGATCCCTCGTTACCTTGAGCGAGGTGTTGTGTTGTGGATTGGTGTAGCATGGCCAAAGGATTTCGCAGGCCCCGCAGATGTTCAGGTCATCTTGAGAGATGATGATGGTGTTGTGCTCGAATCTCAAGTTGTTCGAACCGACGTCAGAAGGAGTGGCGGAAGTCAGAGTAAAATCCGAACTCGAAAACTCGAGCAGGCTCGGCGTAAAGGCGAGTTGCCAATGCCATCATTCTCTGCTTGAAACCTGTTTGACAAAAATGT
>QXYC01000025.1:0-3013 GCA_009887095.1 Candidatus Poseidoniales archaeon
TATCTGTAGGGGAACCTGCAGATGGATCACCTCCTAAGAAAACCGGAGGCTGGAGCTCTTTGTCGAGCTCCAGTCTCCACCTCTTTTTTTGGCCTATGCCACTTTACTTTTTACACCAATGCGCAGAGAGTGACCTCGATCACCATTCATCGTACATGCGAGCGTTGCTCACGATGTTAATTTCTCATTCATGCTTTGACGGAACGTCAGCAAGCGTAGCCTTGGTGCATTTGCATTGACCGTGATGGTCGCACCTCTGTTGAAGTGTACCTCGTCCCACCCATCAGGGACAACATAGCCCCGGTGCATGTCTGATGTGATGGTTGTGGCATCTTTTGTCCAATCCATCCATGCCCATGGCATCGTTGCTCGATGCTCGTGTGGCAAATCTCTTGCCACCACGAAATAGTGGTCATCGATTTCATTTGGTTTGACTTCAGACTTCAGTGACTTGAGTTCGTCCTTGGAAACAGCGTGGCTTAGCCACGCTCCTTGGCCAAGCCAGGTGGAAAATAACAAACCGCTGCTTTGCTGTTCACACTTTTCGGTGCCCCTGCGCAAGTGGTACTTGCTTGGTGCATACTGGTGTGTATTGGCGATGAGAAGGTCGTTCATGGCAGGGTCTGTGGTGAATCGATTGCCAGATGTCGAATCGATGATGGCTTGCAGTCGCGGTAAATCGTTGACAATGGCTGTGCCTTCCAATGCTTGACGCACATCATTCGCAAATGTTTCAACGTTTGAATCCATGTAGAATCCAAAACTCCCCTCTGGATCATCGTCCCTCGGATGGGAATTGACGCCCATCACGGGCGTGTCGGCATCGATGTTGTGTGAAATGCTGGTGAGCGTTCCGTCACCGCCTAAGACGATGACGAGGTCTCGCCCGATGAAATCTGCTCGACGCACACGTTCACGCGCCCGAATGTCAATCCGGAGGCCGCCGCGTTCTTCGCTGCACCGTTGAAGTTCCTCCGTGATGATGCCTAAGCTTGCATCGTGGACAGCTTCGAAGTTTTTCTTGTACACGACCAGTATGTCTGACACATCACGCCCTCCTTGATTCCCCCACGAGGCCCTCCCTCTTCAACACAGCCCTACCCCGAAGATACGATGTTTCATGTACTACTTCACGAAGTGAGGACCATGCAACCATCCCCTTGGGACGATGATTCCATCAAGACCAACAATCCTGACGCACCCCAATCAATCCAGATGAATGCGCCCATGGCCGCTCAGGATCCATTTTCCACACAACCTGTTGAGATGCAACAACCCATGATTATGGGGGCTCCTTCCCAACCATATGGCTATGGGCAGCAACCCATCATCATCCAGCAAACACCTTCTTCGGCTGCAAAAGTGATTGGCATCCTCGTCATCATCTATGGGAGTTTGAGTATTCTTGGAGAAGCCTTCGGCACCCTCGCTCCTGGAGGAAATGGCCTTACTTTGGCCCTTGCAGTACTGAATATACTGGCTTATGGTGGCATGATCTTTGGTGGCGTCCAAATGATGCAATTCAATCGTCAAGGCGTGTTCATCGTTATGGGGGCAATCGCCTTGGTTGCGTTTTCAACAATCGCAAGCTTGCAAATCGTTTTGGACTATGATCAGATGCTGGAAAACGGTGAGATTACTCAAGAAGAGTATGATTTCATTTCGGAGGAAGACCTCGGTGGCGCAGTTTCAGTGATTGGCTCCATCACTGTTGCAGTCTGCAATGGAATCTGCATGGCAATCGTGGCGATTCCATTGATGATCGCAAACAACGGCTTTCAATCCCAGAAAAACTACGGGATGACACCTTAACCATCAACAACCGTCGCTTCCACACCTTGGCTATGGGCACCCTTGTGAAAGGCACAGCAGCGACTTATGTCGAAGAACTATGGATCAACACCAATGAACGCTACGAGATTCGTTGCATCACTGCAGATGTCCAAAGGGTCATTCGAGAAAGCGGCATTGTTGACGGACTTGTGTTGGTGAACCCGATGCACATTACTGCCTCTTGCTTCGTCAACGACTTGGAGTATGGACTTCATCATGACATCCGCCAGTGGTTAGAACACCTTGCACCCTTCTATGGCATTGAAGGTCGGTCAGGTGAGGAGTATCATCATCACCGCACAGGCGAGGACAACGGAGATGCGCACTTGAAGCGGCAATTGCTTGGCCAACAGGTCACGATGGCTGTCCAAGGTGGTGAACTTCATTTGGGTACATGGGAGCAAATCCATTACGCTGAGTTCGATGGCTGCCGAGACAAGCGAATCATGGTTAAGGTCGTAGGGATTCTTTCCGATTGAGCCCCCTGCGGCGCTTTGAGTGGAAGAACCATAACATGGGCCGTGCACACAGGAGCATGGACCCTAGGCCCGAGGTCGAATTTGACCAGGGCTTCTTCAAATTCACGAAGCCATACACTTGGCAAGGTTGGGTTTGGTGGTTAGTCATCATAGGCGTGATGATTGGAGCACTTTTTTTCCAACCTCAAGGCTACATCATTTCGCTGTGCATGTTCATTGTTCTGGCGATGCTTTCCCCGACCGGCCTTGAATCAAAATTACATGCCATGCGGAAGAAAAACCCTCAACCAGAGGACTTGGAAGCTCAAGCCCTGATCTCCGGTGCCACTGTGGAAGATTGGTTTTATGGAACGAAAACCTACGTGCCAACCACTGATCCAAACGATTGGGTCTATCCTGCTCCAGGGCCTAAATCGTGGTACCTTCCTCGTCCATATCATCCTGACCCGAGCAATGAACTTCTCCCGGAGCATCCCACGAAAATAGGGACCCCCAAACCAGCCGTCATTTCGAGTTACGGTTTGTTTCTCTTGATCTTTCTCGTCGGCATGTCCTCTCTTGCCTACTTCGGGGTCACAAGTGCTCAATCCACAGTTGATTCGAGCGATGACACATTGCTGTTGCTCCCTTACATCACCATGGGTGTGGGTGTCATATGGTTGATCTTGGGCTACTTCGCTCAACGTCAACAATCGGTGATG
>QXYC01000025.1:3113-39116 GCA_009887095.1 Candidatus Poseidoniales archaeon
TGTGCCATTCATTCTTCACGATGGCACTGGCGGGATTTATCTCCGCCCTTCGACCTTCGAGCGTCAGGATTTTGGTGGTTTTGTCAAACAATGGACAACCACGCACAGTCAGAGTTTGTCTGATGCATACTGGCGAATGCAACACGGGCGCTTGTTCAATCAAGGCCACATTCTTCGCCATCGCTGGACCATTCACGCCCTTCGAATTGGTGACCCAGTCTATGCCTTGGGCATGGTGAAGCCACGCCCTTCTGAAGAACTCGAATGGCCCGGTGTCTGCGATGTCGTTGATTTTGAACCCCCCTCTCTTGCCGGAAAAGACGATGGTACCTTTTGGTCTCAAGAAGAAAAGAGCAAGGTGAACTACAATCTTCCAGTTAGCAACGCTCGCTTGCACATGGTTGGTACCGACACGCCTGGTATGCCTGCAATGCTCAAACGAGGAACAGAACTCGCGAACATCGCACGACTCCGCTCGAGAAGCGAATTGATGTTCATACCGTTCTTGACTGCAGTGGCGGGCAGTTTCATGCTCCTGTGGTTGTGACAGTGAGGTTCATGACCCTGTTTGGGCTCGCCGGACCATGGCAGAAGATGTTGTGATTGTAGGCGGTGCTCGCACCCCGTTTTGTGAATGGGTTGGCGGTAAGCGTGGCGATGGAAAAACCGGTGGGCTGCTCAAGTCCGTGAGCGCTCAAGAACTCGGTGGCATTGCCATCAAAGGAGCACTCGAAGCAACAGGAACCGACCCCTCTTCGGTGGATCATGTGGTCATGGGGTACGCCCTTCAGACATGTTCTCAATCAATTTACGGTTCACGCCATGCAGGTTTGCAAGGTGGAATCCCACAGGAAGTGCCAATGCTTACGCTGTCTCGTATTTGTGGGTCTGGTGTACAATCCATTGTCACAGGCGCTCAGATGATCATGCTCGATGAAGCCTCAACCGTTGTGTCTGGCGGTATGGAAAACCTTAGCCAAGCCCCTCACGTGCTGCGTGGTGGCCGTGAAGGATGGAAATTGGGACGCTCTCCAAAGGTGGAAGATTACATGATGACCAATTTGCAAGACATGACCTGTGGATTGTTCATGGCCCAGACTGCTGACGAGTTGTGCCGACGCAAAGGTGTGACCCGTGAGGAAATCGATGCATTTGCTGCTCTCTCACACGCACGAACCACCGCATCCATTGAATCGGGCCTGTTCGAACCAGAAATCGTTCCAGTGACCATCAAAAGCCGAAGAGGCGACAAAGTCATTACGCACCTCGATGAAGATCACGTGGTCAAAAACTGCACAGAAGAGAGCCTTGGCTCACTTCCGACTGCCTTTGGCCCTGAATCCTTCGTGACTGCAGGAAACGCATCAGGCATTGTCGATGGAGCAGCAGCCGTGGTCATCAAGTCTGCTTCTCAGGCAGCTGCTGACGGCGATGAACCTCTGGCTCGTATTGTCTCATGGGGCATCGTTGGCCTCGAACCCGCTATCATGTCTTACGGTCCAGTTCCATCCTCGCTCAAGGCGCTCGAAAAAGCCGGCCTCAAAGCAGAAGACATTGACCGTTGGGAAATCAACGAGGCATTTGCCGGTCAAGCCCTCGCTTGCATCAAGGATTTGGGCATCGAAGTGGAAAAAGTCAATGTCAACGGTGGCGCTGTCGGTCTTGGTCACCCGCTTGCTGCAACTGGGACCCGATTGGTGCTCACCCTCGCTCATGAATTGAAGCGATGCGGTGGACGCTACGGTGTTGCAACTGCGTGCATCGGCGGCGGTCAAGGCATTGCCATGATCATCGAATCACTTTGAGCGTTGCTTGTAAAGCGTGCATGGCCGCTTCGGTCACGACTGCTCGTATGTGATTTATTGGTCATGCTGGGCAGTTTATACATCAATATAAATGCCAGTTGGGAAACCGCCGCTTATGATGAATCCATTTGAAGCAATGAGCAACGCAAGTGTGGACCGCCCAAAGTCGGTGTTCGCTGTCGTTATGCTTGCCGTCCTTGTCCTCGCTTCAGGTGGGATGCACCTTCAGTTTGATAACAGCGAAGACGGTTTCTTCCCTGATGACGAAAACGTCCGTCTCTTGGAGGATATTGAGCGAGAGTACCAGGCATCCATTGATTTTGTTCGAATCATCGACGACATCGAAGCGGGTTCTCTTCAAACGACTACCACGTGGGAATACTTGGCGAGCATCGAGGCGAGGATGATCGACGATGAAAATTTTGCACCTTATCACTATCCTTTGTTTGGCACACAAGCCAACAGCGGTATGGCCGGTTATGCCTACCAGTGGCAACGGTATCAAGATCCAGTGAGTGCTGACTGGATCTCAAGTGTTGAGGGCGGAATCAACGATGTCCTTGCGGCCGATGATGGTAACCTTACACTCGCACTTGCGAACCTTTCCACTGCGGCTGAAACAATCCCTGCAGCAACAGCCATGAGTGGCACGGATTTGCTCGCCTGGAACGCTGGCACGCCAGCGGACTGGCTCCTACGTTTGGACAGCGGTGTCAATCTTTCGCCACAACTCGGAGCAATGCTTGGGATGCTTGACGCAACAACAACCAACCGTTCTGCTGCGCAGGTTGGTCAAATCATGGCCGTCACAGGACCTATGAATGGGCAACTCGGCCTTCTTTCAGGCCTGCAATCCATCGATTACCGTGCGGCCATTCTCGGTTCACTCCCCGTTGCTGACCGCACCGATGACCCATGGAACTCATCGGGACCTGTCTTGACCACCCTCGTGGTGAGCACGGAACCTGGCGACTATGATTTGGAAATTCTTGGAGATGTTCAAGCGATGATTAACAACTGGTCTGAACTGATGGTCCTCGACCTACAATCCAACGGAGCAGAAGAAAGCCTGCGTAGTTTCTCGTTTTCCCAGTTCAGCGAAGGCGCGAACGCCAACCTCGGCAAAGAAATTGGTACACTTACAAGTGCCGCACTGCTCTTATTGGCCGTGATTTTGTGGTTTAACTTCAGATCCGTCCGGGACACCATGTTCGTCACCTCACTCACCGTTCTTGCGATTGTCGCTACGTACGGGCTGTCAGGGTGGTTGCAATTCTTTGGCGTCAATATGGTGTTCAATGCTGCAATGAATTCAATCCCCGTTCTCTTACTTGCGATCGGTGTTGACTACGGTTTACACGTCGTCATTCGAATTAGGGAAGAACTGAATGTACTCGATTCCAAGGATTCTATAGAAAGAAAGACGCTCAAGGACTTTTCCTACGAGGCAAGACAACTGGCTGTTCGTCGGGGCACGGTGCTCACTTCCATTGCTTTGGTGATTGCAATTTTCACAGACATGGTCGGTTTCCTCTCCTTCAGATTCTCATCACTGTCCTTCCTCCAAGTCTTTGGTACAGTGATTGCTATCGGTCTCTTCCTTGTTTACCTGCTGAGCATTACGGCACTGCCAGCTCTGATGCTGATGTTTCCTCCGAAGAAACTCAAGCTCGAGAAAGCAAGTGCGATTTCAATCGGTCCTATCGCAAACAGTCTGGCCCGACTTTCAGCAAATCCAGTGAAGGTAGGCATCATTGCCGTGGTCCTTTTAGCGCCGATGTTCTTTGGCTTCCAGCAACTCGAAGTTGGCTTTGACCAACGCGACCAGTTTGATGATGAGGTCCCTGTTGTAGCGGATTTCCTTTTGCTATCCGATGAATTTCAAAACAGCAGATCGCCGTTGTATGTGGTTGTTGACGTTGACGTCTTCTCGCCTGATGGATACGCTGCTTGGCTTGCTGCCGAACAGGTCTTGCTCGAAAGCCCTGACGTAAGCGGTGCTCCAAGTGGATTGTGGAATGTATTGACAGAAGCCCAAGTACGGGATTCAACGTTGAATGCGCTCATGACCGATCTCGATGACGACAACCTCTCCACGTGGGAGAACTTAGGTGATTACCTTCTACAAACGGATGCTGGAAGAAACCTGACGTCCTCAGTGCTTGCCTCTACCGGACAACAAACAGTGCTTTCGTTCCAAGCCGAAACCCTCGACTGGCAGGCCACGATTGACCTCAATAATCGAATGATTGACGCTCTCGAGAACGCAGAGGATGAACTCGACAGCGATGCAACCCTCCGCGTCGGAGGACGCAGCCTCATCCTTGCACAAACAACCTCTGATGTCGCCGACTCAGCCATTCTTTCCACAGGCATTGTCGCCGTGGTTATTCTTTTCATGTTGGTTGGCATTCACACCGTGCGCCAACAGAATGTGGTTCAGGGTGCAGCAAGAGGCTTTGTTTCATGGATTCCGCTGATGATGGTTGTGGGATGGGTCTACGGTTTGATGGGCTTTACGGGTTACCAAATCAATTCACAAACCGTTACCATTGGGGCCCTTTCGTTGGGTCTTGGTGTGGATTATGCTGTGCACTTTTCCATCCGGCTCGAAGAAGAAGTCGAGCACGATCCCTTCGCAACCCCGCACCATTGGGTTGCAAACGCATCTGCCACCACTGGCCGAGCGATGTGGATGGCCGCCTTGACGACCGCTGGAGGCTTTGCTGTGCTCAACCTCTCTTCGTTGCTCCCATTGCGATTGTTTGGACAAGCCTTCGTCGTTGCCATTGCTTTGGCCTTGATATCGAGCCTTGTGATTCTACCAGCTTTCTATGCTCGCTTCTTGCGAACTGATGCCGTGAAATACATCGCTGCGATGAAGGAAGAGGAGTGAACATGGAACTCACTGAACTGATGTTTTGGTTTTCGTCATTATGGATTCTTCCATTTTGGGTGATGATGTGGTTTCTGCCAAACCACGAACTGACGCAACGGTTCGTCGGCGATCTTCGGTTCTGTTTTTTACCCCTTCTCGTCCCTTACATCATCCTAGCATTGCCTCAAGTTGGCACCATCTTCCTTGCACTTGGCAGTGACATGCCAACGCCAGCAGTGGTGGTCGATTTGTTTGCCGAGGAAGATGTAATTATCCTTGGATGGCTCCACTACTTGGCTTTTGATCTGTTTCTTGGCAGGTTCATTTGGTTGCGCATGCTTGAGGCAAAGCGACCAATCTATGTCTCCACACCCATCCTCATTCTCTGCATGATGATGGCGCCGATTGGTTGCGCTGCAGGCATCGCTGCGACATGGGGCGAAAAGGGTCCAATCGACACTGTTGCAGCGACTTCCATCGTCCCAAACCAATGAAATGAGGGATGGTTCAAGACCCCCGCACCGATGGCCCTACATGGTCACGAGGAAGGACGGTCTCAGTGTTGACCACATCCCGTTTCCAATGCCGGAGGGCCGATCGGTCCTCAGACAGAATTGGAAGAAACTCACCTTCATGCACTGGTCAGTGGACCCAGAGGTTTTGCGAGGTCATCTCCCAGAAGGCCTTGAACTGGACCTGCACGATGGGAAGGCCTACGTCGGCTGCATCCCATTTGTAATGGAAAAAGTAAGGCCAGCAGGTTTGCCTTCTGTTCCTGGAATCTCCACCTTTGGCGAATTCAACATCCGGACATACGTGACAAAGAATGGCATCCCCGGTGTCTTTTTTTTAACACTGGATGCACAAAGCCGAGTGACATGTTTCTATGCGAACCGAAAGTATGGTCTTGCCTACCGTCATGCCAAAGCTTCAGTCAAAGGGACCCTTGAGGCAGGCTATACCTGGTCATCCACTCGCACAAAAGGGGGCGTGGGTTTGGAGGGTTCTGCTGTGAAGACTTCTGAAGTTCGACAGGCAGAACATGGCTCACTCGAGTATTTCCTGTTCGAACGCTACAGCCTCTATACCTCGCACAAAGGACGTTTGCACCACGGCTACACGCATCATGTGAAATGGTGGTATGCAGATGCGACTGCTGATGTGGTAAGGAACACACTGGTGGACAGTTATCATCTCGGCATTAAAGATGCCACACAACCAGAGTTTGTTCACATCTCGGAAGGGGTTGAGGTTGTTACATGGCACTTGTTGCCTATGGGGGATGAAGCACATGACTGATCTTCTGTTGATGGATGGAGACTGTGGATTGTGCACTCGGTCTGCGGTGTTTCTCCATCCCCGTTTGGCTAAATCGGGCAGCATGAAATTTATCGCAATCGAGAGCGAAGAAGGTCAAGCCATCATTGCAACTTTCCCCGAAAAGATGCAACAAGCAGACACTGTGTACCTTGTTCGCAACGGTCAGCCATACATGCGTTCCTCGGCCGCCGTGCGCTGCCTTCTGTACCTCAAATGGCACTACAGGATCCTGTTCCCGTTCGCTTGGCTTGTGCCGCTTCCGCTCCGAAACATCGTCTACCGCATTGTTGCCAAATATCGATTGAAATTCTTTGCAAGACCAACGACCTGTATCTTCCCCAGTCTAAGTGATTGATTGGCCCCTAAGAACCTAAGAACCGAGTTGTTCAGTGTCGCTCAATGAGTCATGTATGGGTCATCGATTCGAACTGTTTCATCCATTTGGGATCCTTTGCAGCGGACCGCTTTCTAAAGGACATCAAAGCAATGGCACATGGTGGGAAGCACATCTTCTGCGTCACGCCCGGCGTTCATGATGAGGTTCGAACCGTACGGTTCCAACAATGGAAAAACAAACCACTCCTGCTCGAATCGCTCGCACCAATCCTCACCACCGTGCCGATTGATGAAGCACAAATTAAAGGTCTTGCAAGGCTCATCGGCGAGCGTGTTTCGCCTCAAGATGTGGATCTGTCCTTGATGGTGCTTGCCTCCACCCTCACCCGTGAAGGGAAAACCGTGGTTCTCGTTACGGATGATTTCAAGATGACAACCACTGGTGAAAAAGCCAATCTTGGCTACACCACATGCCCTCCCTCAACCTTCATGCAGCGGCTTGCAGAGTTGTCTTCAGCCAAATCAAAATCGGCCTTCAACAGTTTGTCCCGGCGCATCCGTGCTGCGGAGATGAGGTACGCCATTAGCCGAGTGAATGAATATGATATTCAAGCCAAATTGACTTGGATGGTCGATTCGTTGATCACAAAATCCCAACCAACGCCGCAGCCAACTCCAGCACCCAAGGAATCCGATTCAGCGGCTGATGAGGTCTTGTCTACAGCGTTACGTCGATTTTTGAACGGCGAACAAATCAAAGCCAAACACAAGAAAGCACTTGGAAAGTTGCCAGAAATTTGTGCTCCGATGGTGGAATTGGATGCGCACCTTGCTCGACTATCAAGCCAAACCTACTCCAACGATGTCGAAGGTGCGTATCGAATGACGATGTTGGCTTTCAGTGAGAGTTTAGAAGCGGTCGGACTTGGGTTGGCCCCTCTTGGAGAGAAGGATGCTGAACTTGCAAACACAGCCATCGCTGGTTATGCTCAACGGACAGAGACTGCCTTGGGCCTGATGGCTAAAATGGCAGGTGACCGGGGGGCTGCTCGCTTACACCTTTCTCGAGCCTTGCAAGCAGCGACCCTTATCGATGATCAACACGCAGAGATGCAAGGGATGCATCAACTCGGCTTACTGGCAACAAGTTCTGATGACTGGGGGCGAGCGGCTCGATTGTTCGAAACCGCGGACCGTCAAGCCCTCTCTGTTGGTGCTGAGCGGTTGAGGTACCTTGTGATGTCTGGAATCACGCGCCATCTTAACCACGACTTTGCAGAAGCAAAAGAACATATTTTAGCAGCGCATGATGATGTGGCTCGCGATAAAAGCCTTGCTTGCCTTTCTCTCAAAGCAATTGGCACATCCCTCCTATCGATTGATCAGCCTGGTTTGGCGCTCGAAATTCTTGATGAAGCCATGGAGTGTGCGCATGAATCTGGAAACGATGAGGAAACGGAGGCCTTGGCTGAACTGTTGCTCATTGCCCATGCAGCAATGACGAAAATTGATGCTTTGCATCACGAAGGGCTTCGTGACCTTCTTGATGGCTTGAACAACATTGAATCTGATGTTGAACAGGCGTTTAGCGAGAAAATCGAGGCCATTGGTGAACGTGCAAACTTGCACAACACGCCGCTGGAGAATACATGGAACGATTGGCAACCAAGTGAACGCCTGATTCCGGACGGTGAAGCACTGCGCGTGGTTCGGTCGGAAGTCGATGAGCACGGGCACACACTGATCGTTGTTCATCATGGGGAGCTGGGGGCATTGGGTCTTTGGTTGCCGGAGGGGCGACTTCCCGTAAGCCCCGGCCATGTGCTGTCGCTCGGGACCACGCGAGTGAAAGTAGCAAAACCAACGGTTGAGTTGCAAGACGCTCACAGCATACGTGGCCTCGTGGCAGTGGAAGACTCGTCCGCTTTGGATTTCATCGTGGCCACAGAAGACATGACTGGCGATGATTGATTCAAAACCCACCAAGGTCGATGATGTAACGGATGGCTACGACGACAATGAGGCCAAGGAAGAGTTGCATGATTCTTGCTTCCGAAAGGTGTTTCATGCCAAAGTTCGCCCCGCTTCGTGCTCCGAGAAATGTGAGGAATGCGAGGCCTGCAATGAACGGGGCGTCACTTGTCAGTTGTTCGATGGAATCACTTGGCAAGAATGCCACATGTGTGACAATCGAAAGCGGAATGACGGCCATCATGAAGTGTAAACTGCTCCCGATCGCCTGGCGAGGTGCAAGGTGGCCAAAGGCGCGAAGGATGGGGACATAGATTACGCCAGCGCCAATCGCCAACACACTCGACAACATACCGCCTACAGCAGCTCCAAGTCGCAACGGCACTGTTTCCACCTGCTCATTGCGGCCGATGATCTCACTTTCTCCTTCTGAATCGACCGTCTTCATCTTTTTCACGGATTTCCGAATGGCCCAAATGATCATAACAAGGCTGAGTAATTTGAACACGTTGTCCAAGTGCTCCCCAATGATGCTGACAATGAACACCCCGGCAACGGCACCAGGGATGGCTCCATAGAGGCCAGTTTTGACGATTGCATCATCGACATGCCCTTCTTTTCGATGGGCTAAGCCACTGCCATAACTGACAACAGCGGTGAGTGTCAATGAAGCGGCAATGATCCGTCCATCGATGTCCCATCCTGCTCCATAGTGGAGTAAGGGGACGAAAAGCATCCCTCCACCCATGCCAACAGGAGCGAATGCGAATGCAATGAGGAACACGCCGAGTGCAATTCCAATCATTGCTTCAATCGACATGCAGGCTCACGACAACCATGCCATGCGGTTTGGCTTCAAGATGTTGCCCATACAAGCGCCCACCACATCATTGATAGGTTGGGGCGCCATCCTTGTGGTATGGTTGTGCTCATCTTTGCCGGATTTTTTGGCGCCCTCCTCAGTGCAGTGGGCCTTTTGTACATCTGGACAACATGGAACCGCTTTGTGAGTCTTGAACTCAATGTCGACAATGCTTGGCAGGACTACGAAAGCGATGTCCTGCTGAAGTACAACATGTTGCCAAACCTTCACAAGATTGTGAAAGGGTATGCAAAGCACGAAATTCAATTTTTCGAGCAACTTTTCTTGGCCCGACAGGCTGCATCTGGTGCATTGATTGCAAAGAACATGGCCAATTTCAACCAAGCGCAAAACGCACTTGCACAAATGACGCCCCGCTTCAACGCCCTGTCTGAGGCTTACCCTGAAGTCAAGGCCGACAAGATGTTCTTGGACCTCTCACACAAACTTGTCCGGCTCGAAGAGCGCCTTGCTGATCGTCGAGAGTTCTATAATTCCGAAGCAACAACGTGGAACAAAGCTATTCTCATGATTCCTGCGAACATCGTGGCCGGAATGAAGGGTTCAAAGGTCCGTGAATTGGTTGATGTTCCAGATCACTACCACCAGAACTACAGCATGGATTTCTGACCCCACGGTAAGTCAACGGATTGGTGTTCGAATGTTTTTGGTGTTTGGTTCGAATCCTCTCGCTGTTCGACTAAGCCGATGGTGTGCGCAACGCCAACGCTGTGTCTTGGTCGGTTTGGCTTCGACGCTTCCTGAAACTGAACCGATTGAACAATGTGAAATCATTGCACTTCCATCGGCCATGCCCCTGTCGTCGCTGCCATTGGACTCGCACAAACCAACCGCCATTCTCTTGATTGATCCAAACGCCTTGGAAAGCGAACAGCCGATTGAATCCATACGAAACCATTGGGGCGATGTTCCAATTTTGACCACGTTGCCATTACAAGGCGATGGAGTCGACCTCATCAGCGTGGACGATGTTTCGTTCTCAGCAATGCAAGACCGCATTCGCTCTTGGGAGCGAAAAGACGGGGCATCGGTGCTGCATCACTACCTCGCTTCGGTGCCCGAAGGTTCCAATGTGGCCATTTTCTGTCATGATAATCCTGACCCGGATGCTCTTGGTGCTGGATTAGCAATGTTTGAACTCTGTGCCTCCATGGGGTTGAGCCCCAATCTCTACCACGGTGGACTCATTGAACACCAGCAAAATCGAGCCATGGTGCGTGTCTTGGATGTTCCAGCACGCCGGTTGATACTCGACTGGGAAGTGAATGACATCCTTCGTGATGCTGCGGTTGTCATCACGGTGGACTTCCACCGCCCTGGCGCTAATAACATCCTTCCAGAAGATTGCGTCCCTCACATCGTTATTGACCACCATGCTTCAGAAGGTGTTGCAGCGGATCTTTCGATGGTTCACCCAGAATTCTCGGCGACGTCCTCACTCGTGGCCAGTCTCCTGATGGAGCAAGCATTCGAAATGACGCCACGGGTCGCCACCGCACTTGCGTTTGGGATCCGCACGGACACACTTGGATTCACTCGACATTTCAATCCGGTCGACATTCGTGCCCTTTCGTGGTTGAATGCATGGGTCGACGATGATATGATGCGCTCTATAGAGGAGCCGCCTCGCTCGGTTGAGACGCTCGAAGCATTTGCTGAAGCGCTCCAAGAACGAAAGCAATTCCAAACCACCGTTCTTGCACCGCTCTCAAGCCTACCAAATCGGGATGCTTTAGCTCAAATAGCAGATTTCCTTCTGCCGACCGAGGGTGTCGATTTGGTGGTTGTCTACGGTGTACGGCGCAACAAAGTGATTCTTTCAGCGCGAACCACCAACACCGAAATCCATCTTGGGCGGATGCTTTCGGAGCATTGGAAGCAAGGCCAAGCGGGGGGTCACAAAGCGCTTGCAGGTGGTCAAATCTTGTTTGAATCACTGCTAGGGGACGTTCCAACCGATGTGGACGAAGCCAGCCGTGCTGCTCTTGTAGCCATGACAACCGAACTTCAATCGCTGTTTTCCGGGGAGGATGAGGCTGATGTCTGAACCGCCTATGTTTGATCGCTCAGATCGAGTCCGCGTCATCGGTACGGCTCACATCTCGAGTTCCAGTGTGGCGGCTGTTAAAGCACAAATCGAGGCCTTCCAACCGGACATTGTCGCCGTTGAGTTATGCGCTTCACGTCACAGTGCTCTCACATCCAACCGTCGCTTGGACAAGGAAGGGCTGCTCAAGGTGGTCAAAGAAGGAAAAGCACCACTCGTGATGCTCCAATCCTTGCTGGCCGCAGAGCAGCGTAAAATGGGTCTTGACGAAGGTGAGCAGCCAGGAGCAGAATTGCTTGCTGCTGTCAAAACTGCTGAAGAAGCAAACCTCGAGGTTGCCCTCATCGATCGTGATATACAAACCACATTGCGAAGGGCTTGGAAGCGGATGAAATTCTTTGAGAAGGTCAAGATTCTTTGGTCCCTCCTTGGTGATGACGAGGATGAGGACGCACCCGAAGTTTCGCAATTGCTTGAAGATCAAGACTTGTTGACCTCCCTGATGGAAGAACTCAAGACATTTTCACCGGGTGCCGGAGCCGTTCTAATCGATGAACGTGATGCGTACCTCGCTGGGAAAATCGCTGCGCTGGAACAAAGCAGCGACCTACGAATCCTCGCCGTTGTCGGCGCCGGCCACCTCAAAGGCATTGAAGCCCATTTGAATGAATCCACTCAACCTCAAGAAGCCGAACTCAAGGAACTTGAAGTGTTGCCAAAACGCGGACGTTTTGCGAAAGCCATACCTTGGATTCTCCCCGTTCTGGTGATGGGAATGGTGGCTTACTTTGCTTCTCAAGGCGATGCTGAAGATTTGTTGACCCTGTTTACCGTATGGACGGCTGCCAACGCAGTGTTTGCAGCCCTTGGTTGTATCATCGCTCGTGGCCACCCACTTGCAATCCTCACTGCCGCACTTGCTTCTCCGATCACCTCATTGAATCCAACGCTTGCCGCAGGGTGGTTTGCTGGCTATGTACAATTGAAACTCAGGGAGCCGACAGCCGAAGATTTGCAGAATTTCTTGAAAATGGACGATTTAGGCATGTTCTGGTCGAATCGGGCCGGGCGGGTGTTGCTGGTCACGGCTCTGACAAACCTTGGGAGCATGGCTGGTGCCTGGGTGGCAGCGGCTGGCTATCTCGGTGGATTAGGCAACTAGGCAAGTGCATCAAGCACATTCAGCATGTCCACGTGCTCACTGACATCGTGAACACGAAGCAGGTCAATCCCCTCATAATGCGCAAGTGCGGCGACAGCAAGGGTGCCTGCTAAGCGGTCGCTTGTGTTCGAACGCCCTGTCAATTCACCAATCATTGATTTTCTAGAGACGCCCCACAACAATGCAAACCCTTCAATGCCTCGAAGTTGGTTGTGATTCTGCAACAACTCGATGTTATGGTCGAGCGTTTTTCCAAACCCAATTCCCGGATCAAGAGCAATCAACTCCTCAGGGTGGCCAGCGGATTTGAGCGCCCGAGCCGTCTCAAGTAATTGTTCACTTACTTCCTTGGTGCAATTCGAATAGGATGGTTTTTCTTGCATGGTTCCGGGTTCGCCCTGCATGTGCATGATGCAAACACCACATTTTGCTTGGAGGACAAGTTCGACCATGCGAGGGTCGCGAAGTCCTGAGACATCATTGATCAAATCAGCCCCGGCTTCGATGGCCGCTCGGGCCACATCCGCTCGTCTTGTGTCGATTGAAATTAATCCGGAGGGGTTTGCCTCCCTGAGCCCTCGGATCACCGGAACGACGCGTTCTATCTCCTCTTCTGGCAAGACGGGTTCTGCGCCAGGGCGAGTTGATTCACCCCCAATGTCAAGCCACTTGGCGCCATCCTCCCACATTGCTAATCCGGTTTGAACCGCTTGTTGTGTGCTTGCCAAGCGGCTTGCCTCATGGAAGGAGTCTGGCGTGATGTTGAGCACACCCATGACGTGGTAGCCGCAGCCTTCCATTCGACGCAATCCATCAGAAATTTCCTTTCGGCGTTTCAAATTGGGTCCGAAGGTTGCCTCCATGTTCCCCCGGACGGTGACAGAATTGATAAGTTGTGGCTGTGAAGTCTACCTATGTCGCAGGGGGGCGTTGATGATTCTCATCCAACAAATCCCGAAGCAGATGGTTACGTAGCCGGGCCCGGGGACGAACACAGCCTACGACTTGCGTTCAGATTGATGTCTCGTTTCGGTGTGAAAAGCAGCGATGAAATTTATGACTTGATCAACAAAAAAGGGTACTATGGCGGCATCCTAATCGCCTCGATTATTCTGGGCTGGTGGGGCCTTATCTCTGAAGGCGGCGACGACGCTGCACTCGCAACCTCCTTCTTGTGGGAATTGAATTATCTCCAAATGGCGATTTCTGTTGGCCTGTTCGGTTTTCTTTCCTCAGGCCTCACTTCGACGGCCAAGGAAAAGGGGCAATTGATGAATTCCCTCCTGTCAGGAGCCATGCTCATCGTGTGTGGATTCTTTGTTGTGGAGCCGCTCTTCTATGGTCTCACTGGCGATGAAATTACCACACAAACCGGATTTTGGCGTTCCAGTCGCCTTCTTGGATTGTTCATCGGTGTCACATTTTGCGCTAAATTCCTCGTGGAAGCTTGGCACCTGTATTGGGTGAGGAAATTCCTCGAATCAAGGGGCATCATCATCACGGACAACACTGCTTCGGAACAAGGTACACTTTTCGAAGGCGATGTCATGGAGTGACTACGGGTCGCTTTGATGAACGATGAATGGTTGGAATGTTCATGTCAGGAGAGCGACTGGATGTTTTGCGCCTTGGGTACCGCCTCGGCAGGGACCCGCGCATCACTACGCACCTGGCACTCGTGAGCCGTGCTCTTGGTGCAGACCGATTTTTGCTCGCAGGCGATGAAGATGCAAAAATGTTCGAGAACCTTGAATCCGTGGCCGACCGATTTGGCTCAGGCATGTCTTGTGCCCATGTTCACGGGCCGATGGGGTGGTTGCGACGCTTTGTGGAAGAAGATGCAGGTGACGGTGAACCCGGTGTCGCCGTTCACCTCACAATGTACGGAGAGCCCTTCCGTCAAGCCATTCCTCGCATCCGTCGAGATCGCCCAATGGTCGTGATCGTCGGAGGTGCGAAAGTTCCTGGTGATGTTTACAAGTACAGTCAGTACAATCTGGCTGTTGGAAATCAACCCCACTCAGAAGTGGCTGCATTGGCTCTGTTTTTGGATGCCTGGCATGGTGAATCTGGAAGTGAACGGTCGTTCGATGATGCACGATTAATCATCCAGCCGACGGCAAGCGGCAAGCATGTAAGGGATTTAGATCGTGAAGAAGAGTAAGCACACGGTTACTCATGCGCAGTGTGTCTGTTATTTCACGAAATACGCAGTGTTTTCGAGCAAACTGGTCATCCGGTTTCCAACCCAATCATTATGGGTGTCCGTTTTCGACCAAAACTGATGTCGGAAGTCAATGTTGGTTCTGGCTCATTCAGTCCCGGCCAAAACCGACGTGGTGTGGTTGCCGCTCCTTCCTTTTTGGATGCAGCAGATCGTCTCTCAAGTGGTGAAGAATTACCGCAAGGTGCTCGTGGGGATGGGGTGCTCTTGACCGCTGACGGCGGTCGTTACACCGGGACCCTCTTCGGCGCCCGTGCTCATGGTGAGGGGGAATTGGTGTTTACGACGGGAATGATGGGGTATCAAGAGTCATTGACCGATCCCTCATTCGCAGGACAGGTCTTGACCTTCACCTATCCTTTGATTGGAAACTATGGTGTGCACAACGGGGCCTCCGAATCGAACTCAGTGTGGCCAAGAGGCGTGGTTGTTCGCCATGCGATGTCCCAACCAGACCACCGTTTCTCGATTGGAACTGTGGATGAACTGCTTCGTTCCCATGGCGTGCCAGGGATTGAGAACATTGACACTCGGGCCATTACCCGCAGGGTTCGGGAACTTGGGACCGTGTTGTGTGTCTTTGGCCCCGTTGAAGACGAGGCTCTTCTCAAAACCAAACTGGCGAACCTCACATCCCCTGAACTCGAAGACCTTGTTGATGATGTCTCCATCAATGAAGCTGTAATTCTAAATCCGGGTGCCCTCGATGATTTAGACCGTCCACTGCCACGCCTTGGTGCTCTTGATTGTGGCATTAAGTACAACATTCTCCGCAACTTATGCGAGCATTTCGAAGTGGTTTGGTGCCCACCTGAAACACCTTTTGCAGTGCTTCGTGATGAATATCAAATCGATGCCTTGTTCTGCTCAAACGGCCCAGGTGACCCTGCACATCCGGGCAAGGCAACGCAGGCTCGAGCAACATTGGCAAAAGCCGTTCGTGATCGGATGCCAGTGATGGGCATTTGTCTTGGCCACCAGTTGATGGGTCTTGCGTCGGGTCTTCAAACCTACAAGATGCGTTACGGTCACCGTGGTGCAAATCAGCCAGTCGTTGACTTGGTCACAGGCTCGGTCTCAATCACAAGCCAAAACCACGGGTTTGCTGTGGCGGATCCAGACGCTGGTATGCTTGCTGCTCATCCTTCCGGGGCTTGCTCACCTCCCGGCGAGAACATGCACGGCGCTGAGGTACAAGTCCGCTATGTTAATGCCAATGACCGGACTGTGGAAGGGCTTGACCTCGTTGGTCACCCCTCGTTCACCGTTCAATTTCACCCCGAGGCTTGCCCGGGTCCCCATGACGCTGCTCCACTGTTTGGGCGATTCCGTTCGATCGTTGACGAACACCTCGGAGGTGCTGCTTGATGCCTCGCCGAGACGATTTGAAGACCATCATGGTCCTTGGAAGCGGCCCGATTAAAATTGGCCAGGCTGCAGAATTTGACTTCTCAGGAAGCCAAGCTGTCCAAGCCTTACGAGAGGACGGTTACGAAGTGATTCTCGTCAACTCAAACCCTGCAACGATTCAAAACGATCCGGAAATGGCAGATAAGATCTACATCGAGCCACTGATTCCCGACACCGTACGTCGTATTTTGGAAATCGAAAAGCCCTGTGCGCTCCTTGCCGGAATGGGCGGTCAAACAGCCCTGAACATTGCAAGTGAACTGGCCCATGATGGCTCATTGGAACGAATTGGCGTTGAACTGATTGGTTCAGACCTCGATGCAATTGACAAGGCCGAAGACCGTGAACTGTTCAATGAAGTGTGCGAGTCAATCGGGCTTCCAATCTCTGAAGCCATTGCATGCAATACAATGGAAGCAGTTCTTGCCGCTGCTGAGGAAATCGGTAGTTGGCCGATTCTTATTCGCCCGGCGTTTACACTTGGTGGCTTGGGTGGTGGTACGGCTTGGGATATCGGACAACTCGTCGAAATCGCCACACTCGGACTTCGAAATTCCAGAATCAATCAGGTGTTGATTGAAGAATCAATTCTCGGATGGCAGGAACTTGAGTATGAAGTCATGCGTGATGGTGCCGATAACGCAACCATTGTGTGCACAATGGAAAACATCGATCCGATGGGCGTTCACACTGGTGAATCGACCGTTGTTGCTCCTCTGCAGTCGTTTTCTGATGCAGATCACCAAATTCTTCGTGATCAGGCCCTCAGCCTGATTCGTGAGTTGAACATCAAGGGAGGATGCAACGTTCAATTCGCTTTCAATCAATTCACTGGTGAGACACGTGTCATCGAAGTGAACCCACGTGTGTCAAGGTCGTCTGCTTTAGCAAGCAAGGCGACTGGATACCCAATTGCGCGCATGGCTGCGAAGATCGCCGTTGGCTACACGCTCGATGAACTTCCGAATCCGATCACAGGAGAAGGCACGACCGCAGCCTTCGAGCCAACCCTCGATTATTGCGTTGTGAAAATCCCTCGCTGGCCCTTTGACAAGTTCCGAACTGCTGACAGGACGCTCGGGACTTCGATGAAGTCCACTGGCGAAGTGATGGCCATTGGACGGAATTTCGAAGAAGCGTTCCTCAAGGCTTGGGCTTCGTTGGAACAAGGCTGTGCTCACCCTCGTCCACTGACACGAGCTGATGAAAGCGAGGGTGATGGCATGGCAGAGCGGGCGTTGACACAACTCCCCGATAGCACCCTTGTTGAATGGTGCCGTGTTGCCACCGATCGTCGAATGGGCGCCTTGATTGAGGCATTCCGTCGTGGCTGGTCGGTTGAAAAGGTCCATGAAATCACACGAATCACACGCTGGTTCCTCTATAGATTCGAGAACATCGCTCAAACAGAGCGCGCCATCACCGATTTGCACGCCACCCCTGCGGAACTCACTCGAGAGCAACTGAAATCGTGGAAAAGCCTCGGGTTTAGTGACGCCCATATCGCAGATTCGTTGGCTGGTTTCCCTGCAACTGGCCCAAAATCACTGCAAGCTGGCTTTGATGAAGAGGCCGTCATGAAGCGAAGGCACAGCCTCGGCCTTCACCCTCGATACCGCATGGTCGATTCATGTGCTGCTGAATTTGCAGCCAAAACGCCCTACTACTACTCAACCTACGAAATCGATGATGAGGTGGGTGTGGATGTCCTTCCGGACATCGAACATCGGACGAAGGAACGCCTTGTCACCGTCGGAAGCGGTCCAATTCGGATCGGCCAAGGCATTGAGTTTGATTATGGATGCGTTCACGCCGTGAAGGCAATTCGCGCAGCTGGGAAAGACGCTGTACTGATCAATAACAATCCCGAAACAGTATCGACCGATTTCGATACTTCTGACCGTCTCTATTTCGAGCCACTCACCCTCGAGTATGTTTCAGAAGTCTTGCTCCGTGAGCAGGCACACGGGATCCTCCTCCAATTTGGCGGACAGACAGCAATCAATCTCGCTTTACCCCTCAACAAGCGCCTTCCACTCCTGGCCCCGAAAGGTCTTGATTTGTCAATCATGGGGACTTCTTGCGATGCTGTTGACGAAGCGAGCGATCGTGAGCGGTTCGAAGCCTTTGCTAAGCGGATTAATCTGCAAATGCCACGAGGTGCGACAGGAACCAGTTCGGATGACGTTCGGGCTGCTGTTGAACAGATTGGTTTCCCAGTCCTCATCCGTCCATCGTATGTGCTTGGTGGAAGAGGCATGGAAATTCTTGCCAATCAACAACAACTCGATGCTTACCTACGTGAGGCCTATCTTGCACCAGACAAACCATTGCTCGTCGATGAGTACCTCGGCCATGCGACAGAAATCGATGTTGATGCTGCTGCTGATGGTGAAGATGTCTTGATCGGCGCCATCATGGAACACCTTGAGGAAGCAGGGATTCACTCTGGTGACTCGACCTGTTTCATCCCGGCCCAGAACATCCCTGAATCCATGCTCAAGAGAATCGAGGAGGAAACCAAAGCCATCGGTCTTGGATTGAAGATTAAGGGCTGTTTCAACATTCAGTTTGCTATACAAGGCGATCAATTGTACACGCTGGAAGTGAATCCACGCTCTTCACGAACCGTCCCATTTGTTGCGAAGGCCACAGGATTGCCAATGGCCCGGATTGCAGCCAATGTGACCATCGGTATTCCACTCGCTAAGCAAACCATCCCTCAGCGGACCACCGGTCAAGTCTGCGTGAAGGCGCCGGTGTTCCCATTCATCAAACTGCGAGGCCTTGACCCTGCTCCAGGGCCGGAAATGAAGTCAACCGGGGAAGTGTATGGTTCGGATGTGTCTGCTGATGTGGCCTATCTCAAGGCTCGAATTGCTACGGAGGTGCCTGTTGCTCGTGAAGGTGGGGCCTACTTGACGGTGCGCAACGACGACAAGGAACGCTTGGTTCCGATCGCACAAAATTTGGTTGAACTTGGTTTCACAATCTACGCAACGCCAGGTACGTGTGATGTGCTCCGTGCGAACAATGTTCCAGCAACAGTTGCCTATAGAATCGCAGACAAGATGCATCCTGATGCGCTTGATTTGATGCGCGAGGGGAAGGTCTCTTTCATTGTCAACGTGCCAACCGTATCGGGTGGTGCAGTGCGTGACGGAAACATGATGCGACGGCTTGCTGTTGAACTTAACATTCCATTTGTCACGACATTGCGAGGGGCTGCAATGGAAGTTGCAGCAATGAAGGCTGCTATGTCTGGTCCATTAGAACCTCGTCGGTTGACGGTCCATTACTGAGATCAGCATGCATTGTAGGCATCGATGATGTATTTTGTGAGCGGGCTTGTCCACGCCAATTCACTGATGCCTGCTTCGCCTTCGAGGTCATAAATTCGGACCACATCGCGAACCCTGACATTGCCGTCACTCGAGCGGGCAAGAATTGTAGCAGGTTTGATGGCTTTTCCTGTGCCGTGTGGGTCATAAACTGTATCAAGTGCATCGCTCAAGAACCAATCGGCTTTGCCACCTGGCTCTCCTTCGTATGTTTTCTTGACCTTCTTCGGCCCAAACATCCCGCCAGACTTTTTCTTTGTCCCCGAAGCAGCCTTTGCAGCGGCCTTCTTCGTTGAATCTGGTTTACCCCTTGGGCTCTGCTTCTTTGGTGAGTCCGATTTGCTTGCGCCCGCACTTGCGGCCGATCGGCCTTTGAATTCGGCTTCCATTTCTGAGCGGATTTCCTTTTCGAGTTCTTTTCGGATTTCCCTTTCCAACTTCTCACGGAGTTTGGCCTCAATGACTGTCGGCTCACCCTTTGCAGCTTTGGCGATTGCATCGTCACGCTCGTCTTTCATGGCCTGCATGACATTGAGATAATGAGCAGCCACTTGGATCAGGGATGTTTCCATCGAAGCCTCAAGTTGCATTGACACAACTGCACCGGAAGAGTCCCTCCACTTGCGCCATTGTAGCAAGGTGTTTGCGTGAATGTCTGAACCACATTTTGGGCAGAAACTTCGCTTTGGTGGCTTGAGCACAGGGATGGCGCGCATTGCATCCGGGTCGATACCATCGTGCTCACCGCTCGCCACATCGTGGATGTGAGTTGATGCTTCCATGCCATTGTCCATCGCATCACGGAAGAGGCCTTCACTCAGATCGAGTTTCCCTGCTTGGATGAGGTCCCATCCGTTTGTTCCACGAACGACCGCCCGAACTGCAGCGCTCGCTGCTGGGGATTGGCCCCATTCGTGGTTTGAGTAAGCAGTTGTTGTTGTTTCATCCAGTTCAGTGCCAAAGGCGCTCGCCAAATCTGCGTCTTCACCTTCAGCGGGGGCTGCAATGCCGAGGAGAATCGGGTTTGCACCTTCCTCAACCCTTGCAATCATGTCGAATTTTTCAGCCATGGAAAGGTCTTCGCGGTGGCGAATGACTTCCTTGAGCTGATTCAAGTCATGACCTGTTGCAGTGATGGGGCCTTGACCGGTGAGGTCGTGGCCACACGAGAGACAAAACTTAGCCGCCGCTTCAACACCTGATTCACAGGTTGGACAATAAACGCCCGCCATGTTCCGTTATGCACGGTCACCTCTTTTGAATGGTGATGGTCAAATCAGCCTGTTTGGGGTCGGACAAAGGCCCATTCTTTCAGTCGGAGGCGTGGTCGAACGATGACTTGACATCTTTATTCGACATGGGTTGCACAAGCTTTGAGCAAATCGACAATTTTTTTCTGTTTCATCTCTGCCAAAATCGGTGCCAATCTTGGCCCTCGTTCCTTGCCCATGAGCGCAGCATAGGCTGCCCTGTACCCCATTTTCGGACTCAAATCGAGATCTTTGGCAGACTGCGGTATGACGCTTCCAATGTTTGTGGCATTCCACTCACACTGCTCAAGGGCAACAGCAAGAGACGAAAGAACTGATTTCTCTTCGTGGCTGAGTTCGTTCAAGGCCTCAACATTTGGAGTCGAGAGGACACTGATTTTCATTTCTTCAGGGAAGTGCTTCGAGGCAATCCAAGCTCGCATCCGTGAGAGCCGGTCGGTCATTGCCTGTGTTGGTTCTGTAATCGCACCAGCATTGCGGAGGCTTTCCCATACGCCTTCATCAGTCGATTTGGTTTGGGCGAGCAAGGCGAGGTGTCGGAAGGTGACGGCGGTCGCTTGAGCGGCCATTCCTTCTTCCACAGCAGCCATCCGCATGGCACCTGCTGCATCTTCCACCTGTACACGCTGCCTGCGGCTTAATCCGTCGTCCAATAATTCAGCCTCGAAATCCCTCGCTGCAAGACGTTCATATTCGTCAGCCAGGTTGACAAGGCTCATGCCCGTATCAAACTCAATCGCCTTGTTCGGTTTGGATTTCGCCACTAAGAGCCGGAGGATCTCTGGAGGCACCAAGTCCAATGCTTCGATTGGGCCAATCGTGTTGCCTGAAGAGGATGACATTGCGCCTTGACCCTTCAGGCTGATCCATTCATAGGTGAGGGGGTGAGGTGGTTCGTGGCCGAGAATTTTTACAATTTCTCTTCCAGTTGCATACGAGCCACCTGCTGCACCGTGGTCTTTTCCGAACGGCTCACAGGTGACGCCAATCCATCCCCACTTTGCTGGCCAATCAATTCGCCATGGCAACTTTCCTTCACCTTTGGAAATGTCTGATGAGCCAGTTTCACCGTGTGCGTCCTTCCAATGAACAAATGGATATTCATACCCGGTGACGGTCACGCCATCGAGCGATCCTTTGGAATCAAGAGGGCTCCAAGGGAACCAATTTTCTGGTAATTCACGGCTCGATATTCGCTCGATGGCTTCCCTGATCTCATCAGCTCTGTCGCACGCAATCTTTGCCAAGGCATCGAATCGACCCGATTGGTAGGATTCGAGGTTGTCAATGATTCTCGGTCGAACGCCAATCTGTTCCAATGCTTCGAGAAATGGCTTCAGGAAGTGATCGCCGTAGGTCCATCCCTCTTTTTCGAAGCGATCCCAGTTGGGGTTCCCATCTGAATCAGGTGCGGGAATGGAGCCGAGTTGGTGGCCAATGAATTGTTCGTATTCCGGGCCAAGAAAATCATACACCTTTCGCAGCGGATCTGCTGTGTCAACGATGAACACGAATTCTACATTAAGGCCTGCGTTGCGTGCGGCTCGGGCGATCATATCGCCGGTCAGAATTTCTCGTAGGTGGCCAATATGGAACTCACCGCTTGGCGTAATGCCCGTTGAGACAATGTGCTTGTCGCCTTTATGGCTCAGCGCCTTCGCCGCCACATCTGCCCAGTGCATGCATCTTCACCTCAAACAGGAACAGCGCGGATGATGCCTCGGAGTGGGACATCTTTGATTTCGTTACGAGTTGTTTTGTTCACGAGCACAACAGCAAGACCAACTTCGCCACCGACGGCTCGAATCGCTTCGATGGTTTTGCCCATGGTAACGCCAGAAGAAAGCACATCGTCGATGATCACAACTTTCTTTCCTGCCACTTTTCCATACTTGTTGGAAAGGACGCCTTGGCCGTCTTCACCTTCGACGTTCCTGAAAATTGTGAATTCAGCACCAAGGTTGCGTGCAACCTCGTGGGCGAAGGTGATGCCGTTGATTGAGATGCCGACCACCGTGTCGATGTCTGCGAGGCCGAGTTCCTCATCTGCCACATCGGCCATGATGGTGCCAACTGCAGCGATTCGCTCAGGTCGGACGCCGATGCTTCGCCAGCCAATCCTCACATCTGTCGGGCGGTCCTCGCTGCCACCTTCCGTCAAAAGCCACGAAATCGTGTCCTGTGAGAGTGAAAGTTCATCGGCAATTTGTTGAGAATTTAGCCCCTCTTTGCGCATGCCATATGCCTGTGCTCTTAATTCTTCGATGCTCAACACCATACTTCTCATGCTGGGCTAAAGACTCAACCTCATGAATCCTTTGCCCGTTCGCCTCCGATGGCTTCAAGATAGAGCGGCACAGGCCTAGACGCATGAGCGACTTCGACTACGAGTCCCTGCTCGACCGAGCACGAGAGAACATCCCAGAGGAAATCTCATCCCGCTCACGATGGCGGTTGCCCCCTCCGCAAATTCTAATCGAGGGACAGAACACGATTTTCCGGAATTTCAACGAAGTTGTTTCCATGATGGATCGGGATGACAATCACGTCTATCAATACATTCTCAACGAATTGGGTACTTCTGGTTCCCGTGACGGGCCTCGTGCTCGATTCAAGGGGCGGATTCCTCCAAAGCGAATCAAGAAGACAATTGCAAACTACGTTAATGCCTACATCAAATGCAGCCAGTGCTCTGCACCAGATACTCACTTTGTGAAGCAAGACCGAACCACGCTCCTCAAGTGCCAGGCATGCGGTGCGACTCGACCTGTCAAACTTTGATGTTGCTAGCCTTCTATAGAGGTTGTACGCTCTCATAATGTTACTTTATTTCTCGGAAATCATTCAGTTGTTTCTGGTCCTCCAATGGATAACATAAATGGAGAGGCCTGTTAGGCCAAACCATGCGAGCCAAGGCTCTAATGCTCTGTTTCTTTATGCTAACCCTCTCCCTATCAGGGTGTTTTGGTGCTGAAGAAGTACAGGAAGAAGAACAAGAGATGCCAGTGATGGACCAACGGATTTTCGTCACCGATGGAACGGGTGCCTCAATCGATGTTGCACCGCTTGAGATGGAGTTCACCTTCAGCGACGTAGGGGAAACTGGAAAGGAACCAAGCATTGGAATCACATCCAGCGGTTGTATGTTCTTCATTGCCATGGAGAAACCAATGCGCTCATGCGATGCAGGTGAATCATGGGTCGACTCGAAAGACTTCACACAGGCTCCTTTCACAAGCGATCCATATGGCTGGGTTGACCCCGTCACAGACCGGGTTTTCAACATCCACATGATGGGTCTTGAATCAACTTGGATCGGTTGGTCGGACAATGACGGCGAATCATGGATGGGCAACCCTCACGATTCAGGCACAACGCCTCTGAATGATCACATCAAACTCGCAACCGGTCCTTGGGTCGATAGCGCGTATGGTCTCGTGGGACAACTCAACCCAACCTATGAAACGGCTGTCTATTTCTGTTTCAACAAGCTTGTCGGAATCTCTTGCTTCACAAGTTTCGACGGGGGCGCAACTTTCGAGGTTGGAGGAAACATCGTCGGTCTTGCCTCCACAAACGGCGGCCTTCACGGCGCCATCACAACCGCTCCTGACGGCACCGTGTACCTCACGCCCCGTGTCCCAACACCGACCCTCATTCTCTCGAGGGATAACGGGCTTAACTGGGAAGAGCGCACAATGGGTGAAGACGCAGGGACGCCGAATCCACGTAAGAATTCAGAAGTTGCAACCGACAGTGAATCCAATGCCTACCATGTCTGGACTGGTGCAGATTTCGGCATCTACATGTCACGCAGCACTGATTCTGGCGAAACTTGGGAGCAAACAAGCACCCGGATTAGTCCAGTTGAGGTCATCTCGACTGCATTCCCGCAGGTTGACGCAGGTGACCCAGGTCGAATCGCCTTCACCTACCTTGGAAGCGAAAACGCGGAAGTGCTGAACACCACCGACATCGATGGGAACAATTGGAACGGAAACCCTCACTATGCAACGGGGAACGTGTCGTATGACATCTATGTGACATACAGCCTCAATGCACTTGATGAAGACCCGATCTTCCACACCTATCGCCTCTCTGACGACCCAGTCCAAATCGGTAGCATGTGCTTGAACAGCGGTGATTGCCGAACAGATGAAGGCGGATCAAACAGAAACTTGCTCGACTTTAACGACCTCACCATCGACCTCGAAGGCCGTGTGTACATCGCCTTCGCTGACGGTTGCATTGATGCGTGTGCAACGGGCAACAACTCGCAGCCTGAGGATTCCCGTGCTGGCCGTGGATCTGTTTACTTCATGAACAACGGTCCAAGTCTGTATGTGGAAAAGGGTGTGCTCGCCGATAAGCCCGGTGGCTCTGGAATGGCTGCATCTGCTCCAGTTGAATGCCTCGCTGACCCGTGCATGGCCGCCGAGCGTGAGCAAGATTCTGAGTTTGACGAAAATGCCTGACCCGATTGTTCGGTTCAATCCATGCTCATCTCGTGGGCCTCGGCACCGGTACCATGTTGTAAGTGGTGAACCATCGCTGCCACAGCATCTTCACCTTCCAATGTGTACCATACGCCTTCAGGGTAAATGACCGCAGTCGTTCCAAATTCACAAAAGTCCAAGCAACCGGATTTCTGTACGCGTACATCGGTCAATCCAGCTTCTTTTGCAGCACGTTTGATCGATTGCATGAGTGCAAGGCTGCCTCGCTTCCCGCACGAAGGTCGTGCAGCCCCTTCGGGTCGCTCATGGCCACAGACGAACAAGTGCTTTCTGTAGCCAGGTTGGGTTCGTCCTTTGGGGTCGTTGGGCATGAGAGTCACGCTTCCATGATCTGGTTAATGTGATGTGCCAAGGTAAGGTCCTTGTCGGTGATTTTCTCTTCATCGTGCGTGTACAATTCGATCACAACATAGCCCCAGCCGAAATGAATCTCGGGGTGATGATTTGCATTCTCTGACAGTTTTGAAATTTCGTCAACGAAGCCTTTCGCTGTTATGAAATCCTTGAATTCAAATTCCCTCATCAAGCGCTGCTCGACAATGCCCCATCCCTGTGGGATGCCCATTGAATCAACCCCAGAGGTGAGAGTCATCGCTGCCTTTGCTCTCCTTCTCGACTTTCTCATGAAGGCTTGAGCGACGCTTCATGTCCGCTCGCTCAAAGGCGAGGAGGTCCTTGTCGTCGATGTATGCGGGGCGGGTGTGGGCTACGAGCACGATGCGCGCAATGATCTCACGTGCGACGAAGTGAGTTTGGCCATCTTCGCCGAGCAACTCGATGCTCGACTTGCCTGATGCCAGCAAGCGGCCACGAATCCAAGGGCTTTCACCGTCAAGGAGCGCCCGTGCGTCCATTAGGATTTCAATGAAATCATCACGTCGGAGGCCATGCCTTCGCTTGAGCAGATCGCCGTTGATGACATCAGCGACATCGTCGAGTGCAGGCGAACCCATATCTTTCCACATCTGTGTCGCCCAATCTGGGAGCGTAATCTTCTGCTTCTTCTTCGCCATGAAGTGATGTACATGGCGAGGCTACTTGAACCTCGCTCCTCGCTATGTTCGCGTCAACGGCTGAAAACACTCCATTCAGGGGTATGTCTTCTTGAAGGGTGGGCCACCGGCAGAAGACAGGGGAAGAAGATGAAAGTCTCATGGCGAACGCTTCCAACAGTCCTTCTTGAGGACGAAGTGCTCGACAAGGCGTTCTCTCGTGCCCGGAAAGCAGCTGACCGAGTCGACGACTCGGACCGAGTGTTCCGAGTTCGAAAGCAGATGAGCCGGATGGTTCAGACCGCAGCCGATGTCATCTCAACGACCTTCATGGATACGGTCAATGTATGGCCTTCACTCGACCAATCGCCGAGGTTTGACGTCGCCATGATTGACGCATGTGTTGGTTGCGATGATTACCGTCACCACCTTTCAATGCTCCAATGGGCTTCTAAGCAGGTGCTTAACATCGCAGGCCAAAACAGCAAGAAGATCATCCGTACAGCTCGCACCGATTTGATGCACGATGCTCGGAAGGAGGCATATGGCCGAATCTCATCAATCATGCGTCGCGTGAAACCTTCTCTCTTATGGCTCAGCCAAGCCCGTGAAACACTGAAGCGTTTGCCAACTATTGACCAAGTCTTGCCATGCATTGTTGTCTGTGGTGCGCCGAACGTCGGTAAGTCTGCGTTCATTTCGGCTCTGAGTTCTGGAAAAATGGAAGTGAATCACTATCCTTTCACAACCAAGCAAATCCACGTTGGCCACTTCACCCATCGTCGTTTGCAGTATCAAATGGTGGACACACCAGGTCTGCTTGATCGGCCGAGGACAGCGCGGAACACCATCGAATTGCAGGCGATTGCAGCATTGGAGCACATTGGTTCCCTTGTTCTTTTCTTAATGGATGAAAGCGAGGCATGCGGCACTTCAATTGACGAACAAATGCACCTTTTGGAAGATGTACAGGCGATGTTGCCGGGCACAGATTTGATGGTCGTTACTTCAAAGGCCGATCTGTTGGACCCACTTCCGGAAATGTGGGCTGAAGTTTCAGAGGCAGAGGCAGGGTGGCGCGATGAAGGATCAGAAGGAACGCCTGACCTCCCCCTCTTGCTCGATCCAAAGGGGCGAGTGACCATGTCGGCGACTGAATTCATCGGCATGGATGCAATGCGAATGGAAATCATTCGTCGCATCAAGGACGCACGCCAAATCGACCCAATGGCTTTGCCTGAGGGTTGGTACCGACGTGACCAAGATTGAACTCACATGTGTTCAATTGGTACGATGCCTAAGCCTTCCATGCCCGTTCGCATCATGCGACGGGCGACTTCAGAAACTTGAAGATTAACCGTGTTGACTTTTCCATCAATGACAATCATGCAATCTCTATAGAACGCATTGAAGCAATTTGATAGATGGAGCAGGTGATTTGCGAAAAGATGCGGCCGACGATCGTTCACCGCTTTCGCCAAAACATCATTGTGAACTGCCAAGGCTCTCAATAATCCAACCATGCCGGATGGCATCGATTCTGGAAGTTCGACGTTTGTCTTTGCAAGTTCGGCACTGATGTCAACACCTTCTGATTGGCACCTTCTCACAATTGAGCACGCCCTGACGTGAGAGTACATGATGAACGGGGCCGAGCCGCCTTCAAACGCTAGCGCCTCTTCCCAACGGAAGGTGAAGCCCTTTTCTGGACTGACTTTGATGATGTTGAATCGAACGGCAGACTTACCAGCAGCATCTGCAATTTCATCCACTTGTTGTTGTTCGTAATCGGGTCGAAGGGCACCAACCACAGCTGCTGCTTGTGCTTGCGCTTCTTCCAAAAGATCGTCCATGAAGACAACGTTGCCTTTTCGAGTCGACATCTTTCCCTCTGGAAGTTTGATAAACGAATAGAAGAGCACTTCTGGCACCTTCTGTTTAAGCTCTGTCAATGTCATACCGACTTGTTTGGCCTGGAGCTTGTGATCTTCACCAAGCACATTGATGAGGTCGTCACACTGTTGCCACTTCCACATGTGGTAGGCGATGTCTCGTGTGGCGTAGAGTGAGGATCCGTCCCCTCGGCGGAAGAAGAACTCCGTCTTCCCTTTCAAGCCCCGGGCACCGAGGTCCAAAAACTCAGCACCATTGTCGGCCGTACCATGGATCTCGAAAGTTCGGAACAGTTCCATCAATCGCCCGACATCACCGTTTGTGACGAACATCGATTCTTTCGTGAATGTGTCAAAGTTGATGCCCAAGCGGGCCAATGTGGTGAGCATGCCATCAAGGACAGGTTGGTACGCTGCAGCGAAGGCATCAAGCACCCCTTGGTCGCCATGTTCACTGGCATGGACCATGCGGCCAATTTCCTGTTCGATGGCTTCTTTGTCGGGTCGCTCTTGGCGAACCACTTGAGCAGCTTGGTACCAGCGCACTCGCTCGTGGTCAGCCTTTCCTTTCCATTTCGGATTGAGCCCGTCTCGGTCCTTGAGGGTCGCCTCAACATCTTCCTCACTGAGGTTTGCGAGTGCCCATGCGAGGACACCAACTTGCTTCCCCATGTCATCGACGTAGTATTCCGCACGCACTTCGTTTCCGAAGAGTCTGTGCAATCGGACGAGCGAGTCACCAAGGATGGCGTTTCGTGCACGGCCCACATGGAAGGGCCCATTTGGGTTTGCCGAGGTGTGTTCGATGAGGATTTTACGTCCGGTTGGTTGGCACTCTCCGAATGGATGTCCGTGAGTTTGTGGTGAAGAGAGAATGGTTCTGGCAAGCCAACTCGGACTGGCCTTGATGTTGAGGTAGCCGGCGACAGCGTTCACTTCACCAATCGCTTCGTGAGTTGGAATAGCGGCAGCGATTGCTTCTGCAATTGCAGGAGGTGCTTGGCCCAATTGTTTGGCGAAAGGGAAACATGGGAGTGAAAGATCGCCTTGTTCGAGTTCCCTCGATGGAGCAAGCATGCTTTTCCAGTGACTGTTGTTAATTCCAACTTCTTCTAAAGCAGCCTCGATGAGAGGTTCAATCACTGTTTTCAACATCTGCATTGAATCGCCTCACATCATTGGGTAGCGGCACAGAGCAGCAAGCCCGCCAAACCCGTGGAGGAGTTGGGCGCCTTCTTCTGTATCAATTGAAATATAGATGATTTCAGTGTTGCTTCGTACGGCCATCTTTCCAAGTTCATCAATCAAGGAGACACTGTTGAGTTCCTTTGCGTTGTCACCTGAAGCCTCGCATGATGGGCATGCTGGCAACGCCTCCATTCGGCCCACAGTTGCGGTCCATTCATGCTGGCAGGAGCCACACTGCATGGTGATTGTGTTCTTTCTCAAGCCTTCTGAAATGAGCAATTTGTCGATCGCTCCTCGCTCAAGAGCGCTTCGAACCATCATTTCACCATAGGTGGCTCGAGGAGCGGATTTGATCAATTCCGAGAGGAATGAATTCATCACTTGGCGCTCTGCATCAAGTTCGATTTCACCCATTAAGGCGCCAGCGTTTTCGACCAATTCACGGACACCACTCTCATTGGAATAGCCAACATCGAAATGGGTTTTGGCCAATTTCTTTCCAACTTCGTGATGGAAGTAGTCGTTTTTCACAACGAAATCCTTCGTGGCTCCGGGACCACCAATGATGATTGCCTGGATGTTCTCGAGGTTAGGGAGCCAATAATTGCAGGCGTGTTCTGTGGCACGCTTGAAGAAATTGTGGGCTGCTTCTTCGATCAGTCGCTCGAACCGTTGAGCCGATTGACCACCTTGACGGTGTTTTCCCATGATGTTGGATACAAGGTGTTCTTGGACATGGATGCGCTTTCCCGATGCGATGCCAAAGGCTGCTTCACTGCGGTCAATGACAAACAGGCCATACGATTTCTTATCGACCAGCATGTCTTCGAGCTGCGTCAATTCGAAGACAGAGTCACATCGGTATCGAAAGGACATAAGCGGTTGTGGTGGCTCTTCAACGACAACGCTGACCATCCTGTTCTTGTTGTTGCCAATGATGATCGAGCCAACGAAGATGGCAATGCCATTTTCACCAGGGTTCTTGTACCGCGAAAGGGTTGAGATGGCAGACTCAATGGCGCCCTGGACATTCTTTCGTGTTCCTTTCGATTTTATGTTTGCAGCCTGGCCGTGCTCGTTCTGAAGCAATGAGCGCGCATCGGATATGTGACGGTCCGGTGGAATGATGAGCGTCACCAGTTCGGTTCCAAAACCCTTCATTTCCCTCAAGTCTTCGAGCGCGAGCTTCAACCGAAGGCGGCGTGTGGCGAGAGTCGCATCGTCAGACATCGCTTGGCCTCCAATTGTAGGGCGTGGTTGAGGGGTCTTCAACTCTCTTATGGTGAGGCTTACTGAACACTGGAAGGTTGGGGTTTCTCACTTCGTTCATGGGATATGCTCAAAACATGTGCGCGTGAGGAAGGAACGATGACCACTCGTCATGTTGTTGCTTTGGGAGGAAGCCTCCTTCGCCCAGAAGAAGCAGAGCAGCGAACCGAGTGGTTCGGCCGACTGCGTCAACTCGCTGTTCACATGGAAGGAAACGGGCGTCGATTGGCGCTCGTTGTCGGTGGAGGTTTGCCTGCCCGTGAAGGCATCACCTTGGCTCGTTCCCTCGTCAGCGACACCGAACGTCTCGATGAAGTCGGGATTGCTGCAACACGTCTCAACGCCACAGTGATTCAACAGATTCTCCTCGACATCGGATGCGATGTGGCACCGATCATTCCTGCAACCACAAGCGACGCTGCCGCCTTAATGGACGCTCACCACCTCGTGATTATGGGTGGAACAACGCCCGGTCACACCACGGATGCTGTGGCTGTTGCGCTTGCCCGTGACACCGGTGCAAGCCATTGCATCATCGCTACCAATGTGAGCCATGTGTTTGACAAAGACCCACGTCACAACGAGGACGCAGTCTCTTTCTCAACAATGTCCATCGATGAGTTGGCAGAGATTACGGGCATCGGTGAACCGCTTGCTCCGGGGGCCTCTGCTGTCATTGACCCCGTTGCAGTGGGATGGGCAAAGGCATGTGATCTTCGTATGGCTGTGCTTGATGGCCGGGATTTATCCCTGCTCGAAAAAGCGCTTGATGGCCAACCGTTCGATGGAACATTGATTTTACCTTAGGTGATATGACATGGTTGACGCAAATAAAGTGAAAAGCAATCTTCAGCGGATGACCAACAAAGTTGTGTCCTCCACAACGGGGAAAATCCAACCTCACAAGCATTGTCGAATCTGCTTTCGCCCAATCAAGTTGTCCGCAGAGCCACGGGTCTGTTCCGATCAAGCATGCATTGACCGAAACATACGAGATGAGAAGAATCAGCGCCAAATGAGGATCTGGATGTTTGTTTTCCTTGGCATTTTCGCCTTCAGTTTCATCGGACCTCTGTTGCTCAGATAGGGTCTTCGAACTCCTCGAGCATGGCTTCTGAAGCCTCGACGTTTCCTGTTCCAGTGATGCCTGCGGCCTTGATTTGGTCGCCAATAGCGAACAATTCCTTGAAGGCTTCTTCGATTGATTTTGTTTGTTTGAGGTACCTCATTGCAGGCCAACCGCAATCGATGACACCCGGCTCGTGCGTGCTTTCTTCGACCCACGCAGCACAAGCTTCTCCATAGCAAAGGGCTGAAAAATTCTCAAGGTCCACCCAAAAGGTTTGACGGCTGCAGACTGGGCATGCTTTGCATTCGAGCGATGCGAGCACGGTGAGGCCGTGCTCTCCAATTACATCGATGTCCCAAACGACAACGCTGGCAGAAACGAGGAGCATTCTGTCACTCTTTTTGAGGAAACTTCGGAGCACACCCCATGCCGTCTCTTCTGAGCTGAAGCATCCAAGTGAAAGTGCGTTGCCACCTTCCTCAACTGCAGAGGGTACGAACACCCGTTGGAGTTGCTCCGCCATGGTGGTCGTTTGTTCATGGGGTGTTTGAAGGCTCGGTTAATCGCGCTTCCATTTGACTTCGATTACGGGTAATCCGCCAGGGTGCGGCAGTGGTGCATTTGGCTTTTCGATCCTCACATGGATCGTGGCCACACGTTGGTTGCTGGTGAGTTGTTGAATGACTTGACTCGCCATCTCTTCCATCAAGGCAATTGGCCGCTCAGAGCCATGCATGACTGTGTCGATTGCGACTTGAATGTCGGCATAATTGACGGTCTTGGCCAACTCGTTGTCCACTTCATCGTTCACGAGGGTTGCCCAGACGGTGAACACAAACGGTTGCTCTTGTTCGTGTTCAAATTCGTAGTAACCGTGCTTTGCCATCACGGTGTAGCGTTCCAAACCAACTCGGACGGTCATCAAATCCCTCAGGCTTCGTCTCGCTCGTGAACCCATATGAGGTGGTAGCCAAACTGAGTTTTGACAGGTTCTGAAACGGTAGCAAGTTCATTCTTCCAAACGACTTCTTCGAATGGACGGACCATCTGCCCTTTGCGGAACCAACCGAGGTCGCCTCCCTTTTGACTTGAGGGGCATGTGCTCTTCTTTCGAGCGATTTTCTGGAAATCCTTCAGTTTCGTGATGTTTTGACGCAACTGCACCGCTTCGGATTTCGAGGCTACGAGAATGTGGGATGCCCAAGCACTTGGCGCGACCATGCTTTGAGGGCTGGCCCTTACGCTTTCAAGCCGTCGATTGAAATGGCTGTTCAAGCATTTGCGTTGTATGCGAGCATGCGAACATAGGTGCCATAGATGATGACTGAGATGCCAAGGGATTCAGCATTGAATCGGTCCATGGTGTCGAGGTACGTATGGTATTCCCAACTTCCACTGCCATAACACACGACGGCTCGACCGTTCTTCCCGCCAAGGTCGTAGACAAAGGGTCCGTGATCTGAGTTGTATGGCATGCCATCCTCGTCTCCACGGTCCCCATCAAGCAGAGAGAGTCTGATGTCATAGCGCTCAGCCATGTCAGGATTTGCCTTTTCATAGAGGTTGGTGATTCGTTTCATGTGGTCGTAGTCGTCCTTGTTGTTTGTGAACAGGGAAACAGAGTCCCCCCGGCTTGAATCAGCATCAACGTGGTTCATGTCGAGGTTAACATAGAGCCGCAAGTTTTCTTTCAGGTAATTTTGGTTAGCAGCGACGTAGGCCTTGCTGCCGTAGAGGCCTTCCTCTTCGCCACCCCATGTGCAGAATTGGATGGTTCGTTCGGGCGTTCCTGTCTCATTGACAATCTTGCTCATCTGTCGTGCCATTTCCATCACGCTGGAAGTTCCTGACGTATCGTCAACAGCGCCTTGTCCGTGGTAAACAGTGTCATGGTGGCCACCAACAATGACAACTTCTGTTGATTCTCCTTGGATTGTGCCGCATGGAACATAGATGGTTTGTGTTTGATCATTGGTGACGTCAATGATCATTTCAAGCACACCTTGCGTTCCTGTGGCGTTGAAAATGGCGGCCTCCAAGATGTCTCCGGCATCTTTGGACATGGCGATGAAGGGCAAGTCAGTTGGAATCGTCCCCCCGTTAGCAGCGGTGACATCGTCGATTGCACTGCCTTTGAAAATCGGGACGCAGTCATTCCCTTCGATCATGCCACAGTTGTAGTCCTTATTGACTCGAATCAATCCTGCAAGGTTGTTCTCTGCTGCCTTTGAGAACATCACCGTGTTCCCAATCTTTGAGCCACCGCTGCGCAAGTAACCAATCGTTCCCGAGGCGGTGGACCACAATGAATCATCAGTGCCGTTGCCTAAGTCAGTAAGTGCCACATTTTGCTGGAAGGAGTACTCTGATTGTCCCGAGAAACCCTGAATCACGTAATCGACTCGGTGTTGGAATTCAGTGATTTCCGAACCAAAAGCGGTAAATCCTTCACACGGACTGTTGCCGCCAAATCCACGCACACAAATTCTGAGGCTTGGCTCGCTGTTGACTTTGTGCATCGGTACATCGAAGCTGTTGAGTTGAGTCTGCATGCCCATTGCCGAGAATTCAGAGATGATGTATTGAGCAGCGTTTGCCTCTTCCTGTGTACCGCTCATGCGACCTTCCCATTCAGGATGGCCGAGCTCCACGAGGTTTTCAGCGAAGGTGAGTGCTTGGTTTTGATCAAACCCTATGAGGTCGTACTCATAATCCTCTTCGAAACCCAACCACGCTGGTTGCACCACAAGAACTGCTGAAATCATCAGCACTGCAAGGCCAATGGCAATTGCTGCACCCATGTTGATTGGTCCATACACTTGTCGTTGCATTCTTGCCTTGAAGGTAACAGGCTCATCAAAAAGGACCGCGTCCTCTTCAACGGCCATTGTAACGGTTTCATCCGGTGCCTCAACATCATCCCAAAGAGATGCTTTTGACGGCAGCAATCGAGTGATTAAATCTGCCTTCCGTCCACTAACAGCAAGGCCTCGCTCGGAGAGCATTGTTTTGAGTTCAGGCACGGTCTTCGCCGACAGCGATGCTTCGTCCATGCGTGAAGGATGATGACCCTCATTGAAGAAGTCGGCGGTCGGTTGTTCAGGGGATTTCTTCGCCAGTCCAACGGCTGCCAACACTGTGGTCAAGACCGATGTGGTCGAGGATGCGCGCAACAACGAAGTCAACCATGTCGTCAATTGATTTTGGATGATTGTAGAACCCGGGCGATGCAGGGATTACAATGGCACCCCATTGAGAAAGTTTGGTCATGTTTTCCAAATGGACCGTGGCATAGGGTGCTTCACGTGGGACGATGATGAGTTTCCTGCGTTCCTTCAGTGCCACGATGGCTGAGCGGGTGATGAGGTTGTCGCCGATGCCTGCACCGAGCTTGCCGAGGGTTGTTCCCGAGCATGGGCAGAGCACCACGGCGTCGATGTTAGCAGAACCAGAGGCAGACTTTGCGCCGATGTTTCGATCGTCTTCAAGCAGGGCACCAGTTTCTTTGGCGAGTGTTTCCTTGGTTGTGTTGCATTCGTGCTTGAGGGTGATTTCGCCGGCGTTCGTGACGACAAGTCGCACAGCAACGCCCTTGGATGTGAGAATCTCCACGAGACGCTTTCCATAGATGGCACCGGAAGCGCCAGATATGCCCACGACAATTTCGCCCATGTGAGATGGTTACGGTTCTTCCTTTTAGGCACTTGTTTGGAAATTGGACGGTTTTGAGATTATAATTCCTCTATAGAAAAACCTACATGAACTGTCTTGAAAGACTTAACTCCATTGTATTCAGAAGCGAAGACAGAATTGCTTCATGTGTGAGTGAATGGCCAAGTTGGTTAATACAAGTCGTCGTGGATTGTTCGAGGCCACACCCTGCGATTCCTTCGACTCGCCCTGTTGGTGTGTCGATGTTAATGGTGAATCCATGGCGTGAAGTCCAACGTAAAAACGACAATCCTATGCTGCATATTTTCTTGCCATCAACCCAAACACCTTGCATTCGACTGTCCCTGGCCGAAGCGATCCCACATGCTTGCAGGGCTTCGATAACCCACCCTTCGATTCGTTTGATGATGGCGGCGACTGAAGATTCTCCTTCCAGATTCCATTTGAAAATCGGATAAGCAACGAGTTGCCCTGGTCCGTGCCAAGTGAGTCCACCGCCACGATCGACAGCTTGTGTTGCGTACCCTTCGGGTGGTGCGATGCCATCGTTGCGTGCACGAGGGCCCACGGTGACAATCTCAGGGTGTTCCAGAATCAGCAACGTATCAGGGATTTCATCCTCAATGCGCTTTGCTTGAAGTTCTTTCATCTGTTCCATGGCCGTCTGATATGGAACCACACCGAGGTGTTGAACCTCGACATACCTCACTTCGACCATGGTGCTGCGTAGGAGTCCCTCCCAATGAAGTTTCGATG
>QXYC01000026.1:0-54509 GCA_009887095.1 Candidatus Poseidoniales archaeon
GCAGCGATTTCAGAAAGATAGGAAATTCGCTCAGGAGGAATGACGCCCTTTCGCGCCCCCATTTCATCAATGGGTTCTGAAGCTTCAAAGCCAACCATAGCGGCCAACTTGACCCACAATCGATCGACACCACCATCAGCAAACTGGCTGGCGATGGTTGCCACGACTGGAAGTTCTTCATCAGCCACATCGAATTTGTTTCGGTTGCGTCGAACCTGCTTGCGAATGGCGCGCAGAGCATCCTCACTGCCTCGCTTCTCATACTTGTTGAGGATGACAAGGTCGGCCACATCGAGCATCTCAATCTTCTCAAGTTGCGTGTGAGCGCCGAATTCAGCGGTCATCACATAGAGCGAACGGTCGGCGACAGACGTGATGGCGTCGCTGCCTTGACCGATGCCACTTGTTTCACAGAAAATGAGATCGAACCCAACGGCCTTGGCCACTTCGATGGCTCGATCGAGGTTCGCACTGATCTCAGAACCGGACCCTCTGCTCGCAAGACTGCGCATGTAGAGGTCGTTGTTGGAGAGTGAGTTCATTCGGATGCGGTCGCCAAGCAGGGCGCCACCGGTCCGCTTTCGAGTCGGGTCAACACAGAGCAAGCAGACCTTCTTGCCGGGGTTGTCGCGCTGAATGCGCAACATCAACTCATCGAGCAGGCTTGACTTTCCTGCACCACCTGTGCCGGTGAATCCAATCACAGGTACATCAGCGGTCGAGGAACGGCAGGTTTCAACAGCCGCCTTGAAGGTTGCATCATCGGCAGATTCAGACAGGGTGAGCAAGAGTCCAACCTTTGCCATATCGTTTGGCGTGACGGGGCCGTTGAGGCTCTTCATGCGCTCCTTGCCGATGAGATCGACTTCGGCAGCTTGGCCCATGAGGTGGTGAATCATGCCCATGAGGCCCATACTGCGTCCATCGTCGGGTGAGTAAATCTTCGAGATACCAGCCTGGTGGAGGGTTCGAATTTCAGGAGGGGTGATGGTTCCTCCACCGCCGCCAAAGATGCGGACATGCTCGCAGCCGGCCTCGTCCAAGAGTTCTCGAATGTAGGAAAAGTACTCGACGTGACCGCCTTGATAGGAAGTGAGTGCCACGGCGTGAGCATCTTCCTGCACGGCACAATCGACCACGGCCTTTGCTGACTGGTCGTGGCCGAGGTGAATCACTTCTGCCCCAGAGGATTGAATCAAGCGTCGCATGACATTGATGGCGGCGTCGTGACCGTCGAACAGTGAAGCTGCCGTAATAACACGGACTGGACCTGCTGTGGTCTCGAACACAGGTTCCTCGTCGGCCATGTTGCTTCCACGCACCTTTGGTTCATCAATTCAAGGGTGAGGGGTTGTGCACATTTACCAGCCTTGCTGCTGTTCATAGGCCACATCGCTCGGGACATCTGGAATGGTTTTGGCCACCGGCGCTTGCTGCCCTTGTTCGTGAATCGCTTGTTCCAAAACGTCGTCCAATTCAGTCCGCAATCTCTCCAAACGAATGGCTTGGTGCGCTCCAAGCATTCGCATCATGACCGCTCGCTCGTAAGCCGAAGCAATTTCATCGAGTTCATCTCGCTGTGTTGCTCCCTTCAGAGAGGTTTCAAACCGCTTGGCTCGTCCGCCTCGAGTCACGATGCCAAGACCGATCCAAAGCGAGAGGGGCACACCAACGAGGATGCCGATAAGGTCCCACGCCCCAAGACCGATTTGCGTGCCGGGGACGATGATTTCGAAACTGTCAATCGGCTTTGAGTCCGAGTCGTACGGGTCTGTTCCTGCGTTGCGTTCTGCATCGTCGAGGAACCCATCGTTGTCATCATCGGGATCCGCATAGTCGCCAATACCATCGTTATCGAAGTCCTTCTGTTCGAGTGGATCATCAGGGAATGCATCGTCTGCATCAAGTGTTTTGTCACCATCAAGGTCGCCCGGAGATGCATAGTCTGGCAAGACATCGATGCTGTCATTGTAACCATCGTTGTCCCTGTCAAACAACGACGGGTCTGCATTGTTGCCAGATTGGTTGTCACCAAATCCATCGCCGTCTTCATCTTTGCATTGGGTTGGATCGTTTGGGAAGGCATCCGCATTTCGTCCAAACGGATTGTCGCCACACCCGTCGTTGTCAATGTCTAACCACTGGCTTGGTTCTGCGAGGAAGGCATCGTAATTGTTGCCTGCTGGATTGTCACCGTAACCATCACCGTCGATGTCATACCATTGGGAATCATCCATTGGGAATCGATCTGCATTCGAGCCAAAGGAGTTGTCGCCAAATCCATCGCCGTCCGAATCGAGGTGCTGTGAGGGGTCGTAAGGGAACGCATCAGCGCTGTCTTCGTATCCGTCGTTGTCGGTATCAAGCCAGCGGAGTTTGTCGGCAGGGAATCCATCGCCTGCATCCGACCATCCGTCGCCATCGCTGTCGGTGCAGCCGTACCGGTCTTCGGTCGAGTTGCCGGGAACCGTCATACAGGCATCCCCGCGTGTGCCACCAATGTTATCACCGTAGCCATCGCCATCCAAATCGGACGACTGTGTTGGATCGAATGTGAATTCATCGTAGTCAATACCGAGGCTGTTATCACCATAGCCATCGCCATCCAAATCGTTCCATTGAGTGATTTCGTCTGGAAGTGCATCCACAAGATCGGCAAACCCATCGCCGTCCATGTCGACGCAGCCAAGCAAACCTTCTGTGCTGTTACCGCTGGTCGTTGGGCAGTTGTCACCTTCGATCCCGGATGGGTTATCGCCGTAACCATCTCCATCGGAGTCTGCCCACTGGCTTGGGTCGTTTGGATAGGCATCACCTGTGTTGCTGAATCCGTCGAAATCGTTGTCCAAGCAGCCGTAGGCATCCCGGTTGGAAGTGCCTGCTACATCAGGGCAATCATCTGCGAAATTGCCAGTCGATTCATCACCAAATCCATCGCCGTCTTCGTCTGCCCACTGGGTAGCGTCGTGAGGGAATGCATCGGAGTCATCAGCCCATGCGTCACCATCAATGTCGCCACAGCCTTGACGGCCAGCGGTCGAGGTTCCCGGTGTGTAGGGGCAATCATCGCTCGTGGCAAAACCGCCGTTGTCGCCGAATCCGTCAGCATCTTGGTCGCTCCACTGATTGCCATCGGCGGGGAATGCGTCTTGGGTCGCACCAAATCCATCACCGTCATAATCATCTGAAAAGATCGACAAGGTCTGCAACGCTCCATCGTTTTGCAACAACGCAAAGCTTCCAGCATTTGTTGCAATTGCTTGAGGGCAACCTGCGTTCACATCGTGGGTCGTGACGTTGTCGACGGTGTCTTGATTCCAAGCAATAATGCTAATTTGTTCGTTTTGGCCACCAGAAACAAGCGCTTGACCGTTGCTGGCCAACGTGCCGGTGTGGCAAACCGCAGCAAAGCCAACATCGGGTGTACTTGTCGCAGCCATCGAGAGAATCTCACGCGTGGACATCACCGCGAAGGAAGATGAAAAATCAGTTGAGCCGAGCACCACCATGTTAGTGTCCAAGCCCGAAAACTCGACGGAGTTCGATGCGCCACTTGTCGCATTGAACGAAACAAAGTCACATGGTGAGCTTCCACCGGTGTTCCACCCTTCGACGAGCATGGCCGATTGATGGTTGAACACACGGAGACTTGCATCAGCAAGCAGGCCAATCGAGCAATCCTTGATGCCGTTCCATTGCGCATCGAAGGCATCAATTCCGGTGGAAAGATTCCTCGCCGCATAGACATGTGCAGCGCTTGCTTCGACTTCACCCGTCGACCATGCGACTGTTGTTCCAAGGAGCGAGATGGCGTTGCTTGCTGTGTTGTGATCTCGTTCATCGCAATGTGCGTTGCCTGCGCTGAAGAGGGTGGTTGAAGTGGCATAGAGTGCGTGTGTGCATTCAGGATTTGGTCCAAGGACTTCAGTCATGGCGCCATTTTCGCCCCCAATTTCAAGGCCGTTTGAAAGTGGCGTGAACCATTCTGCGGTCGCCTCAATCGAGGTGGTGTTGGCTTGGAGGTCCCATTCCATGGTGATCATGCGCTGGCGGCCGTTCGCAAGCGTGCAATCAATCCCTGAAAGGGTAACAAGCCCTTGGTCAGTCGGGCAACTAACAGTGAAGAAGGCGCTGTCTTGATTGGAGGTCAAGGCATGCACATTCAATGAACTTGCACTGCTTGAGGCGATTCCAATCATCTCCTCTCGTACACCAAGCGTATCGATGGCTTCGAGCATGATGCCTGTGTTGGTATGGGCAATGATGACCAATCCATCAGTGTGAGCAGCTTGCATCACGGGCTCGCCTGCAAGGTTGCTATCGGAACGAATCGTGCCATCATGTTCGACGATCACAACTTTTCCACCAGCGATTTCGTTGGTCCATGTGTGGTTGCCAACGGTGCCTTCTCCATCGTGTGAAACAATAAGGGCGTAACCGTTGCCAAGCGAGGCGATATCAAGCGCCTCAGCGCCTCCGCTGACTTCGACATTGACGTCCCAGACCCATGTTGACTGGGCTGCTACTTGCATGCCGGTTGGAGTGTCCTGAAGGGCTGTTTGAGCCATTGGTGAGGTGGCTTGGGCTATGAAAAAGAACAAGACAAAGGATACCAGCCAGCGAGCATTCATTGCTTACCTCTCGTCGGAAGCGGGTATCAATGTTTGCTTCCACGCAAATGATGCACGAAGAAATCAGACATCGGAGACTTCATCCTCTGCCAACGGAGGTAGTCCCTTCTTTGCACGGATGTAATCGGTGTAGTTTCCGTAGTAGACGGTGACAATTCCATCTTCTAATTCCCAAATTCGGTTGACGACTTGGTCAAGGAACCATCGGTCGTGGGATACGGTGATGAGCGAGCCCTCGTAACCAATCAGGGCCTCCTCGAGGGTGTCCTTTGAATCCATGTCCAAGTGATTGGTTGGTTCGTCCATCAGCAAGAGGTTGTTTTCTTCAAGCAATAATTTGAGCAAAGCGACTCGCGCTCGTTCACCACCAGACAGTTGTGAAAGTTTGGTGGTGACTTGGTCGCCTGAGAATTGGAAGCGCCCGAGCGCAGCACGGATGTCGCCATATCCGAAATCAGGACGCAATTTTTGAATTTGTTCTACTGGGTTGAGGTTGAAATCAAGCGTTGCGTGATCTTGGTGGAAGTAGCCGATTTCAGCTCCTGGTGCAAGGTCTCGAACGCCGCTTGTGAGTTTCTCATCACCGTTGATGATTTTCAAGAGAGTGGTTTTTCCTTGGCCGTTTCCGCCAACAATGCCGATTCGATCGCCCTTGCGAACTTCCAAGTCTTGGTTGTTGAGGATTGGTCGCTTGAGACCTTCGAAGGTTTTTGTTGCACCATCCAACTGAAGCACGTCCATGCTCGCCTTGTCGGTCGCTTCGAGTTTGAGGATCAGTGGCTTCCGCTTCTTTGGAACCCGTGCTCGCAGGGCTTTGAGTTCCTGTTGCATGCGCTCAATCATTTTCTGTTTGGCTGAAATTGACTTGTCATATTTGTTGGCTCGCTTCATTTGCTTGAGTGCGCCTGTGGTCGCAGCAATTTTCTTCTCGACCGTGTGAATCATATCGCCAAGAGCGGCTTCAGTAGCCACTTTCTGACGAAGAAATTGACTGTAGTTGCCCTTCCAAGGCCACGCTCGAAGGTTGTCCACTTCGACAATGCGGGTGCACACTTGGTCGAGGAAATACCGATCGTGAGAAACGATGAGTTGTGCCCCTTTGAAATCCTTGAGAAAAGCCTCAAGCCATTCAGTCGTTTCAATGTCCAAGTGGTTGGTCGGTTCGTCAAGGAACATGACATCGACGCCAGCGAGTCCGACAAGTTGCCGAGCGAGGGCCAATTTCGCCTTTTCACCACCTGAGAGTTTGTTGACTTTCATGTCCATTGGATGCTTATCCAAGCCAAGCCGTGCGAGGGTAGCTTTTGCAATGCTTGCGACGTTGCCGCCACCGCTTGCACCGAGCGTTTGTTGAAGTTCACTGTAACGTTCCATCACCCCTTCCCAATCGCCATCATAGAATGCAGGGTCAACCATTTGTGCTTCGATCGAGGCAATTTCTTCCTCTAACTCCTGAAATTGGCGCCCCTTTCGCCCCAGTTCTTCCTCGATGGTCGAATCAGAGTCGATGTCCCTGATCTGCGTAAGGTAGGCAATGCGAATACCAGGTGCATAGTCGATTTCACCGACATCCTGCGATTGTTCACTGATGGTGTTGAGGAGCGTGGTTTTTCCTGCCCCGTTGTGGCCGACAATACCGATGCGATCGCCGTCTTGAACAAGGAGGTTAATGTCGACCAGCACATCAACTGGACCAAAACTTCGGTCGACCCCTTCGATGTTGATGAGTTGGCGTGCCATGTTCTCCCCGTTTATGCGCCTCTGTGCACCCCTCATAAACTGAATGGCAGGTCAAAGGGTGTGGTATCTCTTGGTGTGGTTTATTCACCATCGCCAATTTGTAGGTCCCATGAGGCGGAAGCGATGGACGCCTGAACGCCAACGAACGTTGCGAGAAGCGGACTGGATTGTTGGTTGGTTGAGGCAAAACGGGCCCGCATCGACCCGTGAGATCACCAAGGCAATGCAGCAGGAAGGGCTCGAACTTCGTGCCCATGTTCTCAACAAGGCCCTGCGCAAATCACCATTCATCGTTCATTGTGGGTTCCAAAAGGTGGATGGCCATGACCTCAGCCAGTGGGACTTCGATCGTTCTTTGCGTGAGGAAGATGAGTGAGGAAGAGGAATGAGGAAGGGGAATTCAATCGAACTGAGTGAAGGCTCCAGAACGACCTCTTCGTCGCTTGAGTGAACGTTTGTATTCGTTGTCAATCCGCTTCTGTTCTGCGAGTTGGTGCCGCATGCCCGGTGATGCTACGATGCAGACAGCGATGCCCAGCAAGACACCAGCGGGGGCGCTGAGGTACAATGGGATGCTGAGTATGGCCCAGTTGAGTGTTCCAACCACGAGGCCGACAACAGCGCCGACACACATCGGTTTTTGCATGATTCGTGGGAGCAGAGGAGGGGCCTTTCTTGGCTTTGAAAGGTCGATGCTCAGATTCGAACGCTTGTCCTTTTCTGTAGCAATCATGGTGCCGAGTTGACATGACAGGTTATAATATAATCGCCGGACAACCGGAATGCGGGACAAATTGAACCTCTATGGCGCGAAAGCGGTAGTTCCGCCTTCTTCAACAGAAGCGGTCTCAAATGGCCTTGATCGCTTCTTCGTGGAGGGTCAACAAGTTTCGTAGCTTGACCTTCATCGAAGGGGTGAGCATGTCGTTGTCTGTGGTCCACTCAACTGGATCCAAGATGAGGGTTGCTGCGACTTCGTAGCCCTTCCAAACTGGAGCCTTCATGCTGTTTGTCTTCAACTCGTTCAGCAACCAAGCGTTGACCTCAGGTCGTGCGCAGATGTCTGCATTCGAGCCGGATACATCGACGCCTGCGGATTTCAACGCAGGCTTGAGGTTCTCCATGTTCGGGTGGACCACAAGGAAGGTCCGGAGCATGTTTCGCCCGTCCAGAACTGCTTGTTCGACAAATGGCGAGAGTTTGACGTTCTCTTCAAGTGGTGCAGGCGATACATACTTTCCATTTTCCAGTTTGAACTGACTCTTCACACGCCCGGTGATTGAAAGGTAGCCGTCGGAAGAGAGTTTTCCAAGGTCACCCGTTCGGAAGACGCCAGGTTCGATGATCACTTCCTTCGTAGCCTTCTCATTGTTCCAGTAGCCCATCATGACGTTTGGACCGTGAACGATGATTTCACCTTCTTCAGGTCGAGCTGGATCGTCCCAAGCATCTGTGTCGATGGTGACGCTCACGCCATTGGCGACCAAACCAACACAGCGAAGTTTCGAGGTGCCGGGTCCTGCCCATCCGTTTGCAGCGACAAGCGGGGAGGTCTCCGTAAGTCCGTAGCCTTCGTAGCAACTGAATCCAACCATTTGGATGAATTCGGCGACATCGGGTGAAAGCGCAGCCGCACCTGACATGCAGAAGCGGATGTTTCCACCAAATCGGGCTCGTACTTTGGACCAGATGAGCTTGTCATAGAATTTGTCGAGGACGCCTTTTGCAGGAACAGCGTCACATTCAACGCCGGCCTTGGCAATACGCTTTTGTGCGTGCTTACGTGCCTTTCCAGACAGGAATCGCTTGACTGGAGACGAAGCAAACTGACTGTTGACACGGTCGTAGAATTTGTTCCAAACACGTGGCACTGCGAGAAGGACTGCCGGCTTGATTTCGATGCATTCATCGGCGATGCGAGTGAGATCGGAGATGAGGTTAATGTGAACGCCACAGCGGATCATCCAATGCAAATCGAAGGTGCTTCCAAAGGAGTGGGCCCAAGGGAGGAACGCAGCGTTCTTATCGCCGACGTAGACCTTGAATGCAGATTGAACACACAGGATGTTGGAAAGTGTGTTCCAATTGCTGAGCATGACACCCTTTGGGTTGCCTGTGGTTCCTGATGTGTAGATCAGGGTGTTGAGGGCGAATGGGTCGTCTGCAACTTCAAAGGTGTTCTCGGACTTTCGTCCAAGCGCCACAAATTCAGTCCATCCGTGGACAGGGATGCCTTCTGGCGGCAGTTCATTTGCTGGGTCTTCGCCCATCAAAAGAATTCCAGCGCTCGGCCATCCGCTTGCTTCTTTCGGCATGTGTTCAACAAGTTTGTCGAGCACACCTGTGTTTGCAACTGCAAGAAGAGAAGGGGTCGAATCAGCGAGAATGTAAGCCCACTCAGCACCATGCTGATGAGTGTACATAGCAGTGTAAGCAGCGCCGATAGCGTTTGCTCCGTAGGCAAGGGATGCCCATTCTACGCTGTTGTCGAGGATGAGTGCCACTCGGTCGCCAGTTGAAACGCCAAGATCAGCAAGTCGTTGACCGACTGCTGTTGAAAGGCTTCCAAATTCGTCGTAGGTGATGTGGGTTCGGGGCATGCCCTTTTCCGGGATGTATCCAAAGCATTGGTTCGAGCCAAAGCGCTCTACGCTGGTCATCATCATTTGGTAAAGAGTGCGGGGATCTTCGCCCTCAGGTTGTTTCCATTGTCGGTCGTTGGGTTGTCGTTCCCAGGCCATCTGCAGTTCTGCCATGCACAGCAAGTGTTGCATTAAGCACTTGAATGGTTCGCCGGTTTTGCATGAAGGTTAGCAACCATTTCGCTCAAGGCAGGCCACGACATTTGCACGCCAATCCGCACCGTCATTTTTGTTGGCCAATGGGCTTGCAGGGCTTGGGTGCCAACATGTATCAATGGTGATGGTTCGCCCCGATGCTGTGAGCCCTGTGCCTTTTTTTGGTGCGTTGAATGCAGCACGAGCCCGCTGTTCTGCGTATTTTCCGACCCCAATGATGTGCGTGATGCCCATGATGTCAACCACCGCTCTCAAGTGATCATCGCAAGCATCAAGCACAGGCTCGATGATTGATTTTGGTACTTTGTTCGGCGTGATGTTTTGGCCTCGTTCTCCAAGCAAAAGCAGCGGGCAATGATTGACAACAAAAATTCGCCCGAATGTAGCTGTTGCTGTGCCATAGTGTTGCTCCATAAGGTTCCACAAACGAGTGCCTGAAACTTCCTGTCGCTCGAGGGCCATCCCTTCAATGGGTCGCTTTGGGTGTGCATTGGATGGCGTCACGAGGTCACGGGATTGGATGGCCAAGAACTTCTGTGCGACGTCAGTGGCGCCAAATGGAACGCCGGTTTGTGCCATGCCCCACGGCCCTGGGTTCATGCCCAGAAGCAGAACTCGAGCGCCGAGTCCCCCCCACAGCTCGAGGTACTGTACGTGATGTGGCCATGCGTAATCCAAAGGGTTCGTTGCATGAGCAACTTCGGAGTTTTTCTCGATTCCCTTGATGGCCTGATCGCACTTTGACGAGAGGGTTTGAGCGGCCACAATCAATGCCTCAACAGTGTCCATGCAGTGCCCATGTTGGGTGCATTACATGATTCTATGCGAATCACTTCCTGCGGCTGACGGCCCGGGGTTGCGCCTGATCTCAGGTGTGAAGGGTGTACGTTGCCGAGGTGACTCACGCCTCCTCCTCTCGCCGAGTCGCAACGAAGCGTCCTACATTGATTGCTGCCATGGATGTCCTCACGGGCTTTTATTCATCCCGAGTTGAATATTATGCAAATTGAATCACTCAGAAAAATGGACGGCGTACGTATCCTTCCAATCGGCAGAGGATGCATTAAACCAAGATTCAGCTTCCTCAAAGGCTTCTTTTCCTTTCGATCGGCGCTTAGCACGCTGACTAATCAACTTCCATGCCGTTTTTTCGCCAATTCCCGGAATGGATTCAAGTTGTTTCTGAGTGACCGTAAGATGGTTGAAGTTTGTCTCAACGCCCGTAATCGATCGTGCTCCGTGGCCAGTGACAATGATGTCAGAAGAAGTTTCCAATGGAATGTGGTATTCGACGCCAACAAGGATTGGATATGCCCCGATTTGACGTCCGAAGGTAATGCCCGCTTTCCCTCGACATTGCTCCGCAGTGTGCGCATCTTCCATGTGTGCTGGGAGCCTTGTTCGTCCGTCATGCGTCTCCCAATGCACATTGGATAATTTACTACCCAAGGGGAATAATTCTTGCAAAAGAGGACCATCGATGGTGTCTCGGACATTGGTTTTGAACGTGTTAAATGCCTTTTGTGGGATCTCTTGGAAGCCTTCACCTTCGACTTGCCGGATGTTGATCCTGCGCAAAAGCAACCCCTCTCTCCTGATTTCATGGAGTAAATCGAGGTTTAATTGATAACTCGCTTCAGTTTCTCCATTGAGTCCTGCAATGAAATTGAGTCCAGGTAACAGCTTTGGCAACCCTCGCTTGCCTCGGGTTTTCCCATATTTGTTGATGAGGCGAATGGCCGTCTTCAACTGAGCAGGGTCGCAATTCAGCCAATTTGCTTCGTGGACGGATGGGTCTGCGGATTCGAGGCCAAACGAAAGCACAGCGCCATCAGAAAGCGTTTCAACGAGGGTTTTGGTGATTTCCTCAGACGGTTCAAGGTTTTCTGCAATGATGGATGGATTGCCGTTGTCAGTGTGAAGGATGCCAAGACGTTCATCGTCACGCAGCCCATAGAGGAGTCGAGCAATCGGTTCCGGGTTTGGAATTGGGTATTCCAGTTCCCGAACACCATCTGCCATGTAGGTGTAGGTGTCCGTCATGCCCCCTAAGCGAACATGTTGTACGCCCGCATCATGAGCCAATCGGACTTCTTCGATGATGTCTTCAGGTGTTCGCCAGATGGGTACGCCTTTCTTTGGCTCGATGCAGAACTTACACCCACGCTTGTAGCGTACACAGCCTTGGTAGACTTCGACTTCATAGGTCAGAGGGCCTGGTTTTGCCTCATTTCCGAGGTCCGGATGGCTTGTCACGGCTTTGCTTCCAGCACCTGCTTGGGCCCATTCGGTCCACTGCTCAGCCGATCTTCGCTGATGGGACCATGCGCCAGTCTTGAGGTAAGCGTGCAATGTGGCATCGGTGTCTTGTAAGGCGAGAAACAGGTTGGCTTGAAGCGGTGCCCAACCTTGTTGACGCCAGCCACGGATGGCCCAACCACCGAACAAGGCCGGTGTCGAAGAGGGAAGGCTTCGTATGATTTCTCGAGTTTCTTTGAGGGAGATGGGGGTTCCTCGAAGGTAACGCCCTGGAACAACAGCACCAGCGACGCATGCCAAACCTGCAATGCTGCTCAGACGCGTTCGAACAGCGTCTTCTCCTGCTTGCTTGAGGTACATGCGCCATGCGTCAATCGTTGTGTATTCATACGGGATCTTGGCTTGTTCAAGCACGCCACAAAGGTAGCGAATATGGAACCCAACATACGGTGGGACCCCGAATGCTGCAGGCTCATCCTCATAGCCATCGATGACAAGCCAAGCAGGCTCTTGTTGTTCGACCATATTGACCAACTCATCAGAGGTGGACTTCAATCCTTCTTGGGGCCTCGGCGTCGGCGGCGCTTCTTGCCATCCTCTTCCTCTTCCCGCATCGCTTGGATTTCACGGTTGGATTTTCCGGCGGATTGGTTGGGTTTTCCACCTTTGCCACCCTTCTTGCCGCCCTGCGAAACATCGACCTTGATTTTGCGGCCTAACAGTTCTGTGCCGTTGAGTTTTGCGACGATTGCCTCACCTTGATCCGTTTCCTTGACGAAAGCGAAAGCGAATCCCTTGGGCTTACCTGCGTTGTCGGTTGCCATCACCAATTCATTAACGGTTGCAACACCCTCAAAGATGGCTTTGAGTTGCTCTTCAGTTGCCTTGAATGGCAGGTTACCAACGTAAAGTTTGAGTCCTTCTGGATCCTTGCGCTTTCCTCGCTTGCTCTTCTTGTCGTCGCTGTCAGCATCACGAACGCCGATCTTCCGACCGTTGATTTTGTGGCCATCCAACTTGGCAATTGCTGCGTCAGCTTGGGCCTTCTCGCTGTAGGTGACGAATCCAAATCCACGGTTCACACCGTTATCGTCTGTGAGGACGATGCAATCGGTCATGTCGCCATGCTCGGCAAAGAGTGCTCTGAGTTCTTCAGTTCCAACTTCTCGTGGCAATCCACCGACAAACAATCGGCAGCCAGGGGCGTTTCGAGGTCGGCGACCTTTTCCACCGCTTTCGCCTTCGAATCGGAAGTAGGTGCGCTCCCGTCCATCCTCTCGGACGTCGGCTGCGATGAATGTGGCTCGGCCTGCAGGCCCTTTACCGAACATTGCTTCTGCTGCTGCACCCCAGCGCTTTCCTGCATTGTTGAGGGCGCTTGCGCCTTGTTCAAGTTCTGCCCATCCAGCACCGTAGTTGTCCGCAAGGGCACGGTAGGATTGGAATCCACATGAAGGGCATTGAACGTTCCAGTCACCATCGAGGTGTGGGAGCAAGGTGTCGCCACAAGGTGGGCAGATGGCATGGAGCACGCCACAGTCGTCTCGATCTCTGAACGAGATGCGGAGAACAGGAGAGGTTTCCTTGACTTCGGCACGGCAGACGTCGCGGCGTCGCACTGCGTCTGCGGTCTGGTGCATGTAGCGGTCGACGATGTTGGTCACGTGGAATTGTCCGTAGAGGTGTTCTGGAAGGACACTTCCAGGCTTCCCTTCAACGCAAATGACTTGTGCTTCACCATTTTTCTCATTGAGTTTGACAACTTCACAAAGAACGGTGTCACCGATTTCGGGTGTCACAATTGGCTTTGATGCTACGACCGTTCCGATTCCGTCATTGATTGAAAATGCGCCAACGGCGGTTGCAACAATGCGGCCGTCGACTTCGATTGTTCCTTCTCCAGCTTCGCAATCTGCGGTGCTGGATACATTCATTCCTGGGGTGACGAGGCTCGGCGTCATGTGATTCATTCCTTGTGCAAACATGGCCCGAGGTGGGTCGCATGTTGTTTCGCTTGTTTGAACGGGCGGGTTGTCCCCTTTTCAACCCCTCATACGAGGTTTCACGCCTCTTCATTTTCGTCAATGATTAATTTTGCATCGCCCGGGCGGTGAAAACGCCAACAGCGAACCGGTGTGGTCGCCTTTCCTTTGCTATGGTGGGCGTAGGTTGGTGGCAGCCTGAACTCTGTTTCCAACATGATTTCTCCATCATAGCCGTGATCTCGTGCGATGGCATGGACGTGTTTTGCTTTCGCACTGTGAAGAATATGCACCGCATCGGCGCCAAGGGAGAATGCAAACTCAAGCAATGGACGGTCAGCCCGTGCCGTCTGCACGCCCCACGGGGGGTTCATCACCACAAGATCGATTGGCTGGTCAAGTTCAATCGAATCACTGCCAATCATGGCTTGAATGACGTTCGCCCGCCCTTCGACCTTCGCCTGCGTACGCTTGATGTTGGCCTCTGCCACATCGATGGCTTGCTCATCCGCTTCGACAAGGGTGACCTTCGAAGCGCCGAGAAGCATGGTGGCAAGACCGAGTACGCCGTTGCCAGCAGCCAAGTCAAGGATGTGCTTTCCATAAACCTCGTCCACTTGATCGACACCAAGCATCCAATATGCCGCTAGGTCGCCTTCTGTAGCGTACTGTTCGAGTTCAACTGATTGACATGGATGGGGCTTGAGTTTGGACAATTCAATGGCCAAGTGCTTCGGCCGCATGCCGTTCACCAGCGGGGTGGTTGCTGTTGATACTGGTTGTTTGCAGCGTATTGTTGCTGAGCTGCTTGCATCTGAAGACGCATGTAATGAATTTGTTCAGCCTCTTGGCGAAGTCGCATCAGCAACTGTTCGCCAGGTTGTTGGTTGCCACAAAATCGGCAGAACCGAATACCGTCTTGGTGTTGTTGTCCACAGCTGATACAGAATCCCATGGTTGTGCCTCCAGTTCTTGGTTGGGTCGAGCCGTCTTGAATCTTGTCATTCCATCGTTGCGAGTTCAAGGAACACTGGCCACGTTTCAAACCCAACCGCAGTTGCTCGTTCGTTGATGTTTTCCCAACGTGGGTCGTCCATCATGTCGGAAGGATCCACGCCAGCGGCGAGCAAACCGTTGACCAATTCTCGGAACTCGATTTCAATGTCACTCATCGGCTCGCCAGCCTCTTCGACAACCTCTGGCACTGGGACATTTTGCGTATCGATGGTCGCAGGTTGGACATCGGGTGCAGATGCTGGGACGGGGGCTGGTTCGGATTGTTGATCCGCGCCGGGCGGTAATGGGACAAAGACATGCTCTGGAGCAGCAACAGGTTCGCTTGGACCAGGTTCTGACTCAACAGGTCTTTCGTGCGTTGGGGCGGGGGATTCAGGTTTGGTTTCGGACGCTGCAACAATGCCAGCAATCAAATCGGTTGAGAAGGCATCCATCATCGCATCCATGCTTTCCTCCTCAACTTGTTCAGCAACAACAGGAAGCTCTTCGGGCGTTGCTTCACTGACGGTCACTTTCTTTTCCAAACGGCCGACGCCGAGAACTTCTGCCTGTTGACGTGCCAACTCAGCAGCTTGCCTTCGAGGGAGGCTGACAAAGCACTTGCCGGGGATGTCGTGAGGCGGGAAGGGGAGGTAGTACTTTTCCAACGCAGCAATCGATGGGTGGCGGAAGCAGATGATGCGCTGATTTTCAAAACCCCGTTGCGATGGATGGTCGATTGAGTATGGAAGCGGCATGACTTCGATTGAGCCCCTTAGCCACCCTTCACTTGTCACAAGGTGCTGCATCCATGGTCCGAGGTCAGGACTCGCAATATCGACGAATTGGAAGGATGCACTTCGAGGGTCAAAGCCCTGGTCTTCGAGCAACTGAGCACCGGCTCTTGGTCGGTGAAACGATGTGACAACGGGTTGGCCGTGTTCAATCATGTCGCCGTGCAACTCCATCAACTTGCGTTCCTTTCGAGGGCACATGAGCAAAAGCGTCATTCGAGCAGCATGAGGGTCCCATATTTCACCCCAACGAGCATCGGCCTCATTCTTGAGTTGACCAATGGTCATATCGGGAATCATTGCCGTAATACCCATGTCCGCACCGGTTCCTTCGTGGCGCTGTACGCCTTTATGCCTACTGCTGTTTCGGAAGCCTTCGTTCAGTGTAGGCTTGCTCAGCAAGCAACATGGTTCCACCCGCCGCTCCACGGACCGTGTTGTGGGAATACGCTGAGAATTCAACCGTGGTTGGATTGATCATCACGACGGAGCCAACCACCACGGCCATTCCGGCTTTCAGGTCTTTACTGGGGTTCGGTTGGCTCGAAAAGAGTACGCCATCTGACCATAAGTGGGCATCCACATCGATTTTGTTGACGAGGTGCATGCTTTGTTTTGGTGCGCTTGGGCAGATTTGCAGCGATGGCGAAGGTGACCATTTTTGGAAGCATGAAAGCACTTCGTCTTCTGTGGCCTCATGCTTGAGGCGAACGGTGGCAAAAATTTGATGTCCATCGATGCGGGTCACTCGCTTACAGTTCACATCAACCTCGAAAGAGGCAGCGTTGACGTGTTTTTTTGACTCGCTAAAGGCAGGGTGAATTCGCTGAACTGCTGGTAGACTACCGCCCGTACGTCGCCCTTCAACTGCCTCGCCGAGAACATGAAGCAGTTCTGCTGCCGTTTTTTCTGCCTCGCCTTCAATTTCTGAAGAATGCTCACCAGCGAGTGCCGTTTGACTCAACACGAGTTCGTACCCTGCACCCGAAAGCGCTTGTTCGCTGTTCATGCTCACATGCGTGATTCCAAACTCTTGAGAGAGTGCGGCGACCGGCACTGCCAGGGGGATCAAGGTACAGTTGGTAGCGCATGCCAAGGTGTAATCGGCTGCATCAAATTGATCGAGATGAGTGGGATTGACGTCTGGAATGACAAGGGGCACACCATCGCACCGTCGGAACGCACTGGCGTTGGAAAAAACAGCAATGCCTGATGAGGCGAGCATGAGTTCCAACGGGTCGGCGATTGAAGCGGGCAGGCATGAAAAGGCGACGGTGATGTTCTCTTCCTTGAGACGTTCCACGAGGTGTTCATCTTCTGCGCTAAGTACGGTGAGGTTCGGGAGTTTTGGGCGTGCTTCTTGGAGGTTCCACTCAATGAAATCCAGCGTTTTTCCAGCCGTTCGTACACTTCCCACAACGGCCGCAAGACGAAACCATGGGTGGTTTGCAAGCCTTTGCTGCATCCTTTGTCCAACCAATCCCGATGCCCCAAGGACGACGGTGTTGTGATGCTGCATGGATACGCCTCAGTGCGGTGTGCTTTGAGTCTTCTCGGTCATTCAATGTTGAGGTTTCCTTGGCCGAGTGAGGATTGCGGGGGCGCTCGAAAGATTCGCCGAACCATCAATTTGCGCAAAATATTCCATCCATCCTTGACCGAACCAAGTTTCGCTTCCCCGAGCCGTCGTGAGTATCGAATCGGTACATGCGCCATCTCGAGTTGCTCAAGTGTGCACGCAGTGTACATCTCGGCCTCGATTTCGAACCGCATCGAATTCAGTTTCAAGAGGCTAATCGATCTTCGGGAGAAGGCCCAGTACCCTGAGCATAGGTCGTGCATTGGTACGCCATACAAGGCCACGGCGCACCATGTGAGCAGGTGATTTCCAAAATAGTTGGTTCTCGTCATTGCGTCCGGGTCCATCGCTCCTTTGAGTCGGTCACCAATAACCACGTCAGCGGTTTGCAACCCATTGAGGAAGGTTGGGATCTCTTCGGGATGGTAGGTTCCATCTGCATCAAGCATCACAAGTGAATCGTATTTCCCCTCGAGAAAGAGCGAGAATCCATGGCGCATTGCAGCACCTTTCCCCTTTCCATGTTGGCGAACAGTGGAACAACCAAGCGATGCAGCGACTTCAATTGTCCCGTCATCACTCCCGCCGTCAATCACGAGTGCTTCAACCTGCCATCCGAGGTCATAGAGTTGCTCCGTCGGAATACGAGGGACCACTTCGGCAATTCCCTCAACCTCATCCAAGGTTGGAAGCAACACCATGACGCGCTTCATGGTGGTTGCTGGCGCCACGTGGTTTTCACCGCTTCGCTTAAAATCCCGCTTAAGGCTTGAATTCGAGCCAATGGAGTCGAATTCCAGTGGAATCTAGAAGTGCATCACTTCGCCCAGAGATGCCGAGGGGGTTGAGCCACCGTTGCGCAGGTTTCTGTTCTCCATCCCATGAGATGTCGAGCGCGAATTCAGTCGATTCGATGCCTGTCGAAACAAAGCATTCCGAATGCCAACCTGCTGAAACTTCTCCTTGCGTGGAGGACATGCCTTCATCGCCGTTGAGAATGAACGTTACGCCCTCAAGATCGCCGACAGCTTCGAAGACAACGCATGCCGTACCGTTGGGGTCGATTTCGTTTGGCGATGTCATCATCACCGAAGCCGATTTCGATTGTTCGAGAAAAGGTCGTGTCTCTCCGAGGCCAAATGGATCCCTAAATCGATGGTCCCTCCACGGGTCCACTCGAATCTCACACGCCTCTGTGCAAGTTTCTAGGGATGTTGAGGCATAGCCATGTTGGGGACTTTGGCCACTGGCATCAAATGCCCAGAGGGCGCTTCCGTCATGTTCGGCCATAACTGACCAGTGCGCTGAAGCACCAAGGTACCAGCCAACGGTTCCGATTGGGGAAGAGATCGCATGTGTGATGTTCAGGCTTTGAATGATGTCAATTTGGTTGCCGAAAACAGCAGATGTTGCTTTGGATTGAATTGAATCTTCCATTTGGACCAAGCCAAGTGTTGGGACGCTGGTAAACTGAACATGGGTTGGAGCATCCAACACATAGCCCCACTGTGCGTTCTCAGAATAAACGATGCTGCCTTTCGGTAACTGATCAACATCGTCCATCAATTTTACATCGCCTTGAGCAATTGGCCGCAGCTCATCATGCTCACTGATTTGAAGCAGCAGACCATTTCCAACCAACACGCCTGCCATCAAGGCGACCATTAGTCCTGTTGTGATGTATTTGTGCACATGTGGGTCCCAACCAACGCCAACGAACCCTCGTTTTTGCTCAACCGATGTCAGGTTCGTACTGTCACTCCACACAAGGGCGAACAACACTGCCAATGGAACGTGGAACGCATGCAAGCCCATTGAATAGAGCACATATGAGAGCAGAGAAAGGATTGGAATCTGTTCGAGACCTTCGATAAGGTGGATGCCGCTCAACAGCCAAAGCCCTGCAAACCACGAACCGAGGAGCATTCCTTCGACTGATTTTCGTAGCCGCCATGCAGCATAGATTCCACCAACCAAAAGCAAGAGATTGTAGGTCAGCAAAGGGCGACCTCCTTGCCATCCGTATTCTGCAAACACAGACGCTTCGAGCATTCGTGGGGCTAAGACCAGCAGAGCGATTGCAGCGGCTGATGTGAGGAGAAAGGCACTTGTCATCAGTAGTTTCTGAATGCTTGCGCCATGCTTCTCATCAAGTCGAAGGCCAATCAAGAGATGCGCCCCCATGAGCATGCCGAGGTAAATGGCGCCCGTGGGATGAATCAGCGCAACGCAAACAAATGCGAGCATGAAGCCGCGAGTATGATGCTTGCCGCGGGTCGAGGATGGTCTCAAGAGCACCAACAAGCCAACCACCAAACCAAGTTGGCTTGCCACAGTCGGATAGCCTGAATCAAACACCTTTGCAAAAAGTCCAGCACCGAGGCCCATCGCCATCATGGCTTGGGCGCCTGCGCCTTGTCGGTCCATAGCGCCACCAATGCCAAGCAAGAGGGCGAAGAGGCTGTAATGGCCGAGGTGGAAGACTGCTTGGCCAGATGACAGGCCGAGGCTGCCTTGTAGCCACGCAGCCATTGCCGGGAATGCCGGTGGATAGGTCCAAAAGCCGTCATTCGTGCCAGGTAAATTCATTGTACCAGTCGCGTGAATTTGACCTGACAACATGGAAAAACCGATCCAGTCGACGCCAAAAGGAAGGGATTGGAAAAAAGGGAGACTCAAACAACTCAGCGCGATCACGCCTGCAAGAGCAAATGACCCCGTCCTCCTATGGTCTTGGAACCAACGTTGGGTGCTCGCTTCTTCACTCAGAGTCGTCTCTTCAGTGGTGCTGATCTCGCCATGCATGGCCGCTTCAAGGGCCTGCCAAGGCGTGAGTTCCTTTTTGTCGGTATTTTTCTGCTGAATATGGGCAAGTGCAAACGCGTTGAGCAGCAATACACATGCCGACATCAACCCCCATGTCCAGAGATTTGAGTACAGCAATCCACCAGCCACACCGTACATCAAAAGGAGTCCCAAAGCAGGGGTGAGCAACGCCTTTCGCATTCGGTCAGCGCTTCCGTCGAGGACCCTGCAAAGGGCATAACCGGGCATGCAACTCGCCATGAGCAAGAGCATCACAGTCAAGAGCATGCACGAGCATCATGGTTGAGGTTTTCATTGTTCGGCCAACAATCAAATGAAAGCATCCAATCCACAACCCATGGCCGGTCACCCAACTGCATTCGCTCAGGTTGTCAACCTCCCTGAGTCGTACTGGGTGTACAATTTTACACGAGGTCCAGCGGAATGGGATTGCCCCTACGCCTATCAAATTGGTCGATATGATGAGGTCCGCCCAGGCATGTACACGACGCCATTGTTTGGTGGTGAGCGTGACCTCCATGTCGGCATTGACATCGGGGCACCAGCGGGGACTGATGTTCATTCATTTGCGGATGGTGTCGTCCATTCCTTTGGCATCAATGACGAAGCAGGTTCGTACGGGCCAACAATCGTCGTCGAGCACCAACTTTCGTGGCCCCCTACCGCAAACAACGAGCACACAGTGCGGCCCGTTTGGGCTTTGTATGGTCACCTTTCCACTGAAAGCCTCGAGGGTTTAGAAGTTGGCCAGCCTGTGCAAAAGGGGGCCCTTCTTGCATCCATGGGCACGAAGGATGAGAACGGTGGGTGGGAGCCTCATGTCCACTTCCAATTGTCGCTTATTGAGCCAAAGACACCGGATCTTCCGGGGGTCGTTCGTCGTGATGACCGTGAGCAAGCGCTGCGAGACTATCCTGATCCACGGCTTGTTCTTGGGCCCCTGTACTGATCACTCAACAGAATTCAAGTGCTCCTTAAGCGCAGAAATAGGTCCAATCGAGGCAGGGTCCTTCCCGTGTAAGAATGACAGCGCCAGCGAAATCCAATCGGTCAAAATGCACAAGTGAAGCATCGATTCGAGCAGTGTCGCTCCCTCGCCCTCTAATTTCCAGGCATAATCAGTTGCTGCGTGGGCAATCATCCAATCCATTCGTCGTTGAACTCTGTTATGCATGCCCTTCCATGTCAACAAAAGCAGCACATGATCGATGCCAGATGTGTCGCGATCGTCGCCAACACCCCCCCACGCCACACTCTCGTTGTGGTTCATCTCAGGCACGATGCCCACTCTTGCAAATCTTGCAGCGTTTTCATTGAGTTGATTTTTGAATCGGTTCAGAACGGGGGTGAGTTCGGTCGGGCCCAAGAGTGCAATGGGTCGTTCGACCATGCACATCGCCAATTGAGCAATGTCGCCTTCCGGATCCTTTAGCAGGTCAAATCCATCCATGGCTTGTTGCAATCGTTCCATCATTGCCTCGTCAGCGCCGTCCTGCGGCATTGGAAGCACTCGGAGCTGACGCAAGAGACCTAATTGACGGCTGAATATGTGTCCAAACGCAGTCCGAGGTGGTTGGCCTCCAATTGATGGAACCAAGTGACAGTTCGTGTACAATTCCGGAAGTCCAGCAAGAATGCCGCCAGTCGAAATTGCTACGACGGTCGCACCTGCTTTGAGCGCTGTTTCTGTGGCTTCAAGCGTTTCTTCAGTGTTGCCACTGTGCGATGTGGCGAGAATCAACCATGTTGGATTCCACCATGCAGGCAGAATGTAATCTCGCTGGACTTGAACTGGAATCGTACCTTGGAAGGAAGCGAGCGCAGAAAGGAAATCACCGCCAGCGGCAGACCCACCCATTCCAAGACAGAGGATACCTGTCCATTTTTTGTTGGCGAGTTCGCTGATCCAGTCAAAGCGTTCCAAGGAAACGTGGTTCAATCCTTGGCGGAAATCGTGGACAAAGGCACGGGTGTAGCCGATCATGCCTTCATTGTCCAATGCGTGAGCCAGTTCCACCAAGCTCGGGGTTGTGGATGGGGTCGTGGAGGTCTCACTCATCTGATTTCCCTCCTTCAACATCGCATCCAAGATGGTGCAGGGCTAACCATTCACCGTCCACCTTTGTTACACGGAGTGGACGGTTGCGATCGTGGTCCCATGGCAATCGTATGGGCGTCATCTGCCAGGTGCTTGGGTCGAGGAATTCGCCAACAGAATCGTCTTGTGTGATCAAATCAACCACGAGGTGATCATTCATTTGCGTGACCACATTGGCAGATTCAAGATCACGCCAACTTGCGCCCGTGCGTTCTTGTCGATCGATTCGGCTCATAATTGCTCCATCTTTGGTCCAAGTCGATGGGCGCCAGTAGTGGTCTCTCCATCTGAGCACATCACCGATATCGTACCCCGGCTTGCGGTACAAGAGCGTCAATCGAGTGACGTCAATTCCGTCTTTTCGACCTGCGGTCGTGTTCGATTCTGCCACTTGTCCGCCGTATTCAGTTACGAGGTGACGCCCCCATGTTCGAGCGAGTCCTTTGCTTCCCAGAACAATGTCATAGCCGCCTGTGACGGGTCCTTCGGAGGTGATGAAAAACATTGGATCATCCGCCAAGTCCTCGAGCACCTTGTCCAACGTTGCTCGAAGGGAAGTGAATTCTTCTTCACTCAACCTTCGCCCGGTTGAACGAAGTTGCACTGTTGCTTCGAAATAATTCCCAGCACGTCGGGTGCATGTCAAGCACACGCCATTGGCCATTCTGGCGCGCATGGTGTGTTCTTCTTGGAACAGCAAATCTTCAATCACGCCCTCGACCTGAATGTGCAAAAGCGTGTGGCGATCGGAGACCGTTCGCGTTTCGAGGGCCAGTCCGACATCTTCAGCATCTTTGTGGAAATGGACGTGGCGTTGAATCAGTTCATCCCAAATCTCTTCTTCTGAGATTTGGACCCATTTGCCCTGAATTTCGACGATTCCACATCGTGCGCAACGGACCCAAGGGATGTTTTCAGGGACTTTCACGAGATTGACCCGCTTTCGTAAACAAGGCTCGCACATTCGCTCGCCGTAGAGTGGCGGATCCGCTCCACAAACCAAGCAGAATTCACCTCCAAGACTCTTAGCCATAACGGTCCCCTATCCTGTCCCTCGTGGTTCTCGGCTTGAACCTGTGGCCTTTCTTGCACTCAATTTTCCTGTTCTTTGCTGATTGAATCCGCTTCAGAAGCGCGAATGCCCATGCTGGATTCAACAGCCGCAAGCCTCGCTTCAATGGTCCGAGATCGGTTCACCACGGTCCACGTCCAAATGGCGATGCCAGCAATCATGCCAAGATAAGCCACCGTTAGGTATGTCATTCCGTCCATTCACTTTCCTCCATCGATGTGGTGTTGTGCTTGCTCAAGTCGCTGCTCAAGACTTGTAATTCGCATTGAGATGAGGATATGGCCGATGATGAAGATGGTGAATGACAGCGCACCGATGAATAACACAATGGCCATGTCGCCTGAAAGAGAACCACCATCATCCCCCGCCCCAACAACCGGCCCGGGGTGGCGTATTTCCCAGATTCGTGTGGCGATGTAGGTGAAGGGGACAAGCACGAAACCAAACAATCCGAAGGTGGAGAAGGTATCTCGAGTCTCGACTCCGTCCGGTTGAGATTGCCTTCCCAAAACGAGAAACAATGCAAGAAGAGTAAGGAGGCCAAAGGTGTTCAGCCGAACGTCGGTCCAATCCCATGGAGTGCCCCATTCGGCTGCACCCCAAACGCAGCCAGACCATACGGCAATCAAACCACATGCTAAGCCTGCCTCGGCTCCTGCAACATGCAACCTCCATCCGAGTGGGCTTCGATTGAAGAACCACATTGTAGATCCGGTGAAAAGAACGGCGAAGGCAATGAACGCTGCCCATGCAGCGGGGACATGCCAATAGAAAATTCGCTGAGCAGCGGGCGATTCGAACGCATCGATAGCGACGCTTGGTGCCCATTGGAATCCAAGAAAGAGGGTCGTCATGATGCCGGCAAAGCCGAGCCCGAGAAGGACCTCTGCGCTTCGACCTGCCATGTACAAACCTCCTCAGTTCCCCTTCTTGAACTTGGGCGTTGTCATCTTCCGGCCGCCCAACTTACGATGAGGGCCCATGGGAGGATGAATGCTGGGAGGAGAAGTCGAATGAACACAGCATTTGGTCGGGCAAGTCGCTGAGTGGAAGCATGCAAGAAGCGCACGCCGCTCATGGTGGCTTCGCAAATCATGGCTCCAATGAGGACCAGCATGATGTCAATTTCGCTGATGTACACGTAGCAAGCACCTGCCGTTACAATGCCACCAATCAACACGCCAAGGCCCAACGCACTGGGTGTTCGTTGGACTTGGGAACGCCACCAATCATTGGCACGAGCTTCTTGCATCAAGTGCGATGTAGGATCGCCGGCCAAGCCGGAGGCGAAGGCGGGTGCCAAGATCCCTCCAGTCAGCCATAATCCACTCGGCAGAATGGACGGGTCGCCAAGCGCAAGCATGCATCCGAGAATCATCATCGCTGCAAGCCCATTGCGCGCCAATCCAGCGTGCGTTGATGAGGCGTACCTGTGGCCCGTGCGAACCAACACATTCCTTGCTTGCTTTGGCTGGCCCTTAGTTTCCCAAGGTTTGGCTTTGTTCTCAACACCGGGTTCTTCCCCAGTGAGGTTGTGTAATCTTGTTCCGATTTTACGCAGGGATGGATTGTGAGAGGCGATGAGGAAACCATGGCCAGCTGAAGCAAGCGAAACGATGTGCTGCGTCAACGTTGTGATGGCTGCATCATCGAGTCCAGCGTCCGGTTCGTCAAGGAGCACGAGGGTCGGCTCCCTGCTGATCATTGCTGGCAAAAGTCCTGCTAAAACAGCCACCTTGCGTTGTTGTCCACCGGAGAGGTGAGCGATGATGTCTTGGGTGCGATGCTTGATGTCGTACGATTGCAAAAGTGGGGCGAGATCGACTTCCTTTTCGGAAAGTGCCGCCACGGTCCGAAGGTGGTTTTCGATGGTTTCACTGCCAATCACTCCGTTGCTTTGAAGGGTTAATCCAAACGGTTTAACTGGTTTTTTTCGCCTTCCATCAGAATGCATTGTCATCTGTTGATGGTGCGAGACTTGACCTTTCTCCAATGGGAGGAGACGTGCTGCTGTCTCAATCACTGTGGACTTCCCACTGCCATTTGCACCATGAATTACGGTGATGTCGCCGCTGTTGACTTCTAAACCGAACGAGGATAGAACGACGCTCATGCCTCGTCTGACTTCAACCCCTTTGATGCTCAAAAGGACCTCTGCCATGATTTTCCCACTCGGGGGGGCGACATGAATGCTCCCCTGCCAAAAGTTACCCCATGACCTCAAAAGTCGGGGGTGCCTCCAACTGCCATGGCCATCGCCTTGGAGGTGTTCGGAATTGCAGAGTGGGCATTGCTTCTGCTCTGGTTTGCGGCCATTGGTTGGCCGATTTTTTACGCCATCCGCCACAACACCTCAATCGCTTTATCACTGACCGTTGGCCTGCTTTTGGCATACCTCGTGCAGGTGGTGTATCTTTTGGGGGTGCGGCAGGCTTGGCTTAGTGCCGACAGTTGGTACATGTGGGGGGACTTCTGGCTCGTTCCAGGTCGGACCGCTGATTTGGCTTGGTTGCACACATTGATTTCTGCAGGGTTTTTACACAATCCATTCGATCCTCTGCATGTCCTTGGAAATATTTTGGTCATCGCTTTGATTGGTGTACCGCTTGAACAACGCCTCGGAATGAAGCGATTCAGTGCCATGTATGCGATCGGCCTGATTGGAGGATCGGTCTCATGGTGGGTCATGAATTTCGATTCAGTCACGCCCTCGCTCGGGGCATCAGGGGCTGCTTTCGGGTTGTTCGGGGCGTACTTGGCAGGATGGCCAAGGGATGAAGTGGCTTTCCCACTGATTTTGATTCGCCGCTGGCCCGTGTATGTCATTGCCTTGATCTACTTTGCATTGGAAGTGGCCAGAGCCTACCAAACGCTTGGTTTGCAGCAGGCAAGCGATGTGGCTCACATGGCTCACTTAGGTGGATTTTTAGCGGCGTATTTCCTTCTTCCATTGGTGGCTCGGGGTGGGCCGTATGAGCTTGGTGTAGAGGATGGAGGGCCAACTTCTTCGAGCGATGTTCGGGCTCGCCTCAACCGCATGAAAGCCCACATGCCCGACCTATCAGAAATTGAAGACCCATGGGCTGCGAAGGGGTTGGAAGCACCTCGGAAAGTAAAGGAAACACTGCTGAAATTACGTGCCTCCTCCGATGAACCGGAAACCCGCCAAGCTTGGATGGAACACCTTGCAGACATTGCTGTTTGCATCGATTGTGAGGGTCCATTGGTTGTGGTTGAACGAAAGGGTGGACCACATTTGCAATGTGCGGCTGACCCATCACACCTCCATTGGCCATGATTGCCCTCCCCAAGCCCCTTAGGGGCTGGGGAGAGGACAAAATACGGATAGCCTCAAAACCATGCGGCTTTACCCTGTGGTGAGTGGATGATGATGTTGGACCATGGTTCGAAGAAGACCCACCTTGTTTCCTTGATGCTTGTCGCCGTTTTTTTGGTTGCAGATCTGGGTGCAATCGCTACGCCATCCACCGAACTTGTTGAACCAAGTCACGAAGCCTTCACCGATCCAATCCTTGTTGACGGCCTCCCTCCCTTAATGTGCGGAGAAAGCCTCTGCATGCGCCCTGTTCGTGACCTCGATCGTGGCGCACGCCCCTCATCTGAAGCCCCAATGTGGTGGCAATCCTATGGCCCCGACTTGGACTGGAACGGAATGGATGATCGATTGCAACGTGTGCTGGCCGGTGCCGAATCCGATTCCCCCACTGCCATCCTCGGTAACGACGGCCGTGCAACTGTTGCCATTGTCGTCGATTATGCATGGCACCCAACAGAAAGCGAAATCGAAACCCTGCGTGTCATCCTCGAAGCTCATGGCTGGGTCGGCGAGGAAGGGGGCGCTTGGTTCCAAGTGCTTGATGACATCGATTCAATCGCTCTTGACAAAGTCCCCGTAAGCGCCTTGATGGACATTTACGCATCCTACGGAGTTGTCGTCATCGAGATGCAAAACGTCATGGTTCCAATGAATGATGTTGCAGCCAAAGCCGCTCGTTCGAGACCGTCAGAGGTTTACACCGAAACCGCCTATGAACGAGATTACATCGGTGAAGGCGTTGTTGTCGCCGTGCTTGACACCGGCGTAGATAACGAACACGAATCCCTCAATGATTTCGATGACATGGACGATGAACCAGACCAGGACGCAACATCCTATGACGACCAAAAATGGGTTGCAGGATACGATGCAACCTCCTCTGCTGGTGCCGCAGACGGGTCACAAGACCCTGACGATGGAAACGGGCATGGAACGCACGTTGCTGGCTCAGTCGTTGGAACTGGCGATGCTTCACGGGTTCACATGGGAACCGCTCCCGGTGCCTACCTCGTCGATGTGAAGGTCCTCACAGATTCAGGTGGTACAAACTCACAGGCCTCGCTGAACGGCATTCAATGGATCATCAACAACGCCAATACTGATTGGGGCAACAACGCTTCAAGCCGCGGAATTCAAGTGGCATCCATGTCCTTTGGCTCTGCTTCATCACCGCTCAACCCAGGCGATCAAGGCGACAATGGAACTGGTGCTGAAGCCAGACTCGTCAACGATGCAGTGAACGCCTCGATTGTGTGCGTAGTTGCCATGGGGAATGATGGTACAAACCGAGTTCCATCCCCCGCAAGTTCAGATCTTGCAATCTCTGTCGGTGCGGCCACTGACCGTGGCACCATCAACCGAACCAACGACAATGTGGCAGATTACTCGAACACAGGCCCTCGTCTCAGTGACGCCGACGATGACGAATGGGATGAACTCAAACCAGACATCACATCCTTCGGCTCAGGCATCATGTCTGCAACAGCCGCCACCGGCCCCTCGTTACCGGGTCAGCCAGGGCGCCCTCTTGCAGGAAACGAATATGACGAAAAAGACGGTACCAGCATGGCAACTCCGATTGCCTCTGGCGTTGTGGCAACGATGCTTCAAGCCGAGCCATCCCTTACTCCTCAAGAAGTGAAAGATATCCTACGGAATTCCTCGGAGCAACGGGGCAGTGCAAGTGAGCCCTCCGTATCCGATCGGTGGAACTCCGATTGGGGCTTTGGCCTCATCGATGCATCATGTGCTATCGACATGGCACTCAACAGGGCTTGTACACCCCTCGAAGGCGCTGGTGTTGTTGCGCCGCCTCCAACCGGCAACGGCAGTGGCGACCACGTCACAATCAACAACCCATCCAACGGATCGTGGTGGGTCGAAGGCGATCGAGAACGAATCTCGGGGGTCGCTCTCGAATCTGAGGTTGGTCCTTACGACGAAGTGCAAATCCGAATCGAGCAACATCTGGAGTCTGGCACAGTGCGGGAACTTCAGGGATGGATTACTGCTGGTGGCGATGTCAGCAATTGGTACCTCGATGTTTCCGTCAGTTCCGATTGGGTTCGGGCAGATGAAGACTACACCCTCATTCTCGCAAGAGCAATCAGCGACGACGGTGAGGAGTCCCTGCTCGATGCAAGGTACGTTCGCCTCGCTCGCATGCTCGTCACACTCGCAGGTCCATCGGTCGGCACCCTGTTGGATGGGTCAGTGGAGTTCTCAGGAACGGTTGAGGGACTTGAACACGATCGTTTGGAGTACAAAGTCGACAGTGGGGAGTGGCTTCTCGGAGAAGAACTTGATTTCCTTGACGTCGGCACCCAAGACTGGTCTTTTTCATGGAATTCAAACTCTGTAGAAGATGGCTCCCACCGTTTGAGTTTCCGAATGGTGAACGACAGTGGGGTCGCTACAGACACCATTCGCCGTACATACACCATCGACAATCAGCCCGCAGCTCCTGATTTTGTTTTCCAAAGCACCGTTGAGATTCTCGATCAAGGCTTGCCGGTTTACTCGGCTGTGGCTGGAACGGTCCTCGAAGTCGATTTCACAATTGCCAACGTCGGTGATTTAGACGCGACCGATGTCTATGTCCGCCTCGAAGCAGCGGGGTCGGCATCAGAGACCTATCCATCGGAAACAAGCATCGGCATTCTAAATGAAGGCGAAAGCAGGCAAATCACGTTGTATTGGTGGGCCACAGAACCTGGTCAGCAAGAAGTCACCATCACCATTGATCCAACCAGTCAGCATGCAGATCCCACCCCCGACAACAACGTCTACAGTTTCACATTCGAGGTGGAAGAACGCCCCGTTGAGTCCATGCTGCGCTATTTGCCGGGTTCTGTGACCACTGTTCCAAACATCCCTACCCCCAACACACCGTTCACTCTTCGGCTGCGGGTTGACAATCTTGGTCAAACGGATGCAACCAGTTTGACGATGAAACTCTTCTACGACAGCGAAGATGGGTGGAGTCCACTCGGAACCGAAGATATCCTCGTTGTCCCCGGGTCTGATACAAGTTCTGGATACGCCATTGCTACGTTTTCTGTGAATTCCATCACTGATCCGGGTGCAATGAAATTCAAGGCGGAACTCGATGGAAATGGGGTCGAGGCCGAATTCAGTCAACATCGATTTACCATCGCTGTTGATGATGTGTCGCTCGGCGCACAGGTCGGGGTTGACCTCGCCACTGGCGAAGTACCAGTTGAGTTCATCGGTCTTGAAGACGGGGCGTTGCTGTTCACAACAGTCAACGGTGAACTGCATGTGCGCAGCATCACCGAATCCATGAGTGTTCAAACAGATTTGTTGCTCGAGGATATGTGGGGCGGAGAACTCGCTGTTCTTGAACGGGAAGATGGCCTCATTCAAGCTGCATGGACTCGAAAGAGCATCAGCGCTGACGGTTACACACTCACCAACATCGGTATGACTGCGCTTTCTAAGGTCGAAATAGTCACGCCTGTTCACTACCAAATGCCAGCACAGAAGCTTTCTGAGGGCTCCTATTGGGGATTGGACTTGACAGAATACGATGGGATGATGGTTTTGGCAGGGTACCACAGAGACATCAAAACAGAAGGATCTTGGCAAGATGTGACATCCATTTTCACCCTTGTGTCCAACAACCCAGACGGTGCCACGAGTTGGGGGAACCCAATCAACGTGCTTTCCAACATCGATATTCGCCCTTCGAAGGGTGACGCCCTTGCGATTGCGTACGGTGAAGAAAACCTTCACATTCTCTACCAAGAGATGCGGGATGATGTAACAGGCATCAATCGTGTGGGTCTGATGTACACTCACGGTGACGCAACCCTCTCTTCATGGAGTTTCCAATCATCTGTTGGCGATGAGGCATCGAACGCACGTCTGGATGCCAAGCAAGATGAAGACGGAGACGATGTGCTCATTGCAGCGTGGATTGAAGGCCGGGGTAAAGATGCGAAAATCGCCCATGTCGTGACCGGAAACTCATGGTCTGTCAATGAACCAACGTACATTTCAGCGCCTGGTGTTACATACGTTGAACTCCATTCTGCCAAGCAAGGCATGCAAATCTTCTATGATGAAATCAACACGTTCGGACCAACAACTCGTTACGGCCTTTTGACAGACGCTGACCACCAATCAACTGACGCTATGTCGAACCTCATGGCCGAAGGGTTCTTGCAAGGATATGCGGGATTAGAATACGATGGAATTGTGATGCTAACGACGGCGTCAGGTTCGATTAAACTACGGACGCTTGCCTCGCTAGCGGCCAAGGATTTACCCCAAGATGATGGAGGTTCAATCCTCGACTCCCTCCTCGCCCCATTGCCTGGTGATCGGGACGCTCAGTTGATGATGCTTGGCGGCGTTAGCTTCCTCCTTGTGATGCTCCTTACCACGATTGTTGTCTCCATACGCCGGGGTCGGCTTGAGGAGCAAAAGGCCTACGTGGCCACAGAGGTTGTCACTGCAACGGATGATTCCGTTGAGTTGATGATTCAACCCGAAGGGGATGACGGCCCGTTGTTGGCGATTGACACAGAAAGCGAAGAACTGGTCGTGGACACCACCGCAGCAACTGTGGTCCTCGAAGATGAGGACATCTCGCTCGCGGACAGCCTTGAAGCGAAAGCTGAAGCAGGTGCCGGAAACGCTCGATTAAACAGAAGGATGCAACGAAAGCAGCAACGAGAGTTTGCTGAAATCACTCAGAATCTTCCACCACTTCCTCCCCCTCCCGGGCCAAATGCAACCGCAGCGTCTCCCTCGGCGTTACCTCCATTGCCGGCACCTGGTGAATTGCCCCCGCTCCCTGCACCGGGCGAACTCCCAATGTTGGGTGGCTTACCTCCGCTACCGGGCATTGCTCCCCCTCAACGGGATTTGACATGCCCCGAGTGCAGTGCTAAATTCGTCGTCAAAGACATGACGCTGAGAAAGGTTGCCTGCCCGATTTGTTCAACCAACGTCCAATGCTGAGGTGACAGTTATGTGCGGCATTTTTGGATACATCGGACCTCATCAAGCAGCACCATTGTTGGTTGAAGGATTGCGCCGTTTGGAATACCGTGGTTACGATTCAACGGGAATCGCCGTCAAAAACGGTGCGGTCACAATTCACAAGAAAGTGGGCAAGGTGCAAGAATTGCGCACAATTCTTCCTGCCTCCATCAAGGGACAAATCGGAATTGCTCACACTCGCTGGGCTACCCACGGCGGCGTGACCGATGAAAACGCTCACCCACACGCCTCATCTGAGGGGAAAGTTGTCATTGTTCACAACGGGATCATCGAAAACGCCCGTTTGTTGCGCACGAGTCTCGAAGTTCAAGGCGTGGAACTCCAAAGCGAGACCGATTCAGAGGCGCTTGCTCACATTATCGAACGGGAATTATCCATCGATAATAACCCTGAAGAAGCGGTTCGTAGAACACTCCGACAGGCACGTGGTACATGGGGAATATGCGTCCTGTTTACCGACCATGACACGATCGTTTGTGCACGCAATGGTTCACCGTTAATCATTGGGCAAGGCGTGGAGGAAATGTTCATCTCAAGCGATCCTCATGCCCTCACAGCTCACACTCAGCAGGTCATCTACCTCGAAGATGGAGACATAGCCACACTGACTGCAACTTCAGTGAAACTCTCCACATTGACTGGTGGGGCCAGTGACACCAAAAGCAGCGTGCTCGAAAACAATTGGGGCGAGGCTGAACTTGGTGATTTCCCGCACTATATGTTGAAGGAGATCTATGAGCAACCCGATGCAATCCGACACTGCATCAGCGGCCGTCTCGACCGTGCTGGTGGAAGCGGCCGGTTGGGTGGCTTGAAACTCACACCAGCAACCTTGGCAAAGATCCCTCATGTTCGTCTGCTAGGGTGCGGCACCTCGTACAACGCTGCTGATATTGGCGGGTTGCTGATTGAGAAGTTGGCTCGCATCCCTGCTGTCGCTCAGATATCAAGCGAATTTAGACACAACGACCCAGTCATCAATCCAAGTGCGCTTCACTTTGCAGTCACACAGTCAGGCGAAACTGCTGATACGATTTCTGCGATCAAAGAGATTCAACTCAAGGGTGGGAATGTCCACGGTGTTGTCAACGTTGTCGGTTCGACCATTGCTCGCCTTTGTGGACGTGGTGTCTACATCCACTCTGGCCCAGAACAGGCGGTTGCTTCCACCAAGGCATTCTCAAACATGGTCACGGCGCTTACCATGTTCGCTTTGCAAGTGGGCCGTTCTCGAAACATTACGAAGGAGAAAGGGATCGAACTCATTCATGGCCTTCAACAGATTCCACATCTGTTGGAAGAGTACCTCGAATCACAAGGGCCGATTCAAGAAGCTGTGGAACTGGTCAAGGATGCCAAGAGCGTGTTGTTCCTTGGACGTGGCATCTCGGCTCCGGTCGCTCAAGAGGGCGCATTGAAACTCATGGAGATTGCCTACATTCCGTGTTTGGCTTACCCTGCTGGAGAAATGAAGCATGGTCCAATTGCCTTGCTCGAAGAAGGCAGCCCAGTCATCTTCATCGCACCAAATGATCACGTCAAGACAAAGACAGTCTCAGCCATCCACGAATGCCGTGCACGGGGTGCTAAAATCATCCTCATCCACGAAGAAGGCGACGACATTGCTCAGGAAGGCGATGTCTGTATTTCAGTGCCAAAGGTTCACAACCTCCTTTCCCCGTTGCTCACCGTTGTACCCCTGCAACTGATTGCATACCACACTGCACTTGCGCTGGGTTGCGACGTGGACCGGCCACGGAATTTGGCCAAATCTGTGACCGTCGAGTGATCGAATCACAGAATGGTGAACCGCTGTTCGTCTTCCTTCCAGTTGAATGGTTTGTATCCAAGGGAGTGACGGGTGTGGCGCATTTTGACAATGCCAAGCTTTCGCTTCACGTCGTCTCCAGAACGTTCCATCACCAAGTGAACGACACCATCTGAAAGGTAATCCTCGACGCCATATTCACCAAACTGCTTGTGGTCATCACCTGTCATTTCACAGATGAAGAACGACGTCAAGCCGAGTCTACGAACTGCCTCAAAGAGTCGGAAAATCTCATCGCGAGGGTTTTCCATCTTCGTTAATGTGAAGAAGGCACCAAGGGAATCGAAGACCAAGAGTTCGAAGCCGATCGCTTCCCGGTACGAGGTGAGTTGCTTGATGAGTTGGCCCATCCAATCAACACGGTCGCTCATGCCTTGCTTGTCGAGTTCCACGCGAAGGTCGGATAGATCGATAATTGCGATTCGGTTTCGAACCCTTGCATCATCAACGTTCATTCCCATGTTGGCCATATGAGAGCGCAGCGAATCCTTGCCTTGTTCGAGCGTCACATAGATGCCGCTTGTTTCCCCATACAAGACCGCGTTGTAAAGCATGGAAAAGGTCAGACTTGACTTCATTGCACCCGAGGCACCTGCCACGATGCAAATGTGTCCTTGAGGGACACCACCTTGCATATTTTCATCTAATCCTTCAATGTGTGTAGGGATTCTTTCAACATCGCTCATGCCGGCACCGTTTGCTGGAAGACGAGTCGATTCTTCAACCTCTCCCTTGTGAATTTTGAATGAAGTCAGGAAAAATGATGTCAAATCGTAAATGTGATGTTGCTTTAGCCCACTTGAATACCATGGTTTCGCTTTGGCTCGCCTCCCAATCCCCACGACGGGCTTCAATGATTAAGCACGCCTTTCCAAACGCCCACTGCCAAGGGTTGGAGGGCGTCGATGAAACTCCAACTGCTTCGGGATCCGTGGCTGACAAGGTCGCTTCAATCTGTCAAGCAAAAGCCAACGCCATTCCAAGCGATCACGGTTACGACATCGTACTTGTCTGCGATACGGTCCTTGCAGACCCCGATGAGCTCAACGCCCTCATGGGGAAACCCAACGATGCAGTTCATGCTGCAACGATGCTCCATCGACTCTCTGGCCGCCGCCATCAAGTGTGGTCTGCTGCAGGCGTATGTGTTCATGGGCACTGGTCTTTTTTCACTGAATACGCCGTCGTGGAGATCGATGAACTTCCCGACGAAGTCTTGGTTGATTTGGTTCTCAACGAATCATGGAAAGGAAAGGCGGGGGGCTATGACCTCGCTGGACCAATGGGGGTGCACGCCAAGATCATCCATGGCTCCACCTCAACGGTTCTTGGGATTCCACAAGCAGCGATGGATGTTTTGGCCTCAATTGTCTGAGTTGTCTTGTAGGTAACGCCCGTAAAACATCGGAATTCGCTGCCACGGTTGGAGACTCAAAAGCGTCATTCGCACGAAATTGAAAGCAATGACGACCGATCCGAAGAGTGAAGATGCAATCCAAATCATTTGCTCAGTTTGATTGTCGACGTCGCCTCGTGCGTTCTCTAAAAAGAGCAGTTGAATCGCCACGAATGCCGTGAAGAAACTCCCTATGAACAGCCAATTGACCCTTCGCTTGTGGATGTTGATGTGGAGGTGATCTTCGTGAAGGTACCACGCATAACCCCAAATGCACAGCAGTGCTGATGTGCACAGGAATGTAGCGTAGCCAGGCATGCCGGGGCGACTTGTGTACGATGCTGCATTGAAGGCGTGAAAACTGGAAAATGGCAGCATCCACAATGCGGCGAATATTGGTCGGCTGTGAGCCATGCCTCCCTTCGTCAAGGCCATGCGTGTTATCTTCACCGGGTTGCACATGATGAAGACCCATATCATGGCCAGACCAAGTGTGATGTTTTGCATCTGGACAATCAGCGTTATGTCATCAGAGTTCTCTCTACCTGCTAAGAATGCGAACAAAATGTGGGCGAGTGCCAAAGCGAAAAACAAACCAAAACGAACCCCCACTTTCTTTGGATCAATGACTTGCCAATTTAATCGACGGTTGAAGTGACTTACAATCATAATGAGTGTTATGAGGAGGAAAAACATGATCATGAACGAGCGACCGAGTTCAAGGACCCCTGCCGTTTCTCTGTAAAGCCAACAGCCCAAAATGAACGAACCAAAGAAAGGGAATACCAAGCCTGGTATGAGTGATGCATACCCGACTTCATCATCCTTGGATGGGACCATTGATTCCTTAGACAATCGTCGCCCGGGGCCGCCGAGCAAAAGCACTGAGAGACAAAGAAAAGAGATTCCAACAGTGGAAAATTCGAGCATTTTCTCTATTGTTTGCATAAATGTCGCTATGCAAAGCACAGATTGGCCTGCGAAGTTGATGATCAAAAATTGCCTCATGGCGTTTTCGTGGAAGGGTTTGGAGCCGTGAATTAATGGGAGTATATCGAATCCAATCCCTGCGATTAAACACATCAACCAGCCGAGTCCAACCCAAGCAATCACGATGTAAATGAACGCTAAGTATTCTGCCTCAAATGCCGCTCTAAAAGGTGAACCAGAAAGCAAGTGCCATAAAAAGGCACAGATGAACATCGCCGTTGTTAATGCAGAAACTGCGTAGAAACCGAGGTAAGAACCAGCAGAACTGGTCTTCAAACTCGAAAACTTGCTCATTAGTTGATACTCGAAAGGGCGAGATATAAAGACGGTCCCGATACTATGATTTCAAGAGTGGAATTAATCCCAACTCATGGCCGTTCACATCGACAACGACGTTATTTCCCGGCATGAGGAGTAATTTGTCCTCTGCATCAAGCGCAAAAACGCCCACGCCTACATCGTCGCTCAATTGTTTGAGTTCCCGCCTGCATACATTTTGATGAGTGTCCATATGGACCAGAGGACGAAGGTCAACAATGACTGTATCGCCTTGCTGAATTCGTTTGGCAATCTCTCGTGTTGGGAGACGATTCATCGAATCGGGGGATACATACCTCAGCGCACGGTTTGGAATACGAGGGGGTGGCGTCCCGTGCGCACCCAAGTCGTGGAATGGTTCACCATCTGCTGTCATGGGCCCTCGCCAACCTAACGGGACTGGCTTTGGTTGTGATTGGATGCCAACCGGTTCCGGGACATCATTCGTGATCGTGACCACCGGCTCTTGACTCGGAGCGAGGCTTTGTTGGACAGATTTGGCTTTCTGAGAATCTTGCGGTGCCGTCGCTCGGCGGTTTGGTGCGGGAGCGGCTTCAGGGTCTGGGAGGCCGAAAAACTGCCAGAGACTTGCCATACGTTCACCCTTCACAAATCAAAATCATCGAGCAATCCTGAGAGGTCTGCTTGCGCAGGGGCCGGTGTGGTATTGGTAGTTGTCGGTTGAGCCACAGCCATCTGGCCTTGTTGTGCTGTGAGGTACTGAGCGCCGTAATGGTTCCATTGTTCCATTGTCCATCCTTCGGGCAATCCAGTCGAGGGAAGCGGTGGTCCACTCTGCACTGGTGCAGGGCCGGGAGCAGGTACTGGTGCAACGGCAGGCTGAGAGGTGGTCATCAACGAGGCGAATGGATCTTCCTTCGCTGCAAGCGCCGGTTGTGGTGCGTAGGTCTGGTCAGGGGCATACATCTGCTCTTGAGTTGGTGCAGCTTGTTGAGACGGGGCATAACCTGCCTGTGCGTAAATGTCCTGTTGAGGCTCTGGTGCAGCATAGGCGGGTGCGGGAGCAGCCGCAGCCGTGCTTGCAATAGGTGCAGGCGGTTCACCTGCTGGCATGGAGGAGAAGTTCGAGAAGGCTTCACTTTCCTCTGTCCCCTTCCTCCGGGTCAGAAGCAAGAACACAGCCAAAAGAACGACGATAACAGCGAGGCCACCAATGATCGCAGTTGGAACAGTTCCAATTGCTTCACTGACTGATTCAATGAATCCTTCTGCGGGCTTTTCTGTTACCGTAAGTTGAATGGTTGCCGTTGAAAATTCCCCATCATCATCTGTGACAGTCAATACGACCGTCCACTGGCCTGCAGGCAGATCTTCAATGGTGTACATTGGGCCAGTGAAATCAACATCACCGGTCTTTGTACCATCCAAATCTGAATCGTAATGGTCGCTGTCCCACTGGTAGAGAAGGTTCAATTTGTCACCAGCTGTTTCCCTCGATGTCAGGCCAGAGAGGGTTATGTTGTCGCCTTCCATGAGTGAAATCACACTTGTGGAATTGGTGATGGTTGCTGACGGAGGAAGGTTTTGGACGCTGACATTGACTGAGGTCAAGGCTTGTGCTCCATCATTGTCAGTCACTGTGGCGGTGATTTGCCGAATGCCACGAGTGGACCATCCGGTTGTAATTTCGAGCCCTTCCATTTCACAATCGTTCACGCTGTTTCCATCGTTGTCATTGTCAACTGCGGAATTCATGTCCCAACATACAACAAGACTGTCCATGTCGGAAGCTGTGTCGCTAACGACGGCTGTAAACGTCACGTTTGCATCTTCCAAAATCGGGACATCAGAGCCCAGGCCGCTGATGGTCGGTGGTACATTTCGAATGGAGACGGATCCTGTTTTGACATCAGATTGTGCTCCGTTATCGTCATAGGCAACAACGGATATGTTGTGAATTCCAGATTCAGTCCATGAGACCGTTGCTGTGGAGGCAGGTCCTCGAGTGGTCTCGGTCCAGTTCATATCTCGATCGGATGGCGTCCATTCGATGTTGATGTCGTCGCGGTCGGAGAGCGTATCACTTGCGCTGATTCGGAGCAGGGCAACCTGATCCTCATCAAGGCTCCACATACCATTTGCATCAGATGAAAGATTGGAGCCACCGTACCAAAGTTCAGGGAATGCAAGCGTTGGTGCCACATTGAGGACATCCAACATCGATTCGACCGTGGTGGTTCCACCGTCATCGTCCGTTGCAACTGCGGTCACCATCATCGGACCCTCGGCCATCGGCGTAAAGGTGCATGTTGGCTGCGTGAGTCCTTCTTCACATGCCATTCCTGGCCATGAGATGCTCACTTGCTGGCCGGGAGGCGAAACGGTGTCGATGTCGCCGCTGTCAGTCGCATCCACAGTAATTCTCTGCTCCACATCGATGCTTTGCACCATTGTGAGATTCAGATACGGGTTTCGATTTACGACGGTCACGTTATAGTACAGTACATCAATGTCGAGTTCCTCATCGGTGACGGTCAGCGTGACAAGCCATTCTCCATCGTCGGTCCAGTTCCACTGTGTCCAGCAGCCAGGTGCATCAATCACGTCGATGAGGCCCGGTCGAGATTCAATTTCGAATTTACAATCCACATCGCCGCCGTCTTCGTCAAAGCTCTGGGTTGCATTGAGTGTGACGTTTTCAAACGTCAATTTGTTCTCATCGACTTCTAAAAATCCAGTCGGGGCACGTCCGATGAAGATGTTAATCTCGGCATTGTTGTTGCTTCGGTTTGCATCTTCCGTAACCAATTCATCAGGGTCGACTGTGAAGGAGAGCGTTTGGTTGCCAATGGCAGCATCGCTTGGAACAGTCCAATTGACCGTGATCCGCTCCTCGCTGTAGGAGGAGATGGCTGGAATGCTCTCGCGAATGCTTGTTCCATCGGGTGTGACGACTTCGATTTCAGTTGCCGGCGATGTGAGGACGCCTCGGTTTTGTGCTGGAATCGAGAAACTAATTGTGTCATCGGGTAAGGCCCCGTAACCGGTGATTTTGCTGAGAATGGATGCTTCGCCATCGCGAATTCGTGTCACAATGATTGAATCTGCTTGAGCAACGAGGTCAACAGCCACAACGGTCAAATCAATAACAACGGTTGTCGCCCCGATAATGTCTGTTGCTGGGTCCCATACAATCACACCGTTGCTGGTATAATCATCGCTTGAAGGGGTGTCGTCAATCACATTTGATACATTGAGTAAGTACGAAATTTCACCGTTTCCATCGGTGGTTGGGCTTCCAAGGTGGCTATCTAATTCATACCTGACCTGCAGATTCTTGTTCGCCTGGGGCGTTCCAGTTGGTGAGGTGGTGTAACTTGCAGTCAGTGTTTGTTCGGAATCAGGTAAGGTCGCAAGGAATTGCATGTCGATGTCAATCTCAATGTTTCGAGTTCCGGGCGAAGATGTGGCTGAAACGCCATAGGAATCACTTGGGTTGTATTCCTTAAGCAACCAATCAATGGTGAATCCTGCCGAGTTCGAGATTGAAATCCAAGAATTATAGCGGACGGCTGGGCAGTACCAGTTGTAGCCCTGTGCTACACCCGTTTCATTGACTTCGTTGATTTTGTAGGATTCATCACATCCAGTGTATTGAATATTGTTTGTGCCATCTGTTGGAATGCCTTTAGCGGTGATTTGCCAACTGTTATTATCGATTCCTTCAACATCAAATTCACTTGGATCAAAGTAATCTGAACTTCCAGAGACATCCGTTCCAGATGCAAATTGCATGTACCACTGGTCGCCAAGATGAAGTGGGAAATCGTGCTTTTCTTTTGGAGGTAAGTAGTTCGAGTCAAACGTGATTTCTCCGATATCCTGTGTGAGGAATCCTATGTTGAATGGTGCGAACGTCACGTCCAATGTGAATTCAGAATTGATGAGGGCAAGGTCACGAACGCGAATCAGGTCTTCGCTTGAGTAGCCAATTTCGAGTCTGCCGGTGGTGCCTTCAAGCGTTGCACCGCTGTTTCCAGAGGTGAAGTCCCCCTCGATAGCAAGCGAATAAGCGAGTGTTTGAACGCCGTCGACGGTAATGAACAATATGTCAGCAACCGTGTAGGTTGTTTCGCCCGTCAATGTATTGAGCGAAGCAGATACGTTGGCCTGAGCAATCAGTTGAGCGACATCGAATTGTGTGTCATAGACCCACTCATCGCCAATGCGCCATGTTGGCACATCAATCTCTTTGTCCCACCCCTCAGCGTTCATTGGCTGCTGCTCTTCTGCAAGGTGACTCGTTGAGGTGACCATGGCTCCAAACGGTGAGGCAAACATCAGAAAAATCAAGCCAAGCACAACCGGCCGGAGTTGAGACATGATTCACGGTTGCGGTACTCCTACTTGAGTTCGGTGCCATTCTGGGTGAATGCCTCGGCTTGGCTGCCCTGCGCATTGAGGTATTGATGGCCATAATGACCCCATTGTTCCATGGTCCATCCTTCGGGCAAGCCTCCATCTGGAAGTGGTGGTTCTGCTTGCTTGCTCTCCAATTCCGCTACGGGGATCGGTGGTTCAGCAGGTGCTGGTGCTGGTGTTTGTGTTTGGACCGGTGTTTGGACGAAGCTCTCGATTTGGCCCACCTCTTGGATTGGTTGGCCCATTTCTCGAAGAGCGCCAAAAGCCTCCATCGATGGTGGCGATGATGGTCTGCGGGCTTGCGCTTCCTCGATCAGTGAGGGTGCATCGAACACATCGTCCATCATCCCATCAGCGTCGGCGTTCCACGGCGCATCATTCCCGCTCTTGCGCCGGCGCGTCAGCAAACTAAGGAGAAGGAGAACGCCGATGAGTAATCCGAACTGAGCCAGGGAATTTGCTTCTTCACCGATCAGCCCAGCACTGATTTGTTCGAGTGAGTTTCGTTGTGGGGGCGCCACATCAATCACCATCGTTGCTTGGCCGGGTCGTTCTGGATTTTCGTCCCAAGCAATCGCCTTGACACGGACCTTTCCTGAGGTACGGAACATGTGCTGGACGGTGGTTCCAACCAAGTCAGCATCGTTGTCTTTGATTCCATCTCCGTTGCTATCAACTGTGATGTCAAGGTCCCAAACAATCGTTAAACCTCCGATATCATTTGCGGAATCAATGGTCTGTTGAGCGCTCAGGACACACGTCTGGTAAGCCATGCAATCTAAGTTTTGAAGGCGGACAATCGGCGGCATGTTAAGCACTTCAACATTCAACACTTCGCTGGTTTGGGCCCCGTCGTCATCGGTCACGTGGTAAATGATGGTGTGTGTGCCGCTTCGGTTCCACGTGTAGGTCAACACATCGCCTTCGACATCGCAGTCATCGTCTGCACCGCCGATGTCATCGCTGTCAATGCCAGGCTCTACATCCCAACATCGTACGAGCGAGGCTTGATCGCTCAGCGTGTCAGTGGCGTTTCCTGTGATGGTGATGGACTGTCCTTCGGCGATTGGCAGGATGGAGACAAGCGGTTCGATGACAGGTGGTACATTCCGTACATTGATCCATCGCTCATTGATGTGGCTGGATTCGCCATCTTCATCGCTGACTTCCAGCCGAATGGTGTGCAGACCAGATGTAGCCCATGTCATTGGGTAGGTAGAGACTCTTCCAGTGAAGGTGTACATCAACGAAGGCTGCTGACCATCGGGCCACCATGTGTGGGTGAGCGTGTCAAGGTCATCAACGGAGTCGAGTGCTTGGCCACGAACCGTGACCACTTCGTCTTCGTCGAGGTGCCAAATCTGTTGCTCGTCACTTGCAAGAATAGCATCACCATTAAGCAACGCTATCGATGTGCCATGTGGCGCTATGTTGGTGAATTTGATGTCAATCGTGGCAATGGTTGAGGCCGAATCATCGTCCGTACCGACTGCGGTGAAGGTGTGCCATCCTTCCGTGGGGGCCGTGGTTGTGCAGACCCTTGTGTAGTACCCTTCTTGGCAAATCGTATCGGGCCAAAAGACGTCAACTACGCCGGGCCAGGCCTCTTCAGAATCAGAATCGTTCGCATACGCATACAGGGTGATCGGGTGCTCCACCTTTGCTTCACTTCGTGAACTTCGGATCTCGATCTTTGGCTCTCGGTTACCGATTGAGGCCAAGAGAATGACTTGCACTTCATCCCTTTCTTCGTCCACCACAGTGACTTCGACTGGATAGTCTCCATCATCAATCCATGTGAAATTCACGCTGCAATCTTGGGATGGCACCTTTTCGTAAGCCCATGTTCGTGTGCCGTCATCGTAGGGGATGTTGAACTCACAGGTGACACTGCCTCCATCCTCATCGAAGCTGCTTGCTGCATCCAGGGTGAGTGTTTCCATCGTTAAGGCGCTTGCATTCAAGACAACAGGTGTCGGGAGGCGTCCAACAAAAATCTCCAACTGCGCTATGTTGTTGCCGGGGTTTGCATCGGCCGAATTTACATTCGAAGGGTCGGCTTCCCACGTCACAGGAAGCATACCGATGGCTTGATTTTCTGGCACTGTCCACGAGAAGTTGACTTTGTGTGCAGCGTAGGTGGCCAACGATGGTAGGCTGTACGAGGTGTCTTGACCATCAGGTCCAGTGACGCTCATGGTGGTGGCGGTTGAGGTGGTGATGCCCCGGTTTTGAACCCCGACTTCGACCTGAAGTTCGTCGCCAGGCAAGACATTCCAACCGGAAAGTGAATTCAATTCTGAGAGGACCCCACTTCTGTTACGAAGGACTTTGGCAATCTCTTCGCTCGCAATCAAATCGAGTCCAACGAGGAATTCATCGAGGGTCAGCGTTGTCGCACCAACCGTCGTGGTGGATTGAACAGTGGGGTCGACTCTGGCAACGATGCCGTGACTGGCCCAGTCGAGCAATGTGGCAGAGGAATCCTTTTCCTCGCCGACTTGAATGGTGAAGTAGGCGCTTCCATTGGCGGCAGTGGTTGCTGTTTGAACGGACGACGTCGTTTCGTGACGAAGTTCGATGGCCAGTCCACTTGCCGGGTTAAAGCATGAACTCGAGGCATTCACCCATACACCCATCGGTGTGTTGAGTGCTGTGATCGAGCTTTCTAAATCGACTGCCAAGCATTCATCTCGATTCCCTGGGTTGCTGTATTCATCAACGCCGGTGGCGGCAATGGGAATGTAGCGCTTGAGTCTGAAATCAATGGTCAAACCGATGTCATCTTCAGTATGGAGCCATGCATAATTGGAGACTTCAGGGCAATACCATCGGTAGCCTGTTGGAACACCGTCGCTGTTCACAGATTGCAACTCATAGGAGGCGTTGCAACCGCCATAGCCAATGGTCTGTCCGAAACTGTTTCGTGGTTTGCCAACGCTTGTTGCTTCCCATGTGGTGCTGTTCGCGTCACTGGTTGGTGCAGGGAACGGGGTGATGTAATCGCTTGAGCCCGACCATTGTGCAGAGGATGTGGTGGTTGTGGTCCATTGCTCATTTAGGCGGAGGGGGAAATCATATGTTTCAGTCACAGGGCTGTACGTTGTTGTGATTGTGATGTCACCGAGAATCTGAGTCAGGCTTGAGATGCCGTATGGAACGAATCGTATGTACATGTCCAAATCACTTCGCATGCTCGACAAATCACTCACCCTGAGGTATTCAGTTTGCGTGTATGTGATGTAGACATTCCCGTTGAAACCTTCAAGCGACACACCGGATTTATCGAAATTCGCAGATGATCTGAGGGTGTATGCCAACACCGACATGTTGTCGACGGCCCGCTCCTTGATTTCCAGAACTTCCATTGTGGTGTCACCGTAAATTTCACCCACAGTCGCTTGCACACCCGTGTTTGTCACCAACAATGTTGGATCAAAGGTACCTGCGTAGACCCATTTGTCACCAACCCGCCATGTTGGTACATCGCTGACACCGGGGTCTGAACCTGATGAAAGAGAGGGGTGCGTCGACGACTCGAACTCGATGTTGAGAAGGGGTGTTTGGATGCTTAAACACATCAGTGCCACGAGCGAAAGGGCCGAAACGGCTCGCCTTAGGTTCGGGCGCATGCTACGCCACGCACTCGATAGAACATCAACGCTTCTCTTGGAAGCGAATGGATTTTCGAAAGAATCAGTATTCCAACAAATCCGCAAGTTCGTCCTTGATGATTTCCACGGCTTCGAGGATTTCGTCCTTGTGACGTGCGCCGGTAATCACCATCTTGCCGCTGCCGAAAATCAAGCAGACGACCTTCGGATAGTCAAGTCGGTAGATGAGGCCAGGGAATTGCTCTGGCTCGTATTCGACCTTGTCGAATGGCAGGTGGAAGGTCAGGTTGTTTAGGTTCAATTTACGAGGAACACCGGCTTGTGGCTCACCGGTGAACTTGTCGTTACCGGGGTAGTCTTCAGGGTAGTGGAGGGCGTAGGTTGCAACCATGTTTTGGACTTCAATTTCAACTTGGTCGAGGTCCCAAGTTTCGATGCCTGCTGCGCGTAGGTCGTTGATCATTCGCTCAATACCTGTGTGAATGTTGTCTTCGTTCTTTCCACCGGTGCAGACAGCACGGCCAGATCGGAACATAAGAATGGCCAGTTTCGGTTCTGTGACACGGTAAACGACACCAGGGAATTGCTCTGGCTCGTATTCACAATTCAATTGAATTGCGATGTCAGGTAGGTCTAGTTCCTCAGCAACTCGTGTGCTGGCAACCACGTTCACGACGGTTAGACGTTCTTCATCGGTAGTCATGTATCCACCGATATATAACCACTATATAAAGAAAAGGCAGGGCCCTTGGATGCTTTGAATTAAAAAACGGGTCACTGCGATGGATTATGAATCCGGGCTCCATATTGGCATGTTCTCGATGGTTTCCATCCTCACGCCATCGTTTCCAAATTGTGAAACCAGCGCCCTTCCGCCTGCAAGTTCAATTGCTTCGCTCGTCGTTTTCGGATCCCTTGTGAGGGCAACCATGCAACCACCTCCGCCTGCACCAGTTAATTTGGCCCCAAGCGAAGATGGAGCGGCCGCTCGGACCAACGCGTCAAGTTCTGGGCACGATACACCCAAGCCTCGAAGCATGATTTGGTTCTCTGTCATCGCACGACCAACCGCCTCATAGTCCCCTCGCTTCAGGGCGGCAATGCCCCTTCGAGCAATGGTCCCGATTGTTTCGATTTCCTTCATACGTTCAGGTTCGAGTTGGATAGCTTCTGCGACCTTTGCTACCTGTGCACCAGTCGGCGCATGGACGCCAGTGTTGCCGATCACCAAGTACAGGTCTTCACCACCGACGGGCATCCCAAGATCATGAAGTTGCCATGTTCTGCGTCCATCGCTCATTTCCAGTTGACGCTGGTAAAGATGCTCAACACCGTGTTCTACGACATCGCTCAGCATCACAATGCCGCCGTGTGAACAGGCTGATGCGTCCATTGGGGAGGCGCGACCGCCTTGTGCAGCAGCTTCAACAGCGTGACCAAGCACCGCACATTCGTCGACATCGAGGGCTTCTGCACCCTGGATCTGATGGGTGCGGTTGTCGTAAGTCGAAGGGCGAAGTCCTGCTTGCTCTTCATCAAAAGTTGAGTATGCATCTGTGTCATCAATGGTGCTGGCATATCCTTCAGCCCACGACTGTTCTCCATTCCTTGATTCGGTTATCCATCGTCCACGTGCGACGCGCAGGGCAGCACAGGCTGCAACGCTCAATGCTGCGGAAGAACCGAGGCCTGAGGCCCTGGGAATGTCACCATGAATGTGAATTGAGAGGGGAGGTGCACCGGCTTTTGTTGGCCATAATCGATGACGGAGCGTGTTCAGATGTGGGTGTTTCTTGGCATCCAGGCGGTGTCCTTCAAGACGCCAGTGTTCGTCCACAGACGGGCGAACGCTGACGCTGATTCGCTGCTCAATGGCCACTGCAACAGCGGGTTGGCCAAACACCACGGCATGCTCTCCAAACAAGATGCATTTTCCGGGGGCGCTTGCTTCTACCAACATCTGTGCGCCGCCTAATGTGAACCACGCATCGACGCTTCATATCCCTTGTTGAAACCTCGGTAGAAGTGAGGTTATTTTTACGGTGCATTCAAGGATTGGTTTTTGCTGGGCAGGATGTAGGGGGCCTCGCCCCTTCGGTGATGCACCATGGAACACCCACTCTCAATGTCGTATGGACCACTGCCCGGTTGGGTCTTGTTGCTTGTTCTGGGCGGCATCTCCGGCGGGTTCTTCCTCTACCAAGTCGTCAAAGCCACTCGATTGGTGATGGTCGGCGCACCTGACGATCGCTTTGACAACTGGGGCGCACGGATTAAGGAGGTCATCACAGGATGGCTCGGCCAAAAGCGGGTCCTTCAAGACAAAATCGCAGGCGGCATTCACGTGCTCATGTTTTGGGGCTTCTTGATGCTCTCAACCGATATGTTTGACCTCGCTACTGCAAACTATTTCTCACACAACATCCTTCCAGATCTCATCCGAGGACCCTGGAACCTCATCGTTGAGACTGGTTACACCATCGCCTTGGTCGGCTGCATTGCTGCTTTGCTCCGGAGGGTCGTGTTCACTCCTGAAAAACTCAAGGGTAAATCTCAGTTGGAAGGCAACTTCATTCTCGTGCTCATCATGACGATCACCATCACCTCATTTGTGGTCGAAGCTGGTGAAGCAGGCGTTTCTTCAACATGGGAGCCAATCGGCGCATGGGTTGCTGACAGCCTCACGCCAAGCACCGCTCTTGTGGTCGCATCGTATTGGGCCCACATGCTCGCCATCTCCACCTTCCTTTTCTTAATCCCATTGTCAAAGCACATGCACTTGGTCATGGCTTTCCCGAATGTGTTCTTCCATGACATGCGCCCGATGGCAACCATGGAGCCACTGGCACGAGGCGAAGATGGGAAGGCTGTTTTGCTCGACGATTTGGACATCGAATCCTTTGGGACAGTGAACTACACCGATCTCACATGGCGCAACCTCATCGATGGTTGGGCTTGCACCTCTTGCGCACGGTGCCAAGATGTGTGCCCTGCTTATGCCAGCGGTAAGGCGCTCAACCCAATGCAAATTATCCACGATGTTCGCCATTATGCGAATGAAAACTCCTCTGTACTAATGGCAGGGGAAACGCCAGAGCAAGACATGATTGCACGGTTTGGTGAAGACGCGATTTGGGCGTGCACGACCTGCCATGCTTGCGTTGAGGCCTGCCCAATCTACATCGATCACGTGCCTAAACTCACCGACGCCCGTCGTCACTTGATGATGGAGCGAATGGAATTCGATGAAAGCGTCGAAGACACAATCATGCCGCTCATGGCAACCATCGAGAACCTCGAATCTGACTCAAACCCGTACGGTCTCCCCGCTCACGAGCGCGGCGACTGGGCTGAAGGACTGGACGTTAAGGTGGCTGAACCTGCAGAATACATCTACTTTGCAGGCTGCGCTGCATCGTTTGACGAGCGCAACAAGAAGGTGGCTCGTGACACCATCAGCGTGATGAAAGAAGCCGGTCTTGATGTTGGAATTCTTGGCATGCAAGAAGGCTGCAGCGGTGACTCAGCACGACGGGCTGGCAATGAATACCTGTTCCAAATGTTGGCTGAAACCAACCTCGCTACCTTTGAGGAGATTGGTGTCAAGAAAATTGTGGCTTCATGCCCACACTGTTTCCACACCCTCGGAAAGGAGTACAAGGATTACGGCGGTGAAGACATCGAAGTCATGCACCACTCGCAACTCATCAACCACCTTCAGGAAGAAGGAAAACTCCCAGATCCTAAGCACGATCCATCGGTCACTTTCCACGACCCATGCTACCTTGGACGAATTGGTGGCGAATTGGATGCACCCCGAAACGCCATTGGTGGCGTCGATGTTGAAATCGAACGCCATGGGAAGCAATCCTTCTGCTGTGGCGCTGGTGGCGCACAAATGTGGATGGAAGAAGACGCTGACCAACGTGTCAACGTGATTCGTGCCAAGGAAATCGCAGAAACGGGCGCTGAAACTGTGGCTGTTGGATGCCCATTCTGTTCGACCATGGTCAGCGACGGCCTCACGGCGATTGATTCTGAAATGCAAGTGAAGGACATTGCAGAGATTGTTTGGGAGCAAATCAAAGCCAATGACGCTGCAATCGAAGCAAAGAAGTCTGCAGCAGCAGAAGCCGAAGCTTGAGCCGATGGGGTGGCCGATTGAGCCAAGACATTCACCAAGCCTCATTGATGGCATGGTTTGCAGAGCACCAAAGGGATTTGCCGTGGCGCAACACGAAAGATCCGTGGCCCATTCTGTTGTCTGAAATCCTTCTCCAGCAAACTCAAGTCAGCCGTGGCATCGTGTTTTGGCAACGCCTCTTTGAGCGATACCCGACGGTCCAGGACATGGCTGTTTCGACCGAAGAAGAAGTTCTCTTACTATGGCAAGGAGCGGGGTATTACAGCAGGGCTCGCCGCCTGTTTCAACTTGCAAAGTTGGTGTGTGCTCCCATTTCCGAAGGCGGCTACAACGGACACCTACCAGTGACGGGTGCAGGCCTCCAATCGTTGCCGGGCATCGGGCCCTACACCGCTGCGGCTGTTGCCAGCATTGCCCATGGTGAATCAATTGCATGCGTTGACGGGAACGTCCGAAGGGTGATGGCCAGGCAAATGGCAAACGCCACGCCCACAACGAAGGAAGTGCAAGAATGGGCCGATACGGTTCTATGGACGAAGGATGCTGGCAATTGGAATCAAGCGGTTATGGAACTTGGTGCGACGGTATGCACCCCTCAAAAGCCACGCTGCGGGGGTTGCCCAATCGCCTCTTCATGCGAAGGCGCCTCAAGCCCACTTCGGTTCCCTGCGCCAAAGGTGAGGGCCAAAAAGCGCCTTGATTTGATGTGCATTGTGTTGCTTGATCCAGATGGTCGTCCGCACCTTGTGCAACGAGGTAATGATGGCATTCTTGCGAGCATGTGGGGCCCTCAAATGGCGGAACAATTGGATGTCACTTCGTACGAGTACGTCGGTGAGGTGCATCATGTGCTCTCCCACAGGGATCTCCATGTTCGAATCTGGAAAGGCAGCATTGACCAAGGCATGGATGAAGGTAACGTCCCCCTTTCCTCGCTCGATCAAAAAGTGCTCAAACGTGTGCGTGAGAACTGAACTTTGTGCTCACTCCTGTTGCTTGGACAGTGCAATGTCATGCTCGAAAGAGGCGAGCATCATGACCAAACTCAGGAACAGAACATATTCTGCAGGCGCAGCAAATGTGATGGAATTTTGTGATAAGTTCATGATTTCAGCGCTGTCTCTTAGGCCTGCATCAATCACATGCGTTCGCACGGCTTTGGCTAATGAGAGGTTCATGACTGCAAACGAAACGGCACCCACAATCATCCACGCTTTTCTACGAACATGACCGGGGCTTAGGGTGTTGGAAATAGCGAGGTGGGTGCTGCATGACCATCCATAGCCTCCGATGAACGTCACCATCGCAAAGATGCTGTGGATGATGATCTGATCATGCATGTTGAACCATGCCACACAAATCAATGAAACGCCGGTGACAAGTCCGAACCATTTGGACAACTGACTTTGCTTTTGTCCGACTGCTGTCTCAAAGGTGTGGGCGAGACGCATCGAAAGAGCGCAAAAAAGCAACCCTGCGATTGTGAACCCACCGGTGAAAAGAATGCGCTCGGGACCAGGATAGTCAGATTCAGATATGAAAAATGGAATGGCTCTTGCATTTCCCGAGAGAAGGTGGGTGGTCATTGAAGTGATGGCTGTCAGCAGCACCAGAAGCCATGTGCCTCTCAAAAGGTGTTGATCTCGCACCACCGTTCGGCCGATCTGTAGGCCGTGCTCACCCGTCCAGTCAATCACTTGAATTCCCTCACCGTGTCGTTGATGCACGCATCAAATGAACGCCATTCCATGCCGAGGACTTCAGTTGCTTTCTTCGAGGAGAGGTTTGAATCACCGCGGAAGTAGCCTTTGACCGCTTTTCGAGTCATCCGTCGAGGTGCTCCAAACCAACTCATCGCCCAGTCTTGAAAGACGACGATGAACATCAACGAGACGGGTATGGCTCGCTTCGGAGATTTTGTTTCTGGATGGAGTTCTCGGATCCGTCGGCACACAGCGGCGATGGTGGTGTTGTTGTGCGGCGCAAGGATGAATCGCCCTTGTGCTTCATCGATTTCGTATGCTTTTCGATGGGCGATTGCGACGTCCATCACATGAACGAAAGCCATTGGAATCTTTGGCGCAGCAGGGAAGAGCCCCTTCATTGCGTCATCGAACCATTCGACGCTTGGGGTCGGTTTGACGAAGCCACCACCGAGCACCCCGCTTGGGTTGATGACTCGCAAATCAAGGTCGAGTTGTTTGGCGAGGTCCCATGCAAGGCGTTCTGATTCTGTCTTGGCAATTGTGTAGGGTGAAGACCGATCTGTCTGCCAATCATCTTCTGTCTTCTCTCGCCCCTTTGGCATCGAGCCTACAGCCGCAATGCTTGAGGTGTAAACGATCCTTGTGATTCCACATTGCTTAGCCGCTGTGAACAAATGCTGTGTGCCTTTGTTGGCAGTATCAATAATGACGGTGGCATCACCGCTTGTGGAATAGACTGTGGCCGTGTGAAACAACGCATCGCAACCATCCATCTTCTGGCCCCAACCATCTGCTTCGAGCACATCTCCTTCGACCAGTTGCAAGCGTTCTGGAACACCGAGCGTTGCAGCGTGTTTTTTCACATGATTGACCTTTTTCGGATCGCTTAAATCACGGACAGAACCCTTGACTGCATACCCATGCGAGAGTAAATCTCTGACGATATGGTTCCCAATGTGACCATTGACGCCGGTGACAAAAATCGTTTGGCCGTTCGCAGGAATGGCTTCGCTCATGGCGTTGCCAAGCGCTCGAGCGTCTTAACCTTCAAGTGAGGACGGCCACACCCACGGCTGTATCCCATGCCGCTCCGCTTGCACGACACCCGCCGACGAACAAAGGTCGATTTCACGACCATGCAACCGGGCAAAGTTTCGATGTATGTTTGTGGTGTCACTGTTTACGACCGGTGCCATTTGGGTCACGCCCGCTGTTACCTTGCGTTTGATTTGATTCACCGTTGGTTGGAAACATCAGGATATGAGGTTCATTATGTCCAAAACTTCACGGATATTGACGATAAAATCATTGTCCGTGCAAACGAGTTGGATGGCGATTGGAAAGCTCTTGTTGATGCGAACATCGAAGCCTACTACGAGGATATGGACGCCCTCAACATTCTCAGAGCAGATGATTACCCACGTTGCACAGACTATGTTGAAGACATGATTCGAATCACTCAAGATTTGATTGACAAGGGCAATGCTTACCAAGCAAATGATGGTGTCTATTTCGACATTGAATCTGCTCCTGAAAAGTACGGTGAACTCACAGGGCAAAACATCGAAGCGGTGCGCTCAGGTGCTGGTGGCAGGGTTGATGGAACAGGCTCCGGGAAGCGCGACCACAAGGATTTCGCTTTGTGGAAAGCAGCGAAACCGGGCGAGCCGACATGGGATTCCCCTTGGGGGCCTGGGCGTCCAGGATGGCACATCGAATGCACCGCAATGAGCATGGACTACTTTGGCGACCAATTTGACATCCATGGAGGCGGCCATGACCTGCGTTTCCCTCACCACGAAGCAGAAATTTTCCAAGGCGAATGTCACACCGGATGTTCGCCGGTCGTTCATCACTGGCTGCACAATGGTTTTGTCAACATTGATGGTGAGAAAATGAGCAAATCGCTTGGGAATTTTTGGACCATCCGAGATATTCTCGAAAAGATCGATGCCATGGTGCTTAGGTTTGCCTTGATCAATGCACACTACCGTTCGCCAATCGACATGAATGAGACACTTCTGAAGAATGCAGAGAAGAACTACAACAGGGTCCTTGAGACCTATGTGGCCATGCTCAAGGGGAGAACAACTGAGCGTCCTGTCGAACTTCCGCACGCAGATCTTACCTCGTCCCTTCCTCTTTCCAAGTCGCTTGGTTTGCTCGAAAAGATGGGTGAAGGGTTCGCCCGTGCGATGGATGATGATTTCAACAGCCGTGAAGCAGTCGCCAAGGTCCTTGGTGCCGTGCGAGAAATGACAAAGACATTCAACAGCGGCCTCGATGCTGCTGACGCAGATGCGTTTGCTCACTATGCAGTGGATTGGCTCGAGGAGAGTGCAGGCACTGTGCTCGGTGTTCTGCCCACAAGGGAGATGGCGCTTGCAGAACCAGAGGACGACCCTCGAAAGGTTGCGATTGCAGATGAAGTCGATGCCCTCCTGTTGGCTCGAACGAAAGCGCGCAGCGAGAAGGATTGGCCAAAAGCAGACGAAATCCGCGACACCTTGCAACAGATGGGCGTTGTCGTTGTCGACACTGCTGATGGTCCAACGTGGGATCTTGCATAAATGCGGACGAAGTCCTCAGGATTTCCCCTCACAACGCACGTTCAAACATACTTTTGTACGGATGCAAATTGAACATCGTCAACCAGTTTTTTTTCTCAGATGTTTGAGGACTCGAAGCGTTGAACTTTCACCGTCTGAGAGGCCAGAAATTCTACGCATGCCTGCGAACTCGTTCCAAGTCTCGAGAAGTCGCCCCTCCATCCAGGCATTGAGGAACCAAGGGTGGATGTAGGATGAGCGGCACACCGGGCGGGTGTTGCCAAGGTCTGCCGCCACCGTATCGATCACGGCCAACATGGTTTTGTTTCGTTCGAATTGAGTCGTTGGTATGCTCCAGTCGCCACCGGTCCAGAGTTTGTTAATCGATTCGACCTCTGGTAGTTTTCTAAGCCAACTTTTCAGGTCTTTTGCATTCTGAGGTTGGGCGAGAAACGCCAAACGCTCCGCACAACGGTAGGTTGCTGCCCATGTTCGGAAGTTCTTGGCGGTGAAGCCTTCTCCACTGCTTGCACGGATGTACTGGTTGATGTGCTCAGCTTTCAGGTCGACTTCATTCCCTGCCTCGGAGATATACATGAACAAGTCTGCATTTTTCACACCTAAACGATTGGTTCGGAGGATGAGGTCGACCAGATGGTCGTCTTCAATGGTGATCTCCCAGTTCTTGTCGGATTTTCCTGTAAATGTGAAAACAGCATCATGCCGTCCTTCAGCATCCTCTCCTTTGATGTGCTTAACATGCATTGATTTGAGGGTCGTCAAGCCATAGGAATTGTTCGCTTTTGCATACTCGTCACTGCCAACGCGAATGTTGTACAGATCGATTAAACGGACGACAAGGGCGGCGACTGTGTGAAGTTGCATTGTGCTCTCTTCGAGGTCTCGCTGGACCTGCTTGCGCAGTCGAGGAAGTTGAGACGCAAAGTAAACCACATCGTCGTACTTCATTTCCGTTGTGATGTCAGTCCATTCAGGGTGATAGCGATATTGCAAACGACCTTTTGAGTCAAACCCAGTCGCTTGGATATGCCCCCTTGCATTTGGACAAATCCAAACTTCGCTCCAAGCAGGAGGTAAACCAAGTGAATTCCACCGGCGTATGAGATCCAATTCCTCGACTTGCGTTCCGTCAGGGGTTCGATACTGCCACTCAAATACGCCTTCCTCCAGAGAAATGTTTTCTCGAGATACACCGCTCAGCGAGGGGTCACTTCGTACCAACGTCGCTCTCCTCAAGGCTTCGGCTGAATCGATTGGCACACCTGAACGGCTGCGGTGCGTGACATGAACTTATGTCCTGTAAACAGTGGTTTCAATCGATTCAAATTGCATCTCATGTTCGTCAATGGGGTCGTGCGTAGGATGGACCTTCTTGCACACCTCATTCAGTAATGCCCAATAAACGCTAAACAATTTTCGATCAAACAGGTCAGTTCTGCGTCCACATCTTCATCTTGATTTTTAAATTTCAGCGTGCTTTTGCCAGATTTCTTTTTCGATAGACTCAGAGGCAAGACTTCTGGATGATAGTACATCGGTAAGAGATAGATTCCAACGTGCTCCTTCTGGATTCGCACCCGGGCAAATGGCCGACCTCTTGGCGTTTTTACAAACAAATCGCCCGGTTCGTCAATGGCTATTTCCAAATGGGTGGTCGACCTTTTGACAATCGTAGAGAGTGAATTCCACAAAAAGAGGAGGGTGTCATTCTTCACGACTTCTGCAGCGCAGACTCCTATGAAACCCTTCCGAGGATGAGCGGGCGACAGCGTCAGATTCGTCGACACTCAGCTTCTGTTTGACCTCGTGGAGTTGTGATCCTGAGCGGTTTTGTCTCCATCGCCGCCTTCGCCTGAGCCTCCGGTGTCACCACCGTCGTGCTTTGTGTGTCGGTTTGATCGGGTTGTGTTGTGGTCCTGTGCCTTCTCATCGCCCTCGCTATCACCGTCGGTGTCGCCACCGTCGTGCTTTGTGTGTCGGTTCGACCGGGTTGTGTTGTGGTCCTGTGCCTTTTCATCGCCAGAATGATTCGTTCCTTTCTTGTCGATCGGTGGAGGTGAGGGTACAAATGAATTGGAGGCAGATGAATCTTCCAGCTCGGTTTCGTCCCAAATTTTCTCTATTTGGGCTTCCTGACTGAGGTTCAAATCTTTGCCTCCAGTTTTGCTAATGAGGTAGAGGCCTACGCCCATAACTCCAATGATGCCAACAAGAAGGAATTTCGCATTCTGCTTGAGTGTGTCACCGCTTGCGTCATCTGCATCGCCGCTTGTATCATCGTTTCCAGAATTCGGATTTGTGATGCATGGAGGTGTGCTGCCGTCCTCACAGAGGTCGATGGTTGTGCCACCTGTGTTTCCTCCGGTGTTGTCTGTGCCGCCCGTGTTGTCTGTGCCGCCGGTGTTGTCTGTGCCGCC
>QXYC01000026.1:54609-66903 GCA_009887095.1 Candidatus Poseidoniales archaeon
GTGTTGTCTGTGCCGCCGGTGTTGTCTGTGCCGCCGGTGTTGTCTGTACCGCTGTTCCCTCCAGTGGTTCCATCGTCCTGTGGCAGCGTGATTTCATCCGACGTGCGGTCGCCATCAGCGTCCATTCCAACGGCGTAGTAATCGTAGAGTTTGCTTAGATCAATGTGGGTGTTTGCCCATGCGGAGCGGTTGATGACATCGAAGTACCGAACGTCACCTGTGGTGAAGATAGGATCCAATGTCATGTTCTTGAGGTGTGATACACCGTCTCGGTAATCGCCGTCAAAGGTCTTGTCGAGGTGAGCTTGTACTTCTTCGTCGGTGGTCATGTCGGCCACTTCAGACCAGTGCTCTCGAATGTCGCTGAGCTCGTTGCGCATGGCCATTGCGAGCCCCGCTTCGATGCTGGCAAAGGATTGACTTCCATCGACCACAGAGGTCGATGTAATGTCGACCACCTTGGATACGCCGCCGCCTTGAATTGGCTCCCAGTCGTCACCTTTGAGTGCAGTCATGATGTCTTCATCTCCGAACAGTGCTTTGCCTTGGACGAGTGTCAAGCGAACATCCTGATCGATGGATTCAATCAGGTTTCGGTAAGGGTCGTCGTGGAAGGTGTCGATCACCACAAGGTCTGCCACAAGGCCGGCCTTGACCTTGCCAACGAATGGATCCCACTTTGCAGCAGCAGCAGGGTTGGATGTGACCATTTCCGCTAGTTCGTAATTTGTGAAGTAATCGTTCATGACTTCCTTATTCCACAAGTCTGCCACCTTCAATTCGTGAAGGCTCGACTTCGAGCCGCTTGGTCCCCAATCTGGTGCGAGGGAGATTTTGACGCCAGCATTATCAGCGGCACGAACATCAGTTGTGTTGCCGTACAACAGGAGGTTCGAAAGCGGAGACCACACGAGGTTCGAGCCAACTGCCGCCATTTGTCCAAATTGAGATGCCGTGAGAGCTGTGCCGTGGATCACGACGGTTGGTTGCGCAAGCAACCCCTTGCTGTTAAGCAAGTCGAATTCATCACGGCTGGTTTGATCAACACCCTCTGACAAATGGATGAACCATGCCTCGAGGTCGCCGTCGTTGAAGTCTGCAATTTTTCCTTCAGAGTTGTATGAGGATTTGTACCATTCACACACTGCGCAGGTGAGGATGTTGTCTTGACCGAAGTTGTAGAGTTCGACGTTTCGGGACAAGGTGCTGTCCCATGCATCGTTGCCTGATGGTGAGCCCTGCACTGCAGTAACCCCGCCAGCGATGGCTTGGACTTCGGCGTACTTCATTTGTTCAGTTGCCATGCCCCATCGGTTGTTGTTCTGGACATTTCCTTTGTTCCAAGTGATGCTTGGTCCGTAATCGTAATTGTCGCCCCATTGGCCACGGTTGGTGTAGCCACCTTCGGCGGACTTTTGATTGGCATTGAGATGGACTTCGAAATCCCATAGAGGGATGTGGTTGTAATGCATATGGTTGTGCAAATCAATCAAACCAGGATAGATTGTTCCGTTGGTTTCGATAATTGGTACATTTGTCAAGTCAACACCGCTTGGAATGGTTCCAGCATCGGACCAGACGCCGCTGATCATGCCATCACGAATCATGACATTGCCTTGGTTGAGCACGTTGTTTTCTCCATCCATGGTGACAACGCGTCCCTTCAGAAGGTAGGCATCGTTCGAGACTGGGTCCGGGATGTTGTAGCACTTGACGATGTTCAGTGCCACGTTTGATTCTGCGCCTTCAGGGCCCCATCCGGGTGTCGGTGAGACCTTTCTGAGTTGTCCATCATCATCTTCGATATATGATTCGCCATACCACGAGTCCTTTGCAGGATAGGACATGGAGTCCATTGCGGTTCCGGAGTCGTCGCTGATTGTTACAGTGTCGCCATCAAAGTAAGAGAGAAGGATGCCAGAGTCTGCGCTAAACACTGAGATGCGGCCATCAGCGGGGATCGAGGTGTTCCACGCCAATTGGCAAGGTGGGCTGCCGCTTGTTACGGATAATTGCCAATCAGAGACATCGACAGGGGTTGAGCCTGAGTTCCAGATTTCGATAAACTGGTCTGAGTATTTACCATACTCGCCATCGGCGTTCCAGTCCACTGCGCCGTAGACATTTTGTGAAGTTTCGTTGGATACGAGGTTGTTTGGACTGATGAATAATTCTGACACGAGGATGGTGTTCTCTCTGCCTGAAGCAGCGTTTGATTCTTGCATTGACGCCATGGACAGGCTCGGCAAAAGCATCAACAAAAACATGGCAACGGCGACACAGCGAATGAGGCGCATGAGTCGTCCTTATGCAGTGAGCACATGAACCCGTCGGAACGACGGGATGAGGTGGTATTGAAGAACCTCCAATGTTGACAGGGTTCTATGGCAGCAATTAACCTCACTGAGCCCGAGTTCGCAGATACAGTCGAAAACAACGAAATCGTCCTCCTCGACTTCTGGGCAGAATGGTGCGGTCCGTGCAAAGCATACGGGCCAGTCTACGAACGTGTTTCAGAAGATTTCCCCGATGTCGTGTTTGCCAAAATTGACACCGAAGCAGAGCCGCAACTCGCCCAAGCGTTCAATGTACGATCCATTCCAACCACCATCGCGTTCAAGGAAGGCATCGGTGTCTTCATCCAACCCGGTGCGCTTCCAGAAGATGCATTGCGAGATTTGGTCACGAAACTTGGAACCCTCGACATGGACGAAGTTCGGGCTGAAATTCAATCACAACGCGAAGCAGAAGGCGAGGAAGAACCTTCCAACGAATAAAGTCCATATTACCGCTTGTTGTTCATTAGGTTCTTTCCAAGAGACCAATGCGTTCAAAAATCCCACGCTGTAGGGATTGGCATGCACCTGCGTTCGTTGTTCTTGGTCTCTGTCATGCTCAGCGCCAGTTTGTCTGGTTGCTTTGGTGAACAAAAAGTGGATGAGGGCGGCGTTGAGGTCCCTTACGACGTGTATCCCGAGCCTTGGGATCGAACGGAGATGATGTATGACGACTCAGATGTTTTCGCTCGTGTCACGGTGAACGGCACGCATGGCATCGACGCGGTTCGCTCTGTGTTCGTACCCGTTCCTACAATCACTGCAGCTGATGGTGGCGCTGGCCTCACTGGAAACGCAGAAGTTCATCTCGGGCTTTGGTTGCCGGTCATCGAAGGATGCGACTGGGAAGCTGGCAATGTCTCAGAAGAATGTCAAGTTCCCGTGATTGCTGAGGTTGGGCCTTACTACAACGATGGAGACGTCGACGCACTCACCCCTGCTGACCGCCTCGGTCGTATGCTGATTGAGAACTATGTCCCTCACGGCTACGGCGTTGCTCAAGTTTCCGTGTTCGGGACGGGTGAATCGAATCACTGCATGGATCTGATGGGTACTGATGAACAACGAGGCATTGATGCAGCGGTGACATGGTTGGGTAGCCAAGGTTGGTCGAATGGAAACGTTGGCCTCATTGGTAAATCCTATGATGGCTCCACTCCATGGCAGGCCGCTACATTCGGCAACCCACACTTGGCCACCATTGTCCCGATGTCGGGACTCATTGGTGTGCACGAATTGATGTGGCGAAACGGAAGCATGGAAGCCCGAGGGATGATCATGCACAATGGTGTCTACGGCTCATTCGGCGTTGATGGCGACGCAGCAGATGCAGAAAACGCATGTGAAGGTTACATCGAAGGCTATGTGAACGGTCCAGCGGCCTACCTAACCGGTGGCATGGTGGAGTATGCCGGCAACGACTACTGGACTTCACGATCGTTCCTCGACCGAGTGGTGAGCAATTACAACGGTTCAGTGTACATTATTCAGGGCATGCAGGATTGGAACGTCGATCCGCACATGGCGTTCCCTACTCACCAAATTATTGAGGACGCTGGTATCGAAGTCAAAACGCTCGCTGGTCAGTGGGCCCACGATTATCCAGACCGACTCTCAGGCCATGAAGCCCTTCCATCGGGCGAAGGAGCAGAAGCATTCCCGTACACACTGCGTTGGGATTGGGCCGATGAGATGCTCTACTGGTTCGATTGGTACCTCAAGGGAGAAGGACGAGCACCAACACTCGGTGTAGAAATGCAAGACAACCAAGGTGGTTGGAGATTTGAATCGACCTACCCTGCCCCGGATACCGAGTACGTCGTCATCAACGCAGCTGAACTCAACCCAAGCGGTGCTGGTATGATCACTACGACTGAAAGCATCACACTGACTTACGGTCCGTTTGAGCAAGATGCATACATCGCAGGCATGCCCTCATTTCACATTGCCATTACCACGCACACAACAAACGGGGCACACGCCTTCCTTGACATGACGGATTCTTCCGGCATGCACCTCGGACACGCTGTGATGGACTTCCGCTTTGCTGATGGTGGCCGGGATGGTAGTGAATTGATTGTTGCATTTGCTTCAGTCACAGGAAAAATGGAATTCATGCCCATGGATGTATTCATCCCTGCTGGTGACTCAATCACGATCACCATGACGCAGACCGGTCGAGACTACGTTCCGTCACCTGCGGCTGCAGGCGGGTACAGCATCAATTGGGCCAGTTCCGAACTGACCTTACCGCTTGTCTACCGAACATGCGAGGATTTGTTCCAAGCACCCATGCACACCTACGGGGAAGATGCAGGTCGAACCTGCTGATCACTGAAACATCGTGAGAATGTCTCGGAACAGCGATTGTGCGTGACCTTCACTTCGCTCTACTAACCGCTTGACAATGAGTTCAGGTGTTGACCGTGCGAGATGATTTCGCTTTGGTGTTCGGTCGACCATCAACTCAAGATCAGCATCAAGTCCGGTTGCCTCAATGCCATCGACGCGCAGGTCATCTCGACCTGTCGCTTCAATGATTGAAGGCGCAAGGTGAGTCACAAGCATCATTGTGGTGTCGTTTTGGGCTTCTGCAGCGAGCAACATACCCGCAATAATTCGTGCACCAGCGCCAGGTTCGGTGATGGCTTCAAGTTCATCAGCGAGAATCAATTTCGGCGTTGGGTCACTCACAACAGTGGCTAACTCAACCAAGGTTTGCTCCAAAGCACCAGCGCTTTGGGTGCCGCCTGCCTTTGCCAAAATGTGAAGCGCCTCAACCTGCCCGACGACTGCTTTGCTGGCAGGAACCGGTAAGCCCATGTGAGCGAGAATACAGGTGTGGGCAAGCAGTTCAAGCAAGGTGGTTTTACCGCCAGAATTCGCTCCTGTAAGCAAGGCGAGGGATTGCTTGTCATTCTTCATTGCACATCGGCCCAAGCCGTAGGTGACGGCATCTGGTTCGACACCGAGGAGCAAATGTCGTCCATTTTCAATGTGGATTCCATGGTCCGAAAGTGTTGGCATGGTGCATTGGTGCTCGCTGGCCCAGCGAGCGACAGCCACCCATTGGTCCAATTCAATGAGGGTTCGAATAGCTTCCTCGCATCGAGGTTGAAGTGGTCCGAGGTTTTTGGCAAGTGTGAGCATACGTTCCGTTTCACCAGACGCCAGGTTTGCACCTAACGCAGTGTCGAGTTGGTCGATGACTTTTCTGTCGATTTTCGCTGGCCAATCTTTTGTGAAAATCGAATAAGGAGCACGGACACCTGTTCCTTGAAGTTCGTCAGCAAGCCTTTCTTTGGCGGCTTGCATTGCATCAGTGATGACATCACTCGTGGCTTGTTGGAGCTTCCTCTGGAACGCTGCCCCATCAGAAAGAGCTTCCAAGAGTTCGCTACCACTCAGGTTCATTTTTGCATTGTCCATCGCTTCTGCCACTTCTTCGTTGACCTCTGCCTCGAGGGACTTGACGATTTTCCACAATCGATCTTTGACATCTGCAATCGTGTCAAGGTCGCCTTGTTCATCGATGTTGTTGAGCCACTCCGGCAAACGCTCGAGGCCACTCACTGCTGCGTGAATTTGTGCGAGGAAAGCATCACCTTGGTCCCCGTTATTCGCATCCTCAATCAGGGCAACAAGGGTCGAAAGCGGACGCTGATTGTTACGGAACCAATCGATGGTCCGTTCAGGAACGATCATTTCTGGTGATGGATTTGCGCTGAGCACGACCCACCCCTCTGGTGCTTGTGATGGACCACCGCCACCAATCCATGTGACGAGTTTGAACACCGTGTAATCCTTCCATGTTTCATTTGCTCCTGGCTGGAGGACTCTGCACCATTTTTTCATGTGTTCCAAAGGCTGTTTGCTGACCACGACTCGGTCATATCGCTCAGCGCTGTGTCGGGTCTGCCCAAGGCCCTTGAGCATGGAAGCCAGTCGCTCCATTCGCTCAGGATTGTTGTTGGCGAATTGCATGGCAGCCGTGCATCTCTCGCGTCGAAGTGTGGGGTCCTGAACTGGCATCAACAATTGCATGCGTTGACGAGTGGCTGATGCGGAGGCATACTGCTGGATGTGGTTGAGAATCTCTTTGTGGAGGCGTTCTGCTTCCTTGGTGGCAAGGAACGAACCTGCTTCTCCAGCCACCATTCTTGCCAGTGACAACGCACGCTTTGGAGACACACCGTCAATCTCCGCCACACGGGCTATGTCGCCGCAACGCAAGGAGGCCAATGCCTCATGTTCCCCACCGAAATGATCGGTGATTTTCTTCGCCAGTCGCTCGCCTACACCGGGCAATGCACTCAGAACCATGCGTTCCATCGTTTGTCAAGGGCTTTTGAGGATATTGCTCCTCTTGCGCTTATTTTGGCTAAACTGATTGGTTTTAGCGCATCGCTCAAGACTCTGGAAGTTCCAGTTCAACTGCGAAAAGTGGATCAGGATCTGTTGAATCGTGATAGGCTACAACCACGCCCCCATCGTTGAGGATTGCGAGCGAGGCAAAATCGAATCGGATGTCATTACCGGCACCTGACGTGGAGTCAAGGTCACCTTGGCCAATGTAGGTCATGGTGTCAGGAGCCATGCTTTCACTGTAGCCTCTTACATGGAACACGGTGTCCACGTCGGGGCCCTCGCTGCTTTGGTAGCGGACGTTGAGGACAAACAGATCCAAGTCACCGTTCGCTTGGAATTCCCACTCTTCGATTTGAGTGGCCACCGGTCCCATGTCGTACGTTTGGTTGGTCCATGTTAGGGCGCCATCCATCGATATGTAGTGGGTGAAGGAAGTACCCGAATTGACGACGCAATGCAAAGCACCCGAACTGTCGATTTGGCAGTACTCTGATGGGAACTGGACTTCAAGTTCATTCCACGATAGGCTGGTGTCCATGAAAGCTGCATTTCCATTGTCGAAGTAATTTGGGAACAAGAGGCCACCGCTTGGTATTCCAAACGCTCTCATTTCCTTGTGGGGCTTGTTGACATCCCAGTATGCGGGAAGGTCGGCTTCAGTGAAGTCCAAATCGAGTTCAATCGGTGGTTCTCCCCCGTCACGTCCAGGGAATTGGAAGGGGTAGTAGTTCAATCCGTCAACGCTGATTTGGCCACCTGCGTTCTGGGTTTGGTGCCAGAAGTTGGAGACAACAACGCTTGCCCATTCGCCATTGCCGAGGCTCGAACTGATCGGGCCAACAACTTCGACTTGCCATGAACGGTCATAGAACGGTTCAGTGATTCGGTTGTAACACCAGCTCCATTGGTCCTCGGATTCGTCGTAAAGGATTGCGTAGAATTTGTCCAGTTTCAAATCCCCGCCGACATATGGGAACCACGACATTGAGATGATGTCGCCGTTGGTCGCTTGGACAATACTTCCTTCGCCAAGCCCTTCTTGGCCTTCATTGGTTGGCACGAACGTTCTGCATTGTGAGTCTGGGATGAACCCCGGGATGTAGGTGTCCCACGAGTGGGCACGGTCTGCTGAGTAGACTGGGTATTCGCCTCCAATATTGAGGATTTGACCTTCGATGGAGGTTGCGATGTAATGCTCACAGCAGTTCCCGCCCTTGGACTTGTCAAACACTGCCCACGATGTGTTCGTTGTTTGGTTGGTGGCCAAGTCGATGGTGACAAACATCCGTGCGTCTTCGTGTGGTGCAGAATCGATGAGTGCATAGGTCGCCCAAATCGGTTCTTGAGTTGGCTCTTCGACCATTGACTCTCCATCGCCAAAGCAACCCGCCAGGACCATTGAGGTCATGAGCAATACACTCAGCATGACTCGATGCATGTCAAGGCCTCACTGCCGTTCGATTTGAAGGCGTCGCTCGCATGAGTTGAGGCGTTGCAAGGTTAGTTCAAAGCCTTGCGAAGCAGTCGCAGGCCTTCGGCTGTATGCGTCCCAAACCACGTCAAGGCTTCACCGTCGATGCATTTGCACCACATGGTTTGACCACCTTCTGCGATGACCTGAGCAGCGATGTCTTCCCCTTCTTCGAGTGCAAAGCGGTGTGGTTCGCTCGAAAGCAGCAAGGCTTCGATGTTATGCTGTTTGAGGGCATCAACCGTGACCACCGGGTATCCATTTCCCCCCTCGACAAGCGAAGGTACGGACAAGCCAAGCGTTGTGAGCAGGCCGCCTGCATATTTTTCAGGTCCAACAGACATCAATGGATCATGCCAAATCATCGGCGCAACCCTCGTTGCAGGAAGGGGTGATTCGAGCAACTCGATTAACAGCGCCTCAAGTTCACATGCAAAGCGTTCGGCCGTTTCGCTTCGATTGACAAGCGCCCCGAGTTCCCTCAACATTTTTGGGACATCCTTTGGGTGTTCAACCGATGATGCATACACCGTGATACCTGCATCGATCAAAGCCTCGTAGACGGCTTTCGGATTCTCTTCACGGTCGAGCACCACCACATCTGGTGATGCCGCGAGGATCTTCTTGATGTTGGGCGTTTTTGTTCCACCTACCACGGGGACATGAGCCACCAATGCCTCAGGGTGGACGCACCAAGGCGTTCGTCCAACGACTTCATCGATTGTGCATCCCAAATCAAACAGCGTGAGCGTGAGGCTCGGGACAAGCGAAACAATCCGCATGTTGCTTCACCTTCAAGCAACGGAGAACCAAACGGTCGTGCCATCAACTTCGAACGATTCGCTCTGTTCGGATGGAGCCACACCTTCGGGATGGAACACGGCAGCAGCAGCCCGAGTTTCGGTGACAACCCATTGTCGGTCTGCTGCGTACAACTCTGGCGCGTCTTTCGTCCAAATCTCAAGGTCAATCGTCGCCTCAATTTCGAGATTCAGTGTTTTTCTTTTTGCTTGGATTCGACGTGTGATGTCTCGGGCAAGTCCTTTCGAAAGGAGTTCGGGGGCGTCATTCATATCCAATACGAGGCTGATTTGTGAAGCGTTTTCACCTTGTCCGATTTGCACGGTCGAGGCAGCGAATCCTTCTCGCTCGGCTCTCCGCAGTTCTACATCGGTCATCTCAATCTTGACGCCCATGATTTCACATTCGCCTGCTTGAATGGAGGCAAGGAGTGCTTCAGGGTCCGAACTGGATTTGATTTCATTTGCAACTGCATTGACATCTGCACGTGCTTTTGGCGCCAATGCTCGGAAGTTCGGAGCCAGTTCAATGCGCTGGAATCGGTCGAGGTCCTGTTCGACATTGATGGTCTCAACATTCAATTCTTCAGCGAGAATCCCATGGAATTCGGTCAGAGCGGGCCCTGCCACAATCCAACCTTGTGCACAAGGAAGGCGTTGCCTGCGCCCAGCATCAACACGAATACGTCGACCCACTTCTGCTAATTCCCGGACCAAAGCCATCGAGGCTTCCAAGTCAAGGTCTTGGGGTGGAAGCACCGCTGTTGCAGCGGCTGCATCTTTGTCCCAGTCATCAGATGTCGCACCCTCAAGGCTACCCGGTGTGCCCAAAGGCCATGCTGCTTGGTGCACGGTTTCGCCGGTGAGGTTTCGGTGGATAACATCGACCATGAAGGGGCTGACAGGAGCCATCAACTTGCACACCGTGGTCAAGACTTCATGGAGGGTGTGCTGGCATGCAAGCTTGTCTGCAGATTCGGCATCGTCCCACAGCCTGCGTCGGCTGCGTCGAACGTACCAGTTCGATAGGTCATTGACAACGAAGTCTTCCAGGTCGCGGCATGCTTTGTGGTAATTCCATCCGACGAAATCATCGTGGTAGCCCTTTGCGGTGCTTGCCAGTCGAGAGAGAATCCATCGGTCGAGGGTCGGACGATCTTCGACAGCTGTGGTTGAAGTTTCTGGGTCAAAGCCATCCAATGCTGCGTAATCTGCATGGAATTTGTAGATGTTCCAGAGGGTCAAAAACATCTTTGCGTATGTTTCCCGTACTCCATTTGGATCGAATTTCAGAGGGTTCCAAGGTGCTCCGGCGGTCACCATGTACCAGCGGGTGGCATCCGCTCCTTCACGGTTGAAATGGTCCCAGGGGTCGACAATGTTCCCTTTGGATTTGGACATTTTCTTTCCTTCAGCGTCGAGGATGAGCCCGAGGCTCAAACAACGCTTGTAGGCCGGTTTGTCAAACACAGTGGTTGACACGGCGAGCAGGGTGTAGAACCAACCACGGGTTTGGTCGACACCTTCGCAAATGTAGTCGACAGGGAAGGATTGATTGAAGGTTTCACCGCCATCAAACGGGTGGTGCCATTGAGCAAATGGAGCGCATCCGGAGTCAAACCAGCAATCCATCACGAATGTTTCTCGAACCATCGGGGTGCCATTGTCATCGACGAGCGTGAAGGCATCCACAACAGGTCGATGGAGATCCACATCGTCGGGGCATGGTGGATTTTCGAATCCAGCAGCGGTGGCCTTTGCTACCTCCAATTGAAGTTCCTCAATCGAACCGATGCATTTCATCTCGCCGCTCTCGCTTCGCCAAACTGGGAGCGGTGTGCCCCAGTAGCGTTCTCTCGAAATCGCCCAATCCTTGACGTTGCGCAACCATTCACCGAATCGTCCTTCGCCAACCCAATCAGGAGCCCATTCGACGCCATCGTTGAATTCGAGCAGGCGTTCTTTGACCGCCGTCATGCGCACAAACCAGGAGTCCATGGCATAGTAGAGGAGAGGATGACCAGTTCGCCAGCAATGTGGATAGTCGTGCAGGTAGGCTTTTTCACGGTAGAGTAAGCCACTTTCTGGCCCTTTGCCATTGCTTCCACCCGCTGCAGAGAGCAGTTCAATGACCGTTTGGTCGCACTCTTTGACATAGCGCCCATCGAGTTCAGGATGGGTTCCTTCGACGAAGGCCCCATCCATTCCAACGGTGTGATATGCTGGCAGTCCAGCGGCCATTCCGAGGTTGTAGTCATCTTCACCGTACATCACGGCAGTGTGGACAACACCAGTACCGTCGGTGGTTGTCACCCAGTCCGCTTCTAAAACGGTCCAAGCAGTCTCTGAACCATTCCTTGGGACGGCGTCAGGGAAGAGCGGCTCGTAGGAACGCCCAACGAGTGAGGAGCCTGGGAATTCTTCGAGGACTTCGACGTTGTGTCGGAGGACCTCCTTCATGAGATCCTTTGCCAAAATGACGATTTCATCGACTTGAGCACCGCCAGGTCCCGTCCAATTTTCTGCAGCCTCGGTCACACGTGCACGAACATATGTGACATCTGGTCCAACAGCAAGCCCGACGTTTCCGGGTAGGGTCCACGGCGTGGTCGTCCATGCGAGAATGCTTGCGTCTTCGTCCGTGAGTTTGAATTTGACATACACAGATGGTTCTTCGACTTCTTTGTAGCCCAGAGCGACTTCGTGGCTGGAGTATGATGTGCCTGTTTGAGGGCAATACGGGAGGACCTTGTGACCTCTGTACAGCAGACCTTTGTCGAACATTTGCTTGAGTGCCCACCAGCATGATTCAACATAGTTGTTCTCAAGCGTAACATATGGGTTGTCAAGATCCACCCAATACGCCATTCGTTCGGTCATCTCACGCCATGCCGATTCATAGGTCCACACCGATTCACGGCATGCTTGGTTGAAATTATCCATCCCGTAGGCTTCAATGGCTTCGTTGGACATCAAATCCATTCGCTTTTGAACTTCGATTTCGACTGGCAACCCGTGCGTATCCCAGCCTCCCTTTCGGTTGACTTGGAACCCCTCCATGGTCTTCCATCGACAGACGAGGTCCTTGTAGGCTCGAGCGACGACGTGGTGAATGCCCGGTTTCCCGTTCGCAGTTGGTGGCCCTTCAAGGAAAATGAAAGGTGCGCCGTTTGAGCGTGAGTCAATTGAGGCTTGGAATGCATTTTCTTCTTTCCATGCCTTTAGCAGAGCCGTCTCAAGAGCAACCGCATTCAGTTCGCCTGCAGCATTGGGCTGAGCCATGCTTCGCCCAACTTCGGTATTGTCTTGAACCTCACCC
>QXYC01000027.1:0-53491 GCA_009887095.1 Candidatus Poseidoniales archaeon
TGCGTGCATTGGAATCGCTTTGACCTGATGCCCCGGGGAAATTCTGCATTCCGAAAACCGCTCATGGATGCATGAACAGGGCGAAGCCTTGATGCAAGGAAGGCGTGAGGAGCCATCATCCGAGGTGGCTCAATGGCAGGCGAAAATGTTGTGATTGATCCTTGGGGCAGCGCCCAGTCAACGGATTACGATCGCATCATTGAGCAATTTGGCTTGTCCTCAATGGATGACCTGACAGTTGATTCCCCCTCTCGCCTCCACCGACGCGGCATTGTTTTTGCTCACCGAGAGTTGGACACGGTGCTTGAAGCACAACGAAGGGGCGACGCCTTCGGTGTCCTCACCGGTCTTATGCCGAGTGGGCGGATGCATCTCGGTCATTCGATGGTCATCGATCAGGTCAAGTGGTTCCAACAGCAAGGTGGCGATGTTACCATCGCAGTTGCCGACCTCGAAAGCCAAGCAACCAGGGGCGTTTCCTTGGAAAAAGGGCGAACCATCGCTCTTGAAGAATACATTGCCAACTATGCTGCGCTTGGTTTGGATGTTGAGCGAACCAATGTCTACTTCCAATCATCTCGACCGATTGTTCAAAGGCTCGGATTCCAACTTGGAAAGCGAACCAACTTGAATGAATTTGAAGCGATTTACGGGTTCGGCGGGGAAACGAACCTTGCTCATGTTCAAGCCCCCATGGTCCAAGTAGGCGACATCTTACATCCTCAAACCGATGACTATGGCGGCCTGCGTCCAATTGTTGTTCCTGTTGGGGTCGACCAAGATCCTCACCTTCGGTTGACCCGAGGCCTCGCTTCCAAAACCAACTGGTTCAATGTCAGCGATGGGAAACATTCTGGCGTAAGCATCACCCTTTCTGTTCATGATGAAAACGCGGCTGCGCTGGGTCAATTACCAAATGGACGAATGGACAAACAGCGCCTCAAGGAAATCTTCGATGGCATTGTCAAATGCATGTCTGAACTTGGGTACTCTGACATCCAATCGAATCCGAAACAAGGCACGGTGAACGTGCCAAGCGCAACAAAGCGTGATAAAACCAACATTCGAATGAAACTCTTGGCCCATGAACGTCAATTGGGCGGCATGGGTCTGCTTGCACCTTCATCGACATACCACCATTTTGCGGTTGGAATGACCGGTGATAAAATGAGCAGCAGTCAGCCGAAAACCACCCTCTTCCTCGGTGATGATTTGCCGACAGTGGAGAAGAAAATCAAGCGTGCGTTTTCCGGCGGTCAATCGACTGTTGAAGAACACCGCCGCCTTGGTGGAAATCCCGATATTGACGTTGCCTATCAATACATGATGTACTTCTTTGAAGAAGACGACGCTTACCTCGCAGAAATCAATTCCGAATACCGTGCAGGAAACATCTTAGCCGGTGAAATGAAGCAACTGTGCATCGATCGTGCCGTAGATTGGTTGGGCCAACTTCATGAGATGCGTGACCAAACTGCGCATTTAGTCGAGGATTTCTTGGCTGAAGATGCTCGCTAATCAGGCTTCATCATCGGATGAAAACACCGCAGGGTCAGGCCCAACGGGCAACGCTTTCAACTCCTCATCTGTTAAGTCTCGATGCGTGGCATCATCGTGCATGATCATTGAATGGCCATGTGGGTCGAGCAACTCAAGGGTAAGTGGGCCAGTGCTCGCATCGCCCGCTGTTTCGATTCGCATCAACATGTTCATCAATTTCTCAACAGAACCGACAGCTTCGGCAAGGGTCGCCTCATCAAGCGGTGCTTCGCTCTTGATTCGCTCGACTTCTGACTGAACATCTCGGAGCACCATACGAATAATGTCGACAAATCGGTTGAGCACGCCCTCGACGTTGCTCACATACCCTGTTGCGTTGCTGCCCGGTGCGACTTCCAAATCCAATTCCAACACCTTCACTGTGCAGGATGAAGAGCGAATCACTCGAGCCGATAAGAACTCTTTTGAATTGATTTCGAGACACCATCCCCCTGCCTTTTTCCCCTCAGCAGGGATGAAGTCAGTCTGTCGCCAGCCACATGAATGGCACATGACAGTGACTTGTGTGTGTTCGCCAAAGTAAGGGATTTCGTCGACATGGGCAATCATAAACACCTTGCCCGAAACGCTGCAAATTGGGCAAGGAATGTTGACTGGCTGTTCATCCATTACAATCCAACCTCATTGAAATTTCCTGGTTCGACAGCAAATGCTTCCATCTCCACTCCATTGACGCCACGGCATCCGGGAGGAAGTAACAGGAGGCGTGTGCTGGTCATCTTGAGGATTTCACCGCCGATGTCATTTTTGATGAACCCGTTGAGTTGGTCAATGGCAGCGTTGAACTCGACGGTCCGTTTCATCAATCGGTTCATTTCGACGATCACGGCATGTCCATCTGCAACCCAGTCGAGCAAGGGAGGGCATCCAGTGAGGTCATTGAGCACAGCACGGTGAAGCACAAGGCCGCCTCCTTCAACAGGAATTGGTGGGTAAGGGTAGCGCTTGCCTAAGTCGTGAAATTTGGCAGTTGTGGTGGGTGGGGCCACGACCGCTTGTTGATGCATGCTGGGCATGTCGAAGCTTCGCAATGGTGCATCGACTTCCACGCCCGCCTTCGCAGCCTCATCCTCTCGCCGAATCATTTCATCGGCTTTGGCCAACACGTCCAGATCCGGCATCGATGGGACAGAGGGGGCAGGCGGAGTGGATGGCTCGGAGGACTCCGCTGAGGGTGGCGGCAGAGTGGCCGGTTGGGTGAAAGCGTCGAGTGAGGCCTGAGCCTCATCTCGTTTCCCCTTCTTCCGTCGGCGCATGAGTTGGCATTAGAGGCGGCACCTCAAGAAGACTCCCATGCTTTCGCAACAAACCTCCAAGTTTACATTCACTCACGCTTCATCCGCAGGGTTCGGCGGGTTGATAAGGGGCCGTCATTAACACAGGTCTGCGCCTCAACCTTCAAGAGGTGTCGGCATAGAGAAGGGATTGATGAAGATGGAGAACCAACCAACCGTAATGAAAACTGGAACAAGCACACTCGGCATCACCTTTGACGGCGGTGTTGTCGTCGGAGCCGATCATCGAGCCACTATGGGCCACTTCATTGCAAACAAAAGCGTTCAGAAGTTGTTCAAGATTGGGGACAACCTTGCCCTCACCACGGCTGGTCTCGTTGGCCATGCGCAATCCCTTTCCCGCACACTTGCTGCTGAGGTCTCGTTGTTCCAACTTCGTCGCCAACAGCAAATGACCGTCAAGGGTGCTGCGACCTTCACCGCAAACATCCTCTCAGGTCGCCCACACTGGGTCCAACTCCTCATTGTTGGCGTTGATGATGAAGGCGGTCACGTCTACTCCATCGACTCCGCTGGCGGTTCGATTCCAGACTCATACTGCGCCACCGGTTCCGGTTCCCCGTACATGTACGGTGTGCTCGAAGATGGATTTAGCGAGGGCATGTCCCGAACCGATGCATTGAAACTCGCGGCCCGCGCCCTTCACGCATCGGGGCAGCGTGACGCCGCCTCCGGCAACGGCATGGATTTGGCTGTGATTACAGCAAAAGACGGCTATGTCGCCATTCCTCAAGGCGAAATTGACAAGCTCCTCGCTTGAAGACGAACCTTCACTTTCCCGCAGCTCAACGCTGTAACCCCAATCGGGGCCGGTGCACGATTTGTTGTGCGAGCACGGGAAAACGGTGAACATTATGCGCCTTACATTTAAAGAACTGAAAGACCAAATTGCGAAAGTTGTCCCCAGGGATATACCGTATACGGTCGAACTTGAAGCAGGAAACATTGCAATTGTCACACCCGTACCAGCCAAGTTTGGCGGTGGCGATGGTTTGATTGGAAAGATTGCGAAGCGGGTCAAGCGAAAGATTGTCCTTCGACCGGATGAATCGATCATGAAGAGTGAAGAAGATGCAAAAAAACTGATCAACGAGATCGTTCCTGAGGCAGCAGAAATCACCAACATCTACTTTGATTCATGCTACCGTGAAATCATCATCCAATGTCAAAACCCTGGTGAAGCAGTCGGTCGGCGTGGTGCGAACTTAAACGCCATTCGTGACCAAACGGGTTGGCTCGTCAAGGTTGAGCGAACATCACCAATCATCTCGAAGACGGTCCATGACATTCGTGGCTACCGTCAAGCAAACGCACCTGAGCGCCGGAAGTTGCTCAAGGACTTCGGTTTGAACATCCACAGGCCTCAACGACCGGGCTCGGCTTGGGCACGGGTGACCGCACTCGGCTCTTACAGAGAAGTCGGGCGTGCGTGCCACTTCGTCACCACCAACGAATCACGAATCATGATCGATGTCGGCGTGAACATTGCCTCCGACACCGATCCAATGCCTTACTTCACCGCCCCTGAAGCGTTGCCTCTCGAAAAGTTGGATGCTGTTGTGCTCACCCACTCGCACCTTGACCACGCGGGCATGCTTCCGGTTTTGTTCAAGTACGGCTACCGTGGCCCTGTTTACTGCACCCCACCGACCCGTGACTTGATGCTCTTGTTGCAAACTGACTACCTGAAAGTCGGCGGTTCGGAAGGCAAGCGAGCACCCTACGACATGGAAGACATCCGCACCTGCATGAAGCACGTCGTCGATGTGGACTGGGGCGAAACCACTGACATTGCACCCGATGTCAAGTTGACCTTCTCCAACGCAGGACACATTCTTGGCTCCTCCGCAGTCCACCTCCACATTGGGGATGGAAAGCACAACATCGTGTTCAGTGGCGACCAAAAGTACGAGAAATCTTGGCTCTTTGATGCAGCCAACACTCGGTTCCCTCGCGTCGAGACACTCGTCATCGAATCCACCTATGGCGCCTCAGGCGATTACCAGCCCTCTCGCCAAGAAGCCAATCAAGAACTGCAAGACATCGTTTCGAGGACCATTTCCCGCGGTGGAAAACTCATCTGCCCCGTGTTCGCAGTTGGTCGAAGCCAAGAAGTGATGATCGCCATTGACGAATTGTTCCGTTCTGGGCAAGTCAAGCCGGTGCCAGTGTGGTTGGACGGTATGATTCAGGAAGCAACAGCGATTCACGCTTCGCACCCAGATTACCTCACCAGCAGCTTGCGCAAATCCTTGCTCAAGGATGATGGCGAGAATCCATTCACCAGCGAATGGTTCCGACCTGTCAAGGGGCGTGAACTTCGTGAAAGCATCATCATGGATAACTCACCATGCATTGTGTTGGCAACCTCTGGTATGCTCAACGGTGGCCCTGTAATGGAATACTTCCGACACTGGGCGCATGAAGATCGGAACTCACTCTGCTTTGTTGGATACCAAGCAGAAGGAACACTTGGTCGCCGTCTCCAGAAAGGATTCGGTGAGGTGCCTATGGTCATCAACGGCAAGACTGAGATCGTCAAGATTGGTTGCGAAATGGTGACCATCGACGGATTCTCCGGCCACTCGGACCGTCGCCAATTGCTTGACTTCGTCGACCAATTGTCGCCCAAGCCGAAAAACATCATTTGCCATCACGGCGATTACCACAAGTGCAACGAACTTGGGCACACCCTCCGTGAACGGTACAAGTGCAGAACGTACGCTCCAAAGAACTTGGAAACGATTCGTCTGCTGTGATCACAGCAACGGAACATCAAAGCCAGCGTCGAGCGGGTCTGGCAGTTCATTCACGGGTGGATTTTCTCCTTCCATGCCCACAGTAATTGCTCCTATAGATTGTGAGGTCTTGATGGCAGTGGAGCCAGCGGCGACAGATTCTTTCTCTCCATCGAACAAAAACCAGACCAAAATGAGGAGCACGATGCTGCTTGCAATAACCACAAGCGTGAGGCTTGTTGCTCCTTGCAACACATTGAGGATGGCTGCGGCAAGAACAACCACGAAGGCGGCAAATGCCAACACCGCCCGGGAATTCATCGCCATGCACATGGCACAACCAAGGTGTTCATGAACCCGTTGCGTCTGTCTTGACATCATGTATGGAAATGATGGTGCCCGTTCGAGTTCGATAGCCTGCCCAGGATGGCTGATGACTGCGGTTGCTCCTTGGGGCGAAAATGCAGAAGATGCTTATGACCAAGGCCTGGTTGAACTTGGCCTGGGAGATGCACGCCTCATCGAGGTGAAGGGCGCCATGCTTCCACTTGGATTTGGGGCCACTGCGCCGCAGCCGCTTCCAATGGGCTCACTCGTCGAATGCCATCTTGCGACGGCATATGCTTGGAACGGTTCGACTGCCTGTGCCGGTGTTGCTTGGGCTGCATGTGAAACGCCTGAAGGCGATGCGTGTGCGGTTGTGGCCACGATTTCAACTGAATTAGATTATGAGGAGACCTCTTTGTTGCTTCGAAGAAACTTGCAACGCCGGTTGGCCAGCCGTGATTTAGAAGTCAAATCGTTTGATGTGGCTGTGGATGAAGTCACTGCAGCGAACGATCATCACGGTGTGGCAATGGCTGCGCTCATTCTGCCAAACTCTCTTTCACTTGGCGCCAACACTGGCACCGGAAAGGTCCGTGGCGGCTTAACGCGAAAGGCAGCAGACATCCCCACTCCACCTAAGCGAGTTGATATCAAAGCCCCAGCCGCACCAGCGCTTCGTCCCGGTTCTCGAAAGCAAAACACAGATTTCTCTCTGTGAAGAAGTCTTGAAAGACCCTCGACCTGAACGAGGGGCATGAGCAACGCTGGCTTCAATGTCATTCGTTGCCCTGCATGTTCGACATGCCACGGTCGGCGTGGCGTTTCTGCCACATGCCCGCACTGCGGTCAACGGTTGGGTGAACACGGTGTTGTTGTCAAAACCGTGCGCTCTGCTGAAGCTTTGAGGATTGAAGTGGCGTTACAGAACACGCCTCCAGAATTGCGTGACATGCTCCGCAAGAAGATGAATGACAAAGATCCAATTTCGGATTTCAATGACGAAGTTCCCTCCAGAACGATGGGTGCTTGGGTTCAGGATTCGAAAAACGATGAAGGCATCATCACTGTGGCGTCAGTCCAACATACATTGAACAAAAATCATTCCAATTTGGATGCAAATGAGGTTCTTGAGCAAGCTGAGGTCCAAGGAATGCTGGTACGATTGGCCGAAGGCCGGTGGATGCTTCTTGAGTGAACTTCATAGGTAGGATGTCGTGGGACGGAATGCAAGGGCGATTGGGTTAGCTTGGCCTATACTCGGGCGTTTGGGACGCTTGGACCCAGGTTCAAATCCTGGATCGCCCACCAGCAATGGTGTCAATTCACTCCGGTAGGATGATTTCATGGACCCACAACAAGTGGTAACCGAATTGGGTTTTGATGAAGGACTGCGGGATTGATTCCGGCTCCATTGCCCACACTGCATCTTCGAAGTCTTGCACCATTTGACCTTCGACGAATTCGCCAAGGTCGCCTTTCTTCGCTGCGCTTGAACAATTGGAATGCTTCTTTGCTAACTTCTTGAACACCTTCAATGGCTTCTTGGCCGTTTGAATTTCCTCCAGCAGTTGCCTCGCTTGTGGTTTGTCAGCGACCAAAATATGACGCACGTGCGCCTTTCTTGGCTTACGTCTCTTGTCGTGCCTTCGCATTCAACCTCAACTCCCGTACCATCGCTGTTGCTGTCCTATCAAAAAAGTGTGCCACTGCCCAAGCACCAATCGTCAAGAAGACTGGATGAAGCCCCCTCGTGATTATTTCTCGTTCGATGTCAGTGCTGACAATCGGCAGCAGGCTGATCCATCCAATGAGATAGGCAATGAATGCAAACAAGGTGTGGGGCGTTACGTTTCGATTGAACAACCAACCGAAGTTTCTGCGATGGTGCTCCACGGCCATCATGGTGCTAACAGATGCGAAAAACCTCAATCGCTTGATGCCAGAAGTTTCCTTTCCATACACCGATCTGGCAGGCACTTCAAGCACCCTCCATCCTCCTTTGGCTAATTGAATGAGCCAAAAGTTCGGGTATCCATACCCCTTCCAAGATCGCTTCCAGTTCCATTCGCGAAGCACTTCATGCGAAGTCGCGGTATAGCCGCATTGCGGGTCTTCAATCGATTGACCAGCGGCAAGTGTTGTGGCCATGCTGAGAATTTTACTGGCCACCTTACGATGAGCAGGCATGGTGTCTGTTCCGGCACTGTGTGAGAAGCGGTTGCCCTTGACGTGGTCTGCATGGCCAAGAATCACAGGGGCGATGATCGCACCAAAGTCAGCGGGATCCATTTGGCCATCACCTGCCATCACCACGCTCACAAAGGGTCCTTCAAACTGCTCAAGCATGGCTTTGTGTCCAGCGTCGATGGCCGCTCCGACACCTTCACCATCCAGTTGAATCTCAATGACTTGTGCATGAGTTTTGGCAGCATTGATTTCTTCATGGGTGGCATCTGTAGAGCCGTCATTCACAACGATGATGCAATCAACCAGTTCGGGAATGGTTTCTATGACCTTGCGAATGAACGGTGCTTCGTTTTTAGCGGGCACGACGACCCCAACCGACCACCCGCTCTCCATGACCTTGCGAGCCACTTCGGGGTCAAGAACATGACCTTGTCTTCGGCTTTGATGGTTGTTGAAGAAAAATGGGCTCTGCAGCATCCGTTGTTTGAGAGGGTTGATAGGGAGAACGCACGGCTTGAGGTGTGTGGCAGACATACCATTACGCATTGTCCTTGTTGGAAAGGACATTGAATTGCGTGTTGTCTCGTTGATTGTCAGAGCGAGGGAGATCGCTGATGATGTGGTGTTTTTGGATCTTGGTTCGAACGACACAACGGTGGAACTTACCGAAGAAGTTGGTTGCCAGACCCTCCATTTCAACTCGGTCTTTGACGCAGTTCACCTCGCGAAATTCCTCAGGGCGTCACCGCTTGATGCTGCCAGCACAACATTGGCGATTCACATCACGGATGGCTGGAAATTGCAGGACATCTCCCTGTCCATCAACCGAGCTCGCGAACTTTGGGACCTTCACATTTCACATCAAGCCGAACCAACCGGCGATGAACAGGAAGCACCTTTAGTGCTCTCTGAATTGGAAATCCGTCACGTTGTGATGACCGAAGCAGGCATGGATGCCATGGCTTCAATTTCTATAGAAGGAACTTCAGATGAGTTGGAAGAGGGCCTTCGTGTGCGAATCGTACGCGGCTCACACAACGTCAACATTCACCAGCGTGAATCGTTGGCCACCGCATCAAAGTTCGCACAACTGTTCTACTGGATGCTTGAATCCAAGCACCCACTTCTGCTCTTTGGAATCCCTGGCGTGGTGCTGTTCATTCTCGGTTACAGACTTTCGGGGAACATCGTTGGTGCCTTGGAAGAAATCAATTCGACCTCAATTGGTGTGACATTGGCGACCATTGCCATGACACTGATCGGTTTGTTTAGCATCATGGTGGCATTGATTCTGTACATCATGGGGAAGCAAGTGGAGCAAATACAATCCCAGTATGATTGGCCTTCTCGCACCTGAGCTTGGAAGGCATTGACAGTGAGTGGAGCATGATGACGAATATGGATGAACCTCGATTAGTTTGCTTAGACATGGACCGTGTCCTCGTCGACCACCTCTCGACATGGCAATTTGTCTACGACGGCTTAGGCATTTCAAACGATGAATCCTTTGAATTGTACAACCAAGGTCTCCTCGACGAGTGGGATTGGATCAAACTCGATATTGCTCTCATCAAGGAAAGCAGGAAAGACGGCCCACCGGTCCTCGATAGTGAACTACGTGGATTGATGGTCGGCATGCCGATGATGACGTACTGGAAGGAATTGATTGGCGGATTGCTTGCTCATGACTTCCATGTCGCCATCGTCAGTGGGGGGTTGCAACAAACGGCCCGAGACATCGCTGCACAATTCCCATCAGATGGTCCATGGAAGCGACGCTGGGGTGGCATTGATCGACACACAGCCAACCGCTTTGGTGGCGGCAATGACACGCGTCTTCATGTCTTCACGAATGGGTGGCTGCTCGGAGCACCTGTCGGTGATGGTGAACACACACTGGATGACTTTGGACGTTACCAAGTTCAAATGGACGGAAAAGGATCTGTTGTCAAAATGCTTCAACGTCGGCTTGGTGTGAGCAAGGAAAACACCGCTTCGGTAGGTGATTCTGCTGGCGACATTAGCATGTTCAAAGAATCCGGTCTGCCAATTTGCTTTAATCCGTGGGACGATCGACCAAAAGAACACGCCCGCTACATCGTTGAAGAAAAGAACCTCCAACTTGTTGAAACCATCATTTTGGAACATTATGGCATTCCATCAACATCTTGATGAACCTCTTGGTGAAGGTACAGTCATGCTTGGCGATGATATGCTAACGTCGATTTGCCCACATTGTGGATTTTTGCTTGGAGCCTTCATTCCTGGAATGCCTTGCCCGCAGTGCGGTGAACCGCTGCTTTAGGATTGAACGAACCTGACACCCTCATCTTGCATGTAGGTCATGATGTGGCTCATGGCCTCGGAAGAGAGGCCTTCTGGTGGATGGATGCCGGGGGCCAGCCCGCAGCCGTCCAAGGGCCCATGCTCGAGAAACAACATTGTGCATGCCGCAGTGACCAAGCCGGTGGTTCGAGCCATGGAGCCATCACCGTTCAAGCCAGCATCGTGAACAACGGTTCGTCTGCTTGCATCGCCAGCTGCCGCCATCACTTCGAGCCATGTGAATTCCGGACGTTCTTCATCGAATGTCCATGCCTCGAGGAGTGCCGTTTCGTCCATCGATTGGCCTTCAGCCAACCACTTGTCGATGTGCCCCGGCCATCGCACGGTGTATTCCTTCATGGTGGCACAGGGAATGGTCTCGAGCACGCTTCGCAACCCATCGGTCAAGAACGCCTCCATCGTACCGTACCCTTCGACTTCGATGGCATGACGCTCACTCAAGGCTGGGACTTCAACAGGAACTCCGTCCACTTGGATTCGAGCGGGACGGGTGTATTCCTCAATCACATCAGAAGGAGAAAACGGCGCCATGTACGACCAACCATCGTCCATTTGGGTTGGGTTTCCGCCCACCTTAATCGACACTGTATCCAATGGGCCAAACGCATCGAAGGCTTGCTTGACAAGCATGTTGGAGATGCCTGGAGCGATACCAACATCCCATAGCAAGACCGAATTATTGGCAACAGCAAGCCCTTCATGCTGATGTGGATCTTCTGCTGTGAATGCTAGATCGACGATTTGGTGGCCGGCTTTGAGCAAGACGGGCCTGACCATGTCGCCAATTCTCCCTGGCAGCATGTTGACAACAATTTGGTTTGGTTCGAGCGTGGCGATGTGGGCCATTGCATCGCCCTCTCTTACATGCACACGCGGGTTCGCATGGAACGCATCGGGTATGTGCAGGTCGATGACGGTGACTTCGTGGCCAGCCTCCAGCAGGCGTTCAATGACAAAGCGGCCCACAAGGCCACTGCCAAGTGCCACTGCATGACCCATTCAGTCACCTCAGGGAGTCACCCGTCGTGAATCACGAGGGAAGGGGATGACTTCTCGGATGTGGTCGGCACCGGTGAGCCACGAGCACACTCGGTCAACACCGAGGCCAAATCCGCCGTGAGGCACGCCACCGTAGGAGCGGGTGTCGATGTAGAATTGGTAAGGTTCGTGAGGCGTTCCTTCTTCGTCCAAACGCTTGAGAATTTCTTCTTCTGACCATGTTCGTTCACCGCCACCAATGATTTCTCCATAACCTTCTGGTGCTAACAAATCGTGGCACAGAACGTACTTTTCATCCTCAGTGTCAACCCGGTGGTAGAACGGCTTGGCAATTTTTGGGTAGTGGGTTAGGAAGTGGGGGACATCAAAGTCCTGTGTCAACACTTTCTCTTTCGAATAATCGAGATCCTGTCCCCATTCAACGTCAACGCCCATGCCTTGGAGGGTTTCAACAGCCTCGTCATATCGCATTCGTGGGTAAGGGCTGTCCGCGTAGCGTGCGACAAGGTCGAGGTCACGGCCGAGCGATTCGAGTTCAGGCGTGCGTTCATCGAGAAGGGTTGAGGCGATGTTTCGAACAACCCCTTCACCGTGGCTCATGATTTCGTCATTGCTTGCCCAAGCAACTTCCATCTCGGCATGCCAGAACTCGGTCAGGTGACGGCGAGTGCGTGACTTCTCTGCACGGAAGGATGGTGCGATGGTGTAGAGGCGTTCCAAAGCAGGCATGGCAGCCTCGGCGTAAAGTTGCCATGATTGGGTCAGGTAGGCCGTTCGTCCAAAGTAAGGCACTTCAAACAACGTTGAGCCGCCTTCAACCGCTCCAGCGACGAAGTTTGGTGCTTGGTACTCAACAAAGTCGAGGTCTCGAAAGTAGCCGTGAATAGCACCGAAGACACTGCTTCGAACCTTGAGCATGGTCGTCATGCGGGAGGTTCGAAGGTAGAGGTGGCGGTTGTCCAAGAGGAACTCAGTTTCGCCACCATCGGCTGCTGCCATGGCGGACTCGGTGATTGGGAACGGTCGATCTGGGTTGACTGATCCGATGATTTCCACGGAAGAAACAACCAGTTCATGACCACCCTCGGACCGCTCGTCGACGTTGACGGTGCCTGTGATTATGATGCTTGATTCAATTAAAGCTGCCTTCACAGCGTCAAAGGACTCATCGCCGAGAGCGTCACGCTTTGCGACACACTGGATGGTGCCTGTTGAATCACGCAAAACGAGGAATCGGATTTTGTTTGAACCACGGGTTCGCTTTACCCAGCCCTTCAATTCGACCACTTGGTTGTCGTAGTTTCCAGATTGCACATCTCCAATCCAAACTGTCTTGACCATCTTCGCACCTGTTCTTGGGTAAGCCATTGTGTAATTCAATGTCACCCTCAAACCGCCAACCAATATGAGGGCTCAAACGCACCCCTTTGGTATACAATATGGGACAAGCCTCAAACCACCGGGAGGTCATCTACCGTTGTGGCAAAGGTAGCGGTCTATGCAATTGGGGGCAATGCCCTCGCTTCTCCGACTGGTGATTCCGATGGGGAAAGTGAGCGGGTACTTGCTCACGTCATGTCGGACGTTGTCGACCTGTTAGAAGCTGGTTGGGGCGTCGTGCTCACGCATGGAAACGGGCCTCAAGTCGGTCACCTCATGGCACTGGATGAAGACCTTACACAACCGATGGATGCGTGGGTTGCTGCAACACAGGGGATGATTGGCCACGGCTTAGCGCTTAACCTCGATTCCATTCTCTCCAAGCGACAACGACCAGAGCGAACCGCAACCGTGGTTACACGGGTGCTGGTCGATGGTCAGGATTCCGGTTTTCAAAACCCGACAAAACCAGTCGGCCCAGTGCTCAACTCGAAAACCGTCATGGAAGCAGATTGGGACATTGCACAAACGAAGCTTGGTCCAAGACGCGTTGTTGCAAGTCCATTGCCGATGGAAATCATTGATCTGCCAGTCATTCAGAAATTGGTTGATTTGCACGCCGTCGTGATTTGTGGTGGTGGCGGAGGGGTTCCAGTGGTTCGAAAGGACCAGCATTTCATCGGTGTGCCAGCAGTGATTGACAAGGACCGAGTTTCTGCCCTCTTGGCCATCAAGTTGAACGCTGAAGCGCTGATTATCTCCACGGCCATCGATGCTGTGCGAACCGGATTTGGTACAGACGATGAACGAATTCACAGAACGTTGAACCTCGATGAGTGTGAACGGCACCTCGAAGCAGGTGAGTTCCCTGCAGGTTCAATGGCACCGAAGGTTGGCAGCCTCATGGAAGCAACACTTCATGTTCCGGGACTCCAAGCCATCCTTTGCCAACCTGGCGATGCACTTGATGCACTGCGCGGGACTGCTGGCACCACAATCGTGGTGTAAGGTTCGCTTGAGCGCATCTTCATGTACTAGTGTGCCGTCCCTAAATCGATGACCACCGAGAACATCCTCCCTGAAATCGAAGCCTCTGCACACTGCGACGGACCCTGTGGTGTCTATGACCCCGCAAGCGCCAGAATCGCTGGTGAAGCAGTGCAATCCATGACCAAGAAGATGCTCGCTCTTGAGTATCCTAAGGTGTTCAGTTCTGAATCCATGGCTTCCTACCTCAACACCATGAGCCGATACGCAGCAATCAAGGACGAAGAAGCACAGAAGTGCAAGCATGAATTGCTCGTGCTATGGACTGATTTCTTTAAGCCACAACACCTTGAAGCACACCCCGAACTCCACACAACCTTCTGGCATGCTGCAAAACTTTGCAGTGCTTGCAAGGTCGAGGTGTCGGCAACCCACGCACAAGAACTCATGGACGCAATCGAAGCGATTCACACCATGTTCTGGGCCATAAAGGGCCGAGAAGTTCCTTGGATCCGAGCAAGCTGAGGCCTCACCATGCAGCGGTTCATCGCTGTTGTATCAGGTGACAGCATGTGGCCAACCTACGCCGATGGCGAACGCCTTGTGTGTTCTGAAGATGTTTCAAACATGGCTGCAAATTCTGTCATCGTCTTTCAGCATCCGCTGCGAAGCATGGTCCGTGCCATCAAGCGGATTAAGGAACTCGATGAAACCACTGTCTTTGTTGAGGGTGACAATCCAGATCCACTTGCTTCAGAAGACTCACACAACTTCGGAAGAATTCCCCTGAGCAATGTCATTGGGGTTGTGCTTCACGTCGAAACTGAGCAGTGATTGGGTGGCGGGCCTGACGGGGTTCGAACCCGCGACCGATGGATTAAGAGTCCATCGCTCTACCTGACTAAGCTACAGGCCCACCCCGCCGTCCTTCCGCCCGTATTTAATCATTGACGGACAACGGTACGATGGTGTTCACTTCAAACGGCCATTCGGATTGATGATGGTTTCAACACCATCTGCGCCCGCCAAGACCACGGCGTCACACATTCCATTGAACAATCCAACTTGAACGACACCTGCGATGTTGAGGATTGCAGCCTCAAGAGCAACCGGTTCAGTGATGGTTGGCCCCATGTGAGCGTCAGCAATCATGTTGCCATTGTCTGTGACAACGGCATTATCTCCTGCCATTCTGCAGTTAACTCGGCAGTCAAGCAGTCGGCCAAGGGCACGGATGGTTGCTTGGTGTTCGAAGGGCGTCACCTCAATCGGAAGTGGGAACGCACCAAGTCGCTCGACACGCTTTCGGTCATCAGCCACGACCACCATTGCTGCGGATTCTTGGGCGACCACTTTCTCTCGCAACAAGGCTGCTCCGCCACCTTTGATGAGTTGGAACTGAGGGTCATACTCATCCGCTCCATCAATCACAATGTCGAGTCCATCGATTGAAGATAATTCCACGAGGGGTATACCGACCTTGATGGCCAATTCTTCAGTGGCAAGCGATGTTGGAACGCCAACAATTTCGAGACCTTCCTCGGCCATTCGTCGGCCCAATTCAACCACGGTATGCTTCACGGTCGATCCGGTGCCCAAACCAACTTTCATTCCAGTTTTCACAAAAGCACAAGCGGCAATCCCGGCCTCTTTTTTCAATGCTTCAACATCGCTCATGGCCCCCCTCCGTCGAGGGGAGTCAATGAGGCTTTGCGTTTCTCAGCAAATTTACTGCAGCCCATCCCGTAGGGATGGACAAGATGAACGGTCCGAAGTCTTTTCACCTGCCGAGGTGCGTCGTATGGGACATGGGCAGGCTGGAGCGGGCGGGATTCACTCCGGTTGGCGTCGTACTTCTTTTCTTGATTTCGACCTTAATGCAAGGCTATGCCCCAACCTCGTCGGATGATTTTGATGCTGTTGCCTCGGTTCATAATGCGGTCACGTTGGGTCAAGGTGAGGGGATCACCATTGGTTCGTTTCCTGATGGGGCGAGCACTAAAATTGAGTTGGAAATACCAGATGGTGAAGCGATTCAAGGCCTTGATTTAGAAATCGAGTCGGCTCGCCTTCAAAGTTCGATGGCGAACAGTTGGACCGACGCCAGTGACTTCTCCACCGGTGCCGTGTACGATGCCATGGATGTCAACGGGACCTCGCTGAGCATTCTTCCACAAGGCTGGGAATGGGATTTCGAAAGCGCCAACCACGGATGGACACTTGGCAGTCCCGCATGGCTTTGGGGTTACGATACCTCCCTTGGGCCTACAGCCGGTGTTTACAGCGGCGCAAAAGCGATTTACACCTACAACGGGAATTATCCAAACGGCATGAGTTCGACGATTTGGGCGACATCACCGGTGATGGACTGCTCATCATGCTCAGGGGCTTGGGAACTTTCATTCATGAAGCGGTTGGGTGTTGAGAGTGCCTCCTTTGATCACGCCTATGTTGCTGTTAAAACCCCCTCTGGCTCGTGGACAACAGTCTACTCGTCAGGATACACTGCTGATTCGGCGTACTACGCTCAAACAATCAACATCAACAATTATGTTCTTAACAATCCAGCCTTCCAAGTCCGTTTTGGGATTGGTACAACCGATGGTTCAGTCACATACACAGGGTGGAACATCGATGATGTGAGCGTCCTTCCAACGAACACAGGAATCTCATCTGGGGAAGGCAACTGGACTTCTCCATCCTTTGGACCTAGTCTGCTTGGACAAGGGGAATCAAAGGCCTTTGGTTTGCTTCACATCGACGCAACCATCCCAACCGGTTCCCTCTTTGAATGGCGACTTCTCGATGCGGTGACGAATCAGCCAGTCATGGGCTTTGAACACATGACGGATGTAACGGTCGACCTTGGAATGGTCGATTGGGAGGCCCACCCATTGGTGCGGATTGACCTCCACTTAGTATCCGGTCAAGGCGGCATTCCTACAATTCACGGATTCCATTTTGATGGGGCACTGTTCGATGAATTCAATCAGGATCCGACGGCCTATGGATGGCTCCTTCAAGGCGCGACATGGGCCAATGGTCAAGTTTCAGGATCTGGCGAAGCCACCTCGCCAACGTACAATGTACGGAGCGGTTTTGCTGGCATTATCTCCAACAGTGACATGACTGGTTCGGGAGTACTTCAGGCTTCAACCGATGGAGGCTCGACATGGGTGGACCTTCTCCCTGGCGCTTACACCTGGTTTGATGCACCCGTGTTCTCTACCAAACTTCGCATGGATTCGACAGGTGGTTCGTGGACAATGGAAACGCTTGATGTCGAATTGATTCGTACCAGTGTGGCCGATGGCCTTCGGTTTGATGTAGGGCTCGATGGTGTCAGTGACTGGTCGATGAACCTTCCAGAGGTTGGCCGACTTGGCATCCAAGACCGCTTCATCAACGGCGATTTCTGGCAGTCACGAATGGCGACAACCAGTGCCCCTGCGCAATTTGACCTCGCCCTTCCGCTCGCTGGCACTGATTCGTTCGAATTTGCTTTCGCTTCTCCTGATGCGCCGTTTGCCAATCCGACTGTCCGCCTCAGCATTGCAGGCCAGGACATCGTGACAAAATCCCTGTCATCTGTTCAAGACTTGGAAGTTGTCACCTTCACGGGTGCAGAACTCAACACGCTCAACGCAGCGCTTTCTCAGGCCAGTCAAACGCATGGTGTTCTTGGCCTTCCATTGGTTGCAGCCCAACTTTCCATCGGTTCCACAACCTCCACATCGACGCTTGTTGCCGGCGGAGTGTTTGCACCCTATGATTCGGCCTTGGACATGGATTTCACTGCCAGCGACGCTCTGTTAATCGCACTCAATGGCAAGTTGCAATCGGCCACCGCCGTTGCTGGGATGAAGACGATCACCCTACCCGTGCGAATGTCGTCAACCGGTGCGCTTTCACTCACCGTCAATCAAATCGACACCCAAGCTTCTGCCGAACCCGTTTCCATTGTTGTGAACAACGTCACAGATACATTTGTCCCATCTCAAGATTGGATCGATGTGTCCAGTACCTTTGATTTGAGCCCACTTGGTGTCACCGACGCGGCTTCGTATGTCAAATCGAATGGATGGTCTGTTGCTTTACAACTCCAAGGCGCTGTTCAACAGTCCCTCACAACATGCCCTTTCATCGCCCTCCCCGCCTCGGGTAGTTTGGGTTGTGCAACTCAAGGTTCCTCGATGGTATGGACCGATAACGGTGCTGAAGGTTCGAAGACGGTCATCGGAAGTGGCGCCCTTCTCCAAATCGACCACCGTTTCAAATTCACAGAACAATGGGATGATGAAGCATCCCTCACGCTTTCAGTCAATCTGATCGCGCCGACTGGCCCAATGCTTCCGGTGAGCGTTCAATTCGGCCTTGGTGATGCTCAAGGTGTGGAAAACGACATCGAACTCCATACATGGCGCTCAGTCAATCAGAACGGTGTCTTCTCCGAACTGGACCATGCGTACCTCCATCCTGGTGAGGCGGTGACGATTGAGGCGGTTTTGGCCTTCCAAGGTCTCGACGACAGCCCTTCGCCACGTTCCGGCAGTGTGGATGTGTGTTTCTTCGTGGACAATGTGCAAATTCAATGCACGGCGGTCTTCGACAATGGGGTCGCTGCTTTCCCATGGACGGTCCCGGTCAATCAAGAAACAGTCGAACTGAAGATTGAGTTAACACCTCTTCAAGGACAATCTATCAGTTACCTCGTTGACAACGTCGTTGAATTCGGTTTCGATCTCGTAGCGCCCGAATTGCTTCAGGTGAGCGTTGAGGAATTCGATCACATGGAGTCTGCGCCCCACACAGCGGTGGATTTCATCATCTCAGACACGCCAATTCTTCCATCCCATGCCTATGTCCATCTTTGGCGCTCATGGATTGATGACTCAAACATGAACGGGTTCATGGATGCTGGTGAAGTATCCATCCAACCACTTCAACTGCCAACAAATCGGAACATCTCCCAAGGCCGCTATGTGCTTCCATTTGACTCTACGTCCCTCCAATCAGGCTCCATGCTCCGTGGATGGCTTGACGTAGCCGACGGTGCAGGCAATCAGATGTTGGCCAGTGGCTCATTTGATGCTCCACTTTTCAACCTTCAAATTAACAACGATGGTGCGCCTCAATTGGGTACAACACCTGCCTCTTGGAATTCGATAGGCAGCACATGGCTGCATCCAGGCGAGATGAATTCCCTCTCTGTTCCTGTTTGGGACATGAACGGTATCAGCGATCTCGCTACGATTGAAATCAACCTTGCGAGCAACCAACTTGCACCAGTCAGCATTCTCTGGAATGCTACGAGTGGGCAGTGCACCACCAACGAAATGTTCCTAAGCATTGATTCATGCAACCTTCACCCAATCGATTCGACTGCCTTATTCCCAACAGAAGGTCAATTTGTGACCAATTTCAGTTTGGAATGGGGCTTCGACCCAGATGTCAGTCTTGTCCGAGTTCCATCGCTCTTGCTTCACGATCATTCAGGTCAATCGACAATCGGTACGCTTTCAGAACTCGACTGGCGGTTTTCTGGAGAGATGTCATTGCCACGTGACAGCGTGCATTTCACCACCGATGGCACCACTATGGATGGACTCGGTACATGGATTCAGCCACGAACTGAAGTGGGCGTGTTCGGCGAGTTGGTTTGGCATCGTTCCGACAAACCCGTTCTGCAAATGATTGAACTGGAATTCGATTTGGGCGGCATCGAGGCGACCGTAGAATCCGTCAATGGTTCCTTCAACGGCACGGTTCTGTCACCCTTAGCACCCGGTACCTATGGGCTTAGCATTGGCCTCTTCTCACCTCCGAATGGAGCCATCGACCGAAGTGAAGATGCAGCCTATGCATACTTCATCGTCGATCAAAACGCACCAAGCATTGTCGGGATTGCCTCACCATTGGGGAATCAGGTGCTTGAAGAATCAATGTGGTCTGAGATAAAATTCTCAGTCTTGATCGATGAAGAAGAACGCCTCGATGAGAACGACCTTACCCTGCATTGGGCGGTTCGTCAAGCAGGCGTGAGCATCTCGACGCCAGTTGTCGTCAATGGTTCAGTCGAACTGGTCGTGGTTGGAGGAAAGCCATATGGCGCCATGATTCCAACAGAAGGAACGCTCAATCTCGATGAAGTTCTCACCACCTCGATGCGTTCACAATCCCTTGAGTTACACATCTATGTCACAGGAGCAGATGTCGCTGGTCAGCAAATGTCTTCATTCCTCAATGACCTTGATGCCCCTCTTTCAGTTTGGTCGCTGGAGCAAAGGGTTCCAGAATACTCGTTTGTGAATCCATCAATGAAGCCATCAAAAGACATCGCACAAGGGGATGTGTTGAAGCTGAGCGTGACCATTGAAAACAATGGATTGGCCGATGGCATGGCCCAAATGTTCGTCGAGCGGGTGGAGAGCAACGGTGCTCGAACTCGAATCGACGCTCGTGAGATTGAGATTCCAGCAGGTGGTCAATTCGACTACAGCAAGGAATGGATGCCCGATCGCTCTGGTACCATGTGGATTGAATACCACATCATCAATGACGACTTCTCGAAAACCAACACTGTGTTTGTGGATGAACCACGGACAGAGGGCTTCATTGGCAGCGTCACTGCCGTCAACCCGATTCTGCTTGTCATCATCTTCTTGCTCACCGTCTCGCTTGTAGCAGTGCTTATGTTCGGTCTTCAAGGCGCACCGACAAAAGAATACAATCTAGCCAATCAACAAAAGATTTCCAAGTCATTACCGACGCTCAAGCAACCTGCGCCAGAACAACCTGCAACAGGCCCGTATGGTGCGCAACAAGCACCGACGTCGCCCGGGGAAAACCCGTATCAGTGACCGATTTCGCTCAACGAAGGGTTTGAATCCTCGACGGTTGAGGCCATGACGGAGGGAGTAGGAGGATCGCTGACAGAGTTCGACTCTGAGGAAAGTCCCCTCTCCACAGTGCAAACGGCTTACAGAAGTAAGAGAACAGAAATGGTCAGGTCAATGCTGCAGAAACGAACGATGCAAGGTGTGTACAATGAAGTTGAAAAACCGAGATTGCCTTGTGGTCGATGAGACGAGCAACCCCGTTGGAGCAAGTCCAAACAGTCCCGTCGAAGCGGCACGCCGAGGGACAGGTAGGATGCTAAGTTGAATGCGGTCACCGAAAGGGAACAGAAAGGGGCTTACTCCCTACTCCCTCCACTCTTTCGGACCGTGTGATTGTTGGTCACTCTTCGAGCACCGCATCGAGCGGTTTCATTGAGATCGCTGACGCCAGTGCAATGCCTTCACCATAATCTCTCCAAGATTCATCGCCAGACAGTTTTGCCCTCACCGTGTGTTCGAGTGTGAACACTGCGGGGAGCAGGAAGGTGCTTGTGACAAAGGCAAAGAAAATCAGTAAACACATGATCATGAAGAAATTCTCAAGACCAGGGAAGGCTGCTAAAAAGCCTGCAGCGATGCCTGATATAGTGGTTAATGTGGTTTCGAAAATAGTTTGACCCGTTTCTTCAATGGCATTTGCAATGCCCTTCGGCGTCTCGCCCTCTTCCTGGATTCGGTGCATGACATGGATCGAGTCATCCACACCGATACCGAACACGATGGTTCCGATCATAGCGGTGAAGATGTTGACGTTGACATCACCGCTCTTCATGAGCAAAGGCTGCCATAAAATGACAACAGCAACTGGGATCATGGTGTAAATGCCCAAACGAGGCGATCGGAACACGACTGCGAGCACCAGCGTGAGCAGCAGCAGGGTGACAATGGTCGTTGTGCTTTGTGTGTCATGGATGCCGTCGTTGATGTCGAGCGAGACCGGTAAGCCGCCTGTAAGCAGGGACATGCTTGTCTTGGGCACCACCGGTTCTTCTGAAAGAATTCCGTCAATCTCCTCACGCAACTCGCCAGCAACGTTGAGGTTCATGTACGGCTGCGTCACATAGACGATGGCCTTGGTGTTCGCTTCGTTGAGAAGCATGGAGCGAACTTCCTCGGTGAGGGTGTCGAACACCACGTTCACCATGTCCTTTCGAAGGCCTTTTCGACCCTCTGGACCCGTTAATTCCAAGCCGAGCCATACGTTGCACTGAATTGGATCATTGCTTTCCCAACACGGGTCGTGAAGCAAATCCCACAGACTTCCCTCGTAGAGGGTGACGCCATCGGTGAGGGTGATGGTGGCTGGAATGGTGCGAAGGAACGTAATGATGCTCGTTGTATTGGTTTCATCGACCATGTCAATCTGCGTCTCAAGTGCATCGATGGCATCAAGAACCGGAAGGTCACGTATGTTATCGGTGTTATTTTCCATCGCTTCAGCCGTTCGTTCTTCGGCATTGAAGATGAACAGCGAAGTTTGTCCACCGCTAAATTCTCTCGAATATTTGGAGAGGGAGTTCAATGAGGCAATTCCATCAGGGGCTTCCGAAGAACCCGTGATTGGTTCATCCATTTTGTCGAGGTTGGCCACACCGTAGGCAGTGACGCTGCCCGATACCAAGAGGATGGCCAAGAACCACTTCACAGGCCATGTGCCGATGTTTTTCCACATCGAGGGGTTGCTGCGTTTGTTGAATTTGAGCAACCAAGCAAGGGTTGGAACGAGGATGATGCTGAACACCAATGTCGAGAGAATACCAATGACGAGGGTGATTCCGACGGAGCGAATCGGTGAGATTGGAACGATCATTGGGGCGATGAGGACGGAGAACCCAATCACTGTGGTCATTGCGGAGAGGAAAACGGCAACCCCGGTCGACCGGGTCATTTCCATCACACAGTCGCGATAGAAGTTGATATCCCACAAGTCAGGAACGGGTTCCAGCGGTTCGCCTTTTCGTCGTCTTCTGGCGTTCTCATCGTTTGCTTTGTCGATTTCCTTTCGCCGTACTTCCTCAATTCGATTGACCATATGCAGCGCATAGTCGACACCTAAACCGATCAGAATCGGGAAGGTTGCCACAATCATTGGTGTGAGTGTGATATCGAGAATGACCGAGCTTCCAAAGGTCACGGCCAACGCCATCACAATTGGTGTGCCAGTGATGAACACGACCTTTGCGGAGCGGTGAAGGACGGTGATGACGAGGATTGTGAACAACACCGACCAAGGCAAGATCATCAGAAGGTCTTCGTAAATCGCATCTGAAATGTCTTCGAGCACCTTGGTGAGGCCTGTGACGGTCATCTCAGTGTTGGTGTATTCGGCGGGTCTGTCATCGATGACTTGTTGAAAATGGTCGAGCAGAGCCGTGAAATCCTCGTAATCTTTCGTTTCTGAGAGGTCGCTTTTCATACCAACCAAAATGGCAGCTGTGTCCCAGATCCCGTCGCCATCAATGTCGTTGGTGTAATTCCCGTCGTTGTCACTGTCTTCGAAGGGATTCATGTCGTTGGTGTCTTTGAATAAAGCATCAAAGCCGCCGTCCGATTCCTCGATGATTTGGTCGATGCGTTGTTGGTCAGGGATGGCATAGCGCCCACCGCCCGGTAAATCACAATTCACATCAACAGGAATTCGTGTGTTGACGCCGTGAACACAGAGTGAGTTATTGAAACGCCCGTCGGCAGAGTTGACTTCCTTGATGACCTGGGCTGGTGAGATAATCCACAGCACGCCGTCACTCCGTCCTCGATCGTCCTTGTCCGGGTCGATGCCACGCCCTGTTTGACCTCCGTCGTTGATGTTGTCATCATCGCCTTCGACCCAACTCATCTCCTTGAGGAATTGTTCATCCGTAATGTTGGTTGTAAAACTCGGGTCCCATGCATTGGGCGTTTGGATGTAGATGACGGCGATATCAGTTGACCATTCTTCCCTCACTTCGAGCAACAAATCAGTGGAAGGTGCTCCATCCGGGAGGAAGATTTCGACGTCGTCGTCGATTTGTTCTTGAAACACCAAGCCTTGACTTCCAAAGCCACCAGCGATTAAAACAAGTAAAACCACAACCATCATCGGCGATGCAAGGATCGTATCGTACATCGATTCAATCCGCTTCATAGCCCCAACGCTGGCACGGTTTTGAGCGTCTGACAATGTCTCCAGCAGGCCGGCGAGTCCTCCTCCACCTCCGCCCGCTGCGCTTGCCATGGAGGATGCATGCTGAGCAGGGTCTTGAATGATACTCATTCACGGCTTCAAAAGGCGGTGGAATGAGCGTGCTCAATCCAAACCAAATTCACGGACAAGCAAATGCCGTAGGAAGCCCCGTGCGCTTTGCAAGACGAGTCCGGTCGCCATCAGTGAGAGGCCCAATACGCCAATCCAAACTGCGGACAAACCAGGGCCAACAATGCTGTCGAGTTGAGTGGTCACGCCTTGAGCTGCGTTCATTCCCATGGCTGCCCCTGTGGCAAGCAAACCCATGCCGGGGAGGCCGAGCACGAGCAACGGCTTCTTTTGTGAAAGAGAGAGCATGGCCCACGTAAGAACGGTGAAACCGTGTGAGACTGCAGTGAAGTTGGATCCTTTTGGAACATCGTACCGAATCACTGTTGGCACTTCGATGATCGAGAGTTGCTTTTCTCGGGCATCTTCGAGCATTTCGAGGGACAGTTCCATTCCTTCTGAGTCGAAGCGAAGTCGGTCCAATGCTCGGCTTGAGAAGGCTCGGAACCCGGATTGAGTGTCCTTGATGCCTAAATCGCTCGAGAGGTTGCTCGCAGCGGTGATGACCTTGATGCCAAGGCGGCGGTATGCGGGCATGTCCGTGCCGCCGCCACCGTTGATGAAACGAGAGCCGATTGCGAAGTCGGCCTCTCCGGATAGAATCGGTTTCAACAATTTTGGAATGTCTGCTGCTTCATGTTGGCCATCGCTGTCGAGGACGACCAATGCAGTTGCGTCCATCTCACGTGCTTTGATGAACAGCGTCTTGAGCGCAGCACCGTAGCCTCTGTTCGATCGGTGGCGATAGACGATTGCGCCGCAAGCTTCAGCGATTCGAGCGCTAGAGTCAGATGAACCATCGTCAATGCAAATGACGGCATCGACATAGCGGAGGGCTGTGGTCACAACGGTGCCAATGGTCTCTTCCTCGTTGTACATGGGCATGCCAGCAACAACAAAGGATGGAGGCACGGGCTCCTGCTCCGACATGGTTTTCACCATTTATCCGCCATCGTGGACCTATTTAGTCGTATACTCTCCTATTTAGGGTGGTTTGTTTGTTTGAAGGGCATGGGGTGAGCCCATCATTTGGCCGAAGCCAAATGGGGGCGGCTCCTGCTTGGTGCAGGTGGTCATCGATGATGAGGTGGTACGAGAGAGTGGGTCAAGGCGACTCAATCTTGCAGTTGGCTGAGCGTGGTGACAGCTCGTTCACCGTTGAGCACTTTGCTCAAGGCGTTCAACGAGATGACAAGCGGCACGTAGGCCTGTCCATCGCTTGTGACGTAGGTGGCACAGTCACCGAACGCACTGGTGTTGATCGACACTTTGAGTGCCCCACCGGCGTTGCTCTTTCGGACATAACCAACCAATAAATTGGTGTTCATGTCGTTGCTTGCTTCAGTTTGTTTTGCGTTTTTCTTGCTCATGTTTTCACATCCGCTCACCTCGGAAGGTGGGCAAACTGGACGATGAACCTCTATGGCCATAAGAGACATGGTAACAACAAAGCGACATGGTCTAGACAACAAAACCGAAGCCTCATATGCAAGCCTCCAGTCTTTGAACCATGCGAGCACTGGTGACAGGTGGAGCGGGGTTCATCGGTTCACACCTTATTGACCGCTTAATTGGAAGGGGTGACGAAGTCGTTGTTCTCGACAACCTCTCGTCAGGCAATCTCGAGTTCATTCAGGCTCACTTAGACAGCGGAAAAGCAACCCTCGTGGAAGGGGACATCACGCGCTTTGAAGATGTAGAACCTGCCATGAAGGGCATTGATTGTGTGTTTCATCTTGCCGCCAATCCAGACATTCGTCTTGGAACAAGGGTTACTGACACCGACCTTCAACAAGGCACGATTGCCACCTACAACATCGTAGAGTCGATGCGTCTCCATGGTGTGAAGACAATTACCTTTGCTTCTTCATCTGTCGTTTACGGTGAAGATGCACCACTTCCCACCCCCGAAAACCATGGGCCATGCCTGCCGATTTCACTGTACGGTGCCAGCAAGCAAGCTGGAGAGGGTCTGATCAGCAGTTTCGTTGGAACGTTTGGAATTCAGGCTTACATCTTCCGGTTTGCCAACATCATTGGTACACGTGGCACTCATGGCGTCATTTTTGATTTCATTCACAAGTTAAAGAAGGACCCATCTCGCCTCGAAGTGCTGGGGAACGGTCGACAAGAAAAATCATACATGGAAGTCGGCGATTGTGTGGATGCGATTTTGCATGTCATGTCGATTTCCGATGCACCGCTGAACCTGTATAATCTCGGAAGCCATGACACTGCCTCAGTGCGACGCATTGCAGAAATCGTAGTGGAAACAACAGGATGTCATGACGCCTCGATTGAGTACACTGGCGGCGACCGTGGTTGGGCGGGGGACATTCCTCGCGCCATGCTTGGGATAGAGAAGATGCTTTCAACAGGGTTTGATGTGCGCTATAACAGCGAAGATGCCATTCGGCACACCGCCCTTGCCTTGATCGAAGAGATTGGCCTGCATGAGGAGATGAACACATGAAACATACATATGACGACGAAGCGAGCACATTGGGCGATGCATTTTTGAAAATCTCAGCTCTCTTTTTCGTGGGGATTCTGATTCTTGCTTTCACCACAGATCCAATCGCAACTGGTACCAAAGAGGGCGAGCGTGCACCTCTTCTCGACGGGGCCGCATACGCTGGCAACGGCTGGTCTTCCTTCGATTTCTCAGAACAATTCGACTCATCCTGGGATGGAAACACCTCAAGCGATTGGGTCATGATTGAATTCATGGACACCGATTGCCCCTACTGCGTTCAATCAGCCGACCTCTTTGGTGAAGCATCAGAAATCTTCCGAGATGGCAACGATCAGTGGAACGGTGCACAAGTCAACTTCTTTGCAAGCGCCACTCAACTTGACATCAAGGGTCACGACACAAGCAGGTCTGAGATCGCTGCGTTTAGAGACAAGTCAACTGGCTTCGAGTGTGCAGGTCAAGACTGTGCAAATCGAGGGGGTTCAGCCCATCAGTTCGTGACCTACATCGATGACATCGATCAGGAGAACATGGACGAGTGGGACATCCGAGGCACACCGACTTATTTCCTTATCCAGCCAGACGGAATCATTGCATGGGTTTCGAATGGAGGGACCAACGTGGGCGATGTCAACGGCGATGGTGATTCAAACAACTACATCGATGCTATTATTTTGCTCGTGACACAAGACGATGCAACGGGTGGTGCTTGAGATGAGCACCAATTGGCTGCTTCTTGCCTATGGCCTCCCAATCGTGCTTGGGCTTTTGCTGATCCTTCCTTGGACAAGCGCAATCTTCTTGCCTCTCAGCGAACGTTTTGCCTCGCTTGGAACAAAGCGAGGACGCTTGTTGAGCGGGCTTAACTTGACCCTTCTCGGGGGACTTGCTGTCTCGGTCCAAACCCAATGGATTCACGCCAAAGTCAGCGAGGGGGCGAACTTCTGTGCCTCTGACACCATCTTTTCTTGTGACGACGTGATTGGAAACGCACAGTATAACACAATGCCCTTTTTCGACCTCCCTTGGGGCATGGTTGGTTTTGTGACCTTCACGGCTTTGCTGTTTCTTTCGTATTCCATTTCCAAAGAACCCGGCGCAACATGGGCCAAGAATTTCCTTGACATCGGTACGCTCGTGACTTTTGCTGGTTTGGGCGTCATCGGTTTGCTTGTATCCTACGAAATCGAGATGGAAAAACTCTGTCAATTTTGCACCACCGCTCACATTGCCAACGTTGTAGCACTTGCTGGTTTCTGGCAGCTCCGATCGATGCACGGTGAGAAGGCTTGGCAAGAGTAAGGTGATGGACAATGGCACGGGATCGCCTCTTGTGGATTATCATCACGGGTACTGCCATTCTTGGAATTGTGCTTCTGCTTGCTCAGGATTCATCAATCGATGAACCCGTCAATTCGATTTGGTCAAGTGCGGATGAACCCGATCCATTGGCTTTCGAGTGCCTTGACCACACAGGCTTGGCTCGTCATGACCATGTGACGCTGAAACTCTTCATCGAGGGAGAGCAGGAGACAGTTCCTGGTGAGATTGGGATTAACAGCGGTGTCTGCAACCAGCAGGGCGAAAACATGCACACGGTCCATACGCACAACGACCAAGGAACGCTGCATATCGAACTGAACGAGGCTGGCGATGTTCCCCTTGGTGTTTTCTTCGATATTTGGGGCGTTCATTTTGATGAAACTGGAATCTTCGACCATCGTGTCAATGAGACGCATGAAATGCGAATGCATGTGTTTGCCTCGGGCGAGGTGGCCTCAGAGGAGAACCGGATTACGACATTCGACGAGTACCTCTTGCAGAATGGCGAGACAATCGAAGTACACTACCACGCCATTTGATCAGGGTGTAAAGCAACCTTCGAAAAATTGTGCATCGACTTCCATAGCTATTTCTTCCATTCGAAGGACGGTGACATCAATCCGCTCGCTTCCGCTGTAGGTTCGTTTCAATTCTGCGAGCAAATGCCGCTGAACTGTTTCGTGGTCTTCGCCCCAGAGCACGCTGAGGTGGTGATGCTGTTCTCCTTTGATGGTGACAAGGTATTCCACTGACCATTCTTTCAGTGGTTCACTGTCTTCCCATGCAACGTCTTCCCATGTTTTTGCCATGGTAATCTTTTGTTCTTGCTACCTTATCAATGCTATGGACTTGTGAGTCATGTTTCTTCCGGTTTCCGGTAGATAATTTCCGTCACGGCGAGGTTTCCTCACGTTTCTAGGCATTTGTTGATTTCTTTTGGAACACAAGGAGTCCGATAATGGCTGTGCCAGCAAGCACCAACCATGCAGGACTCCATGATTCAGAAGTGCCTCGATCTCGGTAGGCGAATTCAATGGCTCCGTAGGTGCCAAGGTCGTCCCTCGACTCAAGAGCATCTTCGGTGTTTTCGTGCAACAACACCACACTGAATGAATCCACTGCTGCAAACTCGATTTCAAAATCACTGGTGCAACTTGTGTTGGCACGGGCGGTTATAATGCCAATTTGAGTCGTCACCGACCCGTTTCCAATGCTGCATTCTGCAGTCCCAATAACAACCCGATCCCGGTAGGCTTTGCCGGGGTTAATGGCCTCTTCAGGAACACTCTTGCCATGTTCGAGCACGAGGAAGGTGAGTTGTGATGCGTTCAGAGAGCGGCCCTCAAATGTGACCAAGGAGGCCGTGATGACATCGCCTTCTCGTTGAACACTGAGTTGTAATTTCGTATGGTCTTGGCGCAGCACTTCCTCGTCGAGGATATCCCCTTGAACGTCACCCCAAGCATCTGTTCCCGTTCGGTATGCGCCGCCTTCCACAATGAACGTCGGTGTCCCTGGTAAATCCGGGTTGACGCTTCGCAATCGTTCAATTCGATGCTGAGCCGCTTCGGGTGCGAACGCATCCTCCCCGTCATTTGGATGGTAAGCTACCATGGCGATACGGGATCCGTGCGCATCGGCCACACCCACGAGATAGGGGTCGATTTCAGCACATGAGGTGCACCATGTGGCCGTCAATTCTTCGATCAGAAGACTTTGGCCACGAAGGTTCGTCTCGATTCCGGATTCGAGGGATGTGGATGGATCAACGACCAGTGCTTGAGCCATAACCGGTGTCTGCAACAATGCGACAGCCAACAACAGCACCCAAAGCCCGCCTTGACGGGGTGGTTGCCTGGGCTGCTCTGCCATGGCTTGGCGTCGCGGGCGTCCTCCTTCATCCCTTTGTTCTCCCGGGTTTTGAGGCGAGGTTTCTTGAACAGGTCGAAAGCAACCGGGGTTAGGGAGGGTGCAACATGGCTGATCACTGGATTGAAAATCACAAGCGCGATTCATGGCGAAGGCAGGCCAAGGCAAGCGGTTACCGCGCTCGTTCAGCCTTCAAATTGAAGCAGATTCAAGAACGCTTCAACCTCATTCGTGAAGGCGATGTCATCCTTGACGTGGGCTGTCACCCAGGTGGATGGGCTCAAGTTGGTATGGAACTCGTTGGAGAATCAGGCTTCGTTCTCGGGGTCGATCTTGAACCGTGCCAGCCAGTGGAAGGGGCGCTTTTGCTCACTGGAGACATTACCGATCCTCACACCCAAGAACGAATGTTGTCTGAACTCAACGGTCGCCCCCTCAACGCAATCGTTTCGGATATCTCCCCCAACATCACCGGGAAGTGGGACATGGACCAAGCAGTAGCGATGACCCTCGTTGCTCAAGTGTTTGATTTCGCCTTGCCATTGTTATGCAAAGGTGGCTCCTTCACCACAAAACTGTTTCAGGGCGTTGGTGTGGAGGAACTGATTGCTGCCGTGAAACCATTCTTTTCTGACGTGCGTCGATACGCACCCCATGCTTCCCGAAACGCCTCATCTGAGGTTTACTTGGTGTGCCGAAACTTCATGCCTTGGAAAGCCAAGACGTTCAACGTACGGGAGACCTATGAAACAGCATTGAACCTCAAACTGGGGGGCGATGACGTTGATGAAGGGCCTGAAATCATCAAGTCCTCGTTTTCTGTTCGCCGTAAAAAAAAGGCGGAATAGATTGAAGCCGGTAGAGGTCAAACCCTCGTGGCATGAATCCTCATTCAGATGAAGCCAGCCCCACACACGAACACCCGCGCCATGCACGTCAGCGTTGTGCAGATTTGCGTCACAATGCGCCAGTTCACCGCATTGAATTGGTCGTGCTGCGGATGTATCCAGTGAGAAGAATTGCTTCGAAGCGATTCACGGGAGCAGTAGCCGCAGCATGTGGGCGCGATGAATCTGGAATCATTGGCTTGGTGCTCTGGGGGGAACAAACCGAACGAATTCAAGTCGGTGACATCATTTGTCTGACAAATGGTTGGTGTCGCCGTCGGAATGGCGAATTGGTCATCAGCACCGGAATGGATGGGTCATTGGTGGTTCTTGATCGATGAAATCAAGTGCAGTAGCCCATTTCGTTGTCCATGTTTCTGATTCAAAGGACGCCATGTCTGAGGCGATGGAGCACGCAACCATAAAGAAGGGGAGGGCGTGGGCGAAATGTTCCTGAGGGTCATTATGAGTGAGAGAGCAAAAAACTGTACCGCATCCGGCGTTCCATTGGAAGAAACCGCTTCCACCACATTTCCATGCCCGGGGTGCGGCGCACCTATTGGCCGCAGCCCACGTTGCCGAAATCAAGGCGTTCTCTACGTCTGTCCATCCTGTGGATACCAGGGGCCCTGAGGTGATTCTATGGGTATGGTAGTCATGACATACAAAATCAATCCAGACTCTGATGTCGAGGATGTCGATGCAGAATTAATTGCAACAACCATCTCCGCAATGGGTGATGATGTCTACGACATTCAATCCGTTGAAGTCAAGCCTCTTGCGTTTGGCCTCAAGTTTGTTCAAGTCCACGTGGTCATGAACGACGGTGAAGGTCTGGCTGATGCTTTGGAAGGACGCATGTCCGAAATCCACGGTGTTGGAGAGATCGAAGTCCTTTCGATGGGCCTTATTTGAGCCATTGAACGAGACCACAACGGCATTTCAATTGCCTTAGGAGGGTCGTTCGTGGGAGGCTCACATACCTTTCTTGCCAAATTTGTTCATTGGTTTTTCGTCATCCTTTATGCCTACGGTATTTTCAAGCAATTGGACGATCTTGAGCAACTCGAGGATTCAGGCTTGCTTATGTTTGAGGTTGTCTTTGCGAGTGTCTTTCTTTTGATTGTCTTGATTCGATATTTCTACATGAGTCGTTTTGAAACGTTTCTTGGTGCGAACGAACCTGTGCCTTTGATTCACAAGTACCTCGCGAAAACCGTTCACAGGTTGATGTACTTCTGTCTTGTTTTGCTCCCCCTTACGGGATTGGCGATTGCAGCCTTATTCAGGCGTGGCATGGTGGACGGTCTTCTAATGGATGGTGCCATTGGAGTGCACGGTTTTGCTGCCGATTTGAGTTATCTACTGATCGCTGTTCATGTTCTTGCTGCGGTTTACTCTCGATTGAAAAACGAGGGCATATGGACTTCAATGGTGCCACTGTGGAAAGAGGACGCAACAAAAAAATCCGATTTAGCGGAGAAAATCACCGTCTTCGAAGGCAACGTGCTTCAAAAGGTGGAGGCATTGCTTCCCGCAAAAAACAATGACGGAGCACAATGAGTTGCTCAGAGTTGACTCAATGGTCCTTGCATGAATTCCCGCAACAAGGTGGTGGCGTAGCTTCCACTGGACAGGACAAATCGGAAGCGGATACAGGCGCCTTCAGGATGCCAACGGCTGTTGTCACCCGGGCCTGCCTTCCATCGCTCTCCCATCGAATCATCATTGGCGATTGGAACAGTGTCGATGACCAGTTCATTGAATTCTGTGACAAGCGCTCTGCGGGTTCCTCGAGTTGACAGGCGTGGAATCGCTTCGACGTTCCAATCAGCGGTGTCCAAGTTCATGCTCTTGATGACCGCAGTTTCAATTTGACCAGAATCACCTTCGCATGTGTTGATCTCACTGCCGGGTAATGGGCCGGTCGTGACCAGACGCCCCATCTCACAGTTTCTCGAAATACGGGGGAGGGTTCGCTCTTCGACATTGACACAACTTGAGGCGTCTAACTGGCCCTTCTCATCGATCCGTCCAACCAAGTCGCCAGCGACGGGCCGGCTGATCGGCAGGCCAGCATCGATTCGTGCATGGAGTGCTTTGTTGAACACAACGGATTGCAATGCGTGAACGGTCATCAGTTGCAAGTTGCCGGGGAGTTTCTTGAACGCACCAACGAAGTCATCCTCTCGCTTGAGCAAGTGTTCGACCATGCGGCGCTCAAAGCCTAACCATTGTGGGGCAAGGGCCAAGCCTTCCTCAGTCGGCCCGTTTTCTCGGACATGCGCTCTGAAGGCGTGAACATCGTCGTTTTCAGAGGCGCCTTCCATGGCGATGTAGGTCATGACGGCCTTTTCCCAATCCTCTGCAATGACATGCTTGCCAACTTCAGCAGTGACAGGGCGGCCTGAACCGAACCGTTGCGGCCCAATCCAGTTGGGGAATGTGTTCTCGCCGAGCTTCTCTGCCATCTCGGCTTGAATGCGTTCAACCTCTTGGAGCGCATCTTCGGTCGACATAGGGGTGCCATCATCATGGGCACAGCCGCGAACTACGATGGTAAACCGGTTGCCTCGATGGTTTCCAAAACCGATTTTTTGGTGGGTTCTTCCAAGCACTTCAATCTCGACATCTGGCATCTCGATTTCCGCAACTTTTCGTTGAGGTGCATCGATGACAAACAACTGTTGAGTCACAGCTCGCTTGTCCTTTGTCCCGGCAAAGAAAATTCGGTTTCGTGGGATTTTCAGGGCCTTGGCCAAGTTGTTACAGAACCTGTTGGTTTCCCAATTGGTCAGGGTGATTTTTGCAACGGTGAATCGACCTTTGTTGTCCATGTGGATTGAGGTTGAAATTTCTTCAACCCGGAAGTCGGTGACGCGTGCTTTCAGCACACCACCAACACCGTCGGTCGTTGTGGCGTATCCGTCCAAGCCAATGGCTTCAGCCAGTGAATCGGTCCAAGCGCTCAATTCAAACACCCCGTTCACAGGGTGATCTTTGCAAATTCATCGGCAAGACCAGCGACGAGATCTCGGAGGACCTTGTCGGAGGCGTTCTTGCCAGTGGTTCGAATGTAGAATTCAGGATCATCCAGTTCTGGGTGGCCTGGGAAGTAGTTTGCGTACTCGACGTTCTTGTGGTTGTTGAGTCGCTCACGGAGCATCTGCAAAGCGGTGTGGCTTTCGCCGATAATGCGGAGGCGCAGTTCGTTCTTTTCTCGAAGGAGCAGTTTCACAGGCATGATGACCAGTTCGCCCACTGGCCTACTTGTTTTGAACCTTCTCCCAAAAGCACCATCTCGTTTCACTACAAAATGGCTCGTTCATGTTGCCTCTCTTGGGTTTTGTGCCCCATTTGAGACCTTGGTTAAAGGCAGGGACTTTGATGCCAAGCAACCCCCTTCCTTTTGTAGTGCTTTGCGCTGGAGAGTCCATGGATACTTCCGCTCTCGAGGCCAAGATGGCCAAAAGTGCTGGAATCTTCCAACGCTCGGCACTCACCATCCTCATCGTGAGCGGCTTCCTCACCGTCGGTTTGATGGCTCATCTGGCAACCTCACCCCCCGACTTCAACACAGATCTTGCAGACTTTGCCCCCGAATCCGATGCCAATGATGCACACGAGCGCATTCACCAATATTTTCCAAATGAAACCCGTCCGCTGTTCGTCGAAGTTACAGCAGATAATGGCTCAAGTATACTTTCTATAGAACATCTCCACCTGATGGCTGAACACCTCGCCATCATCGAGGAGGCTTCTGAAGAGCGGAGCAACATGATCACTGTGTGGACCACAGCGCCAGGCATTGTTCAGCTAAGTTTGGACGAAGAAGCCGATGGGTTGCCACTTGCGAACGTGACCTCGTGGGGGCACCTGCTGGAACTTATTTTTGAGGAAAACACCACTTGTACCCTGACCAGTGATGATCAACTCCTCTCCGCAGCAACGTATGCATCATCAGCGTTGCTCAACAAAGATTTGAGCATCGACTCAACATGTGCCTATCTGGAAAATGGCAACGGGAGTGCAGCTCCCACTGCTTCCTCCACCCTGTGGGTCTTGGAAGTCGACCCGAACATGGACGAAAAAACTCGGAAGGTCCTGCAAGATCAGTTACGCAGCGAGTTTTCAACTCTCTCCGATGACTCTTCGCTTGATTATGGCGTGGTATCACTCGACCTGATTTCCTACGACATTGATGAAGGCACCTTCGAGAACCTTGCCTTGTTGGTCGTGATTGCTCTGCTCGTGGTTGTGATTCTTCTGGCCATTGCATTCCGTTCGGTTCCAGATGTATTGTTCCCGCTTGTCGGTTTGTCTTCCGCCCTTATCTGGACATATGGTGTGATGAACCTCCTTGGCGCACAATTCACAGCACTCGAAGTGGCAGTGGCTCCTCTTGTTCTCGGGTTAGGCATCGATTATGCCATTCACCTGCAACGAGCCTATGCGGCGATTCGCAAGGAGCATGAGGATCCGGCAGAAGCATGGCTGCGTTCTTGTGCTCGGCTTTCCGTGCCGCTCTTGCTCGCAGTGGTCACAACCGTGGCGGCCTTCCTTGCAAACATCATTTCCCCATTGCCGCCGTTGGCAACCTTCGGCTACGCTCTTGCTTTCGGCGTCGTTTGCGCCTTTGTTTCCGCCACGGTCATTGTCGGTTCCCTGCACGTCGTCGTGCGTGGGTTCACTGTCAAGTTGGAGACACAAGCCATCACCATGCCCAAGATCGTCGACGGAATCGTCGCTTTGCAACAGAAGCAACAAGTCGCTGTTTTGCTTGTAGCGATCTTCATCTCCGCAGCATCGGTGTTTGGTGCAGCCTCATTGGAAACCGATTTCGATTTGGGAGATTTCGTCGACCCAGACATGGAAATCATGGACGTGCGGGAAGACTTGAACACCAATTACGACAGCGCAGGTTGGAAACTTCTCTACATTCTCTTCGAGCCAGTTGATGGCGCAACCACGATTCCCGGCGATGCTGTTCTTCTCGAACAGCTACAGGGGTTGCATCAAGACTTGACTTCAAATCACGATGTTGTCGGTACGGATGAACGGATTCCTTCTCCAGCCTACGAAGGGCCATATGTTGTACTTCGGGACGCTATTCTCCGAAACACAACGTTCGGTGAAGCGCACAACCTTGAGGTGTTCGACGGTGATGGCGATGTCTACGTCATCGACCAGGCCCTCGGTTGCAACCTTGTCGAAGTGTTTGCATACCTTGCACAAAACGAAACTGTCGCCGATGCAATCAGCGGTGAGACATGGTCACAACGGGTCGCACAAACAGTGGCTATGGATGAGTCGGGAATCACTTACTTACGCAATGAAGTTCGTGTTGAAGCCTCAACTTCCACCCAAGCCGAGCGCGTCATCACTCAGGTCGAACGTGAACTCGGCTCAAATGAAGAGCGTGGAACATTGCGAGAGAATCTGGTCGACCATGCTGAGTTGCATGTGACAGGGGATCTTGTCGTCCTCCAAACGGTCCTGGATGGATTGAGCGTTTCACAAGTGAAGACAACCGTCATCTCACTTGTCGTTTCGAGCGTCGTCCTTTTACTTCTGACCCGTCGGGTGTTGCCGGCCATTGTGGTCCTGTTCCCAGTGGCGCTTGCTTCGCTTTGGGTTGCTGGTTCCATGATGGCATTGGGTCTCAAGTGGAACGTGTTGACGGTGATGGTAACGGCGCTCACACTCGGGATTGGTATTGATTACTCCATCCACATGTGGCGTCGTTTCGAGGTGGAATTGGCTCGTAGGGACACCCATTGGGAAGCCTTGCGTGCAGCACTTTCAACAACCGGTGTCGCCCTGATCATGAGTGCCTTAACCACTGGGTTTGGGTTCATGGTTCTGCTGTTCTCGCCGATGCCCGTGATTCAAGATTTCGGTTTGATCACCGCTGTCACTGTCTTCTTCTCGCTCATTTTATCGCTCATTCTTTTGCCAGTCTTGGTGGAACTGTCTGCTCGTAACAAGGAGCAAGTGCTCGAAGTGAGCGATGGAACCATCATCGAAGGTTGAGGTCAATAGACCGAAAGGGCTGCAGCAATGTCGTCCATGACAAGCCCCTGTTCGCGCGCAACGAGTGCGAGGCAGACCCAATGACTTGCATAGGTGAGTGCCTTTGCCTTTCGTTGCGCCCTGCGCTCAACTTCTTCGACTTCCAACTGTGATTGCTTAGCGATGAACTTGGTGAGCCTTGGTGTGAGTCTTGCTCGAGGATCATCGATGTTTTGTGGACTCGCCACGGTGGTTGGCGTTCGAATTCGAGGCGTGGAGGGAAGGGGTGCGCTGCGAACTTCCGAGGGGGTTTCTTCAGTCGATGTTGCGTTCACTTGATCGACGTTAACCGGGTTGAGCAACCTTGCTGGGCGGGGGTGCCATCCGAGCGGTGATGTGATGGCTTCCAAGGGCACAGTTGCTTCCAACGCCTCTTCTGGCCCAGATAACCATCCTGCTTTGATCAGTGCCTGAACAGCTGTCTCTGCCTCGTCGGGTGAAATCCATTCCATGTCAAAGGACATAATCCGCTCAAGTTCGAGCGCATCGAGGGCTTGCCCTTCACGGAAACAAATGGCCAGTACCCGGACAACATCCTCGATGTCTTCCTTGGCCATGTGGTGATGAAGCGCTTACCGTTCAAGAAGGTAAGCCATGAATTTCAATCATTCAATTCGAGTGAAGGTTTTGTCTTCATTCATGCGCCATGTTCCACATTCTTCGCCTTTGTACACAGTTTGGTCCAGGGCGTAATCGTAGTCGCCACCGGGTGGCAGTTGTGACCACTCTGTGACCACAGTTCCAACTGAGTGACCTTGTGCTTCCTCTGTGTTTACTGGCATCAAGGCGTCCAAAGCAGCAGCGCCATCAATGGCAGGGGCTGCCTCGCTTGTTGGTTTGGAACGTGGAGGCGGTCCCTTCAATCCTGCAGGTTTTGGTTTTGGTGCAGATGTACGTGGTGGTGGCCCAGTCAATCCTGCTGGCTTTGGTTTGACAGCAGGGATGGGATCGGTTTCCTGTGGTGCTTCTTCGATCAAGGGTGCATCGGATTGTTTTCTTCGCAACAGCACAACTGCGCCCGCAAGCACTGCCACACCAAGGCCACCACCCAGCAGCATCACGCTTGTGCTCATGGCGTCCGTTTGTGGCGCAAAGGAACGGTTCCATGCGTTATTTGTTTCATCAACTTCCCACATCAACTGCTCTGCATCTGCTTCCACATGGAGGGTCCAAGCACCGCTTGGTACCGTGATTGAACTGCGGAGCGTTGTGGCTGTGTTCATGCCGATGCTTGCAACGACTTCTCGACCAACCATGGTGCGCTCACCGTTTGAATCTGCATAGATCGAGACATTGAATTGTTCATCGATCGCCTCGCCAAGGCTGACAAGTTTGACTCCAATTCGCATGGTGCCGCCAGCTTCGGTGCTGCCTGTTATGTCGACGCCTGTGATGGCCACATCGGGACCAATGCTGTTCAACGGGAGAACCAGCCACGGATCTAATTCTGAATTTCCAGTTGATGCTTGGAGCATAAAGCCGGCATCGTCTTGACCTTCGGCCCAACATGCTATGTTGGCTTGTGTGGAGAGTTCAGATGGGTCACCAAGTGCGCTAAAATCGAAGACAAAGGAGAACATGGTCTTGCCATCATAAACGGTTGAAGAGGCTCTGCTTAGGGTGATCGCAGGCCATTCATTTTCAAGCGAGCGTACCTGGCAGGTCATTGAAAGATTGGACGACCAGATATTTGCCTCTTCGATGTTGGCGCCGATTTCCACTTCGCTGAGGTGGAACCTCGAAGTACCTTCGCCGAGGGTCGAATCAAGCAAGTAAGGTGCTGCGCCATCGACTCGCAATGTTGGGAGTTCCAACTTGAGGAGTTCTTGCGTAGCGTAGGGGTCCCAAACGGTGAGTTCCATCTCAAACAACAAACCTGCACCGAGTGGTGCTTGGAACTCAACAGAGAGGTGCCCGTCAATCACAATGCCTGATGTTCCTCCTGACCAGCGATCGTTCTGAAGTTTCCCGTTGTAGTAAACCGAAACCGGTCCAGAGTAACCTGTGTCACTCAGCAAATGGTACACAGACGCATTGAGTTGAATCGTTTCACCGGATGCAATGCTCCACCCCTCGACGATTTCACCCTGCACGGGTCCTTCTGTGTCCAGCAAGGACTGGAAGGTGACGTTCATCTCTGGTTCATATGTCCACTCATTTTCGTAAACAATCGATGCAGTGCCGTCATAATCATCGATGATAATCTCAATTCGGCCATCATTGGTCGACGGTGTTACGAAGGTCCAATCTACGGTCCCTGCGAATTGGATGGTAAGCGTATCGCCTGACGTTGCCATGCATTGTGGGGAGATTTGGATACGAGCATCAAGTGCTTCACATGTGCCAAGGTTTGTGTTGTAACGGAACCCCAATGTTGGGTCGTTACCCAGCATCAGACTTACACGTGTGATGTCCGTGAGCCGATTGCTGTCGGTGACTTCAACTGTCCATGCAAAGGATTTGGTTGGTTCGAGGCGTGTTACTGCACCGCTTGATTCAACGCCATCAAAACTGATCAGTTGTCCGTTTTCTGGTGCCCGACTTTCCCACCATAAGGTGCCGTTCTCGGCATTTGAATTCTCGATTGCGTACCCTGCATAATCGGTCCCCTGTAACCACACTCGAACGGTTTCATGATCGGCATTCATCGAATCATTGACGAGCATTGTAATGGTCCATTCATTGCCGGAGTTGGAGAACATAATAGGTGAGGGTTGGTATTCATTCTCATCAGCGATGCCGTCTTCGGATTCATCGTGAAGTGCCTCAATCCAGAGGTAACCTTGGACCGTATCGTTTGAGAATCCGCCAACATCATTGAATGTGAACGCCACGATTCGCTCCTCGTTTCTGTTTGAATAAGCGGCGTAGGCGGGTGAGGTGCTTGTCAACACAGGTCCCTCATTGTTGAGAATAATGCTGCGGTTGAAGGCAAACACGTCCAATTCGAAATCATCAGTTGTCCGTGCTTCCAGCCACACCCGTGCTTCACCTGAAGTGCCGTTTGGGAGGGCGAATTCGATGGTGGTCGTTGAACCGGTCGTCAGTGTCGTCCACACGCCGGGGTTGCTGTACACCCCTCCCCCAAGTTCAGGTGTTGCTTCGACATCGACATTGATTCGAGCTTCAACCAAGCCGTTCAGCAACCTTGCATCCGAGTTGCTAAATGCGTGGTCAACAATTGCCGTCATCGGCGCCTCGCCAGGGAACGTCTCCATCGATTCGACCGATGCATCACCAACACTGCTGAATGAGGATGTCATTGAGAGCACTTCCACTGAAAGTTCCTTGTCAATCGTGGTGATGGTTGGAGCCGTGTAGGATGTGACGACGGTGCTGTTGGTTGCCACGCTCAGTTCCAAGTAAGGGGTCGCAATTCCGTCATTAATGGCAAACATCCAATCGACGGTGTCGCCTTCGTCCCCTGTGCTGTGAGATGCTGCTAAATCCACAGAGCGGAGCACTTGATCCGGATCATCGATTTCCAATGTGGTTGTCTCAGGCGAGTATGTTAACACGGCAGGATCAAGTCCAATGATTGGAAATCCATCGTAGGTTGTTGGATGAACTTGCAGAGTATAGGATGCTGTTGACCCGTACGCAGAATGGAATGTTTGGATTGTCGTAAGAGCAGCGTTTGGATTCAGGCTCGATGGCGGGGTCGTTACAAACCGTGCTTCCTCTGAGCCGACAATGATGCTGTCGAGGGTTGGTGTGACCCATTCGTTGAGTGCCTGTGTTGTGAATTCAATTTGGTATTGAATGAACGAGTCGCCAGGCGCTACATCGGTGAATGTGTGGTTTCCAAGTTCAAGGAATTCGGAACTCTGGTTCACACCCAATGGGCGCCAAAGGCTGCTGCTGAGGCTCGCAGCAGAGGCCCCCGTTCGGTATTGCATCCTCAGGCCAGTGTCGGTGGGTGCAGAGCCTGCGAAGTCAAGCCACAATGGTGTGGCGCTCCCTTGGCTTCCAGTGCGAACATCGAACAGGTCGGAAAGCAATTGACCTCCCTGTTGGGCAGGGTTATGATGTGTTGCTGACACATCAGAGTAGGCATTCCCCCATGAGCTGAATCGCCACGAGGAAGCATCGCCACCGGCATAGAGCAACGTTCCATCAATATTGATCATATCGAAATCATACATTGAGGTGTGGAGCACACCTCTGGCTTGATGCGTGTCAGTGAGTGGATTGTAACCTCGAATTTCATCATATTTCCCACCGTTGTAAATTCCCCCAGCGATGACAATCTCATCATTGTGAACCACTGCGGAGTGAGCGGCTATTCTGAATGGTAAATCTGAACCATTGGTCCATGTGTTGGTCGCAGGGTCGTAAATTTCAGTATGGTTCGCAGGGGCCACTGTGGTTTGGTTGAGTTGTGCGTCAAACAGGCGAACATAGCCACCGATTGCGTAGAGTTTGCCATGGAAGGCCACCAATTCAAAGGAATGCCGAGGGGCGCTCATGTTCGCCATTGAATCCCACACGTCTGTCGCAGGGTTGTACCGCAGGGTTCGATTTGACAGATCCGTTCGGTCCCATCGACCCACGCCGCCTGCGACGTAAATGAACCCGTCAAGTGTGTCCATTCCAGCAAGGCCAACGCCCAACGTCGCTGGCATCTCTGTGCCACTCGTCCAGTTGTTGGTGGTTGGATCATAGATGTGAACCACACCATCGGCTCGAACCCCTGGGCTGGTGAAGGGGTGGTGGTCGCCAATCGAGTAGATCTTTCCTTGGACTGTGACGCATTCATGGTAGGCTTGTGCTTGAGGAATCGTTTGCGTACTTGGCGACCATGTCTCATTGGCCACATCGAATATTTCGATGAAGTTGGTTAAGTCCTCATCTCCATTTTGGCTTGGATTTGGATCGTATCGACCACCAATCAGCATTGCTTCGTCGGTCTGGCTATTGTGTTCCAAGCACATACCACTCCGCCTGAACATCATTCCTGGAGGGGCAATCGTTTGTGGTGAAATGTCGGGTCGATCAAGCAACGGGGTTCCGTTCCCGCTTTGGATGGTGATATTGGATGGTGTGTAGCCATCGCTGGCGTTGAATCCGGTGGATGCTTGAATGACCTCACGGAACGGTGTTTTGCCTTCCAAAGATGCGTCCCCCGGGACTTCAATGACGCCGATATATGGCATCGAGAGCATGGCCAGAACCGCCCATAGGACAAAGGCGAGATGCTTCCCTCGGACACTGGACATGGCACTGGACTCTTGGCATGATTCAAGAGCATTGCGCGCCCTCGTCTCCCACCTGATGAACAGGCATTGTTCATATTCCCTCGTTGTCGGAGTAAAATGCGTCGTCCATAGGTTCATTGGTCACGAACCACTGCGCCGCACAGGAGGGTCCATCATGACACGGGAATACATCGCAAGAGACCCTCGCACAGGTCTTCCGCTTAACGTTGGTAGAAGCAAGAAAACCGACAAGAAAATCGTCAGTGAAGTTGGTCCATGGGTCAGCATACCCGATGCGGACGTACTTCCTCTCGCCCTTGGCAAAATCGATCAAGTCCAATCTCGTTATCTCGACCAGACCCACACCCACGACCGTGCCGCTGGTGTCCGTGCTCTCGGACGATTCAGCGGTCGTTCGATTCATGATGCCCACGCAGCATTGATGCTTGCACTTGAACACGACGAGGGCGACATCCGTGTCGCTGCACTCAATGTGCTTCCTGAAATTGCAGTGCGCAAGTCAAACGAATTGTTTGATTGGCTGTCTGTGTTGCTCGATGACGACGATGCCAGCGTGCGTGTGGCGGCCAGCCGTTGCCTCGCCGTCACCGCTCCAGTGTTCCCTTCAGCCGTGGAAACAATCCTCGGGAACGAACTCCGTTCAGCCTCTCGTCAACGCTCCGATGCAGCCTGGAAAGGCCTCAATGCGTTGTGTGATACATGGCCAGAGGTTGTGGTGAACCACATCGATACATTGCTCCTCGAAGAAGATCCGAAGCTCCGTAGAAAGGCAGCAGGTCTGCTTCGCCGTGTTCTGCAACGTGGCGGCTCATCAGTTTGGGATTTGATTTCGTGGTCGCTCAACGACGAAGATGTCGAAGTGCGAAGGGTTGCAGCACGCACCTTGCCCAGTTTGGCAAAGCGAGAATCGAGGATTGCAACAGTCTTCGCAGAACGGGCCATGGTGGACATCGATTCAAAGGTCCGCTTGAGCGGTATCAAGGCACTCCAATCCGTTGATACTGACCACGGCCGGGCTCGTGAACTCGTCGTCAAAGGAACCACTTCTAAGGACTTGCAAGTCCGCAAGGCCTGTGTCGAGTTATTGCCGCGCTTGTTTGGCGAGGACGTGCTTCGGACCATGGCCATGGATTTGCTGAAAACGGAAACTGATGCAACAATCATTGCCTCACTGAAAGAAATGACCTTCGATGTTTCGATCGACGGCACAGAGGCACAAAAGAACGCTCAATTGGCACCGGCTCCCGCCGTCCCAGCCATTGACCGAGAAATTGCTGAAGCACAAGGGAAGCAAGTCGGCCTCCAACCGGTCCGCCCTGACGGATCACCAGCACCAGAACAACCGGCACCAAAAGAGGCTGAGCAACCATCGCCAGCCCCTCCTGCCAGTGCTGGTACTTACAGAGCGGTTTCACAAGATGAGATGATGGGCTACACGGATGATTTCACTGATGAAGAGCCTGATGACGACGACGAATATTTCTGATTTCAACCACTCTGTGCTTGTTTTTTCACACAAATCATGTCGGCATGGTTAAGAAGGGTGCGCCGGTGGGCGGAATGCTTAGAGGTGCTTTCGATGAGTTCAGGTGCATTCAACGACAAAGAAGAACAGTTTGACCGATTGTGGGATGGAATTACCCCAAAGGGTGTCAACCGCACCAAGTCACTCAAGTTCCGACAGTACATTCTCGAACACGTTCGACAAACCAAGCGACCCCTCACCCGTGAGAACGCTCGCAAGTATTGGATGGGCATCCTGCAGCAAGAAATCGCAGAGCGCGACAATTACTGATTCCACTCGAATGGGTTGCCACCGTCTCGGCGACCCACTCGCACAACCGAGACGGAGATGATACCATGTTCACCAAAACCCGCTTCGACTCATGGGACTTACCTGCTTCCCTCCTAGACGGCCTCGCCTCCCTTGAATGGACGCACGCCACACAAGTCCAGAAAGACACCATCCCACTTGCACGCCGTGGCCTCGACGTCATCGGTCAAGCACGGACTGGATCTGGAAAAACAGCAGCGTTCGGTTTGCCAATCCTCGAAAAGTGTGAGCCAACTGGTACTCTTCAAGCCCTCATCCTTGCACCAACCCGTGAACTTGCGAACCAAGTGGCAGAGGAATTGCAGGCTCTGCAAGGCTCAACCGGCCTCTCTGTCCAAACAGTCTATGGTGGAACCGACCTCGAAAAGCAAGCCCGTTCTCTGGGGGACGGCGTCGACATCATCGTAGGGACGCCAGGTCGAGTTATGGACATGAGCGAACGTGGTCACATCGATTTGTCTTCACCTTCTCTTTTCTGCCTTGACGAAGCCGACCGCATGCTCGACATGGGTTTCTTCCCTGACATCATGTGGGTCATGGAACGAATGACCGGGCGTACGCAGACCCTCCTTTTTTCCGCTACCTTCCCTCAAGAAATCATTGACACTGCAAATGAATTCATGAACGAACCCGAATTCGTTCTCACCAACACTGAGGAACTTGACATCCCGCCAATTGACATGTACAGTGTCCGTATTGGCCGTGCCAACAAACTCTGGGTTCTTGGGCGTCTTCTTGCTCGCATGAACGATGAAGACCAAACCATCATTTTCTGCAACACCAAGCGAATGGTGGACTTGGCAGTTCAACGACTCACCAAGCACGGCTTCTCCGTGGAGGGCTTGCATGGTGACCTCAGTCAAAACCAGCGTGAGAAAATCCTCAAGCGGTACAAGGCAGAAGAAATCAAGACCATCGTAGCAACCGATGTTGCAGCACGTGGTATCGACGTTGACGGCATCACACTCGTGGTCAACTATGACCTTCCAGTGGATTTGGATTCCTTTGTTCACCGGGTCGGGCGCACAGGCCGAATCGGTCGAAAAGGAGAGGCATGGAGCCTTGTCTCTCGAGACGACGCACCGCAACTTTCCAAGATCATGGCTACCTACGGCCTTGACATCATCGATTCAGAAACGCCTGAACTTCCTGAAGGTATGGACCGTGACCCTGTCAAGCGACAAGATGACTTTGGCGAAACGGCTGATGTGTTTGGCTTTGTCCAACTTCACCTCGATATCGAACCGACTGCAGCAGGCTCTTCGCTTGCAGTTGCTCGCTGGTTCACTGAAGCTCTCCGCTGCAATGAGATGGCGATTGGTGATGTTCACTTTGCTGACGGCTCCACGTACATCAGCATCCACACGAGTAAGGTCGGGCTCGCAATGAAGGCCCTCGAAAAGCGTGAGATGGCTGGCCAACGAGTTGCCGCCACCATTGTCGAGTGATGAATCACTCTTCTTCACTGGTCCGTGACTTCCACGAGCCCTTGCGATTCTTCGCATGGCGCGAAGTCGGCTTGTTGTCCTCGATTGTGAGTGATTCTTTCTTCTTGGATTTTGAAGGCCAAGTCCCATCTTCATCTGGCCGTTGTAATTCCACGCCTCCGATGACGCCTGCGAGCAAACCAACGGCTGCAAGGGACCAAGCGGAACCAATGGCTTTGTCCCAATCTTTCTGAGCTTGGGTGCATTCTGATGTGGCCAGATCAAGGAATTGACATGTGTCAAGGGTTGATTTTGCCTCATTTGCCTCCTCATTGTTGGTGACGTTGTACGCACCGCCGACAATCAAGACAAGAGCGACCACAATGAGGCTAACATGTTGAGTCGACCATGTTGTTCTCATTCGAAGGCGCCATGCTTCAGCAGGCGCAGAGGATGCATCAAGCGTTCGAGCAGGCCCTCCGACCCGCCAAAACCAGACGAGCCACATTCCAACTAAGACCACTAAGAAGCCCCACTCATAGACGGCAGTGTGCCATTCCCACATCGGTACCAAGCACGACGCATCGTTTGGCATGGCCGTACACTCTTGCACCGCAATTGGGTAAAACACAAGCAATCGAACGATGTTCAGGACATAGACGATCGAACACATCACGAGAATTGATCGCACTTTGACCTTCTGTGGTACCCCTTCAGTCATAGCAACAAGGGTTGAGAGAAAAATCATCTCGTGCACGCCCGCACATTCATCAGAGACATAGAGCGCAACGTGGTCGAAACTTCCTGGGAAATCCACGTGGTTTAATTCAATCCTCGTCAGCCAACCGTTATGGGTGGACAGCGTCGATGCGCCTTCCCCAAATATGAGGTTGGTTAATTCATTCCAAAGCCATGCCTCGGAAACTTGAATCGGGCCAAGTGTGTCTGAGGGCATGGTGATGAACCAGTAAAAAGCCTCGACGCACAACAGTGCAAGCGGTATACGGGCGTAGCGAAGGCCAAGTTGTGCGACTTCCGACCACTCCATATCGTCGGGGTTTCGCGACGATGTGGCTGTGGACACCATGCTGAGCGCTGTGCGTCCCTCCTCATCAAGTTGCGGGCATGCTCCACTCTTGAGCACCCATCACGAGGAAATTGCAACGAATGCGAATGGTGACGTTGATACCGAAGGACAAACAGGATTGATTGTGGTCGAGGTGGTTCACTCAAAGGCAGCGGCTCCGGTTCAAGCCACCCATCGGCTCAATGTCATCGGATTTTTCTGCCCAGTTCCAGTCGCTGAAGCGAAGCGAGCGTTTGCCAACATGACAACCGGACAGGTGCTCGAATTGCTCGCAGACGACCCAGAAGTTATGCATGATTTACCGATGCTCATCGATCGCTCAGGCCACCGTCTTATTTCTATAGAGCAAAATGCTGGCGAGTATTGTTTTCTTGTGGAGGTGGCATGATGACCCCGCCTATTGTTGAGCGAAATGCCGTTCCTAGCGAGGCGCACTTGCCGACAGTCAATGGTGATTTCAACATCAGAGTTTTCCACGAAGCGGCCACGGGCTATGACCACGTTGCGTTGACACTTGGCGATATGGGTGGCCCTGATCCAGTCCTGGTCCGCTTGCACTCAGAATGCCTCACTGGTGACGCTTTTGGTAGCACTCGATGTGACTGTGGTCCACAACTCAAAGCGGCTATGGCCGCAGTGGTCGAGCGCGGTTATGGTTGCATTCTTTACTTGCGACAAGAAGGTCGAGGCATTGGTCTGCACGCCAAAATTCAGGCTTACCACCTCCAAGATCAAGGCGCTGACACGCTTGATGCAAACTTGATGCTTGGTTTACCTGGCGATGGCCGTGATTACAAAATCGCAGCTTCGATGCTTGAGGCACTGGTCATTCCATCGATTGAGCTGCTTTCCAATAATCCCGACAAGGCACAACAACTCGTATCCTACGGAATTGAAGTGAACTCACGCACCCCACTCGTCGTAGGTGTCAGTGACACCAACCGCTTCTATCTCGAAACGAAAGTGGAGCGAATGGGTCATACCATCGATGAACACGACCTTGAGCGTTGACAGGCTTGACAAGTCGAGTGAAGAGGGCCGTGACCGAGAATCGAACTCGGGCTGGCAGAACCACAATCTGCCGTGCTAACCCCTACACCATCACAGCCATGAGAGGTACTTCGCCGTCAAGAGCGTGGTATTTCAATAGTCCGCAGGGGGCAACAGACATGAGGCGGCGCATGCCATTGCTCATCGAACCCTTGCATTCAAGTGCATTCGGTCATTAACACACACCATGCGAACCACAATGCGACAGAACTTCGTCCCATTTGCACTGCTTGTTTTGCTTGTCTTAGCGCCTCTATCGGGTGTTTCCGCTCGAACGGTTCATGAAACGGCAACTGTGGATTTGCTACCTCAGGGCGAATTCAATGATGCGGGTGCTTGGACGCTCGATGCTTACACTTCCTTCTCCGAGGAATCAGCGCTCTACACTGAGTCGATGGTCGCCGATTCAAGGCTTACCATGGTCCATGAACGACCTGTCAACTTGGATCAGATGATTTTCTGGGCGCAATCTTCGCCAACTGATTCCAACAACTCATTGTACACTCCTGATGGGGCATACTCATGGTCATCTGGGCCAGAGATGGAATTGACAAACTTCAACGCTGCAGGTTCGACACAGTACGATATTGTGGATGTCAACATCGTCTTTGTTTTCGCTGTGCCTCATGCCCTCTCTCAGGATTCGGTGCGATTGTCGGTTGAATACGAAGGCACGTTTGAATCATTGGCCACCATTTCTCACACTCAAAACGCCCTCGATTACATGTCTGGTAATTACTGGAGAGAGAACGTTTCAGGCCTTACTGATTGGACCTGGTCCTCGCTACAGAACATCGTCGTCACCGCCAATTACGAATCCGTTGGAGGCACTGATGACTCTCAACTCAACCTCGATGCAATTGGTGTCGAAGTCACCATGCAAACACCTTGGTACGGTGGCGAAGTCGCCGCTGCTTCGACCGTGTTCGATGCACATGAAACACCGTTGATCAACCTTGATTTGACGGCAGGCGATTCCGAAAACATGGGCTACGCCGCTTGTGGGTTGCAATCAAGCACCGAGGGAACAACGGGTGTGTGGACGAGTGAGGCTCTTTCAACCCCTCCAAACCAACGCATCGGCCGAGTTCATTATGTGCTGCAAAATGAATCGCTTGATGATGTGATTTTGGAATATGCATCCTCTTCTGATGGTGACTCGTTCACGTCATTCGTGGCAATGGACGAGCATATGTTGTTACCTGATCACCCATTCACCAAAATTCGCGTTTCAACCATCAATGCGTGCATCAGCGAAATCACGGTTGATGTGAACGATCCAACACTAACACTCAATGGACGCATTTTTGGAGATTTAGACGGTCTTGATGCAACCTATTCTCGCTGGTTGTTGTTCGTGAACGACGAGTTGGTCACCAACCAACCGGTGGCTCTCAACCCGAGCCTTTCGCTAAGTTTCCCTATTGGTGCTCATCTCCACGATGCTACTGCATCTCTGAAGGTGGAAATCAAAGCATGGTTCACATGGGATTCCATTGGCCAAGCAAGCACCACAGCACTGGAAATTTCCTCCATGGATATCACCGGTGGGTACAGCATTGCGTGGGACGAAGATCCGACGTGCGTTGCAGTTGGCGATCAAACATTGATTGAAGATGGGGGCGGGCGGATCTTGCCGTTCTTACATCGATGCACCGACGACCGCACGGTGAATGAAAACCTCGTCGTTACTTTTTCCAACACCAACCCAGACCTCGTCGAAATCGATTTGACAGAAGGTGATGTCCGTGTTCGCCTCATGCAAGAGGTCTCCGGTTTTGCAACCGTGACCACCACTGTTACTGATGAAGCAGGCAACACATGGGTGGAGGTGTTCATGGTCACGGTCGCTGCAGTTGATGATCCCCCAGTTTTGACAGAGTTCCAATCCGTCATTCCAGTACAACTTGCCGTGCCAACCGAACTCTCCTTCACATACGCTGACATTGATTCAGACACTCTCTCGGCAAGCACCAATCGTAGTTGGGCAAGCGTTGACCTTGTCACTCGCATCATCACCGTCAACGCACCTACGCCCGGCTTCCATGCTGTCTTGGTCTCTTTATGCGATCAAACTTCGTGCACGGATCGAATCATGGATTTGGAAGTCATGGCATTGCCAGACCTGCTGATTGAAAGCATCGATAAGGGCGACACAGAAATGACGGCTGGCGGCATTGGCGCCTTCCGTGTCCTTGTTCGAAACAACGGGCAAGCAGACGCTTCAATGATTTCTGTTCGGTGCGAGATGAACACCGAACTGATTGCGATCGCAACCATCCCTCTTCTCGAACCTGGTGAACTTGGTGAAGTGACCTGTGATTGGGCCATACCAGAAGAACCGGGAACGGTTCAAATCCGGGCCATGGTCGACCGTGGTTTGGAAATTGACGAAGGTGACGAAACGAACAATGAAGCAGCGCTTGCTGTGGAAATCTCAGCGAAAGAACCGGTTGGGGACTCCAGTTCATCCGGGATTGAGATTGGCGATGGCGCTTTCTATGGATTGACAGTGCTCGGTTTGGTTGCCATTGTCGGTGCCTTCGTGATGTTCGCACCTGCGAAAATCAAGAAACTTGAGTGAACCAATCGAACTGCTGGTTCAGGATTGACTACCTGCTTGACGGGCCAAAACGAAACATCCAATGTCGGATAACGCAAAAAAGTCCCTCAAACTTCATAATGGGACTGTCTCACAAAAATTTGCTTTGAGGTCGTGGGGACCGTTCAACTTCGGTTGACAGAGTGGATGTGGGAACCATGTCAGTATTGAAAATAAGAATAGAAACCGAGGAATATATTTACGAAGAATACATCGAAGCGTGATCTAATCACGCACGTTTGGAATCACTCAGGTGATTTCCACCGTCGAGGGTAGACATCGCCGTCAAGGAGCACCATGCTCGGACGCGCGACTTCACCTTCGCTCATCGATGCTATGTCGTCAGTGTCCGCCGTGAGGGTGACCACGCCGACAGCTTCGTTCTTCATGGTCTGGACGTAAATCTCTTTGCCAGATGACACTCCTGAAGCAATGCTTACGATGCCAGGTCGGAGCAGGGGTGCTCCGTGGGCCAATGCAGCGGCTGCGCTGTCTTTGACCGTCGCCGATGGGAGGTCGAGCAGCAACTTTTCGATTGGGTGAATGATTCGCAAGAGTGCCTCTGGCTTGTCACATTCCTTCCACAACCAAACAGCGTCAGCGAGTTCTTGCAGGGTGACGCAATCATCAAGGGTGAACACACCAGATGTGTCACGGCGCAATTCCTTCAGTTGCACTTTCATGTTGAGCAGCAATCCGAGATCCCTTGCCATGGTTCGAATGTAGGTTCCAGCTTCACAATGGACGCGAGCAATCATATCGTTGCCTGATCGATCCATTTCTTCAAAGGCGAAAATTTTCCGAGTTCGGACTTGCACCTTGACGGCGGAAACTTCCGGTGGAACGTTGTAGACACGGCCAGTGAGTTGGCGCATGGCGACCTTGAGGGCTTCTTCATCCACTTCGCTGGCAAAGCGGAACACGCAAATGTAGGATTTCTTGTGGTTGAGAATTTTCTTTGTAACCTTCATCGCTTTACCAGCCATCAGCGGGAGAACCCCAGTGGCGAAAGGATCGAGCGTTCCACCGTGGCCGAGGCGCTCTAGGCCAAACAGGTCACGAGCCCAAGCAGCAACTTGGTGAGAGGTTGGTCCTGCTGGTTTGTCAAGAAGAATGAAACCGCCGGCAAGTCGTTGCTCGACGGTGCGGTCATCGGGTGCGGTACCAACAGATGGGTTGGTTGTGGATGTTGTGTCAAGTGCGTGGTGTGTCATGCTGTGGCCTCCAAGTGTTCAATCACCGCAGCAAGGACTTCTTCCCTGCCTAGGTGTGTTGCATCGAGTACTATGGTATAGGGTTCGCGCTGCTCCGGTAAGAGGCCATACAGTTCAGTGAATCGTTCCGCATCAACCGATGTGCGCTTGGCATTGGCTTCCAGCGCCTCCTCAATGGTGCCGCCTTCCCTTGCTACGACCCGACGCGCTCGCTCTTCATCATCGACATCGACCCAGAGCCGCACGCAATCGAGGTTGAGCCTGTAGGCCCACCATCCCGAAAGTCTGGATTCAACTATTTCTTCTGCTCCGGTTGCGGACATTCGCTCTTGAAGCAGGGCATCCAATTGACGATCCACTTCTAAATCGGTGGTGCACAAGGTTCCGAAATCAGCCAAAGACATGCCACGCCGCTTTGCTTCTTCACGAAAGACATCGCCGCCGTTGAGTGAGGACCATCCATAGTGGTCCATCAAACCGCTCACTAGCGTGCTTGTGCCGCTGCCAGGATGGCCTGAAACGGTAATACGAACCATGCTTACACCCATTCGTGCCTGCAAACATCGCACCGCTTTGTCCGAGGTCCAAGGGTTGAGATCATGTCTAATCCGCATTCGGGGCACTCATTTTTTGATGAGTCAGATGCCTTCTTTTCTTCCTCATCCCAAACGGTTGGAGTGGATTTGGCCTTGCTTGTCTTGCGGTTGGAGGATTGACGTTGACTTCGTTGTTGGCGTCGACGTGCATCGGCGCTCATGGTCTTGTTTTGGCCGGCGATTAAGTGCAGCAATGGTTCCTTAATCGTCTCACCCGAACGAACCAATGGATGGCTTCGATAGCGGAGCAGCTTGATGTGGCGGTCGACGACTCGGCCGAGTGGTGCACTCATACAGATGTAGGTGCAAATCCATGCTGGGAAGAAGAGGAATTTGTCTCCTAAGAGGTTCCATTCTGTGTGCCATGGAAGGGACACATAGTCCACACGAAAGTTCTCAACGGTGGTGGTGAGCCATGCAAAGATGGCGATAATGAACACCATCGTGAACATCATCGGCTTCATAGCGCCCATTTGGACTTTCAATTGTTCAGGCATCATTTGCTGCTGAAGTGTTGTTGCTTTTTCTTGGAGAATTGGGTCCCTGCTCATTCTTGCATCGTTCATCATCATGCGCACTTGGCGTTGGCGGTGACCGATGTGGGCTTGGGCCATGGGGTCGGTGAAGAGGTTACGAAGCACCGTGTTCATCGTCATTGAAAACGTACCAAGAATCAACACTGTGAAGACGAAGTAGGATTCTTCCGGTAGGATTGGAGAGAGAACTGGGTCGGCAACCGAGCCAAGGGTTCCTCTGATTCCGGGGTTCATGATCAGCAGGGTCATCATGACCATGACACCCAACATCATCAGCATGGAGCCTCCCGGCGGCTGGGGAGGGGGCGGTGCGTTGCCGTTAGCCATGATGTAAGGGCGGCGCAAGGGGGGCATGAAGGTTGGGTTTGTTTTGTCAGGGATTGATTCATGTTTCGATTCCAATATGGCGAGGGTTTCAAACGGGACCGTATGCCTCGCTAAGTCATGCGCCGCCGCGAACCGATGAACATCGACCGTACTTGGCAACACTCCGTTCCTGTTCCAATGCCAAACCGCCCGGTGTGCGTCACAGAGCATGAGGCCATCGACCAATTGGCACGCCTTCCACGCCCACCTCGCATGTTTTTGTGGACCGATTCAGAACGACGTTGTCTTCCCGATTGGGGTTACATCGCAAGCGTTCGACAAGGTGTCCCTCCAGAGGGCATTGAGGCTGAATTGAATGCTTGGATGGGGCAATATCCTGATGCTTGGCTCGCTGTCGACCTGCGCGATGGAGTCATTCCACCATCGACGGCTCAATCTCTTGAGTCCGTGCTCTCCAAAGTTGGGCGTCCCGTTCTTATTCTTGTCAGCCGCTCTTCAGACAATGAGGACTGGCCACAATGGGTCCTTCCTGAGTGAGTAAGCATCGATGACCATTTTTGGCCATGCTGGTTCGGCTCAAAAGGTGAACTTGCAAGCGCCGCATTCAGTCGCATCGTGTGGGTTCATTGACATGCAGATAGGGCACATCTTGTCCTCGATGGATGCTTCTTCGGCAGGTGCTTCTTCTGCAGGTGCTTCCTCTGGAGCATCAGCGTCCCCGCCCCATGCATCAGCCGCAGCTTCGATTTCTGCCTTCTTGAGGTAACCATTGTCGTCAAGATCATAGTTTGCTGCGTGAGCAACGAATGCATCTCGGTCATCAACGCTGATGCCCTTTGCTTCCATTACACGGAGCAACACATCTTCTCGCCAGGTGACAGCAGGTGCTTCCTCAGCGGGTGCTTCTTCTTCAGCAGGTGCTTCCTCAGCCGCTGCTTCTTCTTCAGCAGGTGCTTCCTCAG
>QXYC01000027.1:53591-55554 GCA_009887095.1 Candidatus Poseidoniales archaeon
TCTTCAGCCGCAGGAGCAGGGAGGTCATCGGACTCGACTTCGTCACCAAAGTGAACGCCGTGGAATCTGTTGAGTGCTTCGGCATCGATTTGTCCGGAGCCCTTGATTTCCATGAAGACATCAAGACGTTCTCCCTTGCCGACCAGTGGGACCATCCAACTGATGTGGGTCCCGCCTACGCCGTCTTCGGTCTTCATCTCGCAATCGGTTCGCTTGTCGCTACCGCTTCCACGGATGTGCCAATCCTTAATCTCAAAGTTAGCTGGCATGACATCGTTGATGTAAACGTCCTTCAGAGCGGTGTCGCCATTGTTTTCGAACAGGATGAGCACTTCGTAGCGGCCTTTGCCACCGACTGGAAGCGTTTGCTTTCCTGCTGAGAAATCCCTTCGGTTGTGAACGACGCTGAGGACTGGTGGGTCCTCTGCATCTCGACCACATCGTGGCCCAGCCTTTTCAGCACTGAATTCACAGTGGGCTGGTGCACTGACTGCGGTGTTGTTCGGCGTTGGGTCTGGTGCGGAAAGGTCGTATTCGATGGTCAATGACTTTCCAGGCTTGAGTCCGATTGGAGCCGTGATTCCGACCGTTGTGGTGATGGTATAGCCAATGCCGTCTGGCGATCGGTTGGTCTTCTCGAGGGTGATGCCCTCAGCGACTTCCGACTTGAATTGGTTGTCTGGAATTTCCTTTCCATCGACCTTGACGGTGAAGGAGGACAAGTCTGGTGCTGCGAAGAGTCCGGGGATGTCATCGGTAAACCGTGCCACGTTGATGTTTGCTGAACCATTGTTGGTGAACGTCAAACATGCGCTGACCTTCTGCGCTCTATAGGAACGGAGGCTGGTGGTCGAGTACGTCTTTGCCAACGATGCTTCCACCACTTCAAGGGTGCTGGATTGCAAGGTCATGCTTCCTTCGGTGCTTCGAGTGGCACGAGGGAGGATTGTGTATGAGAGATCGGTTGCAAAGTCCGGCTTGGATTGTGCCATCACGGTTCGCTCTTCTGACTCCCACTTGCCGTGAGGTGGGACATCTTCCTTGACATCCTTGATGTCGAAGAGTAAGTCGTCGCTTCCCTTCATGCGAACTTGGAGTTTGACCAAGTCAACAGCGAAGGAGGAGCGGTTCTCGAAGGTGGTCTTGCACAACCAGTTATCTGGTCGCTCATCTTCTCGCACACGCATGTAGGAGAATCCACGGCAGAACGCATCAAGTTCTCGGAAGTTGAGGTCTGAAAGGGTTGAATCCGCAGCGTAGGTTGCTGTTGCCGCTCCAGCATCGATCTTTTTTGTGCCGGTGACGGTGATGGTGCCTTCAATGGTGAGAACTTGCTTCTCGCCTGCAGCCAAAACACCGACGTTCCAATTCAGGGTGTTGTTGTCAATTTCGGCGCCTGCAGCGTGTGTAAATGCCATTTCATCGGGAAGTGGCCGGGTGACCATGACATCACGAACGGGGACATTTGCGACGTTTTCCACTTCGATTTCAAGGGAGATTGGACCGCCATCTTCGTTGGAAGCGACAGACAAGGAGCGGGCAGAAGTTCGAGCTGGGTTCGTGTCAAGGCGCTCTCGTAGAACGAGCATTCGCTTTCCATTGACCTTGTACTTCATGCTGTAACTCTTGCCAGCTTCAAGTTCGTCAACGGAAACAATCTCGCCACCAATGTCAGTGGCTTCAGCATGATCGAGCATGACGTCGATGTCGTAAATTCGATCTTCAGCAGACGGATTGTTCACCATGAGTGTACCTTTCACGTTCTGCTTGACGATTTCACCATCTGAGGTGAGGGTTGACTTCTCGATTTCATGGAGTGTTCCTTCGAGTTTGTCTCCGTCAATTTCGTCAACTTCAGCACTGCTGCGAATGGTTGCTCCGGCCTGTTCGCCTGTGAGGTCCATTGGACTGCCAAGTGGGTCGTCTGAACTTTCTGGTTCTGCCGGAGCCATGAGTGGGTCGA
>QXYC01000028.1 GCA_009887095.1 Candidatus Poseidoniales archaeon
TCTTCGGTTTGTTGCGCACCCTTCCAATCAACCGCAACGCGTAGAAAGTACCGGCGAATACCAACACAAGGCAGAGCAATGGGGCAAGGAGGGCAAGAACGGTGACAACGATGGCCATGACTGCCTCACCCACGGAAATGATTGGATTGGCAAGACCGCCAGTTGTACCGGTTGAGAGTGCGCGTGTTGCAACAGTCCCAGTCTGAACTGTTCCAGCAACACCACCCCCGCCAATAGCAGCAACGGTCCACTGCACGATAGGGTCGTAATCTGTTTCTGCACCGATGACAGACCCCATCATGCCAACACCCGCAAGGACTGCGGCAGGGGTTGCGACCACATCGAGGAGATTATCGAGCCACGGAATAAGGTAGGAGCCAATTTCGAAGATAACTGCGATTAACAGGACAGAAAACGCCCCCCACCCATCAAGCAGGGAAAGTTGGCCGGAAGCTTCGATGAGCCCAATGTTGATTGCACCACTCAACAACATCGGGGGCAGAAAGACCCGGAACCCGCTTGCTGCAGCAAGGCCCAGCCCCAATGAGATAGCGAGAAGGCCACTGAAAGCAGCCATTTTGCTCAATCCTCGTCTTCGAAGAGCACAGGGTCGCCAGTACCACCCGGGGATGGGGGTCGGACACCGTCAACATCCATACCAGGCTCAATGTCAGTTTCCTCGACAGAGAGGCTCACTCTTCCGCCTTCAGCAAGATCAGCCATGTCACTCGGGTTTGGAGTGGAAAGCGTCCTTGTCTTGTCAGGTTCATTGCTGTATGACTCACGCTTTGCTTCACGAGCATCATGAGTGCGGACAAGAGAGAGTGAATCTGCGAACACGCGACCAACCACTTCTCTGGTGCGCTCGCCTCGACGTACGGAATCTAATTCATGGGACATGGATTCACGCTGACCTTCCAATTCACGAAGTTCAGCGGTTCGATCTTGCAACGCCGCTTCCATGTCTGTGAGCGTGAGGGTGATTTGCTGCACCCGCTCATCTCGCTCAAAGACATCATTATGCAGACGTCGTTCGCGTCGGCGAAGGGATTCATACTCACGGTTTCGTTCAAGCAAACGTCGCTTTAGTTCTTCGATCTGTTCGACAAGGTAGTCGTGTTCAGCCGACACGGAGCGCGGCCCCTGCATCACCCGTTCTAACTGCTCTTCCAGTTCACCGAGCCGGCCGTCGCGTGCATCGAGCAGCCCGCGCAATCGGTCAGCGATGTCTCTGAGCCGTTGACGCTCTTCTTCCAGAGCCTTGTTTGCTGATTGTTCTGCCTCATTTTGCATGAGGGCGGCGTCGAGTTTTGATTTGAGACTTCGAACCTCTTCAGCGGTGACTGATGTCAGACCTGCTTCTGCCGCTCGCTCCAATGCTTCAACCATCTGGCCGATGCGCCCCTCGAGCTCAGCGATGACCTCGTCCTGTTGAATTGAAAGGTCGCGAAGTTGTGAGTTTTCACTTGACATTGCATCGCGTTCTTCTTGGGAAATGGATGATTGTTGGCTTGCCAGTTCTGCACGAGCGTCACCGAGGAGTCGTTCCAAGTGGATGATTTTCGCTTCGCTTTCTTGCAAACTCGCTTCGGCTTGGTTCAGGCGCGCTACTTCAGGCGCAACCATGTCTTCTCGCTCAGCCAAATCTAATTCAAGCACGCGCAGTCTTTGTTTGACGGAAACCATCTCTTCGTTTCGTGCCGCAAGCTCTTGCCATGCGATCAACACCTCCTCGACAAGTTGCTCAACAGGGTAGCCTTTGAGCATCCCCTCAAGCGCAGCGCGCTCTTCGCCTGATGTGTCATCGAGTCGGCGAATGCCGCCAGTTCCAGTCGAGTCGATGGTCATACAGGTGTCTATCGACGCTCAACCACACTTGAACTTTCCCAGTCAAAACAGCACCACCACGGGTGGTTTTGTACCCTTTGGGAACAACCGCACTCAGTTGATAGCGGTGTACATGTCGTCTGGCATTTCGCCAGCGAGTTGCAAAGCACCGTTTGCCACGGCGTTGATTGGGTCTTCAACGCACCATACAGTGACGTCTCCGATGTCTGAAATCTCGTCAGTCATTCGTGCTGCGATTCCGTCGATGAGCGAGCCGCCGCCGGAGAGGATGATGTTGTTTCGGAGCACTGGTTGGTACTCAGGGTCTGCACCTGCGACGATTCGCTTAATTGCGTTGCCAATCTTTGGAACGATCATCTCGCAAGCTTGGGCTACCAAGTCGCCAATATCGACAACTTGCTTCTTTCCTTCAACGGAAAGTTCGACGGTTGCTTCACGAACATCGCCGCCAACGTAGGAGACTTGTTCCTTCCACTTTCGGACCATGTCCTTGGTGATTTGGGCACCGGTGAATTTCTTCTGAATCAAGGTCATGAGTTCGTTGTCGAGCCAGTCGCCAGCTTCTTGGATGGTTACTTGGTCTTCATCAGTTGGGAATGTGCCGTAGATTCGGGCAATGTCGGTGGTTCCAGCACCGATGTCGACAACAATTGAACTTGCGATTTCGCCGATTCCGTAAGCGGTAGCGAAAGGTTCTGTGACGACCATGATCGCATTCACTTGACCGCGGAGAGTTGCCACCAAGTTGCTCTTATCGGTGAATGAAACGTGACTTGGGGAACAAATTACGCCAAACACTTCGTCGAATTCTTCAGGGTCAACGGTCTCAAGGAGGTGGGAAACAAAGGCCTTGGCTGCTGCCAAGTTTGCCTCATCATCTTGTGCGACGCCTGCCGCCATTGGGCGGTAAAGGTTGCATGCGAGTTTGTTCTTGAGTGCATCGTTGCCAAACAAGACATCACGGCCCAGGAAGTTGCGCGCAACAGGGTCTTTTGGTCGTCCAACAACGGTTTCAATCGTGTGGCTTACGCCAGCACTTGAAGAGATAGTCGATTGGTAGGTGCCTAGGTCAATTCCAACATACAAGCGGTCACTCATTTTGTTCACCGTCCGCATTGCGGACATGCAACCGAGCATGCCATCACCCTTCAAGGTTCACCTTGTATAGCAACGGCGAAAACACGCAAGATATGAGATGCTGCGAACAAATCTCACTCATTTTCGACATCGTGACCAAGACCGCTCGGTTGGTCTTGCTGTGCAAATGGAACTGGTACGGCAACGACTTCCTGTGGTAGCGTGCTTTGCTGCCCCAACCTGTAGACAAAGAGGCACGCACCAACGAGGCAGAGAATACCCCAGAAGATGGTTCTCAAAGAGGAGATTTTTTCCCCCTCACTCACGGCGAGATTGTCCCCCTGCCCTGCGTCAAATTCAGTGAGGTATTCGCCTTTGAAGCGCTCTTCAGATTGCAACACGACACGACTGTTGTCTGCCTCTGGTGATGCGTTTGTACTTTGGACATGTATGTCCAACCGCATCCACGCTTCATCGATGTTCCATACGGGCAGGTCTTGTTTTGCATCCCACTCGCATTCGAAGGAAGCAGTTGCATTTGATGCTGCTTGGCACGATGCAATGATGTAACCGCCCCCATCAGAGCGATTGTCAATCACAAAAACATCGGCTCCAGTTTGGTAACCATCACCGTCCTCATCTGTTACAGACCACCGAAGAACGAGGCGCTCGTTCCAAACAAAAGCATCCGTCGGCGCTTCTTCAATTGTAATCTCCGGGCGAACGTCGACAGGTCTGCACCCATCCCCATCGACGGGCCATAAGGCTGAAGGAGCGATCGTTTGACACAAATCAATTGAATCAAGCACCCCATCATCATCAGAATCATCGATGCATCCATCCGCATCAACATCCCATCCGAGTGCGTTCTCTTCAGGACACTGATCGAGGTTATCGGTGACATCATCTTGGTCCGTATCATCGAGGCATCCATCGTTATCAAGATCCCAACCAAATGCATTCTGATTTGGGCAGGCATCATCGAGGTTGGCGACGCCATCCCCGTCGTTGTCGTCCCAGTCGTCTGTATCACGTTCTACACCCTTGATTGCAAGCGAAAATCCCGTGTGGGTTCCGTCGAGGCCAACGCCGCCCTGGATGTTCCCGGGGACGACGTATCGCGCACGCACTTCAACCTCAATCCAATCAATTTCCGTCAGCGCATCAGCGCTCAACCGCAGACCATGTGTTGTTTCGTTTGTGGCAGGGAAGCTGGTACTGTTGTCCAAATCAACCGATGAATAATACAGAATGGAATCTCCATTGCTGTCAAACATCCCATCGACTGCAACCCGCCCATCAGAAAGCCGGGCAACCAACTGCAAGTCGTTGACTGCCGTCGGCTCAGGTGCTGCGAGATGCGCCATTCTCGCATCAAAATCTTCACCATCTATTGGGGTGAATTTCTGCACCCAAACATCTCCTGTTTGCATAAACGGGCCGGCTGCGCCACTGCCATTCCAAGGGTTTTCTATCAAATTCTCGAGGGCCTCGAGGCCACCCTGCCGCTGTTCAAGCCAGTGCGCAGGGGTATCGTTGCCCAGTCGGTACGCATCGTGAATCCAGACATCGCTGACAGGCGAGACGGATCCTTCCGCAAGTTCAGCTGCAATCAAATCAAAGTCAATCAATTCCGAGAGGTTGAGTTGCCCCCACCCATCGTGAACATTCTGCAAGTCCCGACTGTCCATTCCACCGTCTCGCGTTCCGTCAGGAAGGTGTGTTGTCGAAAGGGCAAGCAAGGCACGAAGCATCGGACCCGATGGCGTGAAACCTTCAGCAAGGAGAAGTGAGGCGTTACCATAATCTTCCAAACTCCATGTTGGGGCGATGTCTGACATGAACGTGTTTGTGCGCACCTCGTTGCCAGAAATCCACCCTTGCTCCACCATCTGTTGAATTAATGCAGCTACGCCGGCCGCACCAGGCGTTGCCATGCTGGTGCCAGAAGATGTTCGCAGGCCGTTGTTGTAAGAGTCGGCGATGCCGTCTGCCCTCGCAGATTGAATCGATGTGCCAACAGCAAGGGCAAAAATTCCGTTTGTACCTGCTTCTGTCGGGCCGATCGACGAGCCACTCCAGCGCTCCATATCTGCAGACTTGACTGAAGCACCAATGGCAGCAACATTCCTGCCGTTTGCAGGTTCGAGCAGGTCAGAACCGGTGTTTCCTGGTGCGATGAAGGAGAGGGACCAAGGCATTGCAAGTGCCCACGCATCGAAATCGGACGTACGTGCGGTGTAAGCAGTCGTGTCATCCCCCCATGAGTTCGAATGGATCACTGCGCCATGCAACCCGGCTTCAACAAGCAGTGAATCCACATTTGGTGGCACCCATCCTTCGCTTGACACAATGTCTTGCATAACGAGCCGTGTGCCGTGAGCCAACGCCGATCCATTATCAGGGAAAGTGCCTTGCCGCTCACTATCTACATTGTAACAACTCAGCGTGCCTGCAACATGTGTTCCGTGTCGATAGTCCGTATGCCCCTGTGTGTCTCCATCATCAATCGTTGTGTTCAACACAAGCATCTTCCGGTGGTCAGGCCCATCCTCCCCGACCAATTCGCTTCCATTCTCTCCACTGCTTCCTATGGCGCCGGCCACGGATGCGTTTCGAAAGCATGCGTGATCTGCGTCGAGTCCAGAGTCTGCAGCCCCGACGACCACGCCATCTCCGTTGAGGCCGAGGGACCAAGCTGCATGTCCAGAGATAAGCCCAGATTGCATGAGCGAAGATGATTGGGCGTTTCTTGCTTGAGTTTCAAGCACAGGTTCGATCCACAAGAGCCCCTCAAATTCGAGAGCATCAGCAAGGAATAGATTACCCGGCCACTCGACAAGATAGGAAGGGGCAAGCGGGGAAGGAGTATGTTGGTTTGGAAGCACGATGCCGGCGGCAGACAATTGTGTTCGTAACCCGTCGTAAGCATGAGCAGGGAGTCGCGGTTCAAGCAACAATCGAACGAAGTCGCCGACCTCTGGGGCTCGACCATCAAGCCCTGCTTTCCAAACCGCGTCCGGTGAAGGCGAAGCCGTGTATGCAGGTGATTCGATCCAACCATCATGCCATCCAACCAATTCAGTCGGTGAAAGAACCCGAAGCGGAATGACACCGTCTTCAACAAGTGACGACCATGCTTCGTATGTCCAAACACCTTCTTGGAGGGTTAGCAGAACCTCTCCGGGGGACTCTACGGACGACTCATCGAGGAACATTTCCGGGGCGACATAAGCGTTTGCTGCCGGCAAAAAAAGCAGCAACACCATCACAATAGCCCGCCGCATAATGTGCGATGGACCGTCAAACTTTGTCAATCTCGCGCTTGTTTTGCGCTGAGAAGTCGCGCCAGCGCGTTTAAGTCGGGTTTGCGAGTCGCCCAACTCGATGAAGGCTTACCGTGTAGTAGGAATCGCTCCCTTCGGCAGCGTGCGTCAAGAATTTTCCATCGACCTTCCAGCAACCAGCAAGGCAGATGCAGAACACCGAACTTATTCCATAATGGGCTCAAGGCACAAGGCGAACCGCCGGGCAATCGATATCAACTCCGTGAGTGAAATCGATCCACGCACATCCACCGAACCTCGAGTCACCCACCACTTCCGTGATGAAATCGCCGCAGCAGGCGGCTCTATCACCCCTGTGGCAGAGGAAGAGTGAATGCATCCGGCGACGCCGGATTCTTCTATGACCCCGTTCTCGGAGGTGTGAGTCACATGGTCGATCGAACAGAATTGCAACGCATGGCTCGAACCATCGACGCTCACAGAAAGCAACTTGATGACCTTCACAAGCAGATTGATCGTGTAGCAAAGGTCATCGAAGAACACGAAATCACATCCACCATTCTTGCGCAGCTGCAAAAGGGCGCAGAGAACGGCTCTACAAGCGCTCGCCTCACGATTGGCTCGGGTGTAACGCTGAAGTACATCCACGAACATACAGAACAAGGCATCGCACTTGTTGACTTTGGCAGCGGAGTGTTCGGAGAAAAACCCTGGAGCGAGGCGGAAACCATCACCAAGGAACGCCTTGATGGCATTCAACTTCTTCAAGAAGAGCTAACAGAGCAATCAACATCTCTCGAGGTGAAGATCACGGGTCTCGCCGAGGCATTCAACGAGGCAGCAAGCCAAATGACGGCCACTCAATCACAAGCAGCACCCGCACCACCCTCCCCGGCCGAACCAGTTCAATCGGAGGCTCAACCTCAGCCTGAGGTGCCAAAACGCCAACCGCGTCGAAAAGGACGCCGCGGCAAAGAACTCACACTGGATGATTGAGGTGAACGCATGGGTTTGTTTGACCGGTTTCGTAAACGTGTTCATGAAGTGGCTGAACAAACCGACGCAGACGCACTTTCTGCAGACGAGGGTTCCGAAGAAGCCCTTGCCGCCCTCGCATCTGCAGAACAACCATCAACTGAACCAACCACACCAATCCAACCACAACCTACGCCAGAAATGGCGCCCTCTGAAGAGGAGTGGGAAGACCTCGATACCCTCGAGGCAGCCGAACCTCAGGCATCTGATGACTGGGATGAGTGGGAAGAGGAAGAGGAAATCGCTCTTCCACGCGATCTCTCCCGCCGCGAGCGAAAACTCATCGAGAAAGCGAAAAAAGCAGATGCAAAGCGCGAAAAGCAACTGAAAAAGGAAATGAAAAAGCGAGGGGCTGTGGAAGTCGCCCGCCCACAAGGCTCCAAAGTCGATCTTTCAATGATGCGAACCACAACTGGGCGACAACTTGTCAGCGTTTCTTCCGCGCCGAAAGGGTCTGTCAAAACAGCTGAAGTCGAAACCGAAGCCGGCACAAAAGTCGAAGTTGATCTTGGTGGCGGTGTTGTTCAAGAGGGCGGCCGCATTATCAAAGCAGGTGGAGCACTCGATGCCTTGCTCGAAGAACTCGAATGGGTTCTTCTTGAATCCGACATCTCCAGCGACGCGGTGACAGCGATCATCGATGCTCTTCGCCACAGCCTTGTAGGCTCGCGCCTCCGAAGAGGAGCGGACCTTGCAAAAGTGCTTGAAGCAGCATTGAAGCGAGCCCTCCGGTCCCTGCTTGCCGCAGGATACTGGGACTTTGATGCGACGGTCAACGGCTTCATCGAAGCTGGTGACACGCCTGTTGTTGTCATGCTTGTGGGCGTCAACGGGACTGGAAAAACAACCACTGCGGCAAAGATTGCGCACAGGCTGCTCGGCAGTGGAAGAAGCGTCATTGCTGCTGCTGGCGACACGTTCAGAGCAGGGGCCATCCAACAATTGGAATCTCACTGCGAGGCACTCGGCATCCGCTGCGTCTCAAGTCAGCGAGGTGGAGATACCGCCGCCATTGCACGGGATGCCATTGATTCAGCCCGTGCGAAAGGGGTTGATGTTGTGCTTGTCGACACGGCGGGGCGAATGCAAAACAAAGTCAATCTGATGAATGAACTCAACAAGGTTCGAAGGGTTGCAGACCCTCACCTCACGCTCTTTGTCGGTGATTCACTCGCTGGAAACGACGCGGTGGAACAGGCAAGAATGTTCCAAGAAATCATGAAATTCGATGGAGCGGTTCTCACAAAAGTCGACACCGATGCGAAGGGTGGAGCTGGGCTTTCGATTGCCTTTGCTACAGGGCGACCAATCGTGTTTGCGGGCGTTGGTCAAGGCTACGATGACTTGAAACAATTCGATCCCGACTGGCTTCTCGAACAAATGTTTGATTGAGATGCGGCGATGAAGCGATAGGTGTTGACTCCCTCGCAGAATCCATGTCGGGCACATTCAAGGACGAAGAAACCGAGCAATTCTTCCAACTGATTCACATGTTTCAACGTTCATCCTTGCTTCACATGGGCATGATTCCGGACAATGAAGGAAACATCATATTCAATCTCGCTGAAGCAAAGGCAGGCATTGACATGCTTCGTGTGTTGCAGAGCAAATCGAAGGGGAACATCACCGAACAAGAAGAACGCATGTTCCGCGGTATTGTCAGCGAGTTGCAATTGCAATTTTTGAAAGCCCCAAGCAGGCGAAGGGCCATGGAAGATGCAGTCGCAGAATCCGAAACGGTTCGAGAAACATTCGCAAACCCACAATCTGGGCCGGTCGAAGACCTCTCGACCGCTGAAGATAGCGAAGAATGAATCTCATGGTGCGCATGATTGATGTGCAAGGGCGAAGTCAGGGGAATGATTCACATGGCGTATGTCACGGCGGCAGACGAAGATTCAGCACCAACGGTGCTCGTTGTGGACAACAACCCAATGTCGACCAGAAGGCTCACTGAAGTCTTTCGCGTCAAAGAATTTCACGTGGTTGTCTGCGAAGATGGCGACAAAGCAGTTGACGAATACATCCGCCTCGATCCAGAACTGGTCGTCATCGCACTTGACATCCCCTCTCTCGACGGACATCTTGCTGCTTTGGAGATGAGGGAACACGGCGGCGAAGGGCGAATTGTGTTTGTCACGCCACGACGTCTTGCCTCCCTCGCGCAAGACGCATCCCATTCCGCAGGAGCCGTTGCTTGGCTCGAAAAGCCAATTTCATCGGCAGCCCTTGATGAAGTATGGGAGCAAGTGTTGGGGCCAATACCTGAAGCGCCCGGGCTTGAAGATCTCGATGAACTCTACCCGGAGGACCGAATCAAACCCGAACCAGATGAAGGCTTGATGCCTCTTCCACCACTGCCAGGTATGCCAGCGCTTCCACTTCCAACCCCCGCTCCACTCGAAGCGATTGTGCCAATTGCAACAGTCGAGCCTACAGCGGAACGTACCGTTGAAACTGCGCCCCAAGACACACCATCACCCAAACGCAAAGGCTCAGCAAAGTGGGTGTTGCTTGTTGTGTTGATTGCAGGTGCGGCCTTCTATTGGTCGGAGTATGGCTCTCCGGTTTGAGACGGATGTTGACTTTGAACAGGCATCGGGATCGATGCTGGAACAATGATTTGTGCGTTTTCAAGGTACTGTGTGCCCTGTGGAACCGCCATCAGCCGTGAGACATTGAGTCCATCATCTGTGAGGAGCGTCGGGTCGCACGCTGCGATGCGCTCATCAAGCTCCGTCGCTTTCTTTGCATACGACCAAACCATGTACGCTGGAACGAGCGTCACGACGAACGCAAGCAACCAACCAACGACGGTGAGCATGGTAAGAGGACACACTGTCCACACAAGAACATAGTGTTCAACGATTGCACAAAGCATCCCAAGACGCCTTTGCATAAGCGGCGGCCTGTTCGCCAGGGTTGTCTGCTTTATGGATGCCAGATCCGACAATCACACAATCTGAGCCAGCGAGCACAGCATCGCGAGGATGGCCGTACCGTTGCCCCATTTCCCCATCACCAACAGCAAGGTTGACGCCCGGCGTCCAGATCAGTTTCCCGTCGCCAACTGCGTCGCGTAAAAGAACCAATTCATCAGGCCTTGAACCATTCCCGATGAATCCAAACACGCCGGAGTGGGCTTTGCCCTTTGCGACCACTTTAGCAGTGTAGGCCGGCTCCAAGAGGTTGCCTCGACTTGACATCTGGGCCAGCAACAAAACGCCTCCTTCTCGGCCGACATCTGACCAAGCAGCTTGCAATCCATCGACGATATCGGGTCCAGAAATCAAGTGGGCGGTTACCAAATCAGACCACCCTCGGATGTTGTACACTCCAGCCATTTGCTTGCGGCTGATGCCACCAATATCGGCAAATTTACGATCTTCAAAAATCAACAAATCGGCCTTTTTTGCCGCTGCACAGAACTTGGACCATGCCTCTGGCGTCCAGTCATCAACCAAATCGACGTGCGTTTTGAGCGCCGCAATCGAAGCACCCACCGTTTCAATCAAATCAAACAATCCAGCCATCGTCGATCGGTCTGCAGCGAGGCAAACCAGGCTTTGCTTTCTGCAAGCAACTTCCATGTAGGCTCTTGCCATTGGCAAGGTGTTCATTGTCCAACGTTGACCCCAAACTTCCTCGGCCTGCATGCTTCAACCGAGGAGCACCAGCCCCTCATATCTTGCGGCCGTGAGGCAACGCTGCCAACTCGCGTCAAATCGAGTCCAAACCATCGAGGAATGTATCCTGAATTGGCGTTGGCGTCATGCCGAGATCAGCAAAACTTGTGCCAACATCGTACCCGACATGCCGCCCGAGGCTTGGCTTGACTGCTTTGACGGTCAATTTCGGATGAAACGCCGCCATGACCACTGTAAGCCATTTCGGTAAGACCCTCGTTGGGTAGGCGGTCTTGGGTCGCAACCTGCGCAATTCAATTCCGATTTCATTCATCCACATGCCTTTGGTATGGACAACAATTCGCTTTCCATTCGGCCCCTTGGTGAGCGCAGCGATGTGGGCGTCAGCCACGTCTCGAACATCCACAAAATTCAGATGTGAATTGAGCACGAATGGTAACCTTCCTTTGAAATGCTTCATGTAGGCCATCGACCCGTTGAGATGGCGCTTGTGATGGATTGGGCCAAAAACAAGGGATGGATGGATGGTCATCAACCTCGGTCGCACCGCTTCGTCCATGGCCTCGACAAAGCGCCTCACGACACGTTCGCCCTCGGCTTTTGCAAATCCGTAAGGGTTGATTTGAGCCGATGCATCTTCGCACCAGTCATCAGCAGTGAACACATGCCCGTTTGTGTAGAATGAACTGCGAATCGCAGCGACAGAAGAGGTGTGAACAATCGTACGTACGGTGCCGGATTTCTCAATCGCCTTGCACACATTCATCGTCCCTTGAACCGAAGGGTCGATCAAATCACTCTGCACTTCGTTAATGCCTACCATCAGCACCGCAGCGCAATGGATGACTTCCGAACACCCAGCCACGGCAGCGTCCACACTCTTGGCATCAAGCAAATCCATCTGGACGAGTTCAAGAGCAGATCCTTTCCCGACTTGGAAATCATTCAGAAACGAAGCAGACTCGATGTTCCGTGCTGTCGCACGAACATGATGGCCTTGGAGCAGAAGCCGCTCAACAACATGCGAACCAATGAAGCCCGCAGCACCTGTGACGAGAATCACCATGAAGGCCCGAGGAGGGCCTGACTTTTGATGTTACAGCATAACATCACATTCATGACGGCCGACAGAATGGCTGATACAATGCGCTCTGCTTGGTTGCTCGTTCTCTTGGTTCTCCTCGGCCCACTTTCAGGCTGTTTGGGGGCCTCGTCGACGGATGGCGAAGCAATTGATACCGAGTCAATGTACCCAGAGGTATGGGACCGCCATCAATTGGATTGGAATTGGACTGACAGCTATTCCTACGTCTTGGAACCCGGGCCTTACACGGCGCTTGATGTCCAAGAGGCAACCTTCGAAGTCGATACATCAGCGGTATGGGAGACAGGCCCAGCCACCTCCAATGTTCACCTCTCTTACTGGCTACCATCCAACACTGAAATGGGGGAGCAAGTGCCAGTGATCGCTGTGGTGAGCCCCTACTTCTCCTTTGGACAACCAGGTGATGAATCAGGCGCAACCAACGTGGTTGGCGCCGGCCGAGGCGAATTCATTTACGACAATTATATTCCTCATGGGTATGCATTTGCTCAGGTGTCTGTGTTTGGAACAGAGGAATCATCTGGTTGTTTTGATTACAGAGGCGAAGGCGAGGGCTGGGGCATCCATCAAGCTGTTGAATGGCTTGGGAAGCAAAACTGGTCGAACGGCAAAGTAGGTTTGTATGGGAAATCATACGAAGGTGCTACACAGTGGGAGGCAGCAGTCCATGGAAGCGAACACTTGGCAACAATTGTGCCTATTTCTGGCACCACGGGCCTTCACCCTCTTCTCTACAAGAACGGAAGCGCTGAAGCTCGAAGCCAAGTGATGCACATGAATTATTTCGGCAGCACTGTGGACTACAATGCAGAAGACATGGACAACATCTGCCCCGATATTATCGAAGGGCTGTTTGCAGGCCCTGTGACCTATGGCATGGGCGAACTTGACCCATACATGGCGAATTATTACGAGGAGCGAGAGCACATTTCCAAAGCACTGACCAATTACAAAGGAAGCGTGTATTGGGTCCAAGGCATGCAAGATTGGAACGTCGATCCACACCAAGTTTTCCCGTGGTATCAGATGTTTGTCGATGCTGGGTTCGATGTGCGGGGCATGCTTGGACAATGGGAGCACAACTACCCAGACCAATGGTCGAAACACAATGCACAGGATTCCGGTTATGGTGGCGAAGCAATCCAAAACATGACTCGCTGGGATTGGGGCCAAGACCTGTTTGAATGGTTTGAGTACTATCTCAAAGGGGTCGGCGAAAAGCCCGCACTCCATGCACAAATACAGCGCAACGATGGCGAATGGCGAATCGAACCAACATGGCCACCAGAAGACCGTGAATGGAACGCAGTCCCCCTTGATGGTTGCGTGAAAAACGGCAACAGCGTGCAAGGCGTGTCAGGTGGCGGAGCGACATTGGCATCGGTGACATTCGAGTGTGATGCGCTCGATGCTTCGGCTGATGTATTGATTTCAGGTCTTGCGACTCTCCATCTTGAGGTTCAAGCAGCCATGGATGGCGGCCAAATCTTTGCAGAATTACAAGACGCAGAAACAGGGCTTCGCCTCGGCCATGCTACAATGGACATCCGATACCACCAAGGCGGCTCAGATCCTACAACGGTGCTTCCAGGCCAATCACTCACAATGCTGATGGAATTCCAAGCAATCGATGCAATCCTCCCAGCCGGCCATGGCGTCAGGCTGGTGTTAACTGAAACTGGCGAAGATTACCTCGCTCCAGCTTGCGGCATCTCTTGCCCAATCACCGTCAATGGTGGAACCCTCTCCATACCACACATCACACGAGATGGGAGCAACGTGCTCATCACACCTCAAGGTGCAGACGCTGCCAACAACCAGTGAGGATCACTGATCTTTGCTCAAGGCGCGAACCATGTCAATGCGGCTGACAAGCCCACACAATACACCCGAATCGGTGATTAACAATACTTCTCGCTCCACGAGCAGTCGGCGCCCCTCGGCGATTGAAACGCCTACATTGACAACTTCGAAATTCATTTGCATTACGGATTGAACGGGGGCATCTCGTTCGACATCCGTTCTCAGCAAACTCGTCTCAGAGACAAGACCCATGATGGCTCCATTTGTGGCAACCACTGGCAGTTGGCTGATGCCTTCGCGAACCATCCGCTCGATGGCCGACTGCACGGAATCATCAGGGGCGAGAACGGCGACCTCTTCGATCATGATGTCGCCAACGGTGTGCGGCTTATCTGGCGCTTCGGAACGAAGCAACGCGGCGACCATTTTACGCAATGTAGAGGCCCGTGGGTCTACGTTTTCCCGTTCGACCTTGGCGATGACAGATTGAGTCAAACCACTTTCAACGGCCAGCTGGGCTTGAGTCATTCCGAGCGTTTTACGCCACTGGCGCAAGTACCCTCCACTCGGAATCTCCATGCTTCAACCCATGTCGACGGAGGCGATGATTCCACCGGTCGGCGCCCTCTGAAATCTTCATTTCATGAAGCCCGTTTTCTCTTGTTCAAATGAACAAAACCACTCTTTTCAAAAGAACATATGAACAGACCTCGACGCGTACATTCGCGTTTAAGATAATCAATTGAACATAAATTATTGGTTATTGTGTTCAATAAGGCCAAATAAACGAGTAAAAAGTGAGCGTATGTATGATATACCGCCTCGCCAACGAGGGGACTGATACCTATGATGGACAAAGCGAAATTGGAATACATCTGGCTCGACGGCTATGAACCAACACAAAACATGCGAAGCAAGACGATGGTGAGGACAGATTTCTCGGGCGAACTGAAAGACTGCCCAGAGTGGATGTTCGATGGCTCCTCGACCCGACAAGCCGAAGGCGGCGCTTCTGACTGCCTCCTCAAGCCTGTTGCTATCTTCCCAGATCCACAGCGAATCAATGGCTACCTTGTGATGTGCGAAGTCCTCAACCCGGATGGAACCCCTCACCAAAGCAACGGCCGGGCAACCATCGACGACGATGACGACGACTTTTGGTTCGGCTACGAGCAGGAATATTTCATCATGGACGTCGACACTCAACTACCACTCGGTTTCCCAGTTGGGGGATACCCAGGTCCTCAAGGGCTCTACTACTGTTCCGTTGGTGGAAGGAACACACACGGCCGTGCGCTCGTCGAAGAGCACGCAGATCTTTGCCTCGAGGCTGGTATCAATTTCGAAGGGATCAACCAAGAAGTGGCCTGCGGCCAATGGGAGTTCCAAATTTTCGCAAAGGGTGCAAAGCGCGCTGGCGACGAACTATGGGTTGCTCGCTACCTCCTCGATCGTTTGACAGAGAACTACGGATATTACATCGAATACCACCCGAAACCGGTTCAGGGCGACTGGAACGGGTCTGGAATGCACGCGAACTTCTCTGATCATGCCATGCGTACAAGCGGAAAGAAGGAAACGTTTGACAAGATTTGTGAGGCATTTGGCCGCAATGTCGAGAAGCACATGGCCGTGTACGGTGCACACAACGAACTTCGTTTGACAGGCCTCCACGAAACGCAATCCATCGATCAATTCAGCTACGGTGTTTCCGATCGCGGGGCCTCAATTCGTATTCCAATCTCCGTTCGTGAAGATGGCTGGATTGGTCGACTCGAAGATCGACGACCTGCATCGAATGGCGACCCATACAAGATTGGAGCCGTCATCATCGAAACCACAAAATCGGCCTACTGATTCAAATTCTCAAATTAGATTTTGAGTTTCCCTGTGATCAGTTTGTAGAAGTTGGTGTAACCGTCTTTGAGACTGCTCTCTCTTTGTCTGACGCCGCGGCTCACACCAAAACCAACAAGCAATGCGACCCCCACCGGCATGGTCCATTCAAAATTGAACTGGAAACCGGGTTGAAAATCCACTCTTGTCGGGTCCTTGGGATCATAGGCGACGGTGTGCGTTTCCTGATCTTCAGACTTGTCCATGTGCCCTGCGGGAACCGGTTCAAAGAAGCCTGAATCATAGGTAAGGTAGAACGGAAACGAGTCCGCTGATTTTTGCGGCCCACACGCCCACACACCACCCTCTTCTTCTGTGCAATGCAAGACCAACAAAGCCTCGACATACAGCGTATCCGAGCAACCTCCTCCTTCATCATTGCACGATGTTTCAGTATAGGAACTCATTTCGAGAATGGTTGCTTCTGCCTGAGGCATGTCTTCCATCGAGAGATCTTCATATGTTCCTGATGCGAGAATTGTCACAAAAAAAACACCAACAACGAGGGCCACAGTGAAAGCGAGTGAAAGTCCGATGCTGGCCCATATTTCGTTCCCTCCCTCCATATCGTTCACCCAGGCTTGATTGTGCTCACTTTCCTGCCAGGCATCAACATCTTCCGTCTCTAATTCCGACCACTGCCCTCCCCCTTTCATTTCTGAAGACGGTTGATCCTCAACAGCATGTGCTGCCGATACTTGATCCATCTTGAGTGGTGAATCCCGTTCTACAACCGCTGGTTTCATCAAGTCAGGCGCAGGGGAATCTTCCTCTTTCTTATCGGAAACCGTGTCCCAAAAATTGTCGCCCATGCTCCCTGTTCACAGGATACTAATTTGACGATTCCGCCAACGAGTCTGACATTTGATGCGAATTCCGAGCCCTTCGAGCCCCAACGATGATGGCGCCAATCACGGTCAAGGTCATGATGTTTGCAAGAATCATCGCAATTGAATCCACCAAAACACCGTACACCAGCCAAAGAAGAAGCGCGAATGAAACCACGCCAAATGAAGTCAAGGAGAGCCCATCGTGGCGCTTGTGGATCCACACTTCGATGATTTGTGGAATCCAAGCAAAAATTCCGATCACGCCAGCAAGCAGTCCAATTGCCTCAATCCACATAGCGGCCATGAACAAGCAGCGCCGGACCAACCCTCATGAGGCTTTTTCTCTGTTTGACGCCTCGTGAACCGCCCATTCTGCAGGCGGCTTTGAAACAAAAATACGTTCAATGTTGGCCCAATCGACCTCACGGCTCCGTTTTTCTCCGACCACGTGCATGTTGAGGGTAAGTCCGAAGGGAACCTTCGCCTCGATGTTCTTCGACCCTCGGCTGAGGTGAACTTCAGTGGGGTTGTTCGAGAACAATGAGAACAATGAACGGCGCTGAGTGAGGTTTGCATGAACATCCGAGGTTCGTGCGGCGAACCATTCGTCAACATCCTTGCCAAGGCCAAGCCCGAAGACATCGCCTTTCAGCAAGAGTCCGCCGTTGAGATGTACCTCATCCCAGGTATTGAATCCCTCGAGCGTCTCAACGAGGTCTTGGTTAAGTTCTCCCGGCCGGGTTGTTTCAAGCAATTTGATAAATCCGGCTTCATTCACCATTTCAGCTTTCAAATCACTCGGAATTTTTGGCCATTCGAGGCGTTGATGGGTCATTGCCACAATCACTCTGAAGTCAAGTTCATCATCCCCCGCTAGGCCAAGCCGCTTGTTGTGCAAGGCAGCGAGAAGGTTCGCCTTTCGAGCGATTCGGTCGGCGACACCATCGTGATTGTGCTGTGTTCCATTGTTCCTATTTTGAACGAAATGGTGTTCTTTTGTAATCATAAATGAGCCAGCCCAATGCTTCTGTTCGACCACAAGCATCGTGTTTCCCCCTATGATGACCATATCGATTTCCCGCCGCCCTCCATCGGGGTCAGGAATTCGAACCGATTCGTAAATTTTCCAACCGTTCCGTCGCCCAGCAGCCCGAGAGAGTTTTGCTAAGCGTGTTTCGGCAAGATCTCCAGCCCTGTGAATTTCGTCGTGAGGAAACGACTTCCGTCGTGCCCGCCACCATTTCCACCGGATGCTGAATGACATCGCCCATTCACCTCAGAAGGTTGTCCACACTTCCGACGATAACGGTCGGGTGTTGTTCAGCCCCTGTCGGAAGGGATTCCACATCTGACATGGTCGCTTCTCCCGACAGCACAAGCACACCAACACAGCCGGCGCGGGTCGCCATGGCAATGTCGGTGTACAATCGGTCACCAACCATGGCGCACTTCGCAGGGTCAAGGCCCAACGCCTCAATCTTATGCAAAATCATTCCAGCGTTCGGCTTGCCAGTGATGTGAACAGGATCGACACCCGTGGTGACTTTGAGCATGGCGAGGTAAGCGCCAACATCCGGCAGACCCCCATCAGGTGATGGACACACCATGTCTGGATGGCTTGCTACAAGAGGGACGCCGGCGTGCAAATGAATGCTACCAGTTGCAATTTTCTCATAATTGATTTCGGTATCGTAGCCGAGGACGACGTATTGTGGCGAGGCCGAACGGGTGGCAATACCAACCTCCTCCATCATTTCTCGCATGCCCTCGGTTCCGATGAGCCAGGTTTCGGTGATGGCTTCTTTTTTGAGCCACGCCAAGAGGTCGTGCGTTGAAAGCAACACATCTTCTTCGACGGCAGGAATTCCAAACCTTTCTAATTTCTTGAGGTATTGCGTGACTGAACGGCTTGAGTTGTTTGAAAGGAAATACCGAGCGACCCCCCGCTCGTCGCATCGGGCGAGAAATTCCATAGCGCCAGGGATCAATTCACCGCCAAGGTAAATTGTACCGTCGAGGTCAAGAAAAACCGCTTCAATACCGTCAAGTGTTGCATCCATACTTGCACCTCAAAAGAGCAATGTTTTCATCATGAACCAAGGCGAGTGCAGGTTCTCTTGTGCCTCTTTACTTGCAATCATTTCCGTCATCATCTCTTGCAAAACAGGCTTCTTTTCCGCCTTTCCAACAAACCAATTGAGCAACCATGAACGGCGACTCAACTTTTGCATTCGATAGGAATTGATGAGTTCGGGGCCGAGCACCTTCCAAACCTCTTCTTGGTATTCGACGGGTGTTTTGCTATCTAAAATGTGATTTGCAGCCATTTCCCCCGTCACGAGTGCATTTCCAACACCTTCACCCGAGAATGGGTCCACGAGGGATGCTGCGTCGCCGACCAACCGTACCCCGTTCATGCTCGAACGGCGTGGATTCATCTTGGATTTCTTTCGGGGTGAGCCAAATGGCAGTTGCCAGCCTTTTGCTGAACCTGGCACCATCTCAGCCTCTGCAAAGCGATCTTTGAACATTGGATGATTGGCGATGACATCGGCTTGAAGAGCTTTCAACTTCTTCTTCTGTTTGTCAAGCAGACCCATCACCATGCCAATGCCGACGTTCACGACATTATCGGCAACAGGGAAGAGCCAGAAGTAGCCTGGAATCACCGTATCCACAAAGTGAATCTCGATGTCCCCACTCGCAGCTTCACAGCCCTTGACGTTGCGCCAGTATTCTCGGTAGCCACCACAATAGTGGTCTCTGTCCATCATCTCTTCATTGTAACTTGACTCGACAACGGATTTTGCCACTGGGCATCGATACCCTGCAGCACCGACGACTTCTCGGGTGTGGAAAGTGAATTCCTCTCCCTTCCTGCCACCAATTCGTACGATGACACCAGAAGCATGCCGTGCGTCACCACTGCCTTCGCCAGGGTCTTCGCCCCCGTTGCCATCATCGAAAAGCACGGTTCGAACTTCGCCGCCTTGAATCACAGACCCGCCGGCCTCTCTGACCATGCCTTGGCACCGCTTGAAGAGCAGCGCGTCGAACTGTGCGCGCGGAAGCGAATAGCCCGCCTCAAGCTTCGCCACATCTTCTTCTGGAAGTGGAACGCGAACCTTGTTGCCTTTTGGTGATGAAAACAAAATGCCCGTCACACGGAAATGCGGGGTTGATTCCAAGTCGGCCTTTACGCCAAGCGCAGCGACGTGACTGAGGGACTTGCCTCCGACAGCGTCACCACAGACTTTATCACGCGGCCACACATCTTTCTCGATCAGCAAAACCTTCTTTCCAGCCATTGCCAAATAGCCTGCTGCGGACGAACCACCCGGCCCGCCTCCTACAACGATGGCGTCAAATGTCTCACCATTTTTCGGAGCATCCCCGGTTTCGATTGGGTGTTCCCAGATACGCTCGGCAGCACCAGCATCCTTGGTCATGACCATCACACACCCCATTCACCCCTTGAGTGTTCGCGTTGTGGTTGCTGAAAAGACCCTATCTGAAGCGTCACCCTCATGAGTCGAATCAATGAGGCAAGTCCATGGCGGAGTCGGCTGTCGAGTATGGTGCTCAATCTGCACCAACACCGTTTGCCCCGGGCCAGCGGAAAAAAGCCATCGCGGCCCTTTTGGTGGTCACATCGGTTTGGGGTGCGACATTCATTTGGATGAAGCAGGCGCTCAATGAACTCCAGCCGGAAATCGAGGCGTATGGGAGCAACAGGGTCGTTGGCGTTCTTGTTGCCGCTCGATTTGCGATTGCAGCACTTGTGATGGTGGTTTTCTTTCCAAGGGCAAGGGCCGCATTGGGCGATAAAGAACAATGGAAAGGCGGCGCATTGCTTGGCGGCGTGATGCTTGTTGGCTTCGTCACCCAGATGATTGGACTTGACGAAATCAACCCGGCTGTTTCTGCGTTCCTCACTTCACTGTATGTGGTGTTCACTGCCCTGATCACGATTTTCATGACCAAATCCCAACCGTCCCGTGTGCTGATGTTCGGCGTTTTGCTCGCGACATTCGGCGCAGGATTCATCCAAGGTCCCCCCCACCTTTCATGGGGCTTTGGCGAAGTGATGACGGTGGTGTGCGCCGTTTTCTTTGCCTTGCACATCATCTACACACAGAGGATCACTCAAGTGATGGACCCGGTTGGTGTAACACAAACTTCGTTCGCAGTCGTCGCCCTTGGTGCGGCAGGTATGGTCCTGCTGCTTGGAGGTGGGCGCAGCATCGAAGAGTGGCGTTTTATCTTCGCAGATGGCGTGTTTATTCCTGTGCTTTGTTTAGGCATCGGGGGTTCGTTCTTCTGTTTACTTTTGCTCAACATGTACCAGCGCTATTTGCACCCAATTCAAGCCGCAATTATCTATGCACTTGAGCCAGTATGGGCAACAACATACGGCCTCGGCCTCGGCCTTGTTGACTGGAGCACATGGATTCTGATTGGAGGCGGTGCACTCTTTTTGGGCAACATCGTTGTCGAGTTGTTTACACATGCTGATTCGGAAGAGTAAATGATGGCCACAGGTTCGACAAGCATGAGGGATGCCGATGAGCGATGAAAAGTCAACCAATTTCCAAGGTTTTGGAAGCAAAGCAGTTCACAGCGGAACCAACCATATCGGCGATGCCGTAAACACACCAATTTTCCAATCCTCAACTTACAAACTCACCGATGAACGCTATGCTGGATGGGCCGCAGGTGCACAACACACCCTTCTCTACGCCCGTCTTTCAACCGTGAACTCAGATGCGGTGGCACAAAAACTCACGGCCATGGAAGGCGGCGAAGATGCAGAAACCTTTGCTTCTGGAATGGCAGCAATTTCCACCACCTTGATGTCGCTTCTCAGTTCTGGCGACCACATCGTCGCTTCCACCGATGTCTATGGTGGCACATACGGTCTCATGACCGAAGAACTCCCTCGCTTTGGCATCGAAACGACCATGACCGATATGCGAGATCCGGCAGCCTACGAAGCAGCCATTCAACCAAACACCAAGATACTCTACATCGAAACCCTGACCAACCCGGTCTTGAAAGTCTGCGATATTCCAGCCATGGTTGCCGTCGCAAAGCGACATAATTTGTTGTGCATTATTGACAACACCTTCGCCTCGCCTTGGGGGTGCCAACCGTTGTCAATGGGTGTTAACTTAGTGATTCATTCAACCACCAAATACCTCGGTGGCCATTCAGACATCATCGGTGGAGCTGTTGTTGGCTCAAAGGAATTAATCGCCCAAATATTCCCGCGCAAGGTCCACTTCGGCGGTTCACCAGACCCACACAGTTCCTACCTTTTGGAACGGGGCATGAGGACACTTCACGTCCGCATGCCAACGATTTGTTCCAGCGCAGCCACCCTTGCACAACGTCTTGAAGGACACCCGATGATCGAGCGTGTGAACCATCCATCACTTCCTTCCCATGACGATTATGAAGTCGCTCAGCGAGTGCTGCCCAAGGGCACGGGCATGATTGGATTCGTCGTCAAAGGCGGCGACGAAGCGGCCCTCAAATTCATGCGAGGCCTGTCGATCATCTACGAAGCAACAAGCCTTGGTGGAGTTGAGTCATTGGTCGAGTGCCCCTTCAACTCCAGCCATATGATGATTCCAGAAGAGGTCCGACATGCAGCTGGCTTGGTGCCCGGCTATGTTCGAATGAGCATTGGAATCGAAGACGTGGAAGACCTATGGGCAGATATTGAACGTGGATTCGCGAATGTCTGAACCCCCCATTCGAGGAATGACAAATGGATACCAGTGCGCTGATTGCGTTGCTTGTCTTTATCATACCAATGTGTTTCACACCAGGGCCCAACAACATGCTGTGTGCTGCACACGGCGCCCAGCACGGGTTCCGCTCAACCGTGCCCCTCACGCTTGGGATGCTCACCGGATGGTCGGTTCTTGGCGTGATTGTGGGCGTTGCGATTACCGTCATCGAATCAAATCAAAACTTCTTCAATCTCCTGACCTATGCTGGAGCCGCCTACATCGCTTACCTTGGGTATGTGATTGCGAAATCGGAAACGAAACCGCTCGAGGAGGCCGAGGCCACAGACCAACTGGGTTTTCTTACTGGCGCCATGTTGCAATTTGTCAACGGGAAGGCATGGATTCACTTCCTCGCTATTATGGCCACATGGGGCACATTATTCGGCCAAGGAATCGCTGCGAAGGTAGCGCTTGTGGCCCTCAACGCCTTCGCTGGCTACCCCGCAGTTTTGGTTTGGGCCGGGTTCGGTGTTGCCCTGCGACGCACGTTCAGTTCCCAACAAAATGCAAAGCGATTGAACATCGCTTTGGGCGCCTCCCTCGTCGGGGTGGCAATTTGGATTCTGCTGCCTCATTGAGTCCAATCAGTCGGAATTGCCCGTAATGACCCTCAAGGCGTCGAAGGCAGTTTGCCATTCAATCCTCGATCCATCGACTTCCTCTGGCTCAGCAGCAAGCAGGGATTCACCTGCAGCAAGCAAGGTTTTGGTTGCGGCAAGCCATGCCCCAGCACGATCCCTGGCATTGGATTCAAAGTGCCAATCTTGGCCAGTTGATCGACCTGCAGCAAGCAACCAAGACCATGAGGCTGCTGCTTCATCGATTGATGCATGACGGGACGTTGCCACGCGCTCAGCCTTGCCGATTCCGTCGAGCAGACCTTGGAGGACAAGGTCGTGAATTGTACCGGCAGCGCCACTAAACTCTCCACTCCGGGTTGGGAACCGAGCAACGCGGCGCGCTTGACTCCGCGCTGAATCAAGGCCTTTGAGGAAGGTCCCGAACGGCTGCGGCTTCTTGTTCTGCTTCTTCCAGATTTCTTCAGCTTCATCGCCCTCAATCCCGAGTCCAGCCAGGCCGGCCATACCCCATTTCTCCCACAGTGTGCCGAGAATGTTCCCGCAACTTGTGCCGGTCATAATCTCCAGCGCCTGACCCTTGCGGTCAGCGACATCACCTCTCGGATTGATCCTCATTCCAACTTCATCAGTCGGGCCCTCGTTCATCGAAGCGAGGAGCATGTGAGCCGTAAGATGGCGTTCATCGTTTGACCCAGCATGGCCGGCAAGGCCCTGTTCGATTGAGTCGAGATCGTCCCCCTCAATCCAAGTTTCACCGAGGACCAAACCTTCGTCAATGGCGTCAATGACGGCCCGCTGAACTGCCATCGCAATCAATCCCTCATTCATCGTGAGCCCTTGCCATGCATCGATGACCTTGTCAATTCCTTCAGCGGAGGCTTCAGGGAGGGCCTTTCCTTCAGGCCATCCTTTTGGTGCCCAGTTTGCTTCAATGGTGAGGATTGAAGGCAGGAAGGGCGGGAGCATCGAAAGAGCAAGGTGGTGGATGAAGGATGATTCCTTCTTCGCAGATTCACCAAGTGCGTCGAAACCAATCGCAACAATTGGTCCGCTTTTGAACGAGAAACGGACGTATCCATCGGCGCTTGGGCTGAATTCCAGCACTGCGTTCGGATCAAGGCCCTCCGTGACCCAGACAGGGAGCGGGATTTCATCGTCCTTGGTGAAGGTAAATCGAGATCGATTGAGGACATCTTCGAGCCATTCATCTGGGGGAGTGGGGTTTGGACCAGTGCATACAAAGCCGCCCTTCCATGTGAAGAAGTACATGCCTCGCTTTGCATGATCCTCCCACGGTAGCATGCGCAAGGTGAGGTGTGAATGGTTTTGCAAACCAGCAAGGTAGCCTTGTTTTCCATCCCCTCGACGGATAAACGACGCAGTTCCGAAAGAGCCGGAACTAAAATTTCCAACCATTTTGAATTCCTCATCATGGCAGGCGTGAAGCGAGCCTGCGAACGCCTTGGCCACAGGGTCGCCGCGTTTTGCCATCATTCGTTTGTTAAGCCAACGAACATCGTTCTTTTTCTTGATGATTTTTCGAAGTTCATTCAAGGTTTTAGTAACCGGGTCCACGCGACCCCAACGAAGCCGCCCTTTCCACGTCATTTGTGGCAGTTTGGACTCGGGATCTTCGAGTAACTGCGCCAACTCGCGCTTGATTCGGTTTGCCGTAGCTTCGTTGGCTTGCTTCGTGCCACGCATGCGAACCCGTTGCTTTTTTTGACCGGGAAATTCGACTTTAGATGGACCTGCCATGAACTCCCCTCAACACCGTCGAGCCACCGCTGTCGTTTGATTCCTTCGCGGGCGGTGCCCCATCGTTTCGCGCC
>QXYC01000029.1 GCA_009887095.1 Candidatus Poseidoniales archaeon
ACGCTCTTTGCACCGACCGATCAGGCATTTGCTGATGCTGGCATCGACTTGGCTGCGCTCAACACGCCCGAAGGGAAGGCAACCCTCACCGACATCCTGCTCCACCACGTGCACGCCGGCTCAGTGCAAGCTTCCGATATCACGGAAGGCATGATGCTGCAGATGGTGAACGGCGACAACGCAACGCTGTCGCTCACCCCCGGAATCAATGGTGCAAACATCACCCTTGCTGATGTAGCGACCTCGAACGGCATCATTCACGTCATCGACACGGTGCTCATGCCGCCCGCAGATGCTGTCGATGACTCAAGCGATGCAACATCAGGTGCATCGGACGACGACGAGGGAGGATGGCTCACCATCCTCCTGGTGGTACTTGTTGTGCTTGGAGGAGGTGTTGGTGCTGTGCTCTTCATGCGAAGCCGTGGTGACGACGAACCAGAGCAAGCAATGGCAATCGGACAAGCCGGCATGATCACTCAATTGACACCGGTCCAAGCAACGCCCTACACGCCAGAACCGACCACTGCCTACGCAACACAAGCTGTTCAACAGCCGCAAGTAGTGCAGCCTGTTGCCCAAGTGCAAGCCCAACCCGTTCAACCAATCCAAACTGTTGAAGTCATCCCAGCCGTTGTCGCAGAACCAACCGTTTTGCGCCAGTGGACGGATGGAAGTGGATACACATGGAGAGCCATGGATGACGGAAACACCTACTGGTGGACCGGAACTGAATGGCAGAAGTACGCTTGATCGGTTCAATTCGACCAATCTGAAATCTCACTTCCCGTGGTCCTCTCGAGGGGCGATGGAAACACAGGCCACCAATCTCAGCCCGGCTTAGGGATTAAGTACCGTCGGAGAACCACTGAGGACATCATTGGCCCTTCGTCATCCGGACGAAGGAGGACCGTGGTGGAGGATTGGCCTCATGACTGGTATCGCACAGAAACTCGCATCGAATCAAAAACAAGTCGCAATTTCTGAGTTTTTCGAGAAAAACAAACACTTTCTTGGATTCGATTCCCTCGCTCGATCCCTCATCACAGCCGTGAAAGAAGCCGTCGACAACGCCCTTGATGCTTGTGAAGAAGCGCGTATTCTTCCAACCATCAGGGTTGTCATTGAAAAAATTGACACCAAGAAAGACATCATCAAGCTCGTTGTGGAGGACAACGGACCTGGCATTCCCCAGAAAAGCATCGAAAAGGTGTTTGGACAACTGCTCTTTGGTTCGAGGTTTCACGCCATCCGACAATCCCGAGGCCAACAAGGAATCGGAATCACTGGTGTGGTCATGTACTGCCAATTAACGACGGGACGAACGACGCACGTACGCTCGAAGATTTCTGGTGAACCAACCGCTGCTGTGGTCGACATTGGCCTTGACACTCGGAAAAATAAGGCAACGAAATCCAACCAAGGACGAGAAATTTGGTACAATGAGGACGGTTCAGCAAAAGAGCACGGCACCGAAGTCACAGCCCAAATGAAAGCGAAGTATCAGAAAGGCCGTCAAAGCGTTTGGCAATACCTCCGCATGACGAGCATCGTCAATCCGCATGCAGAGATCACATTCACCGATCCTGATGGTGAAGTCCACCACTGGCCTCGGGTGACCGAACGCCTCCCTACCAAGGTCGAAGGCATCAAGCCGCACCCTCACGGCATCGAATTGGGTCAACTTCAGCGAATGACATCAGAATCAACCGATTCAAGACTTACAGTGTTCCTTCGGATGAATTTCTCTGGCGTATCTGCTCGGGCCAGCAAAGAATTGTGTGTTGCAGCCGAAATTGATGAAAAAACAAAACCAAAATCGATGAATCCTGACCAAATCCGGGCTTTGCTCGAAGCCTTCCAAGGCGAACGGCACGTCAATGGAAAACCGGTCAAGTTACTCAATCCCCCAACGAATTGTCTTTCACCAATTGAAGAAATGCTGATCAAGAAGGGTTTGTCGAAAACAATCGATTCACGGTTCATCTCCACCCTTACACGCGCCCCTGCAGTGACGCAAGGCAATCCATATCAGGTGGAAGTAGGGCTCATCTTTGGCGGTAACATGGCCGCAGACAAACCGGTTGAAGTTCTTCGGTTTGCAAATCGAGTTCCACTGATGTATCAACAAGGTGGCTGCCTGTTGACCAAAGCCATCGAAAGCGTTGATTGGCGCCAGTATGGTCTCGACCAGCCGGGGGCAAAGGGTGTTCCAAAGGGGCCTGCTGCCATTTTGGTGCATCTTGCAAGCACCAACGTTCAATTCACATCCGAAGCCAAAGAAGCGCTTGCGGACAATGGCGAAGTCATCGAAGAAGCACGAAAGGCCATGCTCGAGATGGGGCGTGGTTTGAGAAAGCACTTGGAAAAGAAGAAGAAGATGGCCAAGACAAAGGAAAAGTTCGAACTGATCAACGACATTCTTCCTGCAATCGCTGAAAAATCAGCACATATTCTCGGGCGCCCTGTGCCCGACCTTGCGGGGTCCATCACCAAAATCATGTCCGCTGTGATTTCGGAAACATCAACCACTTGGAACAAGGAAACCAAGCAAACTGATGTCATGATCACCCTGTTCAATTACACCAGCAGGGTTCGAGCCTACACAATTTTGGCCACTTGGCCGGAAAAGGCAGGGGCTGAAATGATCAACAACGAGACGGGGGGACGAAAGGAAGCAACGGGTGTATGGGCATGGAAACTTCCATCGCTTGAACCCGGTGAACGGACCGTTATCACCTACAACTTGAGTGGACTCGAACGAGGCGATTGGACGGAAACCGATGTGTTCTTCCGCGGCTCTCAAGATGTCATAGGTGCAAGCAAGATGGACGAGAAATTCCTCGAAGAAATTCGAAGACAAGAGCGCGCCCTCAGCGATACTGGCAATGCGGATTCAACTCCAGAAGAGCCTGCTGAACCAATGGGGGAGCCAACAGTGGCGCCACCGAGTGGCCAAACCACACTCTTTGGAGGTGATGTTTGATGACACGACGCCACACAGCAGAAGAGACAAAGCAAGCAATGCACTTGATTGTCGGCGAAATGTACGACCGAATCGTGAAAGGCGAACCGCCCACGATGACCTTGCCTGTCCGTACCAAAAACAACATTGGATTCGATAAGAAGCTCGGCGTTTACAAGTATGGAAAAAAGCAGTCCATCCGAGATGCTACGAGCCTTGGATCTGCGAAACAATTGCTACGGGCCCTTCACGTCGTTGAATTCATCGAGGAAATGTTGGTTGCTGGAAAGTCCTCAACCCTGAGAGAGATGTATTACATCTCAGAAGCTTGGGGTCTTGGAAAATTTGGCAGCCAAAACGAATCCAACAACCTCGCAGAGGATTTGGAAATTGTAACAAAGTGTTTGCGTGAGGATTTCAAACTCCGTCCTGAAGAAGACGGAGCCAGAATGATCGGGAACTTGACCCTGCGAGAACGCAATCGTAGGGGCGAATGGATGCGCATCAACGCACGAGACGATGTCGGCGATTCTGGATACGGCGTGCCGTACAATGTTGAAGCTGAGAAGATTGAACTGCTCGAGAATGACATCGATTTCATCATGGCCATCGAGACTGGTGGTATGTTTGACCGATTGATTGAGAACGGATTTGATGAGGAATACCGATGTGGACTTTTGCACTTGAAGGGGCAGCCTGCTCGTTCGACCCGGCGAATCATGAAGCGCATGAGCGAAGAATGGGATTTGCCAGTCGTTGTCTTCCTCGACGGTGATCCGTGGTCCTTCCGAATTTTCGCATCCATTGCATATGGTGCGATTAAGACGGCGCACATCTCCGAGTACTTGGCAACACCATCCGCAACATACCTCGGTATCACTGCTGATGACATCGTCGCCTATGACCTACCGAACGATGATTTGTCAAAGAAAGACATTGAAGCTCTCAACGCAGAACTTTCAGACCCACGGTTTGCTGATGGTTGGTGGCAAGAGCAGATCAACATGATGCTGGAACTTGGAAAGAAAGCTGAACAGCAATCATTGGCGAAGTACGGTCTTGATTTCGTGACGGAAACATACTTGCCAGAAAAGCTCGCAGAACTCGGTTTGGCTTGAAGCGAGGATTCATTTGGGAAGAGTGGTAGGTGAAAACATGGCTCAGTCCGCACGCAACCCATGGCCTGTTCGCCTGGCCATTGCTGGTGCAGTGCTGCTTCTTCTTGGTGCATTCTTGCTGAATTCCCAAGGTGATGCCATCGATGAAGCCTATGACCCAAGGGTCATGGCCGTTGCGACGGCAACCGGGCCTGGCAGTGAAGTAGTGAACCTCGAAGCGGGGTGCTACTACGCTGTGACCCTCGAGGGTGAGAACAATGTCGACCTCAACCTTACTCGAATCGAAGGTTCGGCCCGAGTTGCCGATGCTGAGGAAAACAAGATTTGTGCTTCGGATTGGTTCCCAATGTCTGCCGATGCGACTGCGTTCATCATCACCAGTGGGTGGGATGTAGAGCAAGAGGGAGAATACGCCTTGGATGTGACGTGCCAGGAAGATGTTGACTGTGCCAATGAATCCGTCTACCTTGTTCATACAAATCCGTATCAATTTGCAATTCTTTCGAGCCCGGGCATGTTGTTTGGCATGGCATCGTGCTGCCTTGGTCTAACGGTGCTCCCCCTTGCAGGCGTCATCTTGTGGCTTGCTAGAATCAATCAAAGCAAGGGCTCTGTCATCATGATGAACCCTGATGGTACCATGACACAAGCAACTGAACTCACGCCCGAAATGATGGCTGCTTTCGCGAAAGGGGAAAACCCACTTCAACCGAAGGTCGAGGCTCCTTTTGCGGACACCGGTATTGGGCAAACTGAGGAATTCATTGACGGAAAGCAGAGCGTGATGAGCGGAAGCCTCCTGACGACGGAGCAGGTCTACGCCCTCATGCGCGGTGATGTGGAAGAAGCAACACAGCAGGTCAGCGATCCATTCGCAGACCGTCCGAGTCCAAGTTCAAAGAATCCTGCGGCTCCAAAGAAAGACCCAAACACCAAAACAATCGCTTCGTGGGATGAAGGCTCTGATGACTCAGTCATCATCGAGACCAGCAATCGCCCAAAAATACAACCTCTCCAAAAGGAAAAACCGAACCAACCCTCCAACAATGATTGGAAAAGTTGGGATGAAGTGTAGGTGAATGCATGTTCCATTCAATCACCAGGGTTGTCTTTGGCGTCATCTCTGTCGCCCTCCTCATTGGCGCCTTTGTAGGATCTGAAGGATTTGAAGACAGTGATTCTGAAAATGCAATGCTGCCACCTTGCAGCGTAGACGAGGGGTTGCCTTTCATCGATGATGATGAGGTCACATGTTATTGGGGGATGTCAGAAGAAATCCTTGAACTCCCAAGTGAAATTGATCTGGCTGAAGTTTTAGTTTCCGTGCAGTGGGAGAAAAACAACGTTTGGATTGGCATTGCAGAAGCATCTGAAGCATCAAAGTGCACGCAGAAGGACGGTTACTATGAGTGCGAAAAATTTGCAATCGACCTTGTTGCTGGCGGTGAAGCATCCGATGGAGGATTCCTATGGAACGCAACAAGCGGGGATTATCGATTTGTGGCGGGCGGTGATGATGTCCAATCATTGCAACAATTCGAAGTTGAATGGAAATACGAAGCAACGCTGCCTCAATCCACAGCGTGGCCTTTAGTCGGCCTGGGAATCCTCTTTGCCATGATCGCAGCGCTTGGTCCAAAACGCATGTGGGATTGGTGTTCCAACCTTCTTCTCGTAGCATAGTCGGCGTCTGTGAATCGTCCCTTGGTCAAGATTCCACGGCCTGTAATTGAGCGTGGCCTTCATATGGGGCTCCCGTCTAGGTAACCACAGGTTGAGCACTATGAGTGATCTAGAAACCGCCCTGAGCTTGCTGCAAAACAAACTACGTCGCCAGATTCTGGAGCGTTTGGTGCGGGAGCCGCACTACCCAATGCAACTTGCGGATCTCCTTGGTGTGAGTCAGCAGGCCATCGTCAAGCATCTCAAGGAGTTAGAACGAGGGGGTTTTGTCATGAAAATGAAGGTTCCAAGCGAAAAGGGTGGTCCACCTCGAACCATTTACAGCGTGCAACAATCGATGTCTCTGCGAATCGATCTTGGCCCTGACCTGTTTTCTGTCGAACAGCGCTCGTTGCCTGCAGGCGGACCAATGCGGCTTTCCAATCGGCTTCCAGCGGGCGTTGAAAACGTTGTAAAAACCATCAGCGGTAGAAAGAAAATCTCTGTCGGTGAGGGCATCGCCCACATCCAGCAGGTGACCGAAGTGCTCGAAGAGTTGGACCGAAAGCGAGATGCCCTCATCTCCTTGCATCAGCACATTCGAAGTCGGGTTTCAGCTGGTGTCGATTCTGACTTTGACCACTACGAGCAACGAAGCGTCGTTCACACCCTCATCGATGCGCCGACCTCACGGCTTGATTTGAGCGCCTTAGCCAATGAGTTTCACCTGGATCGGCCTCAACTCAACACTTTGGTCGACGAGGTCAAGCGTCGCCTTGAGCAGCAACTTTCCGAGCGTGCGGGCCATATTGTAGCCAGCAGCCCTGACCGGGACTTGCGCTACTGGATTGGCAAGTGATGCCAATCAAGTCGGGCGGTCCTCGAATCAGTTGTCGTCCTTACCAAGCACTGAGATGAGCGAAGATTGCTCAGCAATTCGCTTGTTAACATCATCACGGCGTCCTTTACCGACGAGGTAAACAACACCAAGCAGAGCGAAGGTCAACACAATCACTGCGAATGGCAGAGCGGTCTTCCCAACAACTTCACCCGCCACATCAAGGAATGGATTCTCCGATTGAAGTTCAGTTGAGACCTCTTTCACGTTGTCCCGTTCGCTGGTCTCAACAATTTCGTTGAGTGGATCGACCACGACGTAGACGCCGTGGCTTCCTGCACTTACTGGGTAGAGGAGGTACAATTCAATCGACTTGGATTCTTCCGATGCGTCAGGAGCAAGCAAAGCGCCGATCACTTGACGCATGACAATGCGGTCTTCTTCGCAACCGTTCTTCTTGATGTCATTGAGCGTGTCAGCATCACCAGCGCTTGGGTACTCACAGAGAATGATTTCAATGTCAGTTGCGTGGGTGTTTCCATTGTTTTCAAGCACAACACGAATTGGGATTGTTTCGCCAACAGCCGCTTGGGTAATGGATGCCTTGACTTCTGTGATGTCCAAGTTTGGAGCTCGCAATCGGAGCGTGATGATGAACTCGTTTGTGTCGAGGGACTCGCCATCCCATGCAGGGGAATCATCGTGATCGCCACCGTCCAACATGTTCCCCATCTTGGAGACAACCTTGAGACCGAGGCTTCGTGTATCGAGCTTTGCCGATGGAGCAACCGTCACAATCGCCACCATTTGGTGGGTGCTGTAAGCCGCCATTTCTGGCATGTAGTAACTGTCGATTGATTGCACGTAGATACATTGGTCGTCGAAGGTGTCAGCGAAGACAACATCAGGGTCCAATGGTGCATCTTCGTTTCCGGTCTGAACAGGAATTGATTCAATGATCTGGCAGGATTCCTCGGTTGTGAGATCCGTTCCGATTTGCTTGACCATTCGCCATTCTACGTTCCAGCCGCTAAGAGCGCCCATGCTCGGCAATTCGGACCAAATCAATGCTTCACCGTCTCGTTGGGAGGTGTGGTTGTCCAACCGAGCCCAATCTGGAACGTTTCCGTTGTTGGTAATGTTCACTTCAAAGCGAACAATTCGTCCCGGTGCGGAAGTCTTGACTGCGTTGTCTACAGTTTCATCCATCGAAATTTGCATGTCATAGAATTCTTGCACATAGACAGAGATTTGCTGCGTGAAGCGCAGGCGGGTCAATCGACCACTTGCGTCTGGGTAGGATTCTTCTGAGTATGTTTGGAAGACCACCGTGTAGGTACCTGCTTCAACTTGGTCAGGGACGTTGATTTGAACGTCGAACTCTTGTTGAGTGTCACGAGCAAGTTCGAGCAAGTTCTCACGAGGAACTTCAATGTCCCAGATCACGTCGACACCTGCTGGGTCAGTGACCCGTGCGAGGCGGTAATCGAATCGGTCTGGTCCGTTTCCGTAATTGGTCACCGTGGTTGGGAGAACGAGTTCTTGTCCAGGGTTCACTGCGATGACTTCTTGTCCGTTCATGGTCATGATGTCATCCTCACTGATCTCGGCCTCAGCACCGAGCGAATACACGTGATTCACGTTCGTTGAGAGGATCTTCGAAGCAGAAATCCGTGGATAACCGTCGAGATAGGCTTTGAGAACAACAGCTGGCCCGAGTCCTGCAGAGGCAAGGGTTGGGGCACAGACTTCGACACCGACTTCGTAGGTAACGTAATCGTCACCGTTAGGAATGTTCCATGCACGAGGCGTCTCCATTGGGACGTTGTTTCCACCTGGGGCGTTAGAGAAGTCGACGTTGACAACCCAATTGTCTTGGCGCCATGCGTCAAGAGAGATGGTGTCAGGCTTTGCTTCTGGAGCACCCGGGGTAGTGAACACAAGGTTGCCGGAATCGAAGTTCTTGGTGACATCAATCGGGTAAGTCACACATTGGCCAGGGTCAACGTATTCACTCGTATCGAAGATTTCCATGACGATGTTGCCAGTGGAACGAATCGAAACGAAGATACCCAGTTCAAGGATGTCGTACGTTCCTTTTTCGATGGACTTAATCGGTTCACCTTCGGACCAACCCTTCAGATAGATGACAAATGCACCCGGATCTTCCGAAGTTGGCACCAACACTTCGAGGTTCTTGGTCACTGACTGACCAGGATCGAGTTCCACGCTCGTTGGGAAGTTGACAGCCCAATTGAATGGAAGCAGCCATTCTTGTTGTCCTTCGAGGGTGTATGGATCCCAGAAGATGAAGCGGTCAAACACGTTACCTGTGTTGGTGATCGTGATGGAGAAGATTGCTGTTTGGCCTTGCTCGATATCAGCCATGCTGTGCGATGTGTCCAAGTTGATACCGTGAACGACGTCCATGAGGGTTCGAGTGGTCAAGTCTGATTGGATTGCTGGGTCCTTGTAGGACTTTGCTGTCACTCGGATGTCAGCCAATTCATCACCGTTTGCTTGGTACACCGAAGGTGCGCGCACGCGGAGGTAGAACCTGATGTCTTCTCCACCTTCGAGGAAGATGGCAGTATCTGGCATGACTGTTGTGTGATTGTCTGCAAAGAACAGGGTCGCAGTCCAATTCTGTGGCACACCCGAAATGTTCAGGCCGAAGGTGTCGGCCACGAGGTCCTTTGGTCCGGGTGTTGAGTTGTTCATGGTCATGTTGTAGATGGTTTGTTCACCTGGTTCGATAACGTGGTAGAAGGTTTCACCGTCTTGGAACTCAACATCCACTTGTCCTGTAAGAACGTGGGAGTAACAGATGGTGAAGCGGTTGTTGTTCGTTTCTTGGCTGCACTTGTTAGTGTCAGACCATGCAACGTGTGCACCGCTTCCAAGATCGTTGGAGAACGCAGGAGGCATACCGATGCTTGGTTGGGAACCTGCATTTGGACCGAGTTTGTTGCTTGCCCATGAGGTGATGGAAACGATTTCCCAAGGGTCGAGGGCAATTTCGCCCTCACCTGTGAGGTCCGTTGCGTTCAATCGAGTGTAGACGACTTCTTCACCTGCCGTTGCATTGCCCGAATCGACCCAAGCAATGTGTACATTGTTTTGATCATCGGTCAGGAGAGAGGGGAACACGGAGTTTCCGCCGAATGGGTTGTTGCCGGAGATTCCAGATGGTGTCTCGACGTTGGAGATGGCTGTGTCCTGAATCTTCTTGATGGCGTATGTGGAAAGCCCTTCATCAGATCCGTCCCAAACACCTGCACCTTGCAGGCGGAGTTTGGTGTAGTAGACTTCGTAATTAACAGCCTTTTCGAATCCGTAATCGCGCCCGTCCATCCAAGCGATGTGAGTGTTGCCTTGCATGTCCACGCCAATGGCTGGGTGGAAAGAGTAAGCGTCATCAATGGTCACGCGGGTGTCGTTGACAACAACCAAGTGGCCATCGGAACCAAGTCCTGTGTCTTCGACATAGTTGTTGGAAACAACGGAGTGGCCAGTGCCACCAGGAACCCATGTTGGGTCATTGTTCATCTTCCCATACGGGTCCAAAACGGACATGTAGATTTCACGGGAGTTGTTGGTCGAAATGTAGACCATTGCTTCGACGAGGAGAGCCATGGCGTTTGCACCACCGCTGCCGGATGGGAATTCGTATGCTTGGCCACCAGCATCAGAGGAGCGGAGGGTGTTGCCTGGGCAGTTTCGAGTTTGGGTTGACACAACACCATTCGGGCATTGCACGAGATCCATGAAGTGGGACTGAATGTTTCCAGCACCACCGTAGCCTTGGCCGTAAAGACCGACTGGGATGACACCTGCGTTTAGGCAGTTGTCGTGCGCTTCTTCGATGGCCGTCAAGTCATCAGCCTGCTGGGAAGGGTCGCCGTCTTTTGGTCCTTCATCGGAAACTGGAATCACAATCTTTGTTGCGTTCGGGTTCCACCTGTGGTCGTCTTGGGTTGGCGGGTTGCCTGGCACGTAGCCAGATGCGTCCTTCCAAGAAAGGCAAGCCCAGTTCGATCCTGGGCCCCAGTCTTCACCGGAGTATCCGGAATAGGTGTTTCCGTTGTACACGGTTCCTGGGAGCTTTCGGATTCCACCAGAGTCGTCACCAGGGAATTGGCCGAGTGGTGTGTTGCGTGGACCTGCGTTCTGATTCCTGCCAGCGCAGTTTCCTGAACTTGCTGCACCCGGAAGGGTGTTCCCAAGGCCGTAGATGGTTTCATAGACGGTCATGTTTGCAGTTTCGAGCATTGGCTTGATGCCTTGGAAGTAACCGCCAGAAGCGAAGTTACCGCCGTAAACGACGGTGCAGATGTCAGCCCACTCAGAGTACATCGAACCAGAGGTGTCGACGATGAAGGCGAGTTCGACTTTACCGCCCCGGGTGTCATCCCATGCGATTTGGACGTAGTCGTTGGCGTCAACGACAACGTCTGGGTGGCCCTTGTGACCGATGATTGGGGTGAGGAGGGTGTCGTCGAAAAGGGTGACAACAGCACCAGTGGAAATATCTGGCTGAAGCATTGTGTAGTAGATCTGTGGTTGGTTAAAGAATCGCTGAAGTTCGTCATAGGAGTCTTCCCAAACAATGTGGGCATTTCCTTGGCTGTCCAAATCGATTGCTGGCCAGTCGCGGTTCTGGGCACGCATTGAGACGACGTGGTCGTCGATGGCGCTGATTGTCCCATCATCGCTTGCGGAGCCATCCATAGGAGTGGCCCAAGGATTCAGAACGGTGTAGACGATTTTGTGTTGGCTGGCTTTGTCAGTCCATACGACGTGAACGCGGTCCATTTCGTCAACGACCATGTCTGGATGCCAAATCTTGTGAAGTCCTGGATTGGTGATTTGGGTTGTGTCAATGAGTGTGTCGCCGCGTGGTGAAATCATTGAATAGTAGAGATGGAGGTTGTTCCGTGTCCACACAACGTGCACGTTTCCTTCGCTGTCTGAACTGACGGCTGCTTGTTGATCGGTTGCTGTACCGCCATCAACGACCTGAATCGCTTCAGTGACGACAACGGTGTTTGCAGATACGGTAACGGTTGCCATCAACAGCGTTGAGAGCACCGAGAGCATCATGATTGATACGAGGCTTACAGACTTCATTTTTTGACCCATGTGTACACATCCAGTGGTGAGACCATTTTCTTCTCATACTTATGGTACTTAACCGCGCCTGCCACATGTCATTTTTTGGCCATCCGGGATGGCGGGGCTAAACGAGGGATTCAAGCCCATTCCGAAGGGTCGAAGCCGGAGCCAAATGTCATCTTCTCATCGAATTCGATTTCGTGTTCTGTTGAGGATGCCGTTGCTGGTCCGGCAGGGCTGTTTTTGCTTTCACCGTTGGTCTTTGGTTTTGGCCAATCATCAACAGGCCCCGACTGACCGATACCCGGCCCGTAGGAATACTTGATTTCATGAATAACACCAAGTTTCGCCAACCACAAGTTGCGCAAGGTATGCATAAATTCGTTCTTTGTGAGCCCATCAAACCAAATCGGCAGACTGACATTGAAGGCTTGGAGGGGGCCTGCCTTCTCTTTGCCGGTATGGCCCATGTGTATACCCCAATCGACGGTTGAGCGGATAAGTTGCAATCGCGCTTCATGGACCCATTCGAGCCATTCTTCACGATCTTCTTCCATGTGCTTCGCCATTTCCTTCTGCTGGCCTTTGTCAACGCGAGTCATGCTCGATATTGCGACCAAGTCGCGACCCTTTGGCACCACCACAGCGAACATGTGGCCTTGGTTGCCTGCGGGGTATTTGATGAGGAAGTGGGCTTCTGCGCGCGGGTCCTGTTGGACCTTGACAGTAAGCCGTTCTTGCTTCATCCATGCTTGGATTTGCTGGATGACCGCCTCGGGGTTCATGGTTGGCGGATGAACTCCTCTCGTTTGAACCGCACCCTTCAATCAAAGGGACATTTTGTCCATTTCCCCATGGAGATTCTTGAGCGCACCGCGTATGTTTTGTCGTTGCGCACCCCGGGTGTTCATGCGAAGAAGGAAGCGTTTGAAGTCAACCAAATCATCCCAAAACTTGGACCAAACCCGACCGCTGAACCAGTAAATTGGCAACAACGACAAGGCAAGGGTTCCAATGGCGAGCAGTGTGTGCATCTGGCTTTCTCCATAAACGGCAAGCCAATCAAATCCAATGAGATCTGTGAGCGAAGAAGCGCTGTTGACTGCGAGCCACACTGCAAGAATTGTGAGAAGTGGCCAAAACATGAGGGAACCAAACATTGCGGCTAAGAAGTGGTATGACGTTCTTGCATCGAGGCCTTCGTCGGTTGAATCACCAAGCAATCGCCCCATGGCCACTTGGCCCCCAAAGGCGTACAGGCATATTGGTAGCATGAGCAATGCAATTGGAAGGCGAATCAGAGGCGCGATGACTTTTGTGGGGCTGAACGTCCGCAAATCGGTACCTGCGGCATTCAGATCCCTGCCGTCGAGTCCACGTTCGCCAAGCAACTGAGCAGCGGCTTTCGCCGGGGGTAGCACGGAGTGTTCGATGGCGGGTACTTCGGTCTCCATCAGCGACATTTCGGCTGGCTGGAGTGCATCTCGCAGTGCACGCGCCGCAAGCACTTCTTCTCGCCAAGAAGAGAGCGGTTGGCCTGAACGGCGGGCTTCGACGTGACCCATGAGGTGCAAGGCATCGTACTCACTCCAATCTGATGTGTTTGGCGTCATGGGGACAAGCTCGAGGCGAAGTTTGTCTCGAAGTGCTGTGACCTTGGACGCAGGTGGTTCGCTCCATTTCCCGTCCTTGACGGCCTCAACTAATTCATCTGGGATGTCTTCGTCAATAAGTTGCAGTGGTGCGCCATATTCAACCCACTCATCGGTGCGGAACAGTTCGCGATTTCTGAAATGCAAACCGATTGGGATCACTGCAGGGAGTGGGTTACCTCGAGATTTGGCGATGGCGCCGGCAGCGAGAACGGTCCGCATTGGACCGGTTCGGAACCGAAGCATCGACGAGTCACTGTGGCTTGTTCCCTCTGGGAAAAGAACGCAACCAAATCCTTCTGAAATCCCTGTAGCAAGCATCAACAGTGAACGACCATTGATCTGAGTGGCTTCTTCTTCAGAACATCCACCGCGCAGAAGTTCTGCCTTGCGGACAACTGGTTGCACCGCCATGCGCCGTGTCCACCAACTGAGCAGTGGCCGCGTAACAAGGTCGTGGCGGCCGCCCAACACAAAGAATCGATTGTGGTTGAGTGCGATGGCCAGAGGGTCGATGAGGCCGTTCGTGTGCCATGCACAACACAGGTTGCCACGATCAGCCGGCAATGTGTCGCGTCCAGTGACTTCACGGGTTCTGAATTGTGCTGCGCGGACGCGTCGAGCGATCCACCATGCAGCATGCGTCCAAACGAATGAGCCTGGTGTCGAACCGTCATACGATGGAAGCGGTGTGGACAATAATTTGTCCATTTTCATCTTCGTCGCAGACTTTGAAAGAACAGGGAGAGCGTCGCCTCGATGGTCCACTGCTCCGTCATCGATTCCGCCTGATGCCAATTTATTCACCCCTCAACGATGCGGCAAGTTCCGCGAGCACGCCATGGTCCACATCGCCACCCATCAGAGGCGCTTTGGGCCACATGGCTTGCAGTGTTTTCCCTCCATCACCGGCGAGGCGCGGCAAGACGTGAACATGGACGTGGGGTACTTCTTGACCTGCGAGTGGCCCATCATGCACACAGACTGTGAAATCTTCTGTGGAGAAATGTTGGCCAAGAATCAGTTGAACTTCTGAAACGCCTTCGAACAAAGCGTTCCTCTGTGCCTGATCAAGGTCGTTCAAACGTTGTACGCCGTGTTTAGGTACGATCAATGTATGACCCGGGGTTCGAGGAAAAATATCGAGAAATGCGTACCATTTTTCACCCTCAGCCACGCAATGGGAAGGAATGTCGCCAGCGATGATTGAATCGAACAATGTCGGTTGGCCCATGATTGCGGGAGTGCGTTCCCCTTTTCAGTGATGCACCGGCATCGAAGGCTTTTGTTGCTCATTGTGGTGCCAAAACCCAGTTACCTGCAGTTCCTTTGCGAAGCCCAAGAGTGGATGTTGCGCCTGTTTGGTCAACGGTGGTGTGGTGAAGAAGTTCTTCGCTTTGTTCTGGGAAGTCAGTTCGTTGGTGCGAACCCCGTGTCTCTTCACGAGCAAGGGCGGATTGGGCTGCGGCAAGGGTTAAACGGATTCCGGATTGAATCCTTGCAATTTCGATTAGGTTGGTGTTTGCAATCAAGGAGTGTTGGTCAAGATGAATTGATTCTGCAGTTACACTGAGCGCTTCCAACGATTCGATGCTGTTGGCGAGAGAGGTTGCATCGCGGCCACCCATCAGAGCGTTTCGTGCAGCATCTCGGAGCTTTGTGGCCACAGATCCGACTCGAATAACGGCATCGGACGAGGCTTCGCAGAGTGCAGAGAAATCAGCGTTGGCTTGTTCTTCGTCTTCCTGAGCAACGCTCGAACCGCTGAGTTTGCGATCCTTCGCCCAGGTGCCTGCATGGTCGCCTGCAGCAGCACCGCTGCCCAGAGCATCGAGCAATTGGTTTCCTGGCAGAGCGTTCACGCCGTGGAACCCTGTGCATGCTGCGTCACCGGCCGCATAGAGGCCTGTGAACCAACGAGACCATGCGCCATTCACGGCTCGGCCGTGTTCATCAGTAGCAATGCCACCAATGCTGAGCGAAGGTCGAACTTCAACTGCAACGGTCTGCTTTGACATATCGATGCCCGTGCGTTGTGCAACTGAGCGGAACACGGAGGACCACCATGGAGAGGCATCGCCGAGATGTCGTGCGTCGACAACGGCTTGGTTTGCACCTTGGACTGCAGCACAGATGGCTGCCGTGGATTCATCGCCGAGGTCGAGATCGTTTCCGTTGGCTTCATGAAGCGTTGCCCCTGCACTAAGGAGGCCTGCTGGTAGAATCATGTTCGTGTCCACAATTCCAAGCGGGGTGTGGCTGATGAATTCCATGTCTCGAAGCGGAAGACCTGCTTGTAGTGCCAAATCCATACCGATTCCAATCGCGCCATGAGAGAACACACCTTCGAACCCTTCATCTGCAAGGATGACTGCTTTCGATTGAATGGAAAGAATTCGTCCGGCGATCATGTCTGCGACTGTGATGCCGTGAACAGTGTGATTTGAGTGGATCAACGAAAGAGGGAGGTGATCGCCTCGTCGGACAACTCCGTAGCGCATGCATTGCTCTTCGAGTGTTTTCTGAACCTCGCGAGCCGTTGCGTCGCCAGCGTCTGCAACACGTGGCTTTGCATGACCCATTGCTTTCGAAACTGACGGGAGGCCTTTGGAATCACGACGGAAGTTTACGCCCCAACGTTCCAGCAGATCGAGGTTTCGGACGGCATCAGCGGTTCGCTGTGCCACAATATCTTGGTCGCAAAGGTACGCTCCGTTGCGGATTGTATCTTCTCGGTGACCTCGGTTGTTTGACTCTTGAATCGGAGCTGCGAGTCCATCTCGGCCTGCATCATTGACGCTGCCAAGGGCGTTGACTGCAACCATCAAAGTGGATGCTCCCTGCTTTGCTGCTGATGCCGCAGCACGAAGTGCCGCTGGTCCGTCGCCTACTACAATGATGTCCCATGCTTCCATGTACCTCACATCCG
>QXYC01000003.1 GCA_009887095.1 Candidatus Poseidoniales archaeon
CGTCGCCATCCATGTCATCATCGAGGGCGTCACAGATTGTGTCGTTGTCGAGGTCAGCAGGGATGCTTGTTGCATCGAGCGGGTCTGAGCCACATTGTGCCTCTTCTTCGTCTGAGTAGGTGTCGCCGTCGTCGTCGGTGGAGACTGCGTCGCAGACACCATCGCCGTTCTCATCGACCGGCATGAGGCTTGCAACGAGAGAGTTGGTGCCACAGGCAGTTTCGTCAAGATCGGACCAGCCGTCGTTGTCATCGTCGAGGTCTTCGGTGAGGGTTGATTCGCCCGTGACCGTGTCTGGCATGCCGTCGCCGTCGGTGTCCGTTGATGCGCTGGCGTCCCGTGGGAAGGCATCAGCGTCGTTGAACACTGTGTCGCCGTCAACATCGAAGTCGTACTCGTCGCATTCGAAGTCGCCATCCAGATCATCGGGGAATGAGGTTGCATTGAGCGGGTCTGTACCACAGGTGGTTTCCATCGAGTCGAGGAAACCATCGTTGTCGTCGTCCATGTCCGCTACGAGCGGTGGGGTTGACGTCGATTCGCCGTCAAGTTGGTCTGGCAATCCATCGCCATCGGTGTCGAAGTACGCTGCGTCGTCGTCAGGGAACATATCGTTCTCATCTATTTTTTCAACATCTTCGTCGGCCATGCCGAGGCATCCGGAGAGCAGCAGCATCAAAGTCAGTAACAGGGTCTGTACCTTCATGGGTTTTCGGCGAACGCCTTCACATAAGAAGGTTGACCCGACGGACGAGGCTGAAAGGCTCACTGCAATCGATAGTTAATTTCGATGAGTGAGGTTATTTGGGTGGGCCTCCTCGACGGGGCATGACGCGTCCCGTGGCACTCATTACTGGCGGAGGCCGAGGGATTGGTGCTGCCACCGCCAAACGACTTGCCGCAGACGGTTATGATGTACTTTTGACGTACAACACCTCATCCAAACCAGCAGAGATGGTTGTCGACGAAATTCGTGAACGAGGCGATGATGCGTTGGCTGTGAAGGTTGATTGCTCCAACACAGGTGAAGTTGGTTTGCTTGGCATCCACCCATGGATGGCCCGCGGCATCGATGTACTGATCCTCAATCACGGTGCGTACGACCGTGTATCTGCCCCGAACATGACCATGGAGGACTTGCGCAGGACCATGTCGGTCAATTTTGAAGGTGCTGTTGGAGTCTGGAAAGCTGTGCAAGCACACCTCACGGCGCATGCACGAATGGTGGTTGTAAGTTCTCAACTGGGCACCCGTGGCTCGCCCCATGGAGCAGATTATTCAGCATCGAAGGCCGCTCTTTCCACATGGGCCCGATCGCTGGCTCAAGCGGTGGGACCGGAAGGGAAACGAGTCAACATCCTTGCACCAGGTTTTGTTGACACGGACATTCTAGCCAACGACACACCCGAGAAGAGAAAAGAACGCGAACTGCAAGTTCCGCTCAAACGGGTTGGGACGCCTGACGATATGGCACAGACAATTTCATTCTTAGTGAGCAATGACTCGGCCTACATTACGGGCGCAATCATCCATGTGAACGGTGGACTTTACCTCCCGTAGACCATTTCAACAGCCTTGTATAGGGTCCTCACGAGCGGCTACCGAAGGAGGCGTTGAGCATGGTGAACGATTGGGACGATGACGGCGCGTTTGAGGACTTGGCGAACCTCCCTGTCGAGGATGCCGATCTCGAAGAACGAGACCCGTTCGATCTCTCGCGTGCCCTTGAAGGCGCTGCCCTTGAACACCTACATCCCGATGTTAAGCGGATGGTATTGCACTCAAAATTCGAACCTTCTGGCGACCAACCTAAAGCAATTGAAAAATTGATTTCTCAATTGGAAAATGGTCAAGAACGATGTGTCCTCCTCGGCGTCACTGGAAGTGGAAAGACATACGCCATGGCTCAAGTAATCCAAAAGCTCAACATCCCAACACTCATCATCAGCCACAACAAAACACTGGCTCGACAATTGTACCATGAAATGGCTGGATATTTTCCTGAAAATGCTGTTGATTACTACGTCTCACATTACGATTACTATCAACCAGAGGCGTACCTCGCCAAACGAGACATGTACATCGAAAAGGAACTGTCCGTCAATGAAAGAATCGAACAAGAACGCTTTGCCACCATCGCCTCACTGGTCACCCGCCCAGACTGCGTGATCGTGTCCTCGGTCTCCTGCATCTATGGATTGAATCCCCCCGAGACATTCCTGGAATACCACGTGAGGGTTCACGTTGGCCAAGAAATCGAAACAAGCGACCTCCTTCGTGAACTCATCACCCTGCAATACAAGCGCACGACCACCGATTTGTCAAGAGGCGATTGCAGAGTGCGCGGCGAAGTGGTGGATGTGTGGATGCCAAGCAGGGACGACCCATTACGAATTCAGTTCGATTTCAATGGCATCACCAAGGTATCAGTATGCGACCCAGTAAGTTGGGATGTGCTCGATGAATTGGATGAGGCTTGGATTCATCCGAAGGAATTCTACATGACGAGCCCAGAACGGCTCGAAGCCGCACTCCTCTCGATCGAAGACGAATTGGATGACCGTGTTGCTCACTTTGCAAGCCAAGGAAAGGAACTCGAGCGGCACAGAATCGATCAACGGACACGCTACGACTTGGAAATGATTCGTGAAATCGGACACTGTCAATCGATTGAGAATTATTCACTCCATTTTGATGGCAGGGAACGTGGGCAACGGCCCCACTGCCTGTTGGACTTCTTTGCAGCATGTGCGAAGCAGTTCCATGGCGACCCATCGAAGTTTTTGGTCATCATGGACGAATCTCACGTCACACTGCCGCAAGTTGGAGGCATGTATTACGGGGACCGATCTCGGAAAGAAAGCCTCATTGATTTTGGATTCCGATTGCCGACAGCTGCTGACAACCGACCGCTGAAAATTCCTGAATTTCAGAAGTTAGTTCCACAGATGGTCTATGTTTCAGCGACACCTGGTGAACGGGAATTACGCCACCTGTGTGAATTGACCAATCAACCACTTCCAAAGGGCCTTCTTCATGCACAGTCAGGTGGTGGTGCTGGCCCGAGAGACATCGAAAAGAAACACCCAGACAGCGAATCCCTGTACCACATGGTGCAGCACATCGACGGCATTGCAAAAATGGAAATTCGACCAACAGGGTTGCTCGATCCAGAAATCGAAGTTCGTCCTACGAGTGGCCAAATGGCAGATTTGCTGAGCGAAATCAACGCGAGGGTCGAAAATGGCGAGCGAACCTTGGTGACCGTGCTCACCATCAAGTTCGCTGAAGAGGTTGCAGAGTACCTCAACCGTATGGGCGTCAAAGCGCACCACCTTCACTCAGAAATTGACACGATTGAGCGAACCGAAATTATCAATGCCTTGCGAATTGGCCACATCGATGTAATTGTGGGCATCAATTTGCTCCGAGAAGGACTTGACCTGCCAGAAGTGAGTCTTGTGGCAATCTTTGATGCAGATCGTCAAGGCTTTTTGAGAAACGAACGAAGCCTTCTCCAGACCATCGGCCGTGCTGCTCGTAACCTCAACGGCCACGTCATCCTCTATGCCGACAGCATGTCGCAAGCCATGAAAGCGGCCATCACCCAAACATTGGAACGTCGTGAACGGCAACAAGCACACAACGATGCCAACAACATCACGCCGAGAAGCATCGTCAAAGAACTCCCCAAGATGAATTCGGATTTGGACGACCTCATCGCCGGCACCTCGAGTTCGAAGGATGGTTCACGCCGACTCGTGGCCAAAAAGGGCGGTCGCAAAGAAGGCGATTGGGCGCAACGTCTCAACTTGGGCGCAGGCGCATGGGCGTCAGGGGCTGGGCAAGATGGCACCAGTGGCATACAATCAAAGAATTCAATTGGAAATTCAAATATTCAATTGGCATATGATGAGCCGTCAGACGCTCGAAACCTCTCACCGGCCCAAATTGACGAATTGCTCAAGGAACTCAAATCTGCCATGCAGGTTGCTGCAAAGAACTTGGATTTCGAAGAAGCGGCGAGGCTCAGGGATCGAATTTTCGAGCTTGAACAATTGTGAACACACCCTACGGGTGTGCATTGAGCCAGTGTGGGCAGGTTCATGTGCAAGTGGCAGGTGGACAGAGCATGGCGATTCAACCAGATGAATTCGATATCCCCGTCGTGGACTACGCCTTCGAGGATGTAACGACACCAAGGTCCCTGATTGATCAAATGGCGACTGCAGGCGGATTTACCGCAACAAAATTGGCCATGGCACGTGACATCCTCCGAGACATGAAGGCGGAACTTGACGCGGCTGATGGCGATGCTGCGAAGGTGTGCAACTGGCTTTCCTTCCCCGCTTGCCTCTGCGCCACTGGAACCCGGGGGTTCTTTGTCGAGGCCATTAAGCGTCAAATGTTCAACGTCGTATCAACCACATGCGGCATGCTTGACCATGACATCGCTCGTTCTCACAAACACTACTACCATGGCGCCTTCGAACTCGACGATATTGAACTTGGAGAACATTCATTGATGCGCCTTGGCAACGTCATCGTTCCGAATTCATCGTACGGAGAAATCATCGAAGAGGTGCTCACGCCGGTGCTTGAAGAAATGTATCAAGATCGTTTGAAGGAGACTGGGAAAACCGGCGCAGACGCATGGCTTGGTTTTGGCTCAATCCATCTTGTTTGGGAACTTGGCAAACGCATTGGCACCCCAGATTCGCTGATCTACTGGGCTTACAAGCACCAAATCCCAATCGTCATCCCCGGCATTACCGATGGCTCAATTGGAGCACAACTGTTCATGCTGCGCCAAAAACACCGTGATTTCCACATCGACACACTTGCAGATGAACAGGTCATGAGTGACATGACATGGGACGTCGATGTATCGAATGCGTTAATGGTTGGCGGAGGGATTTCCAAGCACCACGTCATTTGGTGGAACCAATACCGAGGTGGCCTCGACGCTGCCGTCTACATCACGACTGCTCCAGAGCACGACGGAAGCCTCAGCGGCGCCCGACTCAGAGAAGCGATCTCTTGGGGTAAAATGCGACCGGAGGCCCCAAACGTCTGCGTCGAAGGGGATGCAAGCGTCCTGTTGCCGCTGCTAGGCTCCGACTTGTTTCAAGGAGGGGACGAACAATGAGAAACAAACCAATGGCGTTGCTTCTTGTCGCACTGATGGGCCTCATGCCCCTCGCTGGATGTTTCGGAGCCAATGAAACCACTGACTCTATGGATGAAGGAAATGAATTCTTCCCATTTGAGGAATGGCTCAACGGCACAACATGGTACCACTACCCTGGTGGTATCAACGCAATGAATAACACGTCTGCCCTCATCGGTGAAAACGTTCCATTTTACAGCCAAGGCACATACTATGGAACAGGTTACTCCACTTTTGAACCCACAATGGGCATTACATCAACGGACAACATCTACTTCACAAGTTACGGCAATGGACCGCAAGGCTCCACCGCAATTGTTCAGTGCAGCAACATGGTTGAGATGACGAGTTTGAGCGACTTCACATGTCAAAACGTCTACGGGCCTGTGCTCCCTGTTGCCAATTCAAATGACCCCTACGTCTATGTTGACCCTTGGACAGATCGAATCATGAAGTTCGACATGCATGCACTTCTCGGCATGACCGTTGAGTGGAGCGATGATGAAGGTGATTCGTGGTTTGGCCCATCCGTTGCAACCTCGTATTCGGTACAAGATCATCAAACAATTGCCTCATCGCCTTATGGAGGCATCCTCCATGAAACACTCTGGGTCTTTTGCATCAATGGAAACTATCCCTCCCCACTGTGTTCAGCAAGTCAAGACGGTGGTCTCACATGGGGACCTGAACTCCCTGGGGCACCTGTCGATTGCCAGAGCGGTGGTCTCTCTGCTCACATCATCGGAGCAGATAACGGTCATTTCTACCGTGGTCAAAGGGGCTGTGATGGCTCGGGTTATTCGATGTACAAGACAGAAGATGGGGCCCTCACATGGACGGAACACGTGCTCCCCACCGAAATCTCAGGCACTGCAGACACATGGAACGCTGAAGAAGCACAAGTTGACACCGACAGTGAAAGCAATGTCTACGCAATGTGGATGGGGATTGACAACATGCCTTACTTCTCGTACTCACTCGATGATGCGAACACATGGTCAGATGCCATCATGGTTGGACCGAGCCACCTTGAGGGAACCGGCTTCCCCGTGGTCATTGCTGGTGATCCTGGAAAGGTTGCCTTTGGCTATGTCGGGACTGAAGGCGATGGTGTTTGGCACGGCTACATTTCAGTCATTACCGATGCATTCAGCCCATCTCCGCTGATCACAACCGTGCAAGTCAACGCACCTGAAGATCCGCTTGACAACGCAAGCCCAACATGTGGCTATGAGCGATGCGGAGGATTCGGTGATTTCATCGACATGCAAATTGACGCATATGGCCGGCCTTGGCTTAGCCTATCACACAATCCAAGCGGCGATACGGGCATCATGGCTACCTTTGTCAATGGACCAACATTGCTTGGGAACGTTACGAGTCTTACGCCGCTTCCAATCGGCGGGGCTCAAACCTTAGTTTGAATGCTCAAGCATCTGCGCCAAGCAGTGCATGAGTGCGGTACGCACAGGAACGAGCGGTCGCCAGCCATCTCCATCTGCGGCATGAAGAGCGTCATGGATTGCAGAGAGGTCAGGTCGTTCTTGTCGGTTCGCTTCGACGGTCAGTGGGAGCGACTCTGATACCATGAGGGGTTGCAATTCAATTTTTGGAGTTGGAGCTGCAGTGAGTTCTTCAATCCCGAATGAGCCGCTTTGCCCTGCTGTCGTTCGTCGGTACAACATCTGGAATTCTTCGAGGGTCTGATCTTCGCCCCAGCCCCGACGGCCTGACATTTTGCAAGTTTCTGGGAAAGGTTCCTTGCTGATCAACAATCGAACAAGCGCATCAGCGACGTCAACCTCTCCAACCCACCAGTGTTCCCCTCCATTCGCCAATTCGGCGGAGTGGCCTGCCTTCAGTGCATCAAACCATCGGGTCAACGCAGGAGGTACCCATCCTCCGCCAGCATGCATGGGAATCAAATCGTGAACGACAACATGGGCATCCACCCAATCAGAACCTACCTCCCCTGTGTGACCAGCAGGCGTGACCAGAATCAATTCGACGCCATCGACATCAAGGCCAATCGAATCATCCTGTTCGGTTGTGAACGGCCCGAAGCCGATCATGACGACTCGATGGCCGAAAGAGAGGGGCTTTGCCTCAGGTGTGAAGATTGAAGCCTCTCCGAATGCAAGGTCATTGGCATACTGTCCAACGACCATGTCATGAATTGGAACGTCGAGCACAATTTCGGTCGCCGACCGCAACAAGCGCTCGATCAAACCGAACATCAGTGACGAGGGTTTGCCTCGAAGATGCACAACGGGGCGAGGAGTCATGCCAACCCCAACCCCCACCCCCACATCAATCAATCGAGTTCCGAGTGAGAATTAACAATTCGATGAAGACAGTATTATGCGCCATTGGGAGGCAAGAAAAACTACATATTTTCAATTGAAAAATGTTATTTTCAATACAAATTCAATTGTGCTTGAAAACACAGATTCGAGAGGCGAAGCACGGAGAGAAGGCACTTCGGATCAAGGGATTGAGCTTTGGCCAGTGCAGATTAGGAAAGGGGTAATTTCTACCTCTTCAATTGAAATATAGATTCTTTGGGACCCTGGAGGCGACTCCTTGCTATGACCTTCAGATCGAATGGTGGAGACGAAGGTTTTGGAATGCAATCCCTATTGGAAATAAAATTATACGACATCGCCTGAAATTTCAATTTTAGACGATTTTCAATTGGCTTTCACATGAATTATACGACAAATGCAATTGGATTTCACTTTGAAATCGGGAAAGAGTATATAGCCCTTCAAGGAAACGAGGGAATAAGTCGGGTGGACCCCGACACAAGGAGATGGGAAAAATGCCGAACGACAAATATGACATCCAGGAGTTACTCCAAAGGGATGTTTACGTGAATGATAAGAAAGTAGGAACAATCGTGGGTGAACGACACCACCCGAATGAAGCTCGAGTTCGATCGATGCGGATTCAGGTGGATGCAGGCGTCGCTGATGAATTCATGCGCAAGCCAGCTGAGCTCGCACCACTGCCGAAAGAACTGGTGCACAGCATCCGAACCGATGGCACAGTCAAACTTTCGAAGTCCATGCGAGAATTGCAGCGACGATGGAGAGACACCGTCAGAATTGATGAAAAACTGTACGCACCAGACGAAATGCTCGACCGTGCAGTCCTTGACAACCAAGGACGAGAAATCGGCGTCATCACTGATCTGTTCAAAGTAAAGCGCACCTACAAGGGCGTCATCGTGAAGACACGAGTAAGCATCCAAAAGGAATTCGGCGTTGAAGCAACGTTGCGCATTCCAATTACTGCGTTCTCACGTACTCGTGAGCGCCTGGATGAAGTCGTGCTCTCGCGCACGTTCGACAAGGTCCTTTCACTGCCGTCGTACATCACAATCAACGAGATGGGCGACGAAAGCGAGTGATTGTTCACCCACTCAACTCGGCCCTTTGCCGCTCCGTCAATCTTATGACGGGGAGGTCTGTCGGCCGGTTTACAGTTGCGCGGGTAGCTTAGTCGGTTGGAGCACCCGGCTGATAACCGGGAGGTCGCAGGTTCAAGTCCTGCCTCGCGCACTCTAACCACTACAACCAGTCCATTCTGTGACACTGAACGCCGTTTAAGGTTCAACATCAGTGAATTCACTGAACCAAAGCACGCCCTGTTTCACTCGCAAAGAACATGAAGGTCCGGCGCTGGGACTCATAACGGGGAGAACATGGTCGTCTTGTCTGGAAGCAACGCGCGCCTGCTGGCGACTCAACTTGCAGAATCCCTCGGATGGGAACATCATTCGCTCGAAACCCGAAGGTTTCCAGACTCAGAAGGTTACATTCGAATCCCGAGTGAAGTGATCGACGCTGTTCGAAAAGAGCCAGTCGTTCTCGTGTCCAACACATTTCCCGACTCAGGAATCGTCGAAACGCTCCTCATGCTCGAGGCGATCAATGACGTACGGAGAGGTAATTTAGAGAATTTGCGTGAAATTGGACCTCAACAAATGGAAGATGTAGGCCCCGGAACCCTGCTTGCCATCCCATATTTCGGATATTCTCGACAAGACAAACGGTTCAAGCCAGGAGAAGCAATCTCTGCTCGGGCCATTGGCCACCTGCTTGCGTCGCGATGTGACGGAATTATCGTGTTTGATCTGCACGCCCCTAAGGTACTGGAAGATTTGCCGGTGCCCGTTGCATTTACTTCAGCCATGCCCGAATTGGCCAAGCACCTCCAAGAAACCGTGAATCCAGACTTCATCCTTTCACCTGACAAGGGTGCCATCGATCGAGCCTCAGCGGTAGCTGAGACAATCAACTGTGAATTCTCGTACTTAGAGAAAACAAGAATCGATGCCCATACCATTGTCCACCAAGCGAAGGATTTGGACGTCGATGGAAAAATCGTCGCCATTGTAGACGATATGATCGCTACTGGCGGAACAATTTGCAGAGCTGCAGAAGCCCTTCGAAGTCAAGGTGCTGTCGAAGTACATGCTGCATGCTCTCACGGTTTGTTCACAGGTGGCGCCATCGCCAGATTGATTCGGTATGTGGATGGTGTGCACGCGACTGGTTCACTCGCAAACCCTCGCGATGTCATCTCCGGAGGCCCCGCTCTTGCTCGCGGCGTGAATGAACTGTTCGAGACCTTAGAATGGAAATGATTCGAGAGCAGTGCCCCGTTTGGACCGAGATACGGGCCGAGAATGAGGGGTTTTCATGCCCTGTTCACCTGCATCTTCCATCCGTCGTGTTTATATCCGCGAGGTTCTGCGCAAGGATTGCCTTAACATGAGGAAGAAGTGAATCCAATGAGTGTACACGTGCGATTTGAAACCCCCGAAGAAGTATCTGACAAGATCTATGACATGCTGCAAGCCAACTCCAATGGCCGCCTGAAGAAGGGCAGCAATGAAGTGACCAAGACCGCAGAGCGCGGCACTGCTCAATTCATTGTTCTCGCAGTTGATGTGAACCCACCTGAACTCCTCGCTCACATCCCTTTGATTTGTGAAGAGAAAGGCATCCCATACGGATACGTCCCATCTCAAGAATACCTCGCCAAGGAAGCAGGACTTCCTGACGGTGTCAAGACCGCATCCATTGCAGTCATGGAAATCACCAAAGGCGCACAAGAAAAGTTCACCCAAGTCGTTGACATGATCAACGCACTCAAGGCTTGAACCTAAAATTAGGAGGCGAAAATCATGAGCGAAGAACTCAACGGATGGCCTGCTGAAGTCGTCGAAATCGTCGGCCGCACCGGTATGACCGGTGAAGCAACTCAAGTCAAGGTCCGTGTAAACGATGCCCCCAATCCACGAGACGTTGGAAGAATCATCTCCCGTAACGTCCTCGGTCCAATTCGTGTCGGCGACATTTTGATGCTCAAGGACACCGGTCGTGAAGCCCGTAAGCTCAACTCGAGGTGAAGTGAATGCCAGAACGTAGAATTTGTACTTTTTCCGGTGAAGAAATTGAACCTGGCACGGGCATGATGTTCGTCCGCCGTGACGGTAGCGTCATGTGGTTCAAGAACTCCAAGGCCCGCAAGAACATGGTGAAGCTCAAGCGAAACTCTCGCCGTGTCAAGTGGACTCGCCACTTCGTCAAGGGCGGCATTCAGTGATCTTGGATCTCTGATCCCTCGCAACCAATAGGCACCACCGGTGTTTTTCTTTGACCCTTTGAGGCCGTATGGCTCATAAAGGGGGGTCCAGTCGGACGGTTTGGTGAACACCATGGAAACAACCTATGTTATGATCAAGCCTGACGGCGTACAACGCGGACTTATTGCAGAAATTTTGGGTCGATTCGAGCGCAAGGGCTTGAAACTCGTCGGATTGAAGTCCGTCGTCCCTAGCCAAGAAACAGCAGAAGCACACTATGAAGTCCACAGTGAACGTCCGTTCTATCCAGGACTCATTAAATTCGTCACCTCTGGACCTGTTGTCTGCATGGCATGGTCTGGCAAGGACGCCATCACAGTGGCTCGAACCCTCATCGGTTCAACCAACGGCCGTGAAGCAACACCGGGAACCATCCGAGGCGACTTCGGCATGGACATGGGCTTCAACATGATTCACGGGTCTGACGCTGCTGAAACCGCTGCGTTCGAACTGGGCCTCTGGTTCCCAGAAGGACTCATGGAATGGGACCAAACAATCACCACTTGGGTCTACGAGTGAGTGCGACCCCAACAAGGGGCTGAGGTGATATCATGGACGAAACCGAACAGGATTCGCCTCAAGCACCTGCTGTTGAGCGAGGCCATAATCGACAACCAATCGTGTCCGTTCTCGGCCATGTAGATCACGGCAAAACCAGCGTATTGGATTTGGTTCGTTCCATTGGCAGCGAACGGCAAGCCAGCGTCATGGACCGTGAGGCTGGCGGCATCACACAACACATCGGTGCAACTGAAGTTCCTGCTGATGTTCTCAACAAGACATGTGAAGCCATGATGGGTGGGAAGAAATTCAAATCACCAGGATTGTTGTTCATCGACACCCCTGGCCACCACTCGTTCGTCAGCCTGCGAAACCGTGGCGGTTCGGTTGCGGACATTGCCGTGCTTGTCATCGACGTCATGGAAGGACTTCAGCCACAAACGATTGAAAGTTTGCACACGCTGAAGGAAACCCGCACTCCGTTCGTCATTGCGTGCAATAAGGTGGACAGAATCCACGGATGGCGCACACAACATGGACGCTCGTTCATGGAATCTTTCAAAGAACAGCGGGAAGATGTACGTTCCTTGTTCGAGGACCGCTACTGGAAACTTCTTGGCCAGTTCTCAGAACATGGATTCAACATTGAACGGTACGACCAAATTCGTGATTTCCGTCAAAATGTCGCCCTCGTGCCAATGTCTGCAAAGGATGGCGAAGGCCTACAAGACCTGTTGGCTGTCACCGTTGGTCTTGCAGAGCGATTCCTCGAAGATCGGTTGACGGACACGCTCGGCGCTGCTGAAGGAACCGTGCTTGAGATGCGCGATGAAGTTGGTATGGGTAAGACGATTGACGTTATTCTCTACCGTGGCGAGCTCAAGGTTGGAGACAAAATCATGGTCGCTGCAAACGACGGTCCTTTCGAGACCCACATCAAGGGACTAAAGCGACCAAAAGGCATGGCTGAAATGCGAGATGCTGGCAAACGATGGGTCAACTTCGACAGCGTCGAGGCGGCATGCGGCGTTAAAATCGTCGCACCAAAACTCGAAAACACAATTGCTGGAACCACGCTGTACCTCGCCAACACACCAGAACAAAAGGAAGAGGCTGAGAACGCAATTCGTCAGGAATGGCGAGCGATCTTTGACTCCATGCCAATCATGTGTTCAAAGTGCAACGAGGTCTTTCCTCGCGTGGATTTCAAGGCACACACGAAGAAGGGCCCTTGCAGAGGGGCCGAAGAGGAACGCAAAGGTGTGGTCATCAAGGCAGACACCGTTGGTGGTTTGGAAGCGCTCGGGTTTGAATTGGCTAAGTTGAAAATCCCTGTGCGTCAAGCAACCGTGGGCCCTGTCAACAAGCGGGACATACTCATGGCGAAGTCCGCACAAGATCCACTCAACAAAGTCATTCTCGGTTTTTCTGTCAAAGGGAATTCAGAGGTTGCTGATTCATTGAACGATGATGACTCCGAAATCAAATTTTTCAGTGGCAGCATCATTTACCACATCTTGGATGCGTACGAAGCATGGCGGGAAGAAACGGCTGAGAAAATGGCCGCCGAACTACGTGAATCGCTCGTGTATCCAGGACGATTGCTCTACCTCAAGGATCACACCTTCAGAGCAAAAGGCCCAGCCATCGTTGGCATGCGAGTGCTCGGCGGCCGAGTCCACATTGGACAGCGTTTGATGAAACTTGATGGCACCCCTGTTGGGCAAATCAAGAGCCTACGAACACGGGCATCGGAAGATGTCAAGGAAGCAAATCAAGGGGACGAAGTGGCTGTGGCGATCAATGGACCGACTGTTGGAAGGCACATTGAGGAATTGGATGAATTCTATGTGGATGTCCCCGAATCCCATGCGAAACGACTGAAGAAGATTGAACTCAACCCAGTGGAACAAGAAATCTTGGATGAATTGATTCGCTTGCACAGGAAAGAAAACCACTTTTGGGGACGCTGAGTCGAACGACACGCCCATGGTTGGGCTGACACTTTGTTGACTTGTCACCCCCTCACATTCATATATGGAAGGGCGCGGTTGCGAACTTGTCCTTTGGAGGCCTTACCATGGAAGCAGGATTCACAGCAGCACCCGCAATGGGTCAAAACCCCGGCGCTCAAGATTTGATTGGCACAGTTTCCGCCATCTCAAACAGCCTCATGAACGAAGTCAGCAAGGTGATCATTGGAAAGAATGAGAACCTACGCCGTGTCACCGTGGGAATTCTCTCCAACGGAAACATCCTCCTCGAAGATTTCCCTGGATTGGCAAAGACCTTGCTTGCAAACACCTTCGCACAAGCCCTCGGCTGCAAGTTCAAGCGTGTGCAATTTACTCCGGATTTGCTCCCTTCGGACATCATGGGAACCTACATGTACGACCAAAAGGCGGGTGAATTCAAACTCCGTGCAGGACCTCTGTTCTCCAACATTCTCCTTGCTGACGAAATTAACCGTGCCCCGCCAAAGACACAAGCTGCGCTTCTTGAAGCAATGGAAGAAAAGCAAGTGACCATTGAGGGTATTACCCACAAACTCCCAGCTCCTTTCGTTGTCATTGCAACACAAAACCCGATCGAGCAAGAAGGAACATACCCGCTCCCAGAGGCGCAAATGGACCGTTTCTTGATGAAGATGAGCATGGGTTACCCAGACCGGGCTGAAGAAAAGGCAATCCTCGCCCGACGCAAGTTGAGAGGAAAGGACGGTCACGATATTCTACAGGTGACCTCACCAAAGAAGGTCGTCGCCATGCAGAAGGCGCTGGAGACTGTTCACGTCGATCCAGCAATCCTCTCCTACATCGTTGAAATCGTGCAACGAACACGTGAAGACCACCGTGTCACCAACGGAGCATCGCCACGTGCCTCCCAATCGCTGTTCAAGACTGGCCGTGCCGCTGCTGCAATCGCTGGACGAAACTATGTCATTCCCGACGACATCAAAGGCATTGCATTGCAAGTGATCTCCCACCGTATCAACATGAAGCCAGAAGCAAAGATTCGTGGAATCACTGGAATGCACATCGTGCGAAAAATCCTCTCGGAAGTTCCAGTCCCGGTCATCCAACCGGCTTGATGTTTGGACCGTTGTGGTTGCATTCAAAGGGGAGAGCGTCTCTCCTTTACATGTCAGAGGAGGTGAAGAGTTGAATCCGTACAAGATGGTCATTGCCGTAGCGAATCAAAAAGGCGGTTGCGCTAAAACCACGACTGCAGTCAATCTTGCAGCTGCTCTCGCAAAAGGTTCGAAGCGCCAAGGCCTTCCAAAAGCCAAGGTGTTGCTGATCGACTTGGACCCACAAGGAAACTGTGCTACCTCGTTCGGTGTTGAGAAAAAGAATGTCAAGAAAACATCCTATGACTTGCTCACCAACGACTCTGGAGAAGAACTGCCGCTCATGGAAGAGTACCTCATCGGTCCAAAAGAACTGACTGAATCAATGCAAGACGCCTGGAGTTTGCGCAATAACAACAAGAAAGCACCGGACAGTGTTTCGGTTGGCCACCTCTGGCTGTTGCCCAGCGACATTCACCTCTCAGGTGCTGAAATCGAATTGAGCCACAAAATTGGTCGTGAAACTCGGTTGAGAGAGGCGCTTATGCCAATCATCGATGAGTTCGATTACATTATCATCGATACACCGCCTTCCCTCGGTTTGTTGTCCATCAACGCGATGTGTGCAGCCAATTGGGTGATGGTTCCGGTGCAAGCTGAATACTATGCACTCGAAGGGTTCAGCATGCTGATGAACTCAATCAAGATGATCCAACGGAGGATTAATCGAAATTTGAAAATCTTTGGTATTGCAATGACCATGGTCGATGCACGTTCCAAACTGAGTCGCCACGTGTGCGATGAAGTCAACAAGAAGATGCCAAACAAATTGTTCAAAACCACAATTCGCAGGCTTGTCAAGGTGGCTGAAGCACCTTGGAGCGGCGCACCAACCGTGCTTCTCAACAAGCCAACCAACTCTGGGGCTGGTGCAGGTTCCCTCGAATATTGGACCTTGGCAAAGGAATTCCACAAGCGTGTGCAGGAAATGCGCAGGGAGTTTGGCGTCAATGAAGTACCCCGTCTTCTCGGGTCCCGAAAAAACCGCTGATTCCAGTGTGCTGAGTCTCCGTATAGAGGTCTGAAAACCACACTTTCGGGTGTGCATCCTTCGCGGGGGTTAAGTAGCCTTGACAATGCAGTCGCGAGCAGGGATTGGAATGACTGGTGAAGGAATGACGTCTGTGAGCGTCAGTTACGAAGTCCGACGACAACTGAACACAATGCGCAGCACGAGTGGGCATAAGAGCGTCAATGAATTGCTTTTGGACATGGTCCGAGCCCACAAAATCGCAAAAATGAACGGTGAGATTGAAACCCTCCGTGAACGAATGAAGGCGGTTGCAGATGTCGAGGTTGAACACCTTGTCGATCGACTCAACTTGGCTCCATTCAAGGTGTGATCACATGATGGAATGGCGACCTCCTGGCTACGAGTTTGATGCTCGTAATTTGGTCCGTGCCCTGTTCAATGAAAACACCGACGAAGGGAAACTGCTGGAAGCTGCTGCTTGCGGGCATGTGGAAATTTTCGCTCGTTCAACCGCCTGGAACGGCGTTCTATGGCTGATTATGAACACGCTCAAGCAGGATGGGAAGTCTGTTTATTCAGGCGAGGAACTTGGCGCCTTGCGGGAATCATTGCCAATCGTCTGGCGTTAAAGTTCAACGCTCGAATCACTTTTGCTTATCGAGCCATTCTTGGCCGTACCATTTCCATTGATCCATCGTCCATCCATCAGGAAGTCCTGCTGCGGGCACGGGTGGAGCCTCGCTAGGTTTTTCGGTCACTTCTTGTGCCTGTGCTTCCGGCTTGGCTTTAGGTTGGGATGGCATACCCGCAATGTCCTCGAGGCTGTCTTCTTCCCCATACAGCGAAGAGGCGTCAATGGTTGTGGAAAGCTCATCTGTAGCATCAAGGTCGTCGTCTTGAACAGTGAAGTCGAGGCTTGCCACGTCGTCGTCCCATGCCGAATCCGATTCTACGCCACCTTGGGCTGACAATCCGGCCGTTCCCTCGAGTGCCTCTGCCGATGCTGAATTCGTTTTGTTTTTTGGTGCAAACGGTGTGCCATAGATCTTCATGTTTTTCTGTGTTTGACGACGCTTACTGAGTGCAGCGATGGCCACAATGACCACTGAGAGACCAGCAAAAGCGACCAGCCCGACGCTAATGACTTGCTTGAGCGTGTTTGAGTCCACTTCCCCACCGTTGTCCAACAAGCCTGCATTTTTGCTGGCGTTCCATGCTGCATAGGAATAGTCGGTTTCGTTAATTCCCTTGCTGCGACCGAGGTAGGATTGGTACGCATCGCTGCGCCAGCCCATGCATGCATCGCTGAGATCATCGAAATTGAGCAAACAGTGATCTTGTTCGGTTTGAACGAGTGGGCGTGAATCGTCATAATCTGCGTTTGAACCGACACCATCTTTGTCATTGTCGAAATGCTCAGAAGGATCTTGATCCATGCCAATGGATTCAGTGCGGTCAACCCATCCGTCACCATCAAGGTCTTCACATCCAAAGGACGGCACTTCGATGAAGCCAATGGATGCGGTTGCGTTCGGTATCCAAGCCCGGGTCGAAGTACCGATTTCCCACGGGCAAGCGTCGGGTATGAGACCTGTGGTGTTGTCGCCAAATCCATCGCCGTCTTGGTCGAGCCATTGAGTGCCCTGATTTGGCAATGCATCGGCGCCGAGTTCAACACCAAAGGAATCATCAGGATTGGAATAACCGTCCAAGTCTGAATCTATGCAACCATACCGATCGTACTTGGAGAATCCATTCTGTGTTGGGCATGCATCAGGCATTAAGCCATCCGGGTTGTTGCCATAACCGTCTTGATCGGTGTCTGACCACTGCGTTGGTTCGTCAGGAAACATGTCTCCATCTTGCCCTTGGATGTTGTCACCGTAGCCATCGCCGTCTCGATCTTGCCATTGGTCTGGGTTGTTAGGAAACAAGTCGCCTTCAGTGCCTGCGGGGTTATCACCGTGTCCGTCGCCATCAGCATCGATGTACTGAGTTCCATCTTCAGGGAACTGATCCCCGTTGAATCCGTTGATGTTGTCACCGTAACCATCCATGTCAGCATCTGTCCATTGTGTGATTTCAGTTGGGAAGGCATCGTTCGTGTCGGTAACACCGTCACCGTCCGTGTCCAAATCGTAGAGACGGACCTTGGAGTATGCAAGGAATGATGTGACAATGTAGACTTGACCTGTGTATTCGGTTTCGCTTCCAACCACCGGGCCCTGGGAGGTGTATGTTTCCTCTTCAGTAAAACTGGCTCCATCAATCATGGTGATTTTGCCGTTTTGAGTTCCAGCGATGTAGGTGCTGTTGTCCACCTCTTCGAGATGAACAACCGATGAACCATGACTCAGCGAAAGAGTTTCGACAGCCCATGAATCAGTGTTGTACCGATAGACTGCACCGTTTGCCGAGCCTACGATGAGGTTGCCATCATGATCTTCAATCAAGGCATTCACTATGCCTCCGGGCTCACTGAGGGTCGTGAGGGTTGTACCGCCGTTATCAGCAATGGTCACTGTGGAATCGATTCCACCCAGTGCAAGCCGACCATCTGCAAGGACAATGAATGAGTTAAAACCGCTCTGAATCTGCGGTGAGTAAATTCCAGTGGCTCCTTCGTTGTCGTATTCTTCCGCTCGTCGGCGTCCCCCGAAGTATGCAAGCCACAAGTCGCCTTCACTGTCCCAATCCATGTCGTTGACTCGTTCTGAGGTCGAAATATTGCGATTCGCAATTTGGAGTTCCATATGGACAACAAACACGCCCTCATCATGAGCGACGGCCGTCAATAGTTGAGCATCATCAAGGCGTGCCCCATTCGCTGTGACGTTAAGATCAATGGTCCAAAGGGGAACGAGGATGCCATTGCTGAACGCATTCACGCTAAGGTTTCCGTTCCCGTCAACGGTCAACACCGTGCCGTCGTTCATCACTTCCCAGTGGACGAGTTTGGCAGAAGTCTGGTGCGTGTAGCCTGCATCAATCAAGACCACATCCGATGCTGCAACCGCTGGCGCGAATGCAATCAAGGGAAGCATTGTGAAGGCCATGAATACCGCAAGAAATCGGTTCATGGCTCACCCAAGCCCTCAATCAATATGAAGGAGCCGATGCTTGGTGTAGCAGCGTTCGACTTCAAGCATCTTCATCTTCTTCCTCTGAACTTACCTTTTTTGCTGGGTTAATTTTCAGAGGCGTCAAGCGACGAACGGGGGTGATTGTGGCCGTTGATGGCTTGTCTTTCGGTGTTGGTGACTTGCCTCGAGCAATGGTTGGAGGTGCCCCTCGCGCCTTCTTAGGAACAAGTTGCGGAGGCACAGGTTTGAGCGTCGTTGTCTTGACTGGCTCAGGCGTTGATACTGGTGACAAGACAGTGGTGATCGGTCGGAGCATGGCCGATTCCACCTCGACTGCTTCAACAGCAATGTCCTCAACCTCGCTTTCAACTGCCTCGACGCCTGCTTCTGCTGGTGCTTCCATTGCTTCGACAACCGGCTCAACTTCAGATTCGATTGGTGCCATTTCCTCTTCGACAGCTTGCTCGAGTTCTGCAGTGGACGCCGGAATTTCCGCCACTGAAGCATCGCTGGTTTCGGACGTCGGTAGAGGGATGGCCTGAACTTCAGGTGTCACATTCGGTTGAACCAGTTGGTTTGCCGGCTGCAATGGGGTGCGGACGACCTTTGGCTGGATTGGTTGAACGAGTTTTGGAGCAGATGCGGCACCGAGAGGCGCCTTGATTGGCTTCACAAGTGGCGAACCTGGCATTGCAAGTGGCTTGCTGCTGGTGGCTGGGGCGCGCATGCCTGCAAGACCCATCCTCGGTTGTGCTGGAGCTTGACCGCCGAGCATTCCGCGCATCGGACGTCCCGCAGCGGCACCGAGAGCGTCTGGGCGAGCGCCCAAGGCTGTTGGATCCATGCGAGCGCTTGCTTGGCTTGGTGCATTCTGTCCCGAGATGGATTGCATCCACATTTGGCGCTTCTCAGCCCTTGTGTCGGTGGTTTGGAGTTCTCGGAATTCGGCTTCACGAGATTGGTATGTTTCCTCGTCTCGGTCCAGTTCACCTTGGACTTGCTTGGTCACAGCATCTCGCATCTTGTCTTCTGCCATTTCCTTGAATGCGTCCATCTTCTCGGTCAAGCCCTGAAGACGGTTGCGTATCTCAGCCCGCTTGAGGCCAAGTTGCGCCTCGATTTCAGCACGAATGTGTGCTTCGCGCTTTCGAACATCGATGAGTGCTTTGTTTCGCATGATCTCTTCACGCTTGTCGAGCTGGCGTTCAAGTTGAACAGCGACTTCCTCTTCTTTGCGCTCACGGAAGGCATTGAGGCGCTCTTCCATGTCCACCTCGAGTTCAAGCGAAGTTTCTTCCTTGAGCAAATCCAAGTCGGTCTCAAAGGTCAAACGCTCGTTGCGCAGTCCTGCATCGACTTCAGACATGATGGCCTTTCGCGCAGATGCTTCGCGGGATTGGAATTCGAGTTCAAGCCGCTCGGACCAGTCGGACTTCTTGGCATCATACTGCGTTTCTAGTTGCTCACGAAGTTCAGCCTCCCGCTCATAGCGGAAGCGAGCCAAGCGGTTTTGGATCTCAGCTTCTCGTGCGCTTCGGTAGGAAGTAAACTCTTCATCCATACGATGTTCAAGTTCAGCGTCCACATCGGCCTTGAGGGTGCGTGAGATGTCATCAATGGCCTTGGAGAACGTGATGTCGTATTTTTCTCGAAGCCGTGACTTTCGTTCTGCCAAGCGTTCGGAATGGCGTGACTCAAGTTGTTGTTCTATCTCAATGCGGACTTCATCGCGACGGCGTGCGATTGCAAGTTCGACGTCCTCGCGCATTCGTTCTTCGAGATCTTCGGTTTCTTGACGAAGCCGACCTTCGAGTTCAGATTGGAGTTGCTCAGCGATGTCCTCTTCCAAACGGAGGCTTCGGCGTTCGTACTCTGCCTTGAGACGCGCCTCTCGTTGCTTGAGGCGAGTGCGGAGTTGCTGCTCCAATCGTGTGCGAATGCCCCGTCGGAGTTGTTCTTCACGTTCGGCGAGGCGAGCGTTGTGGCCTTCTTCAAGTCGTGAGATCTCGTTGGCTTCCATCTCCTCGAAACGCCGTTCCATCTCAGCCTGAATGTTTGCTTCAATGTCTCGGATTCGGTGTTGGAGTTGTTGATTGAAATCAAGGGAAAGTCGTTCCTTCTGAATGTCGAGGCGTTGTCGATGTTCTTCATGGAGTTGTGATTCGATCTGTGCCTTGAGTTGAGTTTTGTGCTCCTCCAGTCGGCGGTCTTGCTCAACCTCGAACTGGTCTTTCATGGCGTCGAGTTGTCGATGCAAGCGAAGATCAAGTTCGCTTCGCATGCGAGATTCTTCACGGGCCAAGGCATCGTGTTCGAGCATGCTCAGGTCTTGCTCCATCGCCTCTCGCATTTCCTTTTCCAGTTGATCGAGGGTCAACTCGTGTTGGACAGCAAGGTCTGCGGCAAGAGCATCCTGCATGGCTGACACTCGCTCTGCAATCGCTTGTTGTCGCAACCTGCGCTCCCTGCGAAGATCTGCACGGAGTCGCTCTTCTTGGCGGAATCGAGCCGAGGTCATGTTCGCTTGGTCGAGCGATGTGGAGGGGGTGGAGGTGAATTGGGAACGAAGCGCTGAGAGAGCCACCTTGTCAGCGTTTTCACGCTTCTTACGGGCAGCATCGAGTGCCTCAGTACTCTTGCTTGCGCTCGGTAACATCGTATCCCATCCACTGTTTCATGCACTTCTCATCATAGATAAGGAGCGCGACGGGTGAAGGGCACAGGAAGGCTGTTTCGGGGGGGCGTTGCCAACTCCAAAGGCGCCGTATCCTCGGACTTGTTTAGAGATACGAGGTACTTCAAAATTTGACATTGAAGACTGTGCTGCATGCAGGGCAATCAATTCTTCGTTCGCCGGGTTTTCGCTTCATTCGCAATTGGCGTTCACACCCAGGGCAGGTGATTTCGACTTTGGGGGTGTGCGGTGTTAGCGTGAAGTGATGGGTGCATGAAGCACACTTGAGGTGGGCTGGTCGCTTGTTGACGCCCACGATCAGAACCTTGCCACATTCAGGGCAACCGACTTTTTCCTCCTCCCACTTCTTCCGAGTGATTGGGTGGTCAACCCGGACTTTTGCAGAACACAGTTTGCATTGAAGTTCTCCGAGACCGCTCGGCAACAAACCCTGGCATTTTGGGCAGCTTAACGCGGGTGGCGAGATTCGAGATTCAACCGTGGACTCTTCGCTCATGTTTCAGCCTCCCTGTCTTTGTTTTTGATGTCTTCCACACAGTCATTGGTCAGCGTTTCTTAGCAATCAAGACAATGCTTTCGGGTAAGAAGTTCCATGGCATATCAAGGTGAATCCCATGTTGCTTTGCGAGAAGTTCCAGCATATTCTTGGCACCAACCTGATCCCTCGAGCCAGTCAATTCTATGACACGAATTTCACCACCGTGGTCCACTGCTTCAAGCACCCCTGATGGCAATGTTGTGGTCGTTGTTGCATCAACAGGTTGTGCGGCCGGTGAGGGTTGCTGCACAGCCTTTGAGGCTTGGAGGAGTTCAGGAAGTTCCACTTGTGCAGCAATCCGCCACCATCGGGCTCTCCCCTGGTCGCGATGGTTTTCCACCAAGCCAAGAGAAGCGAGTTTCTTCATGTGATGGTAGAGGTTGTACCGATCGACTTCCAGTTGTGTTTCAATTTGAACCGTGCTCATTTCATCAACGTTTGAAAGCGCAAGGTAAACCGCTCGTCGTGTGGGGTGGGCGAGGGCTGTCGTGACTGGGTCTGCTCGTACTCTGGCCATGTGCTCACCATACGGGAAGAACCCGCTCTATGGTTTGAAGATGCCGCGTGGGGCGTGCCTCATGATGCCAAGCGCGTCGCAAGCATCGAGAAAGCGTTCTTGGTGTCCCTCCACAAAGAGACCAAGATGTTTCGCAGTAATTTGATTGCTCCCTCTGAACCCGCAAGACGGGCACCATTGAGAATCACAAGAATGACCGACGCCTCGTGAATGAGAACACCCACCCACAACTCATCGTACATCTGAGCAATGACCGCGCCGACGAGCGCGATGGTGATGCCGACGCTGATGACAAGGTTCCCAATCAGAATGTTTTGAGCTCGACGGGACAAATCGATCAGTTCTGTCAACATTTGAGGATTGTCGCCCGGCACCAGTACATCAGCCGCTTCGAGGTTAACGGTCTCACCGCTCCCAACTGCAACACCGACATCTGCAACGGCAAGCGCTGCTGCGTCGTTGAACCCGTCCCCAACCATCATGGTCACGTGTGTTTGTGAACGACCTCGAACCCACTCTACCTTTTGCTCTGGGGATAATCCCCCATGAGCTGATGTTTCAGGCAGACCAACGCTCTTGGCAAACGCCTTGACCGCTGATTCGTTGTCTCCAGAGAGAATTTCGACTGTGATGTTGCGCTCAAACAGGGATGGAATAAGCAGATGGCTTCCGTCAAGGGTGTCGTCATGGATGAATGTAAACAACGCCAATGCATTCCCATCCCGTGCCAACAGGCTAGCGCCATGGCCTTCTTTTTCTGCCGCAACGTATGCTTCTTTGATTTCTTTCGGCACCGTTACACCGAGGCTTTTGGCTCGATCGTATCGAATGAAGGCCACATCTTTGCCGCCTACTTTCCCACGAACACCAGCCTCAATATCTGCAATGACATTGACCTTTGTCGCCTCGAACCCTTCCTTGCGAACGTACTCCATCACCGACATGGCGTAGGGGTGTGAAGAGCGGGCTTCTAACCCTGCGGCCAGTTTCAAAGCTGAATCCCTTCGTCGCCCCTTTGCAATGACCACTTCTCCAATTCTTGGTTTTCCAGATGTCAAGGTTCCAGTTTTGTCAAGCAACACGTGGTTGACATTCGAAAGGCGTTCAATCACATCCCCTCCACGAGCAATGGCTCCAATGTGGGCCGAGCGGGCAAGCGCCGCAGCATGGGGCACAGGTGTGGCTAAGAGCAACGCGCACGGGCATGCAACAACCCACAGAAGGAGGATGATTTTCCAATCTTCAGGGAACAGAAACCACCACACGGCAAAGGCCCCAAACAGCACGACCGGGACCCAAATAGCGGTGAACCGTTCAATGATGCTGTGCAAGCGTGGCGGTTCCTCTCGGAAGGTATGAACTGCATCGATGAGACCCGACAATCGAGTGTCTTCGCCCACCGCTGTAACCTCGATCACAACCGGGCCGCGCGCCAGGACAAGACCTGCTTGAATTTCATCACCTTCTTTGATTTCGACCGGCACAGATTCCCCGGTGAGCGGGGCTTTGTCCAAAGCGCCAAACCCTTCCAAGATGCGTCCATCGGCGGGGATCAATTCACCGCTTCGAATTTCAATCTGGTCACCGATTCGCACGAGTTCAATCGGGACCTCTTCATATTCAGCATCGGGGTCAGGAAGAGCGCATCCATCAGCTCCGAGCAACGGCGCAGATGAGGCCATGGTTAACGAAAAGGTGCCGGCAGACACGGCCTTGGCGATGCCTTTCTTTGAAGGCGTGGCGCCCGTGAGTCTGCGTGCTTTTCGTGGAAGTCGATCGAGCCCCCCCTGCATTGCATTACGGGCTTGGAGAAGGGCATCCCCTTCGAGGTGAGCCGTGAAGGCAACCAAGATTGCTACAATCAGTGCCTCTTCCCACATTCCCAGAATAGCAGCGCCAATCACAGCGAGACTGGTCAGCACTTGGAAGCCCATTTGGCGGTTTGAAAGCGATGCGAGTGCTTCTTTGAACATTTGACTGCCACCAATGGCTAAACCTGGAATCGCAATCACACCGAGCAGCATTTCGGGCCAGCCAAGGATTTCACCAAGAAGAACGAGACCGAGCAAAGGAAGAGCGATGCCTCCACCAATCAATCGCCATTGGTCGGGTCGTATTCGGCTGGATGTTGCAGCGGTTAGTTTCACTGGAGCCCCTGTAATGTGCTCAAGAGCAGCATTGCGTTTTTCGAACAATTCAGTGGAAGCGTCTGGGGCCAATTGCAGAATAATTCGGTCTTCGTCGCTTAATTCGACATCCAACACGCCTGGTTGTTGACGAAATAATTTGGAGACCTTGCGAAGTTCAATCCCGTTTCTTGTAGCGACTGAAGAAGCCTTGACTCCAGAAAGTTCCTGATGCTCAACATCCGGTGCATGGCCAAGTGAGCGCAAAACAGACGATACCTCGGCGACGTGCCCATACTCCAAGTCAATTTTGAAACGAACCGTACCCGCTGTTGCAGAAACATGAATGTCGTTCGCTTGGTGAAGTGTGTCGAGTGCCCGAGTGGCCTTGCTGGCGCAGTCTGGGCAATCCATTCCGAGCAGAGGCCACCCCAACTCATAGGTGCCCGTGGCTTGTTGGACCACCGAAGTATCGAGAACCTCAGCATCCAAAACTGGTTCCGGTTTCTTGGTTTTTTTCGGGGTCTCTTTTTTGGCACGAGGGGCTTTCTTCGGCGCTCGTGGTTGCTTCGCAACCGGCGCCTCTTCCTCGAGGGAGAGGAAGATTTCATCGTCCGCCCCACCGTCCATAATCTCGGGGGGGGCGGCGACCCAAATAATGCCTGCCCTTCTTCGCAGTGCTAAGAATGAACTGCGTGAAATGAAGAAGCCAATCTTTACGCCAACATCTTTCCTCGCAAGGATATGCAGTGGCTTCCTGAAGGCTGGCGACCAAAAGTGGTTGCTGTTGACATCGACGGCACGCTGACAGACGACAAGAAGCAGTTGGACACTGGGGCTGTTGAAGCGCTTCGGAGGTTGGAAGATGCTGGAATTCCTGTTGTGCTTGCCACCGGCAACGTGCGGGCGATTACCTACGGACTTTGGCGCTTTTTGAACCTCAGTGGCCCAATATGCTGTGAAAATGGAGGGGTCATCTGGCACAAATCATGGGGCGAACCAATCGTTCGAGCCGATGGAAGCGAAGCAAAACGTGCTGCGGAATGGCTCGGAAAAAAAATCGAAGGTCTTGACCCAAATGGAATTCAAACCAACCGCTGGCGAGAAAGCGAATGGTGCCTCTTTCCTGACGAAGATTTAGCCGCCGTCGAGAGCAACATCGCATCGAGTGAGTGGTCGCACCTCTCGGTTGTCCGTACAGGCTTTGCCATTCACTTGATGGAACCCCACCTCTCCAAAGGCACCGGACTTGAAGTGATGTTTGAAAAAATGGGCTGGTCACCTGACGATCTACTTTGCGTAGGCGATGCACCGAACGATTTGCCAATGTTCGAATATGCCCATTGGGCGGTTGCAGTCGGAGGCGCTTTCGATGTCGTCAAGTCGGCTGCAAACGTTGTTTCACCACATCCACACGGCGCTACCTTTGGCCCGCTTGTGGATGCTATACTCTCAAATGATTCGATTTCGGAATGAATCGGGACTTTTCAGGGAGTAAAAAAACAGTCATTCATATAACCGCATATGGTTGGGATAATCATGTCACTCGAATGTAACATCGACGCTGCGGGAAAAGCCGCTCGACTCAAAGGCGGAATCGCTTCACTTGCAGGCGGACTGCTTCTGGCAGGAGGTCTCGCTACCGGTATTGTTGACGGAACGTTTTGGTGGCTTGCCACTGCCGGTGCTGTTTTCGGAGGTGCCTTCGCAATCTTCGAAGCTCGTGCCGGATGGTGCGTTGTTCGGGCAATGGGCATTCGAACGCCGTTGTGAGTTCACTCGAACTCAACTTCGTAGACTTCCTCTCGCTGATGGCATGCAACATCGACGAGGGTCAGCCACACCATCGATAGAACTCGCCAATCGGTGCAGCATGCATCTCTGAGACCCCGAACCCTTCGTCATCATCTGATGCCTCACCTTGTTCATTGGTTGGATCAAAATCACCGATGTCGCCCATGAACCACTCTCCTTTGGAGCTGTAAACTCAATCAAGAACTCATGGCCCTCGCCAATCACCAGGAAATCACTCGCTCGTTGCCACAGAACCGAATGAGTACATCACTTTGTGTGAGCGCCTTCAAGGGGCCCCAAGGGAATGATTCGAAAGGTGTTGATGTTCTGATGCGACCAGAAATAGTGGGCCTTCATGTGATGCCAGTTGCATGTTTCTTTGATGCCGGGCAAATCGATCATACGCTCAACGAAGGCTTGTAAATTTGGATAATCGATGATTCGACGAAGGTTACACTTGAAGTGAACCACGTAAACCAAATCGAACCTTGCAAGCGTGGGGAAGAGACAGATATCTGCTTCTGTGATCTGTCCGGCTCCTTCCCCAACCAGCCAATCCCTTCCTTCGAGGTGAGCTTCCAACGCGTCGAGGCGGGCAAAAAGAGCGGTGACAGCTTCTTCGTAGGCCGATTGCGTGCGTGCAAAACCAGATTTGTAAACGCCATTATTGACAGATTCGTAATTAGAATCAATCATGGCATCGATTTCCTGTCGCAATTCTGGCGGGCAAAGAGAGACCCCGTTGCCAAGACCTGCTTGTGAAAAAGTGTCAAACATCCTCACAATTTCACGGCTTTCATTGTTGACAATCGTGCTGTGCTGGCGGTCCCATAGAACTGGGACCGTGCCGATTCCTCGACCCTCGTTCCATCCTGCAAAGGCCCGGTTGTACACGCCTTCAAGGCTGGTTTCCCCATTCACTGTGTCTGCAGTCGCCCCTTCTTCTTCTGGATTAAACGACCATGAGCCATCTCGATTCATTCGCCAATCAACCACGTCGAAGGTAATATGGTCTTCCAAACCAAGAAGTGTTCTTGTGATCAACGTACGATGGGCCCACGGGCATGCATAGGAGACATAGAGGTGATAGCGACCGCTCTCGACACCAAAGGTTCCGTCGGTTTCAATGTGATCGCGGAATTCACTCGATTTACGGACGAATTTTCCGGCGTCGAATGCCTCAGTCCATGCGCCCGCTTGTTCATCGGATGGGTCCATGCTGTCGGCAAATCCCCGTGTCCTATTATGCAAACGGTTTCGAAAATGGTACCAATCCATCTCTGTTGGCTGTCTGCAGTGGGTAGCGTTAGCACCGACCCACTGCAAGCCTTTTGATTTGCCAATACCTGAACAATGGGTATTAGGATACACCCTCTGAACTTGTCCTAAAGCGTTTATCTTGGGGAATGATTTAGTTTCCCACAGAGAGAGCATAGATGTTAATTACACCTAGGTTCAGCCATAGGCGATGAATAAACTGCTTGTTCTCCTGTTCAGCCTTCTTCTCAGCACCTCCGTCTTAGCAGGTTGCGTGACAGAAACTGAAGACGATACCACTCCAGAAGATGACACTGGAGGCACGGGCGCTACGGATAATGGAGCGACCGTCAACGGTACCGATCCGAACTCCGGTTCTGGAAATTCCAATGGTGGTAGCTCAGGTACTGGGACATCCACAAACAGCACGGATGACAACACTGGTGGCTCATCAGGGGGAGGTTCTTCTGGGGGTACAACCACGCCAACCAACGATACAGATGATTCGAGTGATCCTTCTGGAGGTGGTTCTTCTGGTGGAGGCTCCTCCGGCGGCGGTTCTTCTGGTGGAGGATCCTCGGGAGGCGGCTCATCAAGCGGTGGTTCAACCGGTACGACGGACTGTGGTTCTGGCGATGGAACCTACAGCTCCACTATGATTGCATTCGATCTCTCAGCACATCCTGATTTCACGAACATAGGTGGCATTGAAATCGATTGCCCAACCAATATGCTCTATGGTTATGCTTGGGACAGTGTGAATGAGATTGAACACTTCATTTCCATTAATCCATCCAACGGTGCTGTGACGTCCTTGACGGAGTTGACGGGCATCGAGTTGGTCAGCAACATTGCAACATATTCCGATGGAGAATATTTCGCTATTATGCGAGGTGGTTCCACGATTTATCTTGTTCACGTCCCCACTAGTGATCCTACTCAATACAGCATGATTGAGTTTGATTACACCAATCATCCAGAACTCGGCAGTATTGGTGCTCTCGAATACAATCACACGGGCGACATCATCTACGCATATGCAGCGGATACGACAACCGGTAGTACAGGAACGGCATCACCTGGTCAATCAGCGAACAACAACAATCCTGATCTCTATCTCATCACGGTTGATCCGTCGAACGGTCTTGTCACAAAGTATGGTGAATTGGTCGATGTTGAAGGCATTGGTAGTGGAGCTTCTGCTTTTGATGGTGAGAATTACTACATCAGTGCAAGGATGGAAGGCGGGGGATACACTATGTTGAATGTCAGCACAGATGACATGATGTACACTTCTTCAACGGTGTTGACATCCTCAAATACGGATTTGATGAGTCCAAGTGGTTTTGAGATCAATGCCACAACCGGGCTCATTTACGGCTATGCTTGGGATTCTGTCGCTGAGGAGGAGGTTTACATCTCCTACGACATTGCAACTGAGACCATTCAAGTGGTTGGAACAATCGACGGCGTACAATATGTTACCAGCGATTCAACCATTGGTGGCAGCGATTTCTATGCGATTATGGCTGGGCCAGATCGTGTTATGAAGTTGGTCCACATCCAATACTGAGCTCAAAACCTGTACGAGGAATAGTTCAAGAATGGTCAAATCCCTTTGATTACCCATCGCTTCAGTGGGTAGCGTCTGACAAGACCCACTGCAAGCCCATTGATTTACCAATACCTGAGCAATGGGTATTCGGATACACCCTCTGAACCTATCCGAAAGCGATTATGCTGGGGAATGGTTTAATTTCACGCAGGTTAAGGCCTGACCATGCGAA
>QXYC01000030.1:0-11345 GCA_009887095.1 Candidatus Poseidoniales archaeon
CACTCTGCCCAGGGGTCTTCGCCATTGGACCAGTCGGAGGGAACTTCTTCTGCTGTCTCCTCTGCTGGAGCTTCAACTGCAGGTTCTTCTGCTGCTGCTTCTGCTGCTGCTTCTGCTGGAGCCGTGTTGCTGTTGTTGAGTTTTCCATCGTCAAGAAGGTCTTCAACAGCGCTTTCGCCGACAATTTCGACGGATGCGGATTCGGTTTCAACGGTGATTTGTTCGGCCTCTTCGATGGTCATGTCAGCGGCACGGGCCTCAACCATGTCGTCCATTCGTTCTGTGAACGCCCGGGACATGTGTTGTGATTTTCGCTCGGCTTCAACCGCTCGCTCAATCATGTCGTAGCGTTGCTTGATGGCCTTGTTGAGGTCTTCGAAAATTTGCATGTGGTCGACGTACCAATCATCACGTGCCTTCATTTCTGAAACGGCGAGACGCAAGTCGTTATCCAACTCCTCTGCGATGCCGAAAACCTTGCCGAGTCGATCCTTTTCACGGGAGTACTTTTCTTCCATCTTTTCGAGTTCTGGCTTGAGGTGTTCAACCTGCTTTCCTGCCTTGACTGCACGGAGTTCGAGTTCGCGGACCCTGATTTCCCGCTCGTTGAGCAGTGCTTCTTGGGTTTCCTTTTCGATTTCCCGTTCAATGATTTCCTTCTCAAGGACTTCATTTTCAGTTCGAGCGTCGAAGAGTTCCTTTTCCACAGCCTCGTAGGCTGCGAACAACTTTTGCAAACGGTCGGTCTCAGTTGCGAGTTGTTCCTCAAGTTGTTGAATTCGAATCTCTGGCGTGACGGTCCCTTCTTCTGTCATGGTATCACCGGGAGGTAAGCCTCCATGTAAGTCCACTTAACTCCACCCTATCAAGCCGACGCCTAAACGACCCTGCGAAATGGCTTGAAATTGGCCTTCAAATCATGAAGAGATGGCATCTGTTGCGGCGACCAATTCTCGTGCAATGCTCACTTCACCCATCGAGTGGCCTGCATCGGGGACAATAATCAGGTTGCTATTTGGCAGAACTTTGTGCAGTTCCCATGCGCTGCGTGTTGGGCAAACCACATCGTATCGCCCTTGGACGATTACAGTTGGAATGTGTTCGATGACTGATGCGTGATTCAAGATGTGAGCTTCTTCAACGAAGATTGCGTTGATGAAGTAGTGGCATTCAATGCGTGCAAAAGCAACTGCGAAATCCAAATCTTCTGCTTTTTCAAGGTAGGATGGGTCGGGAAACAGGCGGCTTGTTGCCATTTCCCAACGAGTCCACTCTTTTGCTGCTGCTCGGCGCACATCACCGTCTTCACTCGTGAGGCGAGCATAATATGCTTCGATAAGGTTCGATTGTTCCGCTTTAGGAATGTGTTCACGGTACGGCTCAAACGCATCTGGGAAGATGTGACTTGCACCGTCTTGGTAGAACCACTGCAGTTCGCTTTTCCTGCACATGAAAATGCCACGGAGGACCAGACTCGTGACTCGATCTGGATATGTTTGGGCGTAAATGAGTGAGAGGGTTGACCCCCAAGAGCCACCAAAGACATGCCATTCTTCGATGCCAAAGGACACCCTGAGTGCTTCAATGTCGGCCACCATGGCTTGGGTTGTGTTGTCCCTTAACTCTGCATGAGGTGTTGATTGGCCGCATCCACGTTGGTCGAATTGGATGATGTTGAACTTCGCAGGATCGAAGTATTGTCGGTAAGCGGGTTGGCCCCCACCACCTGGACCACCGTGGATGACAACAACAGGGACGCCCTCGCTGTTTCCAGATTTCTCCCAAGCAATTGTATGGAGATCTGTGACTTGCAGCATTCCAGAATCGTAGGGTTCAATCGGTGAATACAGCACCTCTTCAATCGTCGTGGTTGTGTCGAGCATGAGGTGTCCAAAGAACGGCCAACCATGTTCCTTTCGTTTGGGGACATGTTCAAGAAATACCCACCAAACGGCAAGCCATGAGCACAAGACCCGCCACTGAGTTGTTCTCTGAATGGGCGACAAAGAACAAGGATGAGGGAATGGAACGGGGCCATGCTGCTTCGGTCAAGGCAATGTTGGATTTGGCCTTACCAAGAGTCAACAAGCCGTATTCTGCCGTCGATGTTGGATGCGGAAACGGATGGGTCTGTCGGGCCTTGGAATCGCACGAAACATGCCTACGGGCCGTTGGCGTTGATGGATCTGAAGCGATGATTGAGAAAGCAAAGGCCCTTGGAGATGGTGAGTTTCACCTTGCTGTTTTACCACAATGGAAACCAGCCACGGCTTTTGATTTCCTTCACAGCATGGAATTCCTCTACTACCTCCACGACCCAGCGGCCATGCTAAAAATCATCCACGACGAGTGGTTAAAGGATGCAGGCGTGATGGTCGCAGGCGTCGATCATTACCTCGAAAATGAGGACAGCCATGGATGGCCTGAAGCCCTCAATGTGCACATGACAATGCTGAGCGAAGCCCAATGGAAAGATGCAATGATTGCCGCAGGGTTTACCGATGTCGAAATGCACCGAGTTGCAGCAAAGGACGGTTTCATTGGCACCTTGGTGATGATTGGAACCAAGGCTTCGAATTAATCCTCTCCCATTGGAAGAGGGATGCCGAGTGCCTCACCTGCGGGGGCGCAGAGTCGGACATCACCACTGTAGAACGGGCATGTCTTGCAAGGTTCTGCCGCTTCAGGACTGAGGCGATCTGGCTCTTCGAGCGATTGTGGAGCTGCTGCAAGATGGCCAATCCACTGGAGATGCTCGTTGAGTTCTTGTTGGGCTTCTTCAAATTCCTCCACAGTCAGTTGCAGCATCCGTCCCGAAGCACCGACAAGGAGAGCGGGTGGGAGGATGCTCCGTTGTTCCTCGGAGGGTTTGGTTGCCTCAACTGCCTGCAACGCCATGGAATACAGCGTCAACTGGAGGCGGTGTTCATCCAAGATTGAACGCTCGGACGGTGTCGATGGATATGGATTGAGGCGATCCCCGTCATACTGCTGCAACGCCGTGCCTTGGCTTGGATCCGTCGGATTGAATCCATCTCGACAATCTTTGGTCTTGAGGTCGACCACCTGTAAGAAGCCATCAGCATGTTCGTTACGAAGTGCAAGTACGAGGTCTGCTCTTCCATCGAAAATGAGGTCCAATTGGCTGAGCACTGCGTGAGGAATCGATCCCCGAATGCTGAAGGTGGACCGTTGGATTCCATCAACTGCCACCGCATGTCGATGATAGAATGGAAGTTCTGTTCGCAGGCCTTCCACCTTGAAGCCGTTATGGGTTTCACCAGCCGCCAAGCGACCTAGAAGGCCTTCTCGAACAAGCCTACCAAGGGTGCCCATGCGTTCATGGGTGCGGATAGCCATGGCTTGCTCCTTCGAATCTTCTGACACAGAATATCCTTCCTCGCCGAGAACGTTGGAGATAATTTCAGGATCATCAAGCCCATCTTCGCCGTCAAACATCCATGCCTCAGGCAGCGGTGTCGAATGCGGCGAGGCAGCCTTTGACGGATTGGCTAAACCAAGTTCTACAAGGCGGTGCATCATTGTTCCAAAAGAGGTTGCTGGAGGGAATTGGCTTGAGGAAGAGGGGCCTGTTTGATGGGCCCCGAACATCTTGAGTTGTTCTGGAATCCATCCCTTTACCTCGGTTAGCCAGTGCCGCCTTGGGCAAGCGCTGCTCGTGTCCAAGCCATGAGCTGTCATCCGCACAGATTGTCGAACTTCAAGCGGTTGCGCTGCCTCAACTGGTTCAGGATCAATGGCGTTAATTCGTTGCTCGAGTGCTGTCCAGTCTTGGAGCGGTGTCGTCACTTGTGTCGTTTCGAAACAATCTGGATGGTGGTAGAGCCGCATTGATTGGATTGCAGCGGGTCCGAGGTGTGAGGCATGGAGAAGGCTGTACGGGTTAAGCGAAAGCGTACGCTTGTCATAGAATGGCAACTCGTCAGCACCATAATCCCCTTCCAAGAGCCAGGGTGCATGTTCGTCCTGCGCCTCATAGGCTAAGCTTCGAAGGCTTTCCAACAGCATGCCGCCCATGGTGCTTCGTGAGGCTTTCACCTTCACTTCAATCTCCCCGGTATCAGCGTTAATAGAAGCATCATTGGCGTATGAACCGACGAGAATAAGGCGGTCTCGTGCGCGGGTTAATGCGACATAGAACGAGCGACGGCGCTCCGCTTGAGTTTGTGCTTGATCGAGCCGCTGGGTGAATTCCCATAAGCCATCATTCGGGCGGTCTTGAGAACGCCATGGGTTGATGCGGCCTGCAATCACTTGAGGCGTCACAAGGATGTTTTCTCGGCTGTTCAGTTGAGAATCTGAAGCACCCGCTTTGAACAATCCAGCAACGAACACAACGCTGGCTTCCAAACCCTTTGCGTTGTGAACAGTCATGATTCTCACCGCTCCACCGGCAGGAACGGTGGTGGCAGGTGGCCCTCGTTGACCAAGCCGGTGCAGTTCGCACAAGCGAGAATAAATCGCCGCAGCTTCGTGACCAAGTTCATTGCCAATTGAAGCCACCAGCATGTACCAAGCCTCAGCGTTTTGTCGATCTGCATCTTCAGGGTAGGCGACAAGGAGGTCCGAGTGGTCAAGAACGGCGTCGATGGCTTCGTAGAGAGCGCCTTTTGCGACAATTTCACCGATATGACTGACAAGAGCGCCAACCTGCTGGTTTGGCGCATGTTGAGCCATGTGCGTCCACCAAGTATGTCCGGGGGTCGCTGCCATCATAGCCTCGATTTGACCATCTGTGAAACCCAAAACAGGCGAGCGGGCAAGACCAAGCACTGCAGCCCGGGATTGGGGGTTCGCAATCAGGTTGAGAGTTGCCATGAGGGGTTGCACAATTGGGCGGTCAAGAAGACTGCCTTGGCGGTCAGCAGCAACAGGAATACCTCGGTTTTGTAATCGACGTATGAGGTCGGGCACGTGGGTTCTTGAGTGGACAAGAATCATGATTTCAGAAGCCGCAACAGGCTCATCAATTTCTTCTACTTGCTCATAGGCTTGAGTCGTTGCGTTCCACACTCTTGTCGGATTACCGGCCAACAGGGCTGCAATTCGGCCGGCAATCAATTCATGCTCCAGGTGGACATCCTTTGATTTCGGATTTGAAAACACATCCATTGGGACGAGGAGATCCGAAGACTGCTCCCCTTCCTCGGTCGACAAGGGCATCAACCATTCGAGCACGCCCGGCGTATCACCTTCATCTCGACCCGCTACCAAATCTTGAGAAGAAGCATGCCAATCCCCCGGCAAGAGGTGGTGCCTTGGAGAAAACACATCACGGAACATGCCGTTCATCGTATGTACGAGGCTTGGTTTTGTTCTGTAATTGCTCGTCAAATCAATGAGGCCCTCCGCCCGAGCTTGCTGCCGGTCGGTTCCTGAAAATTCTGGCGCAAAACCATCGAGGTCTTCACCGAGAGAGAGGTGAGCGTAAGGGGCTGAAAGCGTTTCATGCGGCTTAATCGCCGTCCCTACGATGAACGCCGCCGTTTCACCTCCGGCTCCGATTGGCCGAGGGTCGCGACCAAACCCTTCTCGCCGAACACCGGGGCCCCAGCGATCTTCAACCATTTCGATAAGGTTCGCTTCTCGGATGGCTTCAACAGCACGGAGCATGACTGAAACTTCTGCCTGCCGGAACCGGTAGATGCTCTGCTTCATGTCCCCGACAATGCAGATTGTCGGATCCCAGGGGCCAAGCGGTCGGTCTGGTTCGCCGCTGTGCAAGATTCGGTGACCCCATAGTCGGGCCAACAAGCGGAAATGAGCGGGGTTGGTATCTTGATATTCATCGATGATGAAGGCCCGGTATTGACGGCGGAGGGTCTGAAGAATGTGGAATCGGCGTTGCAAATCTGCTGCGCATTTTTCATCGTCATTGGCAAGCACGAGGGCCCGTGAAATATGATGGTCGGTCCATGGCTCATCTCCGAGTGAATCGAGTGCATCAACAACTTCTGGAGGGTACTCAAATCGCACCATGTCGGGACAGCGGGCGAGCAAGAGGTCGGCGGCCATGTTCTGTATATCGTCGAAATCATGAACGCCTTCTTGGGCTTTAAGCTGTGTCAAAATGTCCTTGCAGGCGCCGTGGACTCGTAAAAGATCCATCAAGATTCTCGATTGCAATGCAGAACCAATTCGCATCGGACCACCAAGTTCGGCTGTATCGTAGAATTCAACATCCATTTCGGCCATACTGTGGATGCTGGTTTCTGGCAAGTACGGCGATTCGATGCCTGGCGCCAACAGCGTTGCGCTTCTTCCCATGAAACAGATCAAGCGGCCTGTTTGTGAATTGAGCAAATCTGACATTTCGTTGCATATGAGGTCGGCGGCTGCCTTGATGGCATCTTTCTCTGGTTTCGGCAGATTGGCTTTGGATTTGGTGACAAGACCAGGGTGCCATCCAGTTTGACGGACAGCGGGCAACGATGCGTTTTGGAAATAACTCGTTTTGGTTCCGTCTGATTTGATTGAACCGGCAGCCGCAATGGCCACGTTCCACACCCATTGCATGCGAAGAATCGAATCTTCGGGGAACGCATGCCTCGCCATATGAACGAGGTGTCTGAACCGCGTTTGAGTCCCGCCGAGGGTCGTAAGTTCCGCAGGCGTCACATATGCTGCACTGTGTCCAAGGTACAGGTCGACAAATTCATTCAAATGCTCGCGAAGCCGGCTGGCGAAGGCATCAATCTCTGTCGCTACAGGTTCGAGGAACATTTCCAAGAACAGTTGTTCAGGAAGTGGTTCATCGTGATGGAATGGAGCACCAAGTCGGTGTGCGTGGGCTTCAATCGAACGCTTTGATTCTTCCACAAAGAGTGATTTGTTAAGCATCCCCGAGAGAACCACTGATGCCTGTTCTTGACCACCAAGAGCGATGGCAATGCGATCTCTTGATTCAATGAAAGAGTTGACGTAACCAAGAACGCCAGCTTCTTGTGCATCAGAAATGGTACGAACCCTCCAAGCAGAATGGAGGGCTTCCTCGATCAACAGTGGTGCTCGTTCCTGTGCAATCTGTTCCCTGCTTGGATGAACAGCCACGAGGTCGAGATGGGGTGAAAGCAATTGAGAAAGGAAGGCGTCAATGGTCGAGATGGGGGCTTCATCCAGCGAAGAAAGAAGCATTTCGACATCGGCATCCGAGCGAATCCGAGGGTCATACACTCGAACTGGGTCGTCTGGGTCTACCGGTGATTTACTCGTCGCAGCAACACGTGCACGAATGCGTGCTTTCAATTCAGAAGCCGCTTTTTTGGTGAAGGTAATCGCTACAACTTCGCTTGGAAGAAGTCCTTGCCACTCTTTACGATCGGTTCGCTCTCGAGCCGGTGCTCGCAATGACCCATGACCACTAAGTGGTTCCCTCGGCCCGTGAGGAAGGACCAATGTGGAGCGTTGAATCGAAGCAATGAGGTGTTGGACATACCGTTCTGCCATGACCGTGGTCTTTCCTGTCCCAGCCCCAGCATCCAATGCAATGTGACGATCGATATCGAGTCCCAGTCGTTGGCTGTGGTTGAATGGAATTCGCCTGTTGCTCATCGGCGTTCACCTCCATGAATGGACGACGGGCAAACAGAACGCACATCGCAGAACGAACAGCCCGCACTCGGTGTCGGATGAACGAGGCCTGAGCCTGCCACATCTACGGCGCGGCGGCCCGTTTGTAAGCGCTGATACATCCAAGCTCTGAACCCGTTGCTTTCGTAAGACTCATCATCGATGAAACGGTATTGATCTCTTAGAACATCGGTTCGTTCACCCAGTGATAAGCCCTGCAAATAGGGTTCGATTTCAGGGTCAAGTTCGACGTAATGAGTTGATGTCTCGCCAACTTCCATCACACCAACTCCAACCACTCGATCACCCGGGTGGGCAAGTTCCCATGCCCGGGCGTACATTGCAAGTTGGATTTCATCGAACAGTGCTTTGAGATGGCGGAGCCCGCTTTTCCCTTTCTTTGGACCACTTACCGTTTTCAAATCCCGAATGATGACCCAACGGCGAGCGCCCCCGGATGCGGAAGGATTGCGGAAATCGAGTGGCCCGTCATGGTTTGCGTCTGACAACAGACCCGCTTGGAATGCGGCGGCGTGGGCGTCTTCAGAAAGATGAATTGTGTCCACGCGGTCTACATTCCCGCGGATGTTGAACGGAGCTGGTTGATCTTCGTCGTTTGAAGCATCAAGTTCAATTGAGAACGCACCTGTTTCAGCCACCGACCACTCACACGCAATTGGCGCAGCGTGTTCCAACTGGTAGTCAGCTTGCACCATCCTCCAAAGTCGGCCACCTGGAGCGATGCTCTGTTCACCATCCAAATGAGCTTTCCAAACGGATGGCGTGACGCCAATCAAGTCCCTGCAGCGATGCGTTGCGATTGCATCATTACGAGAGAGCCACGGGACATTTTCCTCGAGATGTACAAGGATTGTTTGCCAACCGTCTTGGTCCGTTGGGCATGGCCCGAGATGGAGGGGGGTGGCTGCTTCGCGCGCCTCGCCACCGATTGGGATGCCATGAGCTCCAAGCATTGCAGCTTCAGCATCGTGAATGATTTGACCTCGAGTTCGGTGGTCGATGTCTTCCAGTTCCTCTTCAGCCCCTTGTGCTTTCAGGTGCCCCGTCATCCATGCTTGACGGGGGCAAGCGAGCCATGGTTGAAGACGGCTTGCCGACCACACATTCCGGCGAATTGGAACCGCAGTTTGCCCGAATATTTCAGACACCACCGTGCCTTCGAACTGGGCAGGCGGAAGGGGCCTTGGATCGATTGAAACGCCCCTTGTGATACCGTTTTTCTTCATTCCTAAATGGGGCCATTGTGGTTGAGAGCGAGAACCAACTTTTGCTTGAGCAAATGTTGGCGTTAACGAAAGGAGGTCCGTCGTGGCAAGGGCGTTTTGTGTGTCCCAAAGCATGTAATCGCCCTTTTCCAAGTCCTTGAAGGTCGGTTGACGTTGGATTCGGTCGTTGGTGATTGGCGCTTCATACGCCATTGCGATTCCGTGAACAGCATTGACCTGCCCTTCTCCAATCCGACCTTCCCTCAAGGCAAGTCCCAAGCGTTGACGAGCGTCACGGTTTCGATGGCCCGACCGATATCCTGCTACTGCCCCTCCAACCGCCTCCATTGTGAAAGGTCGTGGCGAAAGCCAGTTGTGATCTGGCGTTGTTGGGTCGAATTGCCAGCAGCGACTTGGGTGTTGGCCGGTGACCGAGGCTTCAGGAAGAAAACTTGGTATGCCTTGAAGAGCATCATAGGTGCCTGAGCGTTGGGCGTCGCTCATCCATTCGGAAAGGGGCGCGGCTGGTCCGCCGCCTTCTTCCAACGTGCTGTCGAAGAGTACAATTGTTGTTCCTGCACCGAGCAAGTGAAGCAGGTGGTGTCTGCCTTTTCTCACAACTAAATCAGTGTGAAGCATACCGAGTTTGAGCTTCGTGGGTGGATCAAGCCATGGCACCTTCGGGAGTTTCATCGACCACGAATCAACATCCATGCCGACCAGCAAAACAAGATCGGCGGTTACCCCGTGTGCGTCTTCTGGTGTGAGCACCTTCACATCAGTGCTTGAAGCGCGCCCGCTTGGCATCTTCGTCTCCGACACAAGGCGTTCGAGGTGTTCGATGAAATCCAAACCTGTGGAGGGGATGGTAATGCCTGCTTTTTGCAATAACCCGTCGGAAGCAGCATGGGCGGTTGCCAACAATTGCAGGGCCGACACCGTTCGGTCATAGGCGCCTGTTCGCTGAAGAAGGGCGTTCCAATCTAAGTTGGAAAGGATGTGATTCAACCATGAACCGCCTGTCCCCAGGGGTTGAGGCAGTGGTAAAGTCGCTTGGGTGATGCACCCCTCAACGCGCTCCGAAAGGACACGCTGCTCTTCGCCATCTACGAACGGGGCCCATATTCGAGCAACACAGGCCAGCCACCATTGGGTCTCCTCAAGTGCTTGACGTGCTTCATCGGAATCACGGCCGAGTTGTGGTTTTGCGGCTGCAAGGGTGCGAATCCAGCGGGTCAGCGCCCCAGGGCCACCTCGGACGTGGAACGAGCGAGCCATCCCTTCGAGCACCTCGATGTGGGGGCGGGGCGACCAAGTGTCATGCGTTGGGTGAACTGCTGGTGCGACGCCACCATTGACGAGTGCGATGCTCTGATGGGAAGTGAGGCTCTGCAGATGGGACATTGACCACGCATTGTTACCAACGCCGATTCGCATCAAGCGGAGCAGGTGGTTGATTCCGGGAACCGACGAAAGTGGATCTGGTGAATGGGCTATGTCGATTCCGATTTCTGAAAGGCGAGCGCGCCAGAGGCCCTCTCTGCCCTTTGCTTGGCCATCGACAATCATGATGGTCCCGTTCTCTGAAGTGCGATAGGAGCGAATCAATTCCAGCGTTGCGTCAAGGGCATGTTCTCGTTGGTGAAGTTGAATCCGCCGGATTTCTGGCCCGTCTCCAGCCTCAACATCGGCATCAGAAACGACGGTGTGGTGAGGCATCCATTCAGGGAGTGTTTCTTGAGTCACATAGGGAACATCATCGATGTATGCCCCATGAAAGCCAAGTCGGAACGAACCTGGATTGCACAAATGATGAATTGGACGGTGAAGCATGAGCGCACGCAGCAACGATACTTCCGATTCAGTATAATCTGGTGCGGCGTCGAGGAGGAGAACCCCTTCAACATCGTTCAGTGTAAACGGCGTAGTGGAGGATTCGAGCGCCTTGGTTAGGTTTTTTTGGATGAGTGAAGGGTGGGTACCCTCGAGTCGTTTTCCGACATCTTGGAGTATTTTGTGGAACTCTCTTGCCCCTGGATCGCCATCCCACCGCCAAGGGTGGTCCAAATCCATGAGCGCTGTATGGAGGGCAGTGAGGCGTTCGGTATTGTAAGGCCGCCATGTGCGGCTTTCGCTCGTTGGGGCGAAGAGAAGCGGAAGTTCTCCTTTGATTGCAGCTTGTTTTGTCAGTTCATGGACCACATTGAACAACGCAGGGCCGGCTTCGAGCTTTCTCGGTAATTTGAGGTCGAGGTGAAGCAAGTCAACAAGACGAGGGAGCGTTAGATGGTGAGTGGTATCGACGGCCAAATCGTGCCCTGAAAGGAGGTTCAGGGCTTGCTTGCGGGCTTCTTCGTTTGGATAAAGAATGAGAAGGGCATTTGCCTTTCCCTCGAGAAAGGCTTGTGTGAGCCAAGAGGGGAAATGTTCGTTTGGAGGCTGTATTTCAATGGTACAAGGTAATCGATCTCCGCTCATTGTACGCCCTCCCCTTCACTGATACTGTCGAGGGTTTTTGAGGAACACGGT
>QXYC01000030.1:11445-29119 GCA_009887095.1 Candidatus Poseidoniales archaeon
AAACAAGAACGAAGAAGAACAAGCGTGCGACGACTGTGGAGCTGGGAAGATGCTGCTGGATGCCAACAAGGCCGAACTGTACTGTGATCTCTGCGGGATCACCGCCCCGTCGAAGGACATCATGGACGCGAATGCTGGCAAAACCACGTACGGTGGAGAATCTGCAACGCACCAGGCCGTTCGAAACGACGAGAACGTCAACGCGAACATGGGCACCAACGGCAGTTACATGTCCACCGCTGGCTTGAATGCGGCAGCGAGGAAGAAATTCAACCGTCTGCGAAAAATCGACAAAGGTACTGTGCGTTTGAAGCACCCACTACGGGAATCTGTTCGCAAGAAGGTGGAAGAGATGTACGGAAAGTACGCCATGGAAGCCGCAGAGCCGTTTGTCAAGATGATGTGCAAGCCGCTCAAGGGCAAGCATGAGGAACAGCGTCAAGCACTCGACAACAAGGACCTCAAGCGTCGCCTTGGCATGCCAAAGCAGGCGATTTGCCGCAAGAAGGCAGATGTTCGGGGCGATGGCAAGGAGCAGCGCATTGTGATGATGGCCATGGCTGCTGTGGAAGTTGCTGGCGACCTCGGTCTCTTGTCCAAGATGGACCGCCGTGCTGGCATGGACCAATACGGAATCAAACGCAAGCAACTGCTCAGCGCCAAGCGAGCGTTGTTGAACCACTACAAGGCGCGAATCACCATGGGTTGGGAGCCGCAGCCACCGGTAAAGACACCTGCTGAGAGGCGTGAAGACGGTGTCGAGCAGGCTGTTCACCACATTCACGACATGTTGTTCAAGCTCAGCGAGGACGTGCTCTCGGAACAAGACCACGCGAAGGTTACTGCTGAGTCAGAGGCACGTTTGGCCCTGCTCGAGGAGGGTACAGCCGACGCACTGACCGGTAACACCGAGGTGCGAATGGCTGTGTGCGCTGTGTTCTATGCGACGCTGGTGAGCCTTGGCCTCCAAGCTGGTATGGCAGATCGCCTTGCTGCGGTGTTCGGCATGACTGGCAGTGGAATTCGTTCTCGCTACGAAGCATTTGCTGCGGCCGAAGCCTCGGGCGAAGTTGATTACAACGGCGCCTTCCTTCTCATCGCTATGACCTGTTTCGAGATCCTTGCGACGCTGCATCCTGAGCATACCTTGATAGAAAAGGCAGGCTTGGCAGATGCATGGAACTCAGAAGAAGGCTCTTCGTCGTCTTGATTGCAACGCTCTTTTGCGCGACTGCTGCAAGCGCTGGCGCTGCGGAAACCCTGGAGGCGGGGGCTGTCTTTGGTGGCCAATCCACCGAGGCTAACACCTCGTCGGTGAGCACCGTGAACTTGAGTGATCTTCCAACCATTGTTGAAGTCTACACCGCTACATGGTGTTCGAACTGTGTGGATGTGGAGCATGCCCTTGATGATGTGGAAAACAATCTCTCAATGCAACAGTATCATACGCATCGGTCGATTTCGGAAGTCCAGGACCCATTTGGAACTGATGAAATCGATAAGCGATATCATGACCGGTACGGCCGATGGTCCCCTCCAGCAGTGGTGTTCAATGGTTCAACGATGATCAAGGGCAGTGTGGCACAATCTGAAAGCCTTCAACAAGACTTCACTACCGTTGTACAACAACCTCTCTTTCTCGGAAACGGAACCAGTACGTTCGGGTGGGCTCCTACCGGAGACTTGAGTGGTACCGTTACGTGGTCTACCACCATCGACCAAACTCAATTTGGAGAAGGATCGCTCCAGGCATACCTCTGGGTGGTCGAGGCGTCTGCTTACTTCGAAGATGGTTCCAACGGTTTAGAGAACTACCCTCACATCATGCGTGCTGTCATCCCATTGGGCGATGTTGTCCAAGGAAGTATGGATGTCCAACTACCTGCTGCGTTTGATGGAAATGATTTGTCCGTGCATCTCGTGTACCAATTCAATCCAGTCATCGAGGTCGTAGAAGAGCCCGATGAACCCCTTACCCCTGCCGAGGATTCAGCGGGCCTTCCATTCATTCACAGTCTTACAACCATTGCAATGATTGGAGCAGCAGCCTATGCACGGCGCTGGTAATTAAGGCTGGAAATCTCCACCCATTTGCGGCCTTGGGTTGTCGCGCAAGTCAACGCCGAGTTCCCAGCGAAAATCTGGAACCTCGTCGGGTGCTGGCTGTGCATCCATGTAATGCCACCACCAGGGTGGGGCGCCGCGGAATCCAAAGCGCTCTTGAACACGATTGAGGTTCTCGCTTAGGTTTCTTCGGGCCCATTGACGCGGATGGTCTCTTCTCTGAAACACTTGGTAACCATGCTCCCGATCTTGCTCTTCATAGCCTGCCAATGTCGCAAAGCGAAGCATCAAACGTCGTTCATGTGCATTGCGCAGGGTGAGATTGAGGTGGCAGTGTTCAAAGGAAACATCACCTCCGTCGGCGACTGCAAACCGTACCTGTGAACCAATCGGTTGCAACAGCATAGCTTCCCAAACCCTTGGGAAGACCTCGCAGAACCGTCGTTCACCATCACGAACATCCCCAATTGGAGCGTCGCGTTCATCTTGTCCGTGGTTTCGCAAGAACATCCAGTCATTTCTTTGAAAATTTTCGTAGTATAACTCGTGTTGGCGACGACGGTTTCCTCGCCTGTCCGCTTCATCGGTCTCTTCACCACCTGTGGCTAAGACCGATAGACGCCACATCTTGACCAAAGCGTCGAGAGGATAGGGGCGTTTTGCCAGCCCTGCATGTGCAACCTTGTTCCTCGCCTCGCTCGCAGACGTTCTTCTGTCTCGCTGGTGATTCCGATAATTTCGATGCTGAAGGTACTGCATAAACAATTCACCCCGTCCCAACGCTTCGGCTTCGTCAAACTCTGGGCCGTTGCGCCCGCGCTCTTCAACCCAAGTTGGGGCGTTCAGGCCTGTATATCGACGAACTGCATCGAGAAGTTGGAGGTATGATGATTGGTCCATCATGGCTTTTTGAACATCATTGATGAGATGGGGGAAACCCATAGGGGCGTTGTGGGCCAGTTCATTCAACAAGGAATTGACCTGGACGCTGCTTCCGACATCGTCGATCAATGAAAGCACGACAGTTGCGATTGTATCGCCCAACGGGACCGTTGAGTGGAACCGCCCTTGGTGAATACAAACATCTGACGACCTCTTAGGGCCCAACGAGGTGAGCAACTTGATCCTGAATGGTGATGCATGAGCTCCTGGTTCGACTGTTACTTCATAGAAATGGCCGACGCGTCCGACCACCAAAATGTGCTTGCCTGAAATGAAAGCCCGTTCGGAATTAGCCTTGATGATCGAATTAAGGAACTCAATCGACCGTTTTAGAGGAGCGGAGATAAGTTTCGGAGAATTCGATCTTGAACTCCAGTTATGTTGCACTGCAAACAATACCTCTCCTTCGTGTGAAGTTAATGGGGAAAGCGAATGGGCGAGCAGTGAGGCCCAAATTGCAGGGTCATCGGGGATGTTTGTGTGACGAGACGAACCTGTTTTCGTCCGAACCCTCAACTTGATTTTCCCCCCTACAGTCCGGAGTGGTGGTTTCACTGGTGCGTTTACTTGGCGGGTGCTTCTGTAATTTTTCCAATGTGCAAGCCACGGGTAGGACGCGAGTTCGACCAGTCCATCTGGGTGATTGAGAAAGGCCTCTGCGATTCGAGCATCGAAGTCATTCCCTCGACTGAGACGTTGTTTGATGTCCCGCGACCAGGCTCCCAAAGGATGGGACATGTGATGGGTTGGAGGAGGGATGTGTTCTTCAGCCATCCATCCAATCCATGTGAGAACTGAAAACACTGAGTGTCGACTTGGGCGAGCCGCCCGGCGCTCCATGCGCCGCCGTCGCAGGAAAGCATGCCTTTGTTCTCGGTCCTGGAAACCATCGACCATCTGCTCCTCGAGAACGGTTTTGGTGCATCCAAAAACGGTCAACAAACGACTCATGTCCCAACCATACCGCTGTTTTGGATCTGCGAGAACCCGGAGCAACGAAACCGTTGGGACTTGATGGGGAAGTTGGCGTCCATTCATGCATACATGCTGTTCACGGAATGAGAACGATGCACCATCGGACATCAGGAACCCTTTGTGCAAGACAAGGCGCTCCGCCGAGGTCAATTTGATGCCTTCTTCAATGCGTTTAGCGATGGTCAAGAGTTCCTTCGCTGGGGCTGGTGCTTCCAAAACTGGATCCATGTCGCTCTCCGTTTTGGCCCAGTCAACATGGTCTGGTGTTGAAAAATGACGTTTGAATGCGTTCCATCGTTGCTTTGCGTTCGGATGTGGTCCACCAAGGGATTCTGCCACTTCTTCATGCAGCGAATAGGGGATTTCGTAATCCCAATCCCTCTTCGGTGCGCCTTTCATCATTGAGGCGCAGAGCGCACAAGGCGCTATCGCTTTCTTTTCACCGCATACGGTACAGACAATTGTGCCCCTCGCCGCCATGAATGAAAAGGCAGTGAGGGTATTTCAAGGATTAAACGAGGTCTTCGAAGGCTCGAATTACCTCGAGGACATCTTGGTCGGTGACGTGAAGATGAACAACGATTCGACACGAATGAGGCCCAATGTCAAGCACGTCGATACCAGAAGCTGCCAGTGCATCCATCACATCGGTTGCTGAAATTTCAGAATCAAAGTAGACCATGTTTGTTTCAACGGTTGAAAGATCAACTGAGAACCCGTTGATTGCGTTGATTGCGGTAGCTAGTTGTGTTGCTCGACCGTGATCCTCTGCCATGCGATCAACATGATTGTCGAGGGCGTGCAAGCCCGCAGCTGCGAGCATCCCCGCCTGTCGCATGCCGCCGCCGAACATCTTGCGCCAACGGTGGGCTTGTGCGATGAAGGTGCCTGATCCGACGAGCACGGAACCAATAGGCGCCCCCAAGCCCTTCGACAAACAAATCGAAATCGAATCGTACTCGCGAACCATGCGATCGAGCGGCGTATTGGTTGCCACAGATGCGTTGAAGATCCGAGCACCGTCCATATGAACAGCGCAATTGTTTGCTTTTGCAACAACTGCGATTTCATCCAAGGTGGCTTGCGGATAGCATGCGCCGCCACCTCGATTTGAGGTGTTTTCAACGCAAACAAGCGTCCCGTCCGGATAATGGGAAAGAGAACCTGCTTGCTTACGAATTGCTCCTTGGACATCTTCAGGCCGCATGAGCCCTCCATGAACATCGACAAGAGCGACTGACGCCCCACAAAGCGCTGCGTATCCGCCGCCCTCGTAGATGTAGATGTGACTGTTTTTGGCCGTGATGATTTCATCGCCCGGTGAAGTGTGGCACCTCAATGCGATTGCATTGGACATGGTGCCAGAAGGTACGAACAACGCCGCTTCTTTGCCGCACATCTCTGCAACACGTCGTTCGAGTTGGGAAACGGTGGGGTCATCGCCCAACACATCATCGCCAACAGCTGCGGTGTGCATTGCTTCACGCATGGCGGGTGTGGGTTGGGTGACTGTGTCTGAACGCAAGTCGATGCGGTCCGTAGAGTAGTGGCGCATGAACTTGCGAGGCCCTCCCCCTTCATCAAAGCGGTGGGAGTCAGAGTAATTTCAGCGCACCCGTCAGTGATTCCAACTGGTGTTCTTCGCAGGGGCCGAGGGCTAAAATTGTGTACGAGCCGCTCGGAATTTGTGTGTGACCTGCGTCATGAACGCTTGCCGTAAGGACGTTGAGTTGCTTTGCTTCCTGTTCCAAGCGAGTGAGGTGGTCAGCATCATCACCTTTGACACAGATTTTTTTCTGTCCTGTAGCAAGCCACGCTTCTAGGTAGGCGGGGCTCTTTTCACCAGCATTCATCACTGCTTTTACCGCTCCATGCCCGACCTGCGCGGCGATTTTTCCTTTACCCATCTTCAAACCATGATTGACGACAAACACCATTTTCATGGCCCCTTTTGGAATCTGCCCTGATGGACGAGGTGCTGTCATCTTGTGGATGAAGGAGCGGAGACCCATGTTTGGACGTAAGGTCAGTATGGTTTCAAATCTCCGACCAGCGCATCGATTGAGCGTCTTGGCCCGGGCCCAATTCCGAGCACCGTAATTGTGCCTGGCTCGACTTCCGTATGGCCTGCATCCTTGACCAAATGCATCACGAGGCCAGCCGTTTGTGCTTGGCCAGCAAGCATCTGCAACTCACTCAGATTTTCAGCCTTCAAGCAAATTTTACGCGCACCCGATTGGCGCCATCGCTCGACCAAGCGAGCCTGTAATTTCCGCGCTGCTAACGTGCATGACACGGCCGCATGGGCACATTGTACAGCCACTTTCCCTGACGAAAGTCGGAGGTCGTCGCGAACAATCAGCACCATTGTGGGAGCTTCAGGCATCGATGCCATGACGCTCCACCACTGCCCGTTCAATTGATTCCAATGAAGCCTGCTCGTTCAAAATTGAACTGAACCATGCGCCAAACCAAACTGCAAAGGTGAGGTTGCCCAGTGCATGAAGCAGGTCAAATGGGAGACCATTGGCTAAGTAGAAGAGGAAGTCAATCGCACCAAAGGTTCCATCGAGGATCGAGAAAGAGACCACGAAACCGAAGATGAAGGCGGAACCGAGAGATGCGAAGCAGGTTCGAGTTGCGTTGTATGTTCCATCAACCACCAATGAAAGCCGAGAGCCAAGCACTGCGACCATGGCCCATCCGCCTGCTTGGAAGAGAGTCCACCACCCGTCGCCCATGAAGAAATTGGAAAGCATGGTGACCATGACGGCAAAGGCTGCCCCACGGCGGGCGCCAAGTTGGGCACCGACCAATAAACAAGCCACCGTAACAGGCTGAATGTTTGGCAGCGGTTGCATCACAACTCGAATCAATGACACGCTGACCACGAGGGTCGCCATAAGAACGACATCATGGACTGAACGACGGTTTGGTCCAGCCAATAGCCAGAAGGCAGCACCCAAAAGGAGCACATCCAGAACCAAGCCCATTGTGGGTGAAAGTTCAGGGCCGTGCGTGCCGAGGGCTTGGAACATAGTTCGACCCACCAGCCCCCACGATTTGAGGCTTACCTCGATTCCACAGGCGACCATTCAACTCTTGTCGTTGAATCAATCGTGGAATAATCGGATGCGAGCGTTGCCAAACGTCCGTCAAGGGTGTATTCCCAGCCTTCGCCCGTTTCCCCATCAAAGGACAGGACATAGGTACCGATTCGCGTGGCGTCAGTTTCGATTTCCACGCCGAGTTCTTCACAGGCAGCGAGCGTCAAATCGAGCGCATTGGTATAGCCTTCGAAACCGCCAGCAGCACGCACCTCACCTCCAATTGTGATCGAGACAATCTGCGTTCCTCGCCAAGATTCATTCCACGAAGGATCCCATTCTTCGTCATTGGACTGGGGGCCTAACTCATCGATGGTTTGGGACCACTGGATTGCGACTTGATCAATCACAAGCAGGCCGATGAGAAGCATGTAGACGCTCAAGAATTTGAGCACCGATGCCCCGTTTCCGCGCAAGAGTTGCACACCTGCACCCCCCAGTGCAAGGTAGAGAAGGAACACTGTCCCTTGAGCAACCCAGTCGAATGCCGCAATATTTTGCTCAGGGGCTGGTTCCTCAACGTTGGTTGTCGTTGCATGCACATAGACAACGCCACCATCGCTTCCAAAGGCCAGTATCTCCCCATTGGTTGCGCTTGATGTGAAGCCAGGTGCTGCTGTGGCATATCCATCCGCACCTGTGGTGACCATTTGCACTTGGAGGCGACCATATTCTGTGATGTTGACAAGGCCCCACCCCTGTTCATTGCCGTTGTAAGGGAGCATGTAGTGCCCGTCTTGAACCAATCCGATTTCCCCATTGGAAAGAAACGGTACTCGGTCCACTTCCTCGCAAATAAGCGAGCAGGAAAACGATCGAATCGCCTCGGAATCAAAGGCCAGTACGAAAGCACCAGCAGTAACTGGGATGCCCGGAGATGGACCAATTGGTAGGCTTTGAATGGTTGACAAGTTTGCCGAATCGAGAACATACATCGTGCTTGATTGCTGGCCTTGAAGTTGAACCAAAATTCCCGCCGAGGTGAGAATTGGTGCATGCCGGATTTTTCCATCCCCTAAGTCCACAGATCGCGTTGTCCCGTTCGTTGAAACGCCCCACAGTACACCTGATTCATCGCCCAAGAAGTATTCCTCATCGCCTACGACCACTCCATTTCGCCAACCAAGTCCAGTGGTGGCTTCCATGGTCATCGAACCATCCGAAGCACACAGGGACACGAGACCGGTACGTGTTGGCACGACAATCTGATCCTCGTCAACAGCCATCACCCCAGTTACGCCCCAGGTCACCTGCTCTGTTTCGTAGGACCATAGGAGGGTTCCGTCGTTTGGTGAACGTGCTTCAACACTGCCATCAGACCAGCCGATCATCATCATTTCAGGCCAAGCGCCACACGAGCCGTTGCCTGCCGTGACGTGCAACAGCGGTGCCATGTCGTGATGGGTAGAATGTGCATTGGACTCACTCCACACCAACTTGCCTTCGAGGGTAAAGGAGGCAACTGTAGGGGCCGAACTTCCACCCCAAGAAGCAGAGGTGCGAACGAACAATCGTTCGCCTGCAAAAAGAGGTGCTGTGGTGATGTATGCATCGCCAAAATCATGACTCCATTGCAGGGTAAAATCTTCTTGGAAGGAAGAAGATTCTGCTTGAACTGGAAGGGTTGGAAGCAAAAAGAGAACAAGGGCGCCAACAAGTAGCAGGCGGAATCGCATGGCTCTCACTCCATCTTGCTTTGAATGGCTGCTCGTAAAAGAGCACTAACGACCTTTCCGTCCGCCGCGCCCACCGTTTGCATGACAACGCCCATCAGAGGGCCCATTGCACCCATACCGCGTTCTTTGACGAAATCTGAGCGTTCTTCGACAATGGTTTGAATGGTTGCAGCAAGATCGCCCTCATCTGCTGGCTTGTAACCGTTGGCTTCACCATAGGCTGCGATTTGCTCGAGCGTTGGTTGCTGTCCAGCAAACGCTGCAATGATGTCGTTCATCGATTCTCTTGTGATCTCACCTTGCTCTTTGACCTTGAGAACATTTGCACACAATTCTGGATGCGCTTCATCGTTCTCCAATACCACGCTCGCCCAACCTTTGTGAGGCATTTCGCCAACATGATCCACGTAGATGTCATCAAGTTCGCGTGCTACGAGTTGCTTTGCTTGGTCTGATGAAACATCGTAGCCAGCCATACGTTCCTCCCGCTCTTGGTCGCTCATTGGAAGACTCAACATCGTGGATTGCCATCGATCTGAATCAATGACGATTGAAGGGACATCGGTTTCAGGGTACATCCTCGCACCGCCCGGCAATGGTCGCATTGGAGAAGTTGTTCCATCATCTGGTGCGCCTTTCTTGACGACTACATTACGGACTTCTTGCGGGATCCTATGCCAAGCCCTTCGAGCGCGCTGAAGAACGCTTTCAAGGGCCAGTTCGGCCTGCCATTGGGGTGCGAGGCAAAGAATGAATCCGTCTTTGGGAGTTAATGAAAGTGCGCTACGAACATCATCGACGTGCTCTTGTTCGATGCCGTAAGCTGGAAGTTCGTCTGAATGAAAAACGCCCTTGACACCGGCGAGTTTGGCAGCGCCGGCAAGTTCTCGACCAAGTCGTGGCAGTTGAGCGCCCTCCTTGTCAAGTTCCTTGATGCCAATCTTGCCATTGAGGCCCGCCAATGGCAGCCCAAGCATAACATGACCTTTCGAACGACCGCCTTTGACCATTTTCGACTCGCATGAATCGAAAGAAGGTGAAACATCAACGAGTCTGAGTGGTAGATGTTCTGAAACGGCAGCTGCAATTGAAGATTCCAATTCAGCCTCGTCACTTCGTCGATCTGGTGGGAGTGGGGCGAGGTCAAGCATGCTCCGCAATTCATTCGCCAGCCGGTAGAAATGCAACTGTCGAGACATTTCCAACCGGATGATGCGAGGAATCCAGTTGAGATCTTGACACCCTTTGATTTCAACTCGGTCACCACAAGCCAATGACACGTTGAGATCCTGTCGGATGCTACCAAGGCCTCGACGCACCTTTCGGGTTTGCCGCAGCACTCGACCAAGCGCCATTGAGGTGACTTTGGCGTGTTCTGGCGATGTGACATCGGGTGCTGTTGCGATTTCAATGAGAGGCAATCCCAAGCGGTCGAGGTTGTAGATGACCTGATCACCGTTGGCAGTGGAAAGGGTGTCTAACTTTCGAGCGCTGTCCTCTTCCAAGCAAAGCACATCGATGCCTACAGGGCCTCCGTCTGTTTGCAACGTCCCGTCTGTAGCGATGAGGGAGGTTCGTTGGAACCCGCTTGTGTTTGAACCATCGACCACTGTTTTTCTCATGGTTTGAAGCAAGGAAACGGGCTTTGCCTCGAGAAGCGCTGAGACCGTCAATGCGATTTGGATGGCGTCTTCATCGTGGTCAAGTGGTGGCTGGTCGTCGAGTTCAATCAGTCCAGCATTGGGGCTTTGAACATAGACGAAGGATCGGTTTCGGCGAGATTCAAACCGTGCAGCAATGTCGATTGCACCGCCTTCTCCACGAGCAGGACGAAGCTTTCGCTCGAAGCGCTTCCAATCGGATGGAACGGTTTCAATGGTGATGTCATAGAGAAGTCCTGGTTGACGGGAATGGAGTTTCCCGGTCGCCAATTGCTGGTGCACCTCAATGCCGCACATGAAGCCAAGTTGCTCAGGAACGAGGGCCGAAGCATCTGCAACTTCACCGACAGGTTCAGTGGTATGAGGTTCGGCCATGAGTCCACCCAAGCGTTCATCCTTCAAGATTCAAACCCATGAACATCAAGGGATTCCATGGGTGTCATAGCCGCCTGGACGGAACAGACGACCTTCTTGATGGAACTTCTCGAGAATGTCTTCTGCTGTGTTTCTGTCAATCTTGTGGCGTTCAGCTTCGTTGAGCACATCATTGTGTTGAGCAATGCCGTTGTTGTCCACAGCAAGCGTGGACACGATGTTGAACATTGACTTCTCCCGGTTGCGTGCCGTGCCCTTTTGTCCTGTTTGAAGCGCTGTTTCATCGAAGTTTCCGCCCATGAGATCTTCTCGCCAGAGTCGTGTCAGCCGGATGGCTCGTTCTGCGTCTTCCAATGTCGCCACTTGTGAGAGGCGAATCCGCGCGCTGGCCTCAGCCAACCGTGCCAATGCTTCGAGGGAACGGGCGGTGATGGCTACCGTGTCGGAAAAGTCACCAACTTGCTTACGAGTTTCGACATAGAAATTTACAATTTTCTCGCGCGCCTCGGGAATCATCGATGGATGAATACTTCGTTTTGCATAGGCCACATACTTTCGAATTAAATCTCGCGAAAGGACTTCGCCATGTGCATCAGATTTCTTGACGCCTGCCTCAGCCGCTGACTTCGATGGATCCGGTGCTGAGCCTTCATTCACCAGCAATTCACTGACGCCAAGCAATCGAGTGTCGATGATGTGCTTCGCAATCTTTGCATCCTTTTCCATTTCTGGGTCATCGGTCAACAACCAAATTACGTCAAATCGAGATACAAGAGGTGGAGCGAGGTTGATTTGTGCCGTGAAAGGTACTTCTGAAACCGGCTCAAAACGACCGCTTTTGGGGTTCGCTGCAGCGAGAACGGCGCATCGAGTTCGAAGGCTTGCGTTGATACCCGCTTTCGAAATGGAAATTTTCTGTTGTTCCATGGCTTCGTGCATGCTGGAACGATCACCTTCGTTCATTTTGTCGAATTCGTCAATCGCTGCCAATCCTAGATCGGCAAGAACAAGCGCACCGGCTTCGAGTGTCCAGCGGCCATCTGCGGCAGCGTCTTGCACCGCTGCTGCCGTGAGACCTGCTGCTGAAGCTGACTGGCCTGAAGTGAACCGTCCACGTGGCGAAATATCGGCCATGTAGTTGAGAAGTTGCGATTTCGCAACACCGGGGTCCCCCATGAGGAGGATGTGTAGGTCGCCGCGATTTCGGGTTCCATCAGCGTTGAGACGGGCAACACCGCCAAACAATTGGAGCATAAGCGACCGCTTGACCATCTCCATTCCAAAGATAGAGGGTGCGATGCTGTTGGTGAACACATCGTAGATGTCAGGACGTCGAGCGAGTTCCTTAATCTCTAATTCTTCATCCTCGGTGATGACGATTTCTTCGAGCGGAATGTTTTGACGTTCAAGGGAATGGATTCGGAGAAAAATATCGAAAACTGGTGTGTCTTTTCCTCCTTTGCGTTGGGAACGAATGAACAACACACCATTGGCCTTGACGCGGTCACCGGGATTGAGTTTCCCAGCAAGGTCATGTTCGACAATGCAAAGGATTCGTTCTGGTTGAATTCCACCCTTCATTTGTTCTGGCAATTCTTGCAGTTCAACGAATTGTGAATTGATGAGAATGGAGTCCTTTTGCTTCAATTCAAACCGAGTTTGACGCTTTGCACGACCGCAACCGCCGTCGATTTGTTGGCATTCAATTGGCTCAATCAATTCTTGTTCGTTCGGCTGGTTGATGACCATCGTGTGCCCGCAGGCCACACATTCGAAGGTTGCAGCGTAAATCCGTGGACGGACGCCCGTGATTTTAGTCGCAACGGCGTCAATTGCCAACATATGGCTAATGTCGTCAGCACGCAATTGTGAGACCGTCCGAATCTGATCGCTTGGGAGGTGAACGATGCGAACAAAGGGGTACATGTTGCTGTGTCCCGCATCGATCAAGAATTGACGAAGGGCTTGGTTTGAGGCGTGAAAGTGGAGTTCTGGATGCTCCACAATGTCATGTGCGAATTCGTGATCGAACCCCTCAATCACACGGTATGAAACTTCAAGGGATTGTTCGTCAGGCCACATCTGTGCAAGGTTATGCACCGCCTCAGCGAAGTGATCCTGAATGAGGGATGTCCAGCGAGCGGGAAGGTCAAATTCTTGCAACATTTTGAACACCATAGGACGTTGTTTGCCAACCGAACTTTCATTGTGTAGCGCCAACCGTTTATAGGCGTATCTTCAAACACTTGCCACCCCCTCATTTCCACTGGAGAGTGTGAGGGTTTGAGTCGCCTCTTTTTGACAAAACTGAGCGTCCACTGGCCGAGCGCCAGAACCGCATCATCCATGTGCAACCACCTCAAGGCTCAGCCATGCCCGACCATGCGTTCACCCCGACACTTGGCCTGCTAGACCGGTGGAGTTTCGATTCGCCTTTGTTGACCAATCGATTGGGAGATCCGACTGTGCGAGAAGTGCTTGTTCACATTCCACCTGAAGGCGTTGAAGCAATGGCTCAAGGCAAACACCTTGGCGTTGTCATTTACCTCGCTCCCTTCACATCCTCGGGTCCTGCTCGCGCTGGCTGGAAGGCATTTGCAGAAACGATCCCGCAACGCCATGAGCGGTTGGTTAAGCAAGGGAAAATGGACCCCGTAATCCTTGTCATGCCCGATACATTCACCAGTCTTGGCGGCAATCAATTCGTCGATTCACCTGTGTTGGGTCAATGGTCTTCATGGTTGAGTCAAGCGCTCAAGCCCGCTGTGTTTGAACGGTATGCTACCAACGGAAAAGCTGCCCTGGTTGGAAAATCTTCAGGCGGCTACGGGGCTGTTGTCAACGCCATGCTCACACCTGGTTGCTGGGACGCGATTGCATGCCATTCAGGTGATGTCGGCTTTGAGATGATGTTCAAGCCAACCTTTGGAGAAACCCTGACCCATGTGGCAACTCATGGTGGTGCTGCGGATTACGTCAGCCATGTGGGCGCTGCGCCGAAACTCTCCGGGCCCGACTTTCACACGCTGATGATCTGTGCAATGGCTGCTTCATACGACCCCAGAGACCCCTCTCCGTCCAATCCACTTGGCATTGAATTGCCAGTCACAGCAAGGACTGGTGAGATCATTCCGGATGCATGGGGGCGGTGGTTAGCCTACGACCCATTGGTGATGATCGAGACTCAATCTCAAGGCCTTCGAGAACTAAATGCGATATGGATCGATTGCGGCGATCGCGATCAATACAACATCCAGTATGGTTCGAGGCATTTTGTTGATCAACTCACCCAAATGGGCATCGCTCACACATGGGAGGAATTTAGTGGCACACATTCAGGGATTGACCACCGGTTGGACCTCAGCCTTGCGTTCCTCTCCAACGCTCTCAACTGAAGAGGCGGAGATTCAAGCCGGATGGTTCTTCAAACGCCTTTCTTTGGAAAGTTCATGGCCGAACCAATGGATTACGCAAGCGCTGGCGTCGATATCGACCTCGAAGGTTCGGCTGTCGCCTCCCTCATCGCCTCACTGGGGGGCTCCTCGCGCAAACCCGGCACACCGGGCGCACCCGTGCATCTTCCCGGCGGATTCGGTGGTCTCATCGAATTTGGCGATTCCTTGCTCGCACTTGCTACCGATGGTGTTGGCAGCAAATTGCAAATCGCATCAGCGCTCAACCAATGGGGCGGCGTTGGCATTGACTGCATGGCCATGAACGTCAATGACTTGCTGTGCGTTGGTGCAGAACCAATCGCTTTTGTCGATTATGTCGCTGTTCCGAAGCCCGACCCAGCAACACACGCTGCCCTTGGTGCTTCGTTGGCTGAAGCGTGCCGACTGGCTCGCGTCACTTTAGCCGGTGGTGAAACAGCCTCGCTCCCTGGAATCGTCACAGAACTTGACCTGTCGGGAACAGCACTTGGCTATGTCAAGAAAGGCGACACCATCACCGGAGAGAATCTTCGAGCGGGTGATGTTTTGATTGGTTTGCCATCTTCAGGCGTCCATTCCAATGGCTACTCATTGGTTCGCAAAGTGATGGCCCATGTTGGTGCTGAATACACCGACAATGCTCCGTTTGCTGTTGCAAGCGTTGGCCGAACTGTGCGGCGGTTCGATGGCATGGATGACCAACCAATCACCCTCGGTGAAGTCTTCCTCAACCCAACCCGAATTTACTGCGACCCTGTTGTCGATTTGCTCCATGCTTGCGCTACCGAAGATGTGGCGTTCTCAATCAGTGATTTGCATGGCATCTGCCACGTCACTGGTGGGGGATTGTCCAACCTGTTGCGTCTTCATGACAGCCTCGGCTGGCACATTGATTCGCCCCTCACGCCTCATCCCGAATTCGAATGGTTGCAGTCCGTTGGCGGTATTGAAACCCGTGAGATGTACCGCACCTTCAACATGGGCTGTGGCATGATCATCGCTGTGGAAGCGCATCACGCTGAGGCCATCTGTGAGTGGTTAGGCCAACGCATGCAGGGCGTTGCCATCATCGGCGCCGTCAACGACGCAGGTCACAAAGTGACCCACGCCATTGAAGGCGTTGAATTCACACACTATTGATGCAATCAAGCTGATGCTTCATCTTCAGAAGCATCCTCTGCAGCAGGTTCATCTGCAACTTCGGTCTTCATTGCTTCATCAGTTTCGTCCTCAGACATCATCAAGCGAACACCGTTGGCAATCGAGACGAGTGCCAAGAGGTAGAACAAGACGGTGATGGTGTCGATAGGGTTGTCGAAGTTGCTCCAGTAGCCAAAGAATTCCTGGTTGGTCACAATCTTGGATTCCAAGTCTTCTGCATCGCTGTCTGTGATTTCTCCTGAGGAGACAATCTTGAACACCGGCTGGAGGTCGTCGATCGTTGGGGCTTCGTTCATTGCTGTGATTGGCCGAGAATCAAGGTAGAAGTACGATTCAGAACTTCCTGCGATTGCAGCTTGGCTCACTTGTTCGACGTCCATTGAGACATCGCTACCAAAGTACACTGGTAGAGCGCCGGGCACTGCATCGAGCAAGGTGTCGGTGTCCAACAACTTTGCTTGGATGTTGCGGGTCAGCGGGTCGAGGGTTGCTGTGCACGTGTCGACTGGGATGCCCTTGAGAGTGCGCGTTCCTTCGCAAACGATTGGAGCGGTCGCGTAGCCTGAAAGGTCGACGGTGTTGTCACCGTCGGCAAGGAAGCCACCGATGGTGCCAGCTCGCTGTTCTGCGCTGACCAAGCCAAAGGTGTTCGCCATCTTGGCAGGATCCTTCCAGGAGAAGTAAGAACTGCCGTCGATTGCAAGGGTTGTGCCCTTGTCGCAGCTGTCCGATTCACCCGTACAGATGGTGTACATAGTTCCGGTTGAGGCAACAATGCCACCGGATCCGTAGTAAGTTGCGTTCGATTCAAGGCTGGTCCAACCGACGGTCATGTCCATCGGGTTGCCGCTAGCGAGGAAAGCGGACACAGGGTCGTGCCATCCGAGCAACCAGTTGTTGAATTCTTGGCTGAGGTACGGAGATGTCCCAAAGGAATCAATGAGGAATTCTGGAACAAAGTCGCCAAAGATGGCTCCAAACATGAAAGCACGCATGGCGCCAGCAGCATTTTCATCGACGCCGTAAAGGGCTGCAATGGTGGCTGTGTTCCATTCCATAGGCGTCCCTGGGCCCATGGTTGCGAAGTCGATTGGAGGGGTCATGCCGCTCAATTCTCCATAGAGGAATACGGTAGCGCCGGTCGTCGTGGTCAAGCCAAGTGGTCCGTAGAGGACATTTCCTGTTTGTGATTGGTTCAAGTTGACAGCTGGAGCGCCCTCGCTTCCGGGAACAAGTGCTGTGCCCCATGCTCCACCCATGTTGAGGGAGTTGGTGAGGTAAGGATCGCCGACTGGGCTCATGCCACCGAAGGTTTGGTTGACGAATTGTTCGGCGTTCATGGTACCAACGCTTCCGAGGAGGCCGAGTTGCACTGAGGTAGCAGAGGTTGCCCATCCGCCAGCCCAAGTTGCGACTGCACCATATTGTTCCATGGTGAGATTGTATGCAGCCATAGCGTCTGCAGGCTCCATGGTGAGGAAGGCAGCAAGACCGAAGCCTGTGCCATCAGCGTTTGTAGCAATCAAACCGGTTGGCGTGTCGGTCATGTGACCAGCGACCATGAGTGCAATGCCGTTTGCACCAGCGAAGTCGACACCCAAGAGGTTGTGAAGTCGGCTGGTGATGTCATCGTTGTTGCTTGCGTTAAAGTCAGATCCGCCGCCATAGCCAGCCATGCTGCTTCCAACAGCTGCGTACATGGTCCAATCTCGAATAAAGGTCGTGTAGAAGTCGGGAATTGGGGTCTCAGGGGTACCATCGCCGTCCAAGTCTGCAATGGTATCAATACTGACGTAGCCGTAGGTCGTTGCTCGTGCCATTACAGTGGAGTTTGCCGGATCTGCCATCACATCAGCGACGAGTATTTCGGGCTCGCCCATACCGACGAAAGCAACTGGACCTAGAGGGGTCTTCAGCGAGATGTTGAATGCTGCGTCAAAGGGGTGCATGGTGCTGTCCATGGCAGCGTCAAGAACGCCTGCTGACCAGTCGCCTGATGCGTTGGAGAGGTTATCATCGTTGTTCGCAGCCTTGATGCCTGCATATGATGCGTCCGCCTTCCATGTTGCTTCTGCTCCTATAGCCCAAAGGTGACAAGGGGCGTACATGCCCATTCCAGCATAACACATGTCTGCTGTTGTAGCAGTGCCCGCTTGGGTCGTGTTCATGTCTTGGTTGATCATTTGTGCTGCAAATCCGACCTTCGTAAGGTCCATGATGCCGGCCATTGCTGTGCCCGTTGCACCAATGACTTGTGGCATGAAACCGATGTTGAGTTG
>QXYC01000031.1 GCA_009887095.1 Candidatus Poseidoniales archaeon
CAGCAGAAGAAGTTCCCTCCGACTGGTCCAATGGCGAAGACCCCTGGGCAGAGTGAGGCGTTCGAATGGCTGGCTTGGCCCATGGGGGCCACGCACCCGTCCTGATTACCTTCATGATGGGCGTCAGCTCAATCATTGTTGGAACGCTCATCGATCCGCTGAGTGGGCTTATTCCATTGTTCGGAATTCTCTGCATCATGGCCTCAGCATTTCTGGTTAACTTTTGGCGGGATCCAGACCGTCCGATTCCAAAGCAACCCGGTGTGCTTGTCTCTCCTGCCGATGGCCATGTGATGTTCATCCGTCGTGAACGAGCAACCGGTCGCAGGCCCTCAAAGGAAGCCTATGCATCAGGCGATGTGGAACATGATGTTCTTACTGGTGACTGGGTGGCCAAAGCATGCGACAACCCCCTCGAATTTACAACAGAGCAGCGATTTGAAGCCGTCGAAAAAGGCGATGAATCTGATGAAGATGTGATTCGAATGGCTATTTTCATGTCGCCGCTCGACGTCCATGTAAACCGTTCGCCGATGGCCTCAACCATTGAACGGATGGAACACCGAACTGGAAAAGGCATGAAGCGAGGGCCGTTCAAGGCCGCCTACAAAAAAGAAAGCGAATTCAATGAACGCGTCCGAACGGTGTTCCTCAACGATGAAGGCCACCGCATCGAAGTCACTCAAATTTCAGGCGCACTGGCCCGCACTATTGTGCCTTGGCAAGGCATTGGTGATCAATTGCGACGTGGGCAACGGTTCGGTATGATTCGCCTTGGGTCGAGGGTCGACATACGCGTTCCAGCGGTTGATTTCACGACCACAGTGGTCTCTGCCGAGATGAAGGACGCAGCCCATCCGAAAGGCCAATTCGTCCAAGCTGGCACAACTGTTTTGTTCACGCCTGAGGCATGAGGCGCGTCGGTGGATTGAAACATATTCGGCCAGCCACAGAACCAAAGGGGGGGCTTTGATGACAACCAAAAAATCACTCACACTTGTCGGCGATGGTAGCAAAGGCGCCCGTATTCACGACATTGTGAAGGCACCTGCAAACACCCCATGGGCCAAAGCAAGGCAGCAGTCTTGGGACGCCAGTGAACCAGCAACGGTGTACTACACCCCAGAAACCTTGGCCGATGGAACGCCATGCAGCGCCGTCACGGTCATTTTGCGAACCAAAGGATGCCACTGGTGGTGGTCAAGTGGTTGCACATTCTGTGGGTATTTTAACGACACAAGAGACGACGTGACCAACGAGGATTTGCATGCTCAATGGGCCTATGCCAAAACCAAATTCGATGATTTCAAAGGCCATGCAATGGTCAAGGTGTACACCAGCGGTTCACTGCTTGAAGATCGGGAAATCCCAGTTGCTTTCCAAGAAACGGTTCTTCGTGACTGCCAAACCCTGGGCAAGGAACTGATTGTCGAGTCGCGCTGTGAACAATTGACAGAAGAAAAACTCGCATGGGCCACATCAATCAACACAAGTTTTGCAGTTGCGATTGGACTCGAGGCATACGATGATGAAGTCTTGAGGTTCCATGTTAACAAAGGATTTACCACGAAATCGTGGGACAGAGCTGTTGCTAACCTCAAGAAGTTCGACATTCGAGTGAAGACCTATTTGATGTTCAAACCTCCGTTCATGAACGAAGCGGATGCGCTTCTGCACGGTGTAAAATGGATTGAAGATGTGGCAGAACAAAGCGATGAAATATCGGTCAACCCGATGAACATTCAGCGTGGCACCATCATCGACCGGTTGCACAGGCACAATGAGTACCGTCCACCTTGGCTATGGTCACTTGTCGAGATGATCCGACGGGCACACCCGACCATTCATCCCAAAGACACAGGCAATGGCGGCGAAGGTCAAGTGAGTCGTCTGATTGTCCATCCAACCGCTGGAGGGCGCGTTCGCGGGGCTCACAATTGCGGTGCATGTGACGCCCATGTGGTCGCAGCGATCGAACGCTATGCCGTGTCAGGCGAGTTACAAGAATTCGAAGGTCTCGCTTGTGAATGCGAGAAAGCGTGGGCAGAAGAGGTTGCATTAGAGCACGCTCTACCAACACCACTCGGAATTTCAAAGCCTCGCCGGGGCAATGTTTTGGATGCCCTCCGGGCTCCATGAATGGCTTCCAGCAATCCGTCCAATTGCTGTTGTGAGGGTGTCAATCTTTATGACCGCTGTACCAGTGGGCGGAATGACCCCTATGGGGTCACGTTCGGGTGAACCTCATGACAAACACAACCAGTCTTCCTGATGTAACCGTTGGAACCGGTGAACCGGCCTCCAGTCGAATTCTCCTCACTCTCTTTGCAGTGGGTGTAATCGGCATGCTCGCATTGTTCTCGAATGTCTTCGGTTGGGACAACATCCCATTGCTTGGCGAACTCGTTCCGCTTATCGGAAACCTTGGTGGAAGTGGCATCTGGTACTACCTCATCGGCCTCTTGATTGGTTTGGGTGCAATCGTTGCCTCGCTCTTAACAGAGGTCATCGTCGATTAGGAGGTGTGATGTATGGAAACTGTTCTCATTATGTCTGGCCTTTTGGTCGCAATTCTTCTCACCACCGCAAATTACCTTGTGAAAGGCATTGGTGGCATGAGTGCTCCTCTGCAACAAGTTGGACTCTTTTTGCTTAACAAAGCCCCAGCAGGCATCATCGATCTGTTCAGCGACGAAGCAGGTAGCGGCAGCAAAACATGGATTCGCTTTGGAATGGTTTGGTTCCTCCTTGCATCAATCGGGGCCTTCCTCGGACTCTGGCACAGCTACGACGGGGGTGCCTTGGATTCCCTTGCAAGCATTGGCTGGTCATATGACGATGGCTCAATGCTTACGGATTACACAAATGTCTTCTTCAACACAGCGCTCAACTACATGCTTGTTGGTGGCGCCTTGGTGGCTGTATCTCGCACGGCACAAGGACGTCTTGCCAGTGAAAAGAGCGCATCAATGGTGGCACTTTTGCTCACCGCATCAACCGCTGCGTACTTGGTTCTCCCAGCAATTCTTTCCTTTGCTACCCTCGACAATGAGGCTGCATTGATTGAAAACATCACAAATGTGTCTTCCCTTGTTGTTGGTTCTCTGCTCCATGCAGCGATTCTCATCAACGTTCTCATCACTGTGGCCAACCGTGCATCGGACAACATCGCTCCAACCACCTGGTTCCTCGTGCTTGCCTTGGTTGCCAAAATCTTCGCAGGCTTGATGGCCTTCTTCGGTGAACTAGCAGATTCCACACAAACGGTTTGGATGGCTGAACACGTGCTCACCGGATGGGTCCCATTGGCTCTCATCTTCGGATTGGCTTACCATGTTATTCCATACACCACCGGATCACCAATTTGGTCTGAAAGCATGCTAAAGGTCAACATGGCTCTTCTGTTTGTGACGGTTCCACCGTTCTTCATGACCGCAGCAACGAGCGCTGAGTTGTTGCAAAACTTAGGCGCTATTCTCCTCACCCTTGGCATGCTGCCACTCTTTGCAGGTTCAATCAACCTGCTCGTGACTGCCAAGTCCAATGCGGCTGCAGTGGTCAAGAGTCCCGGTGCTTTCGCTGCAACCGGCGCTATGCTCTTCATCCCAATCTACACCATTGGCGGTTACTTCACAAGCATGGATGTCTTTGTCGGCCTCGGCAACCTTGGCACCATGGCTTCCACCGTCGATCAAGGCTTCATGTACACCGTTGGTGGACTGATGATGCTCGCAAGCGTCTTCACGGCCTATCCGTTGGCAAGCGGGAAGCAACTTGCGAATGCCTCGAACGCACAACTCGCAGTTTGGCTCACAATGATTGGCGGCCTCACCTCGACCATCGTTCGCCTGATGGGTGATTTCACCTCACAAGCCGTGCTCGACTCAGGTGTTGAAGAAGCAGTGGCCTCGACAGGCGGCTTCCTTCTCGTCTCTTCTGCCTTGTACTACCTGTGCGCAATTGCAGCCATCATGGCGGCGTTGGTGATGATTCGCACCGGAACCCGCGGCAATGCAGACGCTGTTGCCACAGGCGCAACCAGTGACATCAGCACCTACTCCTTGGTTGAAGGCTCCACAACCATTCGCACCCTCATCAGTCGCGGCGTCGGAATCGATACCGAACTCAAGGTTGGTCACACGGAGGATGAATCTGGCGCCACCATCATTGCCGTGAGTGCTCACCTTCACAACGATGAGGTCACAGAGTTCCCAGATGATGCAAAGGAAACGCCTGAAGAACTGGTCATGCTCGCAGATTACCTCTCTCAATCAAACCAGTCCATCTTCCAGTTCTTCCAATCCATTGACTTGGACAACTCCGGCACCGTTGACGGTTTCGAATTCCAAAGAGCCCTCAAGAACGCAGACATTGCGAACCTCCCCCCATGGGAAATGGGAGCCTTGCTCGAAGCAGTCGACCTTGACGGTGATGGGAAGATCAACCTGCCTGAACTCGACATCGCGTTGACGATGATTCGAAGCAAGCAATCCTCGAACGAGGAAGAGTGAATCCACCGAGGGCGTGAACAAGGTGCGTATCGGCCTTGTCGGCAAACCAAACGTAGGCAAATCGACCTTTTTCAGTGCTGCAACCTTGGCCAAGGTTGACATTGCCAACTATCCATTTTGTACGATTGAACCAAACGTTGGTGTCGCCTTTGTCGCTGCTCGCTTGCCCTGTCCGTGTAAGGACATACGAGCGAAGCTCGAACAAGAAGGGCGCATCGAACCAGTCTCTCAGGACGACCCACGCAGAGGAAGTTTATGCGAGCCGAGAACTGGTTCGTGCATTGGCCACATGCGCCTCGTTCCTTGCTTCTTGGTGGACATTGCAGGTCTCGTTCCAGGTGCAAGCGAAGGGCGGGGCAGGGGAAATGCATTCCTTGCCGACCTCGCAAACTGCAACGCTCTGATTCAGGTTGTTGATGCTGCAGGAAGCACTGATTTGGAAGGCAATCCACAAGGGCACAATCAAACCACAGAGGTGGCACGTGCTCGCGTCATTGAAGAGATTGAATTCCTAGGCTTGGAACTCGATGCTTGGATTACAGGCCTACTGATGGACGGATGGGTACGAGGTGTTCGGCGCGTCCAAGCGGAAGGCGACAAGGGACTCATCTCGTTCATTCATGAACGCCTTACGGGGCTCGGAGCAACCTTGCAATCCGTTGGACTTGCCTATGAAGCGTTCCGCTCAGAACACACAACGCTTGGGTCACCATGGGACTGGGATCTCTCAATCATAGCCTCACTTGCCGTGCACTTGCGCAAGGCGTTGTTCCCAATTCATATTGCAGCGAACAAATTTGATGTTGCACCGGCAGAAGTATTGGACGGCGTGGTTGCAAATGGCTGCATTATTCCTTGCATGGCTGATGTTGAACTCGGTCTGCGCCGGGCTGCAGGAGCCGATCTCATTGAGTACACCCCTGGCTCAACCTCCTTCTCATTCAGTGATTCAAATGCGCTCAATGAAGCCCAACTGAAGGCGCTTGCTCACATGAAGGAGCGGCTTGAAGCAAATGCCGGCACTGGGGTGGCGACCATGCTTGACACAGTTCTGTTTGATGAATTAGAACACATTGTGGTCTATCCTGTGCAAGACGAGAACCGATGGACAGACGGGGATGGAAAAGTTCTGCCCGATGCGTTCGTTGTACCTGCTGCCATACAAGCCAAAGCATTGGCATACAAAGTTCACAGCGACCTCGGTGATGGATTCATTCGTGGTGTCGATGGTCGAAGCCGAAGGGTTGTCGGTGCAGACCACGAACTCCAGGATGGAGATGTGTTGAAGATTCACGCTAAATCGTGATCAGTGGCCCTTTGGTCGGTCGTAGGCTGGTGTTAAACGAGCCATGTCTCCAGAGTATTGGCCACCTCGATAGATGAACCAGACGGGGGTTGCCAATGTGATTACCAACAGAAGGAGAAGGAAGTAGACGCCCCACGGTTGGATGTCCTTGAGCACCATAATCCACAGCGTCCAGAGCAATGGGATGTAGAGGAAAACACTGTAGCGACGAGCCATGATTTGAAGCCGGGCACTGCCCAATCCACCATCAAACATGTTCGCAGCATCGTCTTTTGAGACGAGGCCATTTTCAATTCCACATCGGACACAAACTTGTGTGTTTGGCCCATTTCCATGGATGAATTGTTCACGTGGGTACGTGCTTGAACAATGACGGCAGGTTGGCATGGTCTTCCCTCAATCCCTTCCACTCGCTCACGATTCTTCAAGCATCCGCTCTCATCCCGAGGAAATTGCTCAGCACATTGATTCCATTTTTCGAGCCGACGGATTCTGGATGAAACTGAACCCCAAAGATTTGCCTTTCCGGATGTTGGACACCCATGATGTCCCCTGTGGTTTCATTCCATGCTACTTGATTGAGTGAGGAATCGCCTTCATTGGTCAGCACAAGGGAGTTGTACAGTGTGAAGGAGTGAGGTGAAGTGAACCCTTCGAACAACCGCCCACCGCTATGGCGGATGCTTCTCGGTGAGCCATGTACCGGCCCTGTTGGCACTTTGATTAGCTCCATTCCGGCAGCCAGCCCGAGTGCTTGGTGGCCCAAGCAAATCCCAAGAACAGGTTGCTCGATGCGCCCTTCGATTGCAGATGTGGCGATTTGCATGGTGACCGGCGAATCCTTTGGTTGGCCTGGCCCGGGTCCAAGCACAATGTGGCTTGGACGAATCCTCGAAAGAATGGATTGCGCCTCATGTTCTTGCAGTGATGCGGTGAATGATCTCGACTGGTGAACAACGACATCGTGGCCCAATCCTGCAATGGCGTGTGCTATGTTGTGCGTGAACGAATCGAGATTGTCGACCAAGAGAACGGCACCATTGGTTCTCATTGAACCGTCATCGATTTGGATTGAACCTTGCTTTGTTGCGACAGGTGCAGGTTCCACTTCGAGGGAATGGATTTCCAATTCACCAGTTGGAAGGCTTTCTCGTTGTTCAACATGCCAACCACACGCTTTTCGAAGGGCAGATGCCTTCCATTTCGCTTCCTCGACTTCGCTCTCGGGCGAGGATCCGATGGTGATGCCTCCGCCGGCCGCAATTGACCCAAACCACCTGGTCCTCTCCTTTTTTGCAATCAACGTTCGAATGAGGATGTTCCATGCGCATGCGCCTGAATGGAGGTCAATCCAACCAATGGAGCCTGTCCAGTAGGAACGAGGTCGCTGTTCCAGTTCATCGATTGTGGCACAAACGACAGTTCTAGGGCACCCTGTGATGCTCCCACCGGGGAACACCGCTTGGAGTGCATCGAGGGAAGTTTGTCCTTCAGACAGCGTTCCAACCACTTGCGAGACAAGGTGCTGAACATTGGCGTATGCCTCGACATCGAACCGTTCAATTCGAACACCACCGACATCACTGACGGCTCCCAAGTCATTGCGCATGAGGTCGACGAGCATCCTGTGCTCTGCTCGTTCCTTCTCATCGTTGAGCATTTCATTTCTGAGCAGTACCTCTTCCTCTTGAGTGGAACCACGTGGGCGAGTTCCCTTGATTGGCGCAGTCCGTACGACGCTGCCATCCGATTGAAGCAGCGATTCTGGTGATGAACTGACAAGCGCAAGTTCGAGGTCTTCAGCACAAAGATATGCGGAGAATGGAGCGGGGTTGGTCGTGCATAATTCTTCAAAGATGGCTCTCGGGTGTCGATTCAATTGCCCTTCCCACCATCGCCCGAGGTTGACTTGGTAGAATTCACCTGCAGCAATCCCTTCTCGGATCGCTTCAATGCCTTCTTGGTGCTCCTGATCTGTTAAGTTGGAAGTCTCTGGGTGGGGGTTCTCATGCGAGTTGACAACTTCGTGGGCCGTAGCTTGTACATTGTTCGCAAGCGAGGCCCATTCATCACCATCGCATGCGAACGCTGTGATGCGCCCATCGCTCTTTCGTTCTGCAGCGAACCGTTCAATCAACCAAAGGACTGCAAGTATCTCTCCCTCTTTGGGCGGGTGCTGCAAGGCGATTGGCTGGGTCCATTGCACAAGGTCATAGGCAAGGGTGCCAGACCAAAATGGATGAGTTGGTAAGCCAATGCTTGGTGCTGGAAAGAACGGTTTTGGGGCTGACAATTCCTGTAATTTTCCGAGCAAGTCTGCCATTGTTTCACCGAAAATAGATGTTGCATGATACCAAGAGCCGTGTTTCCATTCCTCAACATGACCGACCAGTGGCTGTGTTTGTTCAGTGAGGTGAATTTCACCTTTGCTCGGTTTGTGAGGGGGCGCTGGTGCAATTGTGGGTTGACGAACGATGAACCTTCGTTTCGATGGGCCACACAGGATGGAGTGTTTCGAGAGATGAGATGCAGGGCCGCCAGAAACCATGACCATTTGATCGGGGCCACCATAACGAATTGCCTTGTCGCCGAGCAATCCATCCTCTTCGAGTTGCCTCATGAAGGGGAGAATTAGTTCTTCGATGCTTAGGCCCCCACATCACTCCATGCGTTCTTGTTTTCATAGTGTTGGGTTAGCAAACTTTGACATTTTCTTGCAAAACCGTGATTTGTGCCCATCTGTTCGCCATCGATGGATTCGATTTGTGCAACTCCAAGCCCGCTTCCTACAGCAATCACTTCAATCGCTCGTGCAACCAATCGTTCGTTCAACCGCCCGCGTTGCACAGGAATGCCCTGTGCTTCGAGAAGAGGTACGAGAATTTCTGCTGTAATGCCGGCGACGCCTCCATCCGAAGCGTTCGACAACCACGCCGTGCTGTCTTCATCAAACACGATTGGGGTGGCCCGGTCGCCGTCGACAATGGCGAACTCATGGACAAGCAGGGCCAAGTCAGTTCCAGCATGATCTGCTTGTTTCATTGCGTCATGGTAAGGCTGCCAATCTCCATGTTTCGTTCCGTTTACTTTTGGTGACCAGCGAGGCGCTTGAACCGTGATTGCTTCGACGCTTTCATTCCGAATTGAGAAGGGGCGCGGCCGTACATCGATTGCACCATCACGGGCCAATTCCAATCGAAGAAGCCCCTTTGGTTGGCAAGTGGGATGTCGATCATTGAATTCGAGCGTAGCAACGGCTTCTGTGATCAATCGTTTTATGTCCGTTGGCCACTGAATCCGCAGTCGTTTGGCGTGAAGTTCCATGCGCTCAAGGTGTGCATCAAGGTCGGCAATGCACCCTGCTTGATCCCAAACCATCGTGGTGAAGACCAAATCACGAGGACTTGCGTCGACACCTTCAGACATTGTCAACCCTCAGAGCAAGTCATCGAGGAACGAGGTGTCAATGGCTTTGGTTTGCTGTGGTGGAGCAGTTCCAACACCTAATTCGTTGAGCAACTCATTGCTCTGAACCGGTTGCATCACCGGCTGTGCAGGTTGGTAGGCTGGACGCCCATACATGTCCTGTTGCGTGGCTGGTTGAGCATACATGTTCGAGGCAGGTGGTGTTGGTGCCGCTGCTGTTGGTGGTGGTGAAGTTGGTGGGGCGGCTACAGCAGGTGCATCGTTCCAGCTTTGGTCATCTTGCAATCCCCATGTGGCTTCTTGGAGTTCCCACGACTTTGCCTTTCGTTGTTGGCTGCCTCTTGTTCGCACCACGGCGATGAAGAGGAAGATGGCCATGATGAAAAGTCCAGCAGCCAAGAGGTTGGGCGTGGTCAAGAGTGATGAGAAATCAGTTCCATCGTTTGCATTATCTTCGCCCGGTGTTGTACCATCATTCGCTTGGAAAGCCCCCAGTTGAATTGGGTTGACCGCTTCCTTGCTCACGAGTTCGTCAAACGGCGTGACTGCGATGTACCACGATGTAGCGTTGGTCAGCGCTGCGAATTGATCCACCGTGATGATGAATGAGTTCGAGGCGATTTCATCGCCCACCATTGTTGCGCTCGAGATTGCATCAAAGTTCTCCTCAGCGATGTACACTTGGTAGCCTTGGACGCGCTGGTCGGTTGATGGCGACCATTCAACGAGGATTTTGCTTTCCTCGATCCACGTGGCACTGATGCCAGAAACCTCAGGCAGGTACGAGCCTGAAGCATCGTAGCCATCATCGATGGATTGGGAGGACACAGCGGTCAAGTCGGTTGTGAATGCGTTTCCAGAGGTGTCACGAACCACCACAACGGCCCAGATCTCTTGACCGGGGATCACCGGAGTGTCGCCAGCCACGATGTCGATTGTGAGCGGGAGTTCAGGGGCTCGTTCGAGCGTTGCAATCGGTGTGCTTGGGCCGAGTGTTCCTTGTCCTACGCTTGTGAATGACCAGGTGGCAGCATAAACTTCGTACGAGCCAACGTCACTTGCGGAACTTAACTCAAAGTCCAGCAAGAGCGCGCTTCCGTCATCGAGCGCTCGGTCGGTGAGGCTCAAGACTTCAAGACGGTCAGGGGCAGTGGTGTCGAGGGCGTTATCGATCGGTGTCACTGTGGCCTGTGTAAGGTCGGTAAGGAACACGTTTCCTGCCAAGTCATGAACGGTGACAACAACATACAGTTCTACATCCGGTTGAATCGGTTGAGGTGTACTTTGAGTGAGGTCCATAAGTCCACCAGAACCACTGTACAACGCCGTTGTTAATGTGACTTCAAGCGGACTGAATGATTCGTCAACCCATTGCTTGTTGACTTTCAGGCAACCACATCGAGTTGGGTCATCGCCAAACAAAGCCCATGCCACTGAGAGGTCGGTGAGCGGTTGGTCGGCTGCCCAAATTGTGTAGTGTGAGAAATCATCAGCATCAGAAACAGACCACAAGACATCAATGGAGGTTCCGTCATCGTTTGGATGATCAAATGCTTGAACAAACTCGGTTCTGTCAGGAGGTGTTGGTTGGCCGTTTTGGTTGCGGAGGGGGGTCACTTGCACGAGGTCCACATCGTCCAGATTTGCGTTCAGCCAATCATCGTACGCAACCACGCCAACGAGGTAGGTTTGTCCGTTTTGGAGCCCTTCGCCGTCGATGCTCGTGACCAAGGTCGAACGTTCATCGCAATCGTTGATGATCTTCGCTTGAGTAAAGCCAGTATCTGGATTTACACTGGAGGAAGTTCCGTCAAAGTCCGGTTGGATATTTTCACCGTCTTCTACGGCCCTCATGAAGATGGCATAGAACGTGCAATCTTCTGCAGGGTTGACGTCCCATGAAACAGTGATGCGTCCACCGTCATCTTCGGGCGTGTCGATGGCGTTGACATTTTCCATTTTTGGAGGGGCTGTGTTGTCATTCAAGCCGCCAGTTGGGACAAAGGGTCCAACGATGAGGGCGTTCATGATGTCTTCTTGTCCTGCTTCGTCAACACAGGTGAGTCCAAGCCAGTACGGTTGACCGGGTGAAAGCGAAAGTACGGTTGAGTTTCCTTCCATCTTCATAACTTCCCCTTCAGGCGTGAGGCCGAGAACGTCTGTCATTGGTTGGGTCGAGGCGTAAATGTTCGTTTGCAGAAGATCGAGGCTTGTGCAGCGAGCCCATTCCACGTCCAGATCACCATCTTCGCCTCCTTCGTGAGGGCCTGCCTCAGCCCAGATTGGTGCCAACGGCACTTCGTCAGACGGGGTTGCAGGTCCAAGCACAGGCGAAGGAGTGCCGAGGCGTCCATCGTCGTATTCAACGACCACTACAGCGTAGTAATCGTTTCCATCAACGAGCGGTTGACCGTTGGAAGTGGTAACTTCGCTCGACAGTCGGCTGTGCAGAGAGATGGCTTTGTCGATGGTTCGAGTTTGTAGGAATGTGGTGGTGATTCCTCCGTCGAGCGACCAAACAGGCCCATCGTTGACGTAGACGAGGTAGCGAGCGAAGTCATCATCGTGAACAAGGCTCCATGCTGCGGTCAAAGCTCCGCCGCCATCATCGGGTCGGTCAACCAGTTCAGTCAATGCAATCGGGGTTTCAGTCTTGACATAGTCGTAGATGAGGCGAACATGCATCGACCCATTGCTTGGTGAGCGGAGGTTCAATTGAACAAATTGCGTTCCATTGATGATGATTCCATTGTCGACAGCGAGTTGCATGGTTGTTTCGAAGTCTGGATTGTTGTTGAGTTCAATCGTAGCGTTGTACTTCATGCTCACAGATTTCGCCCACGTCGCTGCGTTGCTCACTGGTGAGGTGAATGCGAGAGGAACCGTTTGGAACATGATGCCATTTGTCCCGACAACACCGAGGGTTGGGTCGAGTGCTGCCGTGTTGGATAGGTTCGCAAGAACGATTGGCATGCCGGGGTGAGTCATGTCGCTGATGTCGGTAAATCCACCGTTGAAACCGACGTTGAGAGGGCTTGCTTTGCGCAATGAGAACCGATCTAACGCAGCATACTGGGCGTTGTTTTCGAAGCCAAAGAGGCCAATGTCGCCGGTCGTCAGCCAAATTGCATCAGACGTGATGGTCCCGCCTGTCAATCCGGTCTCTTGGAACATCTTCAGGGTAGCATGAGTTGGCGTGCGAGCGCTCAGGATTGAGGCTCCATTCTCACCAATGGTAAGGACATGATCGCCATCGCTGACCATCTTCTGGATTGGCCATCCCGCTACTTGGAAGGAAGGGACTCCATCTTCGAATTGATTCGATTGTCCGTTGTAATGCGTCATTGGACCGATGTCCGTTGCAATGTGCAAGCCCCACCAGTCAGCTGCCAAAGCATCAACAGTGTTCGATGATAATTGGTCGAACTTATGCCAAGAGACAGCGTTCGAGGATGTATCGACGCTGGTGACGCCCGGGCGTTCAGAACCTGCGCCATCATGGCCGATGAAGAGGGAAGTGGATGTTGTAGATGTGCCGTTGACAACAGTGGTTGTGCTTGCGGTGGTCAAGGATTGTGCAGAGGTGGCCATGAGACCTGTGCCGCTTGAATAGAGCGTGGTCGCATTGGTTAACGTGTCCATCTTGACAACACCAGCGGTTGTAGCGATCCAAAGATCGGTTCCGATGAACTGTACATCTTCGACCACATTGGTCGGCAATCCATCGCTTGTTGTGAGCGGGTTTGCCCAGTCTGATAGGGCGTAGTCCCAGCGTCCAATTCCACCATCGGTTGCGATGTAAAGCATGGTTGAGGATTCAGTGAATGCATTGATGCTGTTCGAGGGGAGGCCACCAAGCAATCGACCGCTTCCGAAGCCTGTGCTTGGGTCGTACACTTGGACGCCAGCAGCTGAGCCGGAACTTCCTTGCAAGCCGATGACCAAACTCGAGCCGTAAACGAAGAGCCCGTCCATGTTGTTGTGTAATGCACCGCTGATTCGACTCAAGACACCGGTGAGGGTATCCAGTTTGTAGAGCCCAGTCGGTGTTGTCGTGATGTAAAGATCCGTGCCAACAAGCTCCATGTCCTTGGCCACGGTGTTGGCAACCATCGTCCATCCCTGCTGCCAATCGATTGTCCCATCAGATTGGCGTTCGCCCTGAAGCAATCCAGCGCCTGCTGAACCACCTTGTCCAAACCCTTGGGCTGCGCCTTGAGTTGAAATCCATAGATGCGTGCCATTGCCTGCCATGCTGGTGACCTGGCCGCTGACAAGTCCGGGGAAGTCAAGCAATGTGTTTTGTCCCAACGAACTGATTGTATCGACGTGGCTGTATCCGGATGAACCGCCCGCTTGCCCAATCAACCATTCATTGGTCAGCCATTGGAAGGAAGTGACCGAAGACCCTTGTCCGTTGAAGGAGACTTGCGCAGTGGAGCCTCCTGATGTTGCAACTGCGCTGTAGCCTCCGCCGATGATGTTGTCACCGCTCGTACCGATGCCGTGGCCCAGCACAAGCATGCTGTTGGAATAGTCAATAGCGTCCCACCACACACGATCGCTTGGCAAGTTGTGGTTTGCTGTGGTGATTGGGTTAAGCCAGGTGTTGGAAGCATAACTGTACTTTTTGACATCTGCTTGGTCTTCATAGAAGGCCACATAGAGGGTGTCTGTGCCGTCACAAGCGACGCCGGATACCTCGGCATAATTTTCGTTCCAGTCTGCCCCTCGGAAGGTGCTCAAGAAGGAATCATTGGCCATATCAAATCGGGCCACGCCTCCATTGTTGGCGTAAATACCGATGTGGACGATGCCGGCACACTCCGTCATTGTAATTGGGTAACCATTGGGCACTCCGTTGGTCCCAGTTTCGTAATTGGTCCATGTCGTACCGTCCCAATGGGAGATTGCGCCATTTCTGAACTGACCAAACTGACTCACTTCGCCGCTACCAACGATCAGGCTTGTTCCATCGGTCCATAATTCGTAGATTTGGTCGCCAGCATCACTGGGCAAGCCCGATCCAGGAGTCCACTCTGTCAACCATTGGCCCGCAGATTCGTTGTAACGTGCGACGCCGTCTTCGGTAGCAAACATCACTTCACCGTTGTATTCGACAATCTCACGGATTGGGAAATTGAAATCTCCATCGTCCCATTCTCCAAGTACAGTGCCGTTTGCAGCCATGTACTGAAGGGAGTTTTCGCCCCATGATACCCACATGTTTCCAGTAGAGGATTTGTACGCAGTCACTCGATCGACTTGGCCGATTGGGAGGATGTTATCGCCCCATGAATTGTTGCTGGTGTTCCATTGAGCGATGCCACCGGATCCATCAACTTGCCACCAATTTTGAGATGCCACGCTGATCATAATGATGTCACCAATGATGCTCATTCCATTCACATCGCCGTTGTTCTGACCCACTTGTGCGCCAACGTCAAGAGCAGGAAGGGAGGTGAAATTCTGGGCGTCAAACCGATACAGGTTATCGCTGCTGGCACCGTCATGATAGTACATGATGTTGCCTTTGAGAATCATGTCAAGTGGGTCGCCGTTTCCAGCAAACAGGCTGCTTGATTTTTCAATATCATACACTTCATTTCCGGTGGTGGCATTGAGCAACTGGAACCCATCAGAACCACCGACCCAAATGTAATTTGGATTGATGTCGACTGAAAGCGCGGTTGCATCTTCATTCCCATCATCGAGCACATTGTCGTCGGTCCAAAGGCTGAGCCATTCATCGTTGGTGAGGTCATATCGGGCGATGCCAATGCCATCGAGTGCGATGAAAGCCACATCACCAACGACGGTTACAGGCGCGTTGTTTGTTTGCTCACCAGCCGTCCATTCACCGACCACATCAAAGGGTGAAATCGTGATGATTCCAACCCCTGAATTTGTTCCTCCAAACAGGTATGTGTTTGAAATTCCAGCACCGATCGAATAGGTCGCCCAGTTCGGCATGCCGTCGTACACGTTGAGGCACTCATCGATGTCGACGGTTGAGGTTGGGAATTTGCACACACCAATGTTGGTCGCAGCATATACATTTGAACCTACGACGACGAAATCAAAGAATTGCTGTGGACGCTCATTCCATTGCCTTCCTATCTGGAAAGTGGTCGCCGTCGAGGAAGATACATCCCATTCAATGGCGCCTTGGTTGGTTCCGATGTAGAGCACACTTGTGCCGGCTTCAAGGGCGTAAATGGTTGAGCTTGGGAGGACAGAAGTTGAGGAACCGGCTCCCGGGTTGTTGCTGACAGTGGTCAATGGGAGGAGAATTTCGTTTGTGGCGAGGTCCTTACGGGCCACACCGTAGCCTGGAATTCCAAAGTACAACACATCGCCTACTACAGCCACGGGGACATCGTTGGCACCGTTGACACCAGTGGAAATCCACGGGGTGAGCCAAGCATCAGTTGCTATGTCATAGCGGAGCAAACCGTCATTTTGGGTACCAACATATGCCACTTCGTTGTGAATTGCGGCATCGGTCACCGAACCCGTTGAGAGGATGAGTGACTCGAAGACGAGGGGTTGCGCTCCTGTGAGATTAACTGCTGCGAATTCACCGTAAAATTGGTTGAGGATCACGACGGTCGAGCCATCAGATTGGACGACGGTAACTTCGTTACTCGACATTGGGGTGTTGGATGTGTCCCAAGTTTGCAACACTGTGCCGTTGCTGTGCATTTGATGGGCGCCGTTTGCGGCTGCGATGTACACATGGTTGCCATCAGTGCTTAGACGTGCAATGTCTGCTCCAATAAACACCGGCTCAATCCAGCGCGAAGTTTGGGTATCAAATCTGTTGAGGTATTGGTCATCAGTAGCAACAAACAAAACGCCGTTCAACTCCGTTGAGTCAATCATTTGACCAGACGTTGGTCCGCTCCCGAGCAGCAGCACGCCTGTGTTGAGGGGTGAAGAGCCGGGACTCAATTCAACAAGCGCTCCACCGCCATCGCTGACCAGGATTAATTCAGAAGGTGGTGCGCGTGCACCGTTGCTTGGCCACAGCAGGAGGCCTTGTCCATCGTTGGCTAAGCCGAAGGCGTCAAGGGTTTGAGAGCCTGAAAAAACATTGCTTGCTGCGTTGTAGGTGTGCAAAGAATCGCCGTTGAGGATGTACAGCGTGTTGCCAGACCTTGCGAGGCCAGACACATCATCACTGGCCAACCAGTTTCCACTGTTCCATGTTGAAAGCCAGAAACCAGAACTCCAGTCATATCGAGCAAGACCGGCATCCGGGGATGCCATGAGAAGTTGATTTCCAGAAATCATTAGCTGGTGGACTTCGTCAGAGTGAAGACTGTTGGCGGTGGACCATACAGAAAGCATCTGTCCCGAGGCAAGATCGTACCGTGCTACACCAGCGTCGTCCATTGAAATGTAAAGAATTCCGTTTACTTCTAACATGTCCAAGCATGCACCGCTTGTGCCACCGACGTTGACCCATGCACCTCCGTTCCAAAGGACGAGTTCATCCGCATTTGCGGCATAAACATCTCCAGTGCTTGCTATGACGAATTGATGGAGTTCCTCAAACGCAGCATCCGACGCATCTGGGAGCACGGTCTGTGTGCTTGAGTCTGTGAGCGAAACGGCGAAGAAACCGTCCTCTTCAGTGAGGAAATGAATCAAGTTGTTTGCCACATCGATTTCCATATCCACGACATTGCTTTCGAATGGGATCATGTCGATGATTGGCGGATCGTTGTTGTAATCCAAAACGAGGACATCATCGAGAATAGCGATGTACATTCGAGCGTCATCAGGGTGGAGTGCATGAGCGCTGATGTCGAGGTCAATCGGCTCAAAGGAGACCGCAGGATCGACGGGGGCAAGCGCTTCGATCACCAACTCGGTGATTTCAGCATCTGAGGGGAGGGTCCATGTGGCGCCAGAATCACTGTTTGGTGAAAGCCTTCCTTCGTGAGGGTTGGTTCCTTCAAACGAGTCGGCTGCACCAAGGGTTCCAAGTCCTCGCCAATCGAGCAAATTGATGCCGATGTCATTTGCAACAAGCATCGGCTCTTCGATCATCAAGCCGTCGCTTCCGTCGACTCGAATCTGGAACGACACGTTTGAGATGTCGGCCCCCGGTGCGAATTCCAATGTCCAGTCGGCAGTTGCTTGACCCCCTGTCACTGGGTCTGCGCCCGTTGCGTCCAATTGCACCCAACCCGTGTCATTGCTCCCCGATTTTGGCCAAATCGTGTCGTTGAATGATTCATGCGCTGAAACGCCGGGTACCATCATCATCGGGGCGATGGATGAACAGAGCATCAAAGCGACCAACAGAGCGGCTCTTTTGCCGGCGGAACCGGGAGAAAATAGAGCATGGGCTGGCTTCATGTTGTAAAGGGGTCTTTTGGGGTATTTGAACGCGGCCCTTGCTCGTGCGCACAAGTATCGTAGTAAAACCGCTCAAAATCAACAAAATGAGCAAGAAAAATACGGTTTCAAAGCATCGATGGTGATGCTACACAGCCCTTCTTTTCCTCACCGTTTGTCCCGTACACACACAACACTCAAACCCAGAACCACATTCGTTGGATTCGATTGCCTATGAACCGGGAGAAGAAAGAGCGCTTGCTCAAGAAGGAAGCCCTCGAGTATCACGAGGCCGAACCCCAAGGTAAAATCAAGGTGGTTCCAACCAAACCGCACAGCACGGCGCACGAATTGAGCCTTGCATATTCGCCAGGTGTGGCCTATCCATGCCTCGAAATCGCAGAGCGCCCAGAAGACGCGTACCGATACACATCGAAAGGCAACTTGGTTGCTGTTATCTCAAACGGAACAGCTGTGCTGGGGTTAGGGAACATCGGCGCTCTTGCCAGCAAACCAGTTATGGAGGGCAAGGGTTTACTCTTGAAGACATTCGCTGATATCGATGTTTTCGATATTGAAGTCGACACTGAAGATCCTGAAACATTCATCGAGACCGTGGTCAACATCGCCAAAACCTTTGGTGGTATCAACCTTGAAGACATCAAGGCACCAGAATGCTTTGAGATTGAGCGACGCATTGCGGAAGCAACTGATATCCCAGTGATGCACGATGATCAGCACGGGACCGCAATCATTTCTGCAGCCGCCTTGTTGAACGCAGTTGAGCTCCAAGAAAAGAAACTCTCAGAAATCAAGGTGGTGGTCATCGGGGCGGGTGCAAGCGCTATTGCTTGCGCCAACCACTACGTTGCCATCGGTGTCACTCGATCGAACATCGCCATGGTTGACAGCAAAGGCATTGTCACCAAAGCTAGACTGGAAGCGGGAGAATTGAATGAATACAAGGCTCCGTTCGCTCACGAACGAGAAGCAGGTGACCTTGCCGATGCGCTCAATGGGGCTGATGTAATGCTCGGCCTTTCACGAGGCGGACTGGTCAGCAAAGAGATGATTGCTTCCATGGCACCGAGGCCGATTGTGTTCGCACTTGCCAACCCTACTCCGGAAATCCTCCCTGAAGAAATTCTCGAAGTTCGCCAAGACGCCATCATTGCAACCGGGCGGTCAGACTATGCGAACCAAGTCAACAACGTGCTCGGGTTCCCATACATTTTCCGAGGAGCACTCGATGTACGGGCTACCGACATCACACAAGGTATGAAGATGGCAGCGACCCGTGCGTTAGCAGCGTTGGCTAAGGAACCAGTTCCAGATTACATTTCTGCGGCCTACGACGGCGCAGTCATGCAGTATGGCCCTGATTACATCATCCCCAAACCATTCGATCGCCGAGTGTTGCTTTGGGAGGCTTCGGCGGTTGCTCAGGCGGCTGTTGACGAAGGCGTAGCCCGTGTTCAACCGGAGGATTTCTCAATCAAGAAATACCGTGAGGAACTTGAGGCTCGGCTCGGTCAATCATATTCCATTATGCGCCACGTCATCAACCAAGTTCGTGGACGAGGAAAACGCATCGTCTTCCCTGAAGGTGACAACGAGATGGTGATTCGTGCAGCGGCCCAGTTGGTCGATCAGAAAATCTGTTACCCGATTCTATTGGGTCCAGAAAAACGCATCCGCCGTATGGTTGAGGATTTGAGTCTTCACTTCGAATACGAAGTTTATGACCCACGGAAAGACGAGCGAAGAAAAGGCATCTACTCCGAGTCGATGTTGGACCGACGCAACCGCAAGGGGATGACGGTTGCAGATGCTGCACGCCTGCTAAAATCACGCCCTTACTTTGCCAGCCAGATGGTGGCCAATGGGGATGCCGATGGCTTTGTTGGTGGTGTTTCTCGAAACTACGCTGATGTTCTGCGCCCAACGCTTGAGTTGATTGGTGCAGACGAGGATGCTCACTGCATTGTTGGTTGTTACATGATGAACGTCAAAGGTCGAACCATCTTCCTTGCTGATGCCACAGTCAACGTGTACCCAGACAGCCGAACCCTTGCGGAAATTGCTGTTCAGACAGCCAAAGTGGCACGTCGATTTGGTGTTGCTCCTGTGGTTGCAATGCTCTCGTTCTCGAACTTCGGAAGCAGCCGAGCCCAACGTTCTGAGCGAATTGAGGACGCCATTGAATTCGCCCGCGAACTTGACCCCTCACTCGTAATCGACGGTCCGATGCAAGCAGATACGGCCTTGAACGGTAATGTGCAAGGTGAGTACCCATTCATGGCCTTCACTGGCGCAGCAAATGTTCTGGTGCTTCCTAATCTCGCAGCAGCGAACATCGCTTACAAATTACTCGAGGAATTGGGTGACGCAGAAATGACGGGGCCAATCCTCGAAGGAATGGCCCAACCTGTACAACTGGTTGCTCGACAAGATGGAGTCCGTCACATTGTCAACATGGCAGCGATTTGTGCAGCGGATGCAATTCGTCAAGAACCGTACTGGGAAAGTTTGGTCGACCCTGTGGAAGAGAAGTGAATTCACACTTCGTCATAGGATACAGTTGGTCGACGAGGGCGCCAAAACGCACCCGTCACAAAACCAGCGCATAGGCCTCCGAAAAGCAAGTTTGGCCATCCAGAAACGGCGTAGTCTCCCATGCCTCTGAGGATCGGAATCACAAACGAAGGAATCACACCAAGCAGCACAGTGCACACAATCTCAGTGCGGATGTTCGATGCCATGTCTGCGGAATTGGGGACCCGTTTTGGAGCGCCTTGGCGAATCGGCGTGACGACGAGGCGAGCCACGATGCCTTTGACAGGACGATCAAGGGGGACGCTTGAGAGCGCCGTGATCCCTTCCTTCGTTGGATGAGTTTCAATGGCAGCTCGATGCAGTGCCATCGGACCGAGGCCTTCGAACCTTCGTGGGCGCCCATCCATCATAGCCCCACGGTAATTCGAGTTAATCGCATCTGCTAACACTTCGACTTGCTTTTTTGCAAGGCCGAGTCCGTGAGCATCTTGCGCGCATCGCCACTCCGCTTCCGAAGGGCAACGCACTTCCCAGTGGATCGCTTCGTCCAATCCTTCAACCCCAGCATCAATGACGGCTTGTCCAGCGTTCATGAGGGACTTCAGTGATTCAGCAGTCACTCGAAATTGGTCGCCATCCGGCCCATCTTCCATGCCTACAAGCGCGTTGTAGTCGGCGCCAGTCAGCGGGGCGGTCATGATGTAATACGCAGGTAATCGGACTTCGTGCCTTGGTCGTTGACCAGCATAAATCCATCCGCCTTTGTCTGTTCCAAGATGCATTGACTGCGCCTCAATTCGTTGGAATTTGATGCCTGAAAGCGCGATGAATTCCAAGGGGATCCCTCACTTGAGCGTGCCTTCCATTCGACGGTACCATGCCATTCCTTTCTCGTGATCTTCCAAGAGAGCGAACTGTGGGAATGGGGATATTGAGCGTGTGTAGCCAAAGACGGCGAAATCCACGAGGTCGGGAGAGGCTCCACCGAAGAAAGGCTCCGTCCCGTGTTCACCTGTGAATTCAGTTAGCAGGTCGTGCCACAATTTCTTTGGTGTACGTCCATCTTTCTTGACTCGTTTCTTTGCGATGATGCCCCACATGATTGGGAAGCCAGCCCACGCATAAAGGCGCTTGGAAACGAATCCGAATTTCTCTATCTTTGAAATCCTCGTGGTGGTCTTCAGGGCGGAGCCGAGGGTGCCATAGAGAATTGGAACGGTTGCTTTGGAGACTTTAGCGTCGGCCCACTCGAGCCATTTTTGTTGCCGCTCTGCATCACCGGTGGCTGCCAATTTTCCGCCATTGTATGCTGCATCGATGTGCTTCATGACGGGGGTAGAATCGACGAAGTGTTCTCCGGTTTCGTCGGTGAACACTGGGACCTTTCCCCAGTCGCCAGCAAAGGCGACAGATTTTTTGATTTTCATTCCGTTCACAGGTATGTAATCAACATCCATGCCGATGTGTTCAATGACACCTCGAACCTTCCAACAGAATGGACAGGTGTAGAGGATGTGGAGGGTTGGAGTTTGACCCATGAGGAGGCCTGTCGCCTCCCCTTCTTCAAGCCTCGTTATCGTTCAAAGGAGCGGGTTTCCAGCCAGATTTCCAAAAATCAAGGTCGTCTAACCACTGCATCCATTCTTCATCTGAACAACTCAACAATCGGAAGGCACGTGCCTCCAGACCTTCTCTGTTGGCGGCGGTTAAGACTCCCTGCTCGAGTGCGTCATGCCATTCAACCTGCATGTGGCGAATCCTTCGTCGCGCTTCCTCAGGTTGCTCAAAATTCATCTCGCAAAGGTCCCTGAGTTCTGAGATCCAGGTTCGTGCGTCTTTGAGAAGCGGGTCTTCAACCCGCATCCGCTTGGATTTGGATTTTTTCGCAAACGGCCACCAACCCATGAAACGCTGAAGAACAGGTCTTCCTTAACGCCATCTGTTGAAAGTGATATAGTCTGTAACGCATGGAGCGGCCATGGACACCGACTTATGGTTCGATATTCTCGGCTCAGCAGCCATCGAAGGCATCATCTTTGGCGCCGTGCTTGGCCTGCTTTGGTCCATGGCCTCAAAAGCCGTGCAGTGGTTCCTTATCGGTGAGTTTATTCTGCTCAAGTGGCTTGAATCCCGGGACATTCTGGTCGTCGACTGGGAGCGCCTCACCCTAGGCGTTGTTGAGAACAGCAACCGCGCCCTCGACGAAGTTCTCACCCTCGCACAATCCGTTGTCGAACTCGGTGCCTTCGGCGCAAGCACTGCCATCGGCTTTTTCATTGTCCAAAAGATTCGTTCGTGATGCATCTTCATCAACCACCCATTCAACCCGAGGGGCATGGGCCGGGTGATCGTTCATCTTCATGGTTCAACCAAACAGAAGGATCTGAACCGTCTTGTCGAGATGTACGCAGCACGTCTGAACAACCGTGGTGTTCGTATTGAAACCCATTCAAACAAACTTTCTCCGGCAGCCTATCTTGATCTGTTGTGTGATTTGGCAGGTGATGTGTACTTGTTGGACGAAGGAGGCCAAATGGAAGATTCCGTTGCGTTCGCACAGCGTTTCAAAGCTTGGACAGTACAGACCCACTCAACGCATTTGGCCATTGGTCCGGCGGAGGGTTGGACAACGAAACCGAATTGTGCCTGCAAGCGCCTTTCTCTGTCACCGATGACCATGCCTCACGAGTTGGCCAGCGTCGTGTTGGTTGAACAAGTCTACCGCGCCACAGAAATTCTGCGTGGAAGTGAATACCACAAGGCTTGACCAAAGGGTCAAGAAGCACCGGTTCTTGGCAAAAGCGGAGGGAATGTATGCTGCTCTTGGAACAGGAAAGCCTGCGTTGGATTCTCTTAGGATTCGAAGCACTGATTGGTCTCGTGCTTATCCTTGCATCGAAAAGCCAACCGTTCCCGCTTCCCTCCCGTCGATTTGGCTGGGTCGTCCTTTCAATCGCTCTTTTATTGACACTGGGGCAACTTGCACCAAATCCTGTTTCAGTGCTTGGCCACTTGATTATTCTCACTGGACTTGGCTCGTTTGGGTTGCTGGTCGGCATTCATCACCTGGTCCGTACTCGCAGGGAAGTGCTCATCGCTCCTTTCTCAGGTTTCCTTTTTTGTGTTGGAATCGGCGGACTCATGGTCACAACATGGCCGGAGTTGAATACATTTGAGCAATGGTCCGGCTTTGCAGCACTTGTGATGCTGGGGGGCGGTCAGACATGGTTGGTGTTTCGTGGACTCCTCATCGGACGACTTCCTCTTGCATGGAGCCAAGCAGGCATGGTCGCTCTTCAACGTGGCTTTATCGATGGTCCAGATGGAGCAATTGCTTGCTTCGAAAAAGGTTGGGATGCTGAAGAAGAACACCTCAATCCCATGGCTTACGTGGCACTCCATCGACTGAATCTGTTTGTCGGCGATCACGAAAAGGCGACAGAATGGTTGCACGCACTCGAAGATGTTGGAGGCGAGAAAGGTGTAGCTCCGGAGTGGATTCAAGCCATCCACGAGGCACTCCTTCGCCTTGACCCAGAGGCCGCAACCCGTCTTCCAACACTGGCTAGCAGTGAAGAGTGATTCCGGATTCCAGTCACTTTTTTTATTTTTTTCACAATATCAGTTCTTCTGAAGGCTGAATGAGCAATTATTGACTCAATAAAACAAAGTCCTTAATACGATGAAAGTCGATTTATTATTATGGGAACAATTGAAGCAAAGGCGAAAACGCTGACGATGAGCACGGTGATGTGGTACGCAATTTTCGTGTGGTTTGCCTCAAGTCTGTTCTCACAATCCCTCTACATGGCATTCAATGGGGTTCCCTACGACGCCGTTGCGTTGCTCCAAAACCTTGGACCCGTCTACTACATCGTCCTTGCAATCGAGTTGATTGTTTGGATCAGTCTTGGAAGTCTACTCGTCAAGAAAGTGGTCACTAAGACACGATCTCGGGTCCAGACAGGTGCTGTTGCAGCATAATGTTCATTTTTATCGACTAAATATGAACAGCGCCCTCTTCCATGGGGCCACGAAGAAACCCTTCACCCTCCAAATTCACGAAAAATCAAGCGTTTTGTCCGATGACTTGAAGGTCCGCCAAGACAAGGAACCCATGTGAGAGAAACAAGGGATGTTCCATTCTTTTCTGGTCGACCAATGGATACATGTTCATTGAAGGACCAAGAAACAGCGATGCGAGTTCTCCCTCGTGGTGCCCGAATTGTGACCATTGAGGAAGCGAGAGAAAACTTGCCAAAAGTCACACGGTGGCTTGCAGAGCTTCAAGCGATGAGCGATGAGGCTCACGATTTGACGGAGGAACTGGAAGTGCTTCTCGAATCCCTTCAGGCAGAGCATGAACATGTTGTAGAGGTTGCAGAACATCTTGCCCAGCTTGTAGCGCACTGGCAACACACCACCGCCAAAATTGAAACCACAGGTACCCGCATTGCGTGCTTGGAACCAGGGCGCCTCGAATGGTATGGTGTCGTTGATGAGCATCTTGCGTTGTATTCTTGGAGCCTCGGTGAGGAGGACATCGAATGGTATCATCCGATCGATGCCAGCTTTATGGCCCGAAAACCACTCATAGAAGCGTGACCTCGCAGGGTTGAGGAACGAGCATGGTTCGAATCAATCGAGTGTACACTGGCGGTGGCGATGAAGGCGAAACTTCTCTCGTGGACGGCTCGCGCCGGTCAAAAGCAGATCTTCGTTTTGAAGTGGTTGGAACATGCGATGAGCTGAACGCTGTGTTTGGGCTCGTTGCGATGGAAGCAAACCGGCTACCACCTCACGAAGATGGCGGCAGCAGGGCGACTGTGGAACGCGTGCAAACCATCCTTTCAATGGTCCTCACACGTGTGCAAAACGAATTGTTCGACCTTGGAGCAGAATTAGCTTGTGTCCCCTCGGAACTTCCTGAATACATGGTCCTGATTAACGAAGCTCAATGCGCTGTTTTGGTCGAGGAAATGGATGCTTGGCTCGAACATATTGAACCTCTTACCAGTTTTATCCTCCCAGCGGGCCATGGTCCCGAAGCAATGCTTCACCTCGCTCGAACGGTTGCTCGGCGGCTCGAACGCGCGGTGGTTCGTCTCAAAGAACACGAAGGCGATGCCTCTGTTCGACCGATTGTCCAAGTCTACCTCAACAGATTGTCAGATTGGTTATTCGTTCTCGGCCGATGGGTTACATCTGGGCTTGGCCACGACGAGATGCTTTGGCAACCGTTGGGAAAAAGAGGTCCTGAATCTGGTGTAGCCAATCGAATCCGACGCCTCTATGCTTCGGATGAAGATTTTGAAATGCTGTGATTATTCAAGACCTAAAGCGGCCATGTGCTGACGTGCGCCCCTCAAGACGCTTCTCGTTTCTTCATGGGACAGTTGTTGTTCAGCCATGTCCCAATCCAACCACATGTAGCCTCTGTGTTCGTGCGAGAGTTTCACCGTGATTTGATCTGTTTGTGCAATGTACCAGTACACTTGCTTCACTTTCCGCTTCCCTCGATGGCGATAGGCGTATTCACTTCGCTCAACAAAATGGTCAACAAATTGGATTTGGTCGATGCCAGTTTCTTCGGCTAACTCCCGTTGTGCTGTGTTGTGGTGATCCACGTCATCTGCCTCGACGTGACCCTTTGGGAAATCCCAATGGCCTTGGGGATACTGGAGCAGGAGCACCGTCCCATAATTCACCAAGACAACGCCGCATGAAGTCTCCATGTCGTTCAATGGAGGGCGCACGGTCATGTTACTTGCGGCTGATATGGCCTCAGCAAATCTTCTTCAAGCCGTTCCCTCACGAGCCGCTTATGGGGAAATTATCGAGTGTTCTTGCCGAAGCCGGTCTCCCTGATTTCAGGAGCATCGTTGCAGATTCAGACTTGGATGGGCTTTGTGCAGCTGCGGTCTTGAAGGCTGCCAACCCTGAAGCCGTCGTTCACTTTGCCCATGCTGCATTGATTCGGTCTGGCTCAGTTGATCACTTGATTGACCAACACACGGCAATGGTGGACCTCCCCTTCCATCCAGATTGTGGGTGGTACCTCGACCATCACCAAACCAACCGTCCAAACGAAGCCGAAGAGGCTGCGTTCATTGCACGCGGTGGAACGTGCCACTGGGAGGCCACCCCCTCTGCAGCGAGGCTTGCATATGACGTGCTAAAACCTTACATTGATCTAAGTCATCTTGAGGAGATCATGCCTGTTGTTGATGCCTTAGACTCGGGACAGATTACGAGAGAGGAGTTTCTCGAAGATGGCCCAATCCTCCAACTTGCTCGTTCGCTTTCCATGCGGGAAACAGAACACATGCAGCTGTTGCTCAGCATGCTCTCCAAAGGCGTCCGTCTTGCGGACATTTTAGCCGATGAGCGAATACAACCTCATGTCAATCGCGCCAAAGAAGAGCGCACGGCAGCGCAACACGTCGTCGAGTCCTCTACAACCATCATCGATCGACTTGCCGTGTGTCGAATGGATGAAAAAGGTGTTCGCTCAAACGGCTATCTCGTCACAGCATGGGCAGGCGACCGAGCTGATGCATGCTGCATCATTCACGGGTATGCAGATGGTTCAATCGACACGCCAGATCGACCCGCTCTATCTGCCAGCTTCTATGCTAATTCGTTCTTACCAGAAGGGCAAGGGCGTTTTGATTTGTCTCGAATGGCCACAGCTCTCGATCCGACGGGGGGCGGTCACGCCAATGCCTGTGGGTGCCGTGTCCAAGAACCAGGCCTCGATTCGAACCTCGAACATTGGCTTGACATGTGGGCAAAACGCAGTGAAACGTTGGCCATTCGTTGATTACGCTAAGACGATGAAAAGGTAAAGGAATCCAAGGAAGGCATGAAGGAACACAAGGACCACAATGAGGTCTGCAGCCCTTCCGTGTTTGAGTGAATGGTGGCTGAATTTCTCCCCATTCATTCTCGCATCCCTTGCTTTTCGACCCATTCTTGCCAGTGCGTACAACAATCCAAATCCAACCGGCCCCATAAATCCATGAAGGCTCTGCGGCATAAGGTTCGACAGCGCATCACCATCGGTGCGCCACCCAACAATGGCCCGTGCAATGAACGCCACGGCAATCACGCCGAATGTGGAACGAAGCAATTGTTCGCCCATTTTTTCGTGTCGATCTCTCGCTACAACACGTTGTTCGCCTTTGAGCTCATGACTTTTCTTTCGCCATGAGTACTGCCACCAAATCCACACAAGCAAGCCCGTTGCCAAGAGTGGATGCAATAGGAGAATGAAGGCGTTGATTAGGTCCATTCTGTCGCCCCCTTGCTACCTCGGAGGCCCCCTTTCCTCATGGATGTTATTGGAAACATTCGATTCAAGCCGCTCAACGCAGGAGTGACCCGTGCCGGTGGGTTGAAGGAGGGTAGGTTGAGGCACTGGTTGAGGGGCGAGTATTCTGCAGGAGACCTATCTGGCAAATTGCCTTCAAGTTGCGTTCAAATCAAACGTGACAAAAGCACGCCGTCAGTCCCTCGTTGTTCGAACTCCAGATTGGCAACTTTTGGAAAAGGCATGGCGCCCGATTCTGCTCTTGGCGGTTGCAGAAACGGAACTTCCCGCAGCCGACGAAGAGGATCAATCCTCGCCAATGCGAAAACCCACGAACATGCGACGCACAAGAACCCGTCGTGGTGGCCGGGGCTCATCTGGGCCGCTGGATAACCTTCCATCACCCGCAGAAATGCTCATCCCAAGTGATTTCTCAGACGCCTATCGGCTCGCTGTGCTTCTCACGCATAAATTACTCAACAAAGACGAATGGGACGCAACTTGGGAAACCACCGAAACCAGCCTCCGCGATTCATGCCTCGAAAAGGGAGCGCATCCAGTGTGGGGGGACCTGGCTCAGCACACCCCGATTTTCGGGCAATTTGCAGCCTTCCCAGTCGCAAAGCCGAAGAAAACCTCCTCAAAGAAAAAGGTCAAGATGGAGCCAAGTTACATCGATCCAACATCTTCCAAGGATTTGGCAATGGCCCTCGAGGCGCTTGCGCCTACCGTTGAAACCGCAGAGGCTCAAGTTGCACTCAGGACCGTGAGTTCTCAACTCTCCGCCGGTCGAAACCTCAATCCTGGTGCGCTGCTGTTCGAACTCGACGGTCAAGCCGCAGCCCTTTCTGCTCTGCTTCTCATCGCAACTGGTAACGATGCCAGCGATGCGCTGGAGCGCCTCAAGAAGGCCGACAAAACCCTTGCATCGGAATTGAGCGACTTGGTCGCCTTGCGAAACGGCGAGGTCAACGATTGGGCTGCGAGCACCAACGCAACAGGCGACCACTCCCTTGCAAAATCACGCCGCTTCCTCGCATGGCAACACCCACCAGAATCCTCTGCAGACCTCGATGCAGAAACGCTCAGTGAGGGCCTTGACCTTCTGCAGGATGGAAAAGCACCGACTCAATCCATTGAACGTGTGACATGGTGGCGATTGGCGGCTCTTCACCGGGAAGGAAAATCTGAGGAAACAATTCAAACACTCACGGCCCTCAAACTCGACGCTCACGCAGAACTGTCCAATCTTCTCCCACTCATCTCTGACCTTGGAAGCGAGGAAGTCCAATCTTGGCTCGAAGGACAAATTCCTCACCTCGACGACGGTGCCCTCGTCGACATCATTTGTTCAGAGGGCGTTGATACAGCTGCCCAGGCGCTTGCAGCAAAGCACCTCAGCCATGACAACAGCGAGGCTTGGGAACATGTTCTTCCAATCGTCATCGATATCTACACCCGCTCGATGAACCTCCGACGCCTGTCGGAAATCATCGTCAAGAACGATCTTACACCGATGTCTCACCCGTACGAGACCTTGCTTGCCGCTCATCTTTTGGCTGCCGGTAAAGACAATGATTTGTGGCACATGGTTCGAACTGCACGGCAAAAAGCCCTCGATTCAGTCCACAGCACAGAAGCCCCTCCTGCCTTTTCATCAACCAGCGAAGCCCTTCTCATGCTGTTTGAAGGGGAGAACGTGGATGATGAACGCCTCGGCACCCTCCTCGACAAGAACGGGCTTCTCGCCTTCGGCGTCATCCGTCGAGCCCTCCGTGAAGGTGGGTCGGGTATTGTCGAAGATAAGGAACTCAAAGCGCTGGAAACAAGCGTGGCTGAAGCAGATCTTAGCCTTATGGAGCAACACTTGTTCGCTGCCGTAATTGACACGCTTCGCTTGAACCGTGTCGCATTGATGTTGCAACACGGAACATCCGTTGACTCAACAGTCGAAAGCGTCAACACCTTGCTCGGGAATGAAAATGTACCTACAGCAATGATTCATTCAGTGCGCCACTTGGTGCTTGAGCACGATTTGGGTCTTCCATCGTTGGTCCGCTGGTACCAAACAAACGACCCACTTTCTCCATGGCACACCTTAGCCCGCGCTTCCGTGTCAGCGTCGATGCACGATGAACTCAACGCTGCAAGGGACTACCGAAGAGCTGGCGACCACGAAGGCTTCGATTATGAGCACAAGATTGTCCTCTACCGAAAGTCCCTCATTCACCTTGCTTTCGCGGGCCAATGGAAGGAAGCGGTGGAACTTCTTGATTCCCAACCTGCCCTCAAGAGCGCCATTACAAAGCGGTTCCAACTCTACCTGCGTGTGTCGTTCACCTCGACTCAAAACACCAATGAAGCAACTCGATTGTTGAAGGATTTCGTACGCTCTACGAAAACGATCACACAGGAAAACGAGAAAGGTGAAATCGAAGAAATCGATGTCACCTACTTTGCCGAAGATGACCTTGACATGCTCAAAACCTACCCCCTTGAACACCACCGAGTTCTCCCAACAGACCCCTTCTGCGGTCGAGTCACCGCCGCCGTGAACTCTCTGCAGAAGAATCGTCGCCGGCAACGAAACGCGTTCGATACCCGATTCACTCAACTCATGCAAGGTTCCTCTCCTTCGCTTGACGAACTGTATGAATTGGCAAAGGAAGCAGCACAGGAAAAGCCAGTCGAGGGACTCATGTTCCTTGAGCGAGCTCAAAACAGGGGACAATTCAGTGTTCGAGAAATTAAGCGGATTGCAGATGCCGAACAAGGCTTGTTTTCCGCTTACAAGGACCAGATTCCAAACGGCTCTCGCCGCTACTTGAGAAACCTCTCTCTCTCACCGTTGGTTCTGATTGACACCAACGTGCTGGTTGATGCGCTGATGGATGCCATCAAGCAACGGTTGGAGGTCTTCACAGAAGCGAGCCTCGACATCGGTGGCCACGGTCACTTCCACCATGTCTTGTTGAAGCGAGCACAAGAAGGCAAAATCCAACTTTGGCTTCCAAAGATCGTCAAGCAAGAACTCAAAGGAATTGCAAGCGACTTAGAATTCCTACGTGGTCGCTTCAGCGGCCTCTTGGTTCCACCAACCATGCTTGATACCGTCTTCAGAAAAGATGTCATCAGCGAAATTGTGGACCAAGTGCTCTCTGACTACAGCACATGGCGCCCAATGGACTTGCAACTTGAAGTAGAGTCTGAAGACGCTGAGAACAAATCTCGAGTGGTCGAGTTCTTCAAAGATTACACCGAGATTTACGAAGAAATCACGGCCATGAAGCGAACCAGAGGCGAACCGGCTCGAACTGTTGTCGATGGCTTGGATGTTTATCCTGAATCTCCGGATTGCACCATCATGCACCTTGCTCTTCACTTGGCTAAGCAATCTCTTGGCAACCTCGGAACAGTCCTTGTTGCAACCCGGGACAGCGATTTCACCCTTGTTTCACGGGCGCTTGAAGAGCGCTTTGGATTCGGCGTTGCAAAGAACAGCCGAGCCCTCAACGGATTTTTGCATGGATGATACGAACTCACATGTGTGAGATCATTGCATCGCCGAAGTCGCTGCAAGAAAGCAATGTTGCGTCGTCCATCAATCGTTCGAAATCGTAGGTCACAGTTTGGGCCAAAATGGCTCCTTCCATGCCCTTGACAATCAGATCTGCTGCTTCGGTCCATCCCATGTGGCGGAGCATCATTTCAGCGGAGAGGATGAGGGAGCCTGGGTTCACTTTGTTTTGTCCAGCATACTTTGGAGCGGTGCCGTGGGTTGCCTCAAAGATTGAGATACCTGTGTCGTAGTTGATGTTTGCACCAGGTGCAATACCAATGCCGCCGACCTGAGCAGCAAGTGCATCGGAGATATAATCGCCGTTGAGGTTCATTGTTGCGAGCACCGAGTACTCTGCAGGACGGGTGATGATTTGCTGAAGCATAGCGTCGGCAATCACATCTTTGATCAGGATGCTTCGACCAGTGGTTGGGTTTTCGAGGGTGCACCATGGGCCGCCATCAAGTTCGACTGCTCCGTATTCTTGCTTTGCAATCTCGTATCCCCAGTCACGGAATCCACCTTCAGTGAACTTCATGATGTTCCCCTTGTGAACAAGGGTGAGGCTTTCCTTATCGTTGGCCAACGCATATTCAATTGCAGCACGCACAATTCGTGCTGTGCCTTCCTGAGAGATTGGCTTGATCCCAATTCCTGAAGTGTTCGGGAATCGAATTTTGTCAACACCCATCTCGTTTTGGAGGAAATCGATGACTTTCTTGACGCCTTCAGAACCGGCTTCCCACTCAATTCCAGCGTAGACATCTTCGCTGTTTTCACGGAAGATAATCATGTCCACATCGCCAGGTGCTTTCACAGGAGATGGCGTACCGTCGTACCAGCGAACGGGTCGAACGCAAGCGAACAAATCGAGCTTTTGGCGCAACGCCACGTTGAGTGAGCGAATGCCACCGCCGACGGGGGTTGTCAATGGACCTTTGATGGAGACAAGGCCACTTCGCATGGCGTCAAGCGTGGCCTCTGGCAACCATTCGCCAGTTGCGTTGAATGCTTTCTCGCCAGCCAACACTTCGGACCAAACGATGCCTCGTTGTCCGCCATATGCCTTCTCGACTGAAGCGTCAACGACCTTGATCATCACGGGTGTGATATCGACGCCAATTCCATCGCCTTCGATGTAGTGAATTACCGGGTCGTTTGGGATGTTGAGTTTGCCATTTTCCATGGTAACGGGTGTTCCTGCCATTGCAATCGTTACGAGGCAGAAGCGTCCCCTTCAAGAATGAACCGCCCGTGGGCGTTCTATGTACGGGCGCGTGGATTGGACAGGAGGCGACACAGTCGCATGCACAAATGAGCGCGGCGATCGCCTCGATTTGAACTGGGAAGATGGGCCAACTCCAATGCAGGTTGTCATGCAAATGATCGGCGCATGTTCAACCGCCGACCTCGTTTTGGGCCTAAAAGAGCGGTCCTTCAGTGAGGTCTGGGTTGAAATGGACGGGACTCGGGCAGAGACTGCTCCAAAGGTCTTCACAGATATCCACATGGTTTACCATGTACGCGGAGATGTACCTCTCAAACTTGTTGAACGCATCGTGGCCAAAAGCCATGAGAAGCACTGCACGGTTTCTCAGATGTTTGTGAATGTCAACATGACTCATTCATGCCAAGTGCACAACTGATGCTCAGTTTGTGACAACCTTGAGTGCGGTCAACGAATTCATAGCGCTGAGAAGAAGTTCTCGAAGGGCATTGTAGAGTGGATGCCAACTCTGTGGGATTTGAGGCGGCGGGGCCACAGGAAGTGTACCCTGTTCGGTCGAAAGCACGGTAGCAAACGGCCGAACTTGACCGGTTCCAACCATGTCGATAATGAGGGATAGGTGGTAGGCTTCTTGATCCTTGATGACCTTGGCTGATTCGATCTTGGCCACGGCATCTGCAGGGAGGTCGCTCAACCAGTCTTCGCCACGTTCGTGACGAGAGTGCAATTCTTTCTTGACAAGGATTTCCAGAAGTTCTGAAATAACTTCATTGGATACTGGAGAAGTGAAGTTTGGTTTTCCGGACTCGTCCTGATGCGAGATTGCCGTTGTGCTGATGGCTTCCATTTGAGGTTCGAGGGGTTGTGCGGATTGACCAGCGAGCAACGGTTCATCCTCGTCATCGTCCATGAACATTGCAAGGGGGTCAGCGCTTTGGTTCTGTGATACCATTTGCTGGTTCAGTTGTGGTTGTGGTGCGGTTGCTCCGGGGCGGAGTGCGCCCAATTCTGCGAAGATATCAATCTCTTCTTCCACTACTTCTTCTGGTGCTGTTTCCCATGGTCCCATCATGTTATCAGTCGCATATGTGATTATCATAGTACATGAAAGGATGTTTTTCGAGACCAAATCCTGATGATGCTTCCATCAAACGAGCGACCGATAGATTATCATGGAACAAGTTCCTCTCAACGGCCAAGTATCAAAGGTGCTGGCGTTTTCCATCCGTGTGAAGCAGATGCGAGTTAATCGAGTTTCAACATCGATGCTTTGGGCAAGCATGCTGCTCGTTCTCTTGTTCGCCCCATCAATTTCCAGCATACCATCAGGTGTGGGCGACATGGCGAATGAAGGATGCCTTTGTCACGGCGGAATTTCTGATGCGACCACTGTTGTTATCAGCGGCCTCCCCGAGAAATTTGAATCAAACACCACCTACAACCTAAGTCTCGAAATTGAAAGTTCAATTAACGCAAGTAAAGATAGCCACCAAGGAGGATTTCGTTTCTTCACCAAAGGGGGTGGTGTGGTTCAGTTTGAGAACGCATCTGAGGTTCAACAACTCAATGATGGGTGGACGCATGAACTCGCAGGTACGTATCAGCGGCAGTGGAACTTGACATGGACCAGTCCTGAAAATTCAACAGAGCCTGTCAAATTCTCATTGGTGGGTAATGCAGTGAATGGCAATGAGCAGTCAAATGGTGATGGCTGGTCGTCGTATGTTATCTCTATCCCACATGTCGATGGACCACCCGTAGAAGATACCGTTTCCGAACAAACCGACATCAGCGCCCTTGACTGGACAGTGTTTGCGGCAGCCCTTGCCGCCCTTGCCTTTTTCTTGATCCGAGTGCTCAGATAATCAATTGACGAATTCTATGTGGCGATTCTGCAAGGCGCGCAGTTGTCGGTTCTCACTTGCGCCATGGATTTGTTCGCTTTTCACACCAGTCAACACAAGCATGACTCTAATTTCATCACCCAGTTCTTCACGAACAGCAGCCCCCCAGATGACTTGGGCATGAGGTGAAATTTGGTCCGAGATAATCTTTGCACATTTCTCAGCTTCGCCGAGTGTAAGGCTTGGTCCGCCAACCACGTTGATGAGGGCGCCACGGGCATCCGAAGAATCAATGTCCAGCAGTGGAGAATGCATGGCTTCCTCAGTCGCCGCTTCAACACGGCCGGGTCCGCTGGCTTCACCAAGCCCAATCATGGCCACGCCGCTTCCAAATTGAATCACTGAGCGAAGGTCCTCAAAGTCGAGGTTGACCATGCCATCGGTGGTGAGCATTTCTGCAACTCCTGTAATTGAGCGAACAAGCAGTTCATCGCCGACACGGAACGCATCCCCGATTGGGAGATCTTTGACGCCTTCAATTTCCAGCAATCGTTCGTTTGGTATCACGAGGATGGTATCGCAGTGCTCTCGCAAGCGCTCCAATCCCCATTCAGCGTTCTGCTTCCGTAGAGCCCCCTCTGAATTGAATGGATAGGTCACGACAGCGATGGTCATTGCCCCTTGCTGTTTAGCCAGCCGTGCGATGTGTCCTGCAGCACCGGTTCCAGAACCGCCGCCCATTCCTGCAGTGATGATGGCAAGTTGAGTGTCATTGGTGATCCTTCGAAGGGATGGCTCAGATTCCAAAGCGGCTGCTTCGCCCTTTGTTGGATCGCCTCCAGCGCCACGTCCTCGAGCTGTTCTTCCAATCAAGATTTTTTCCTCGATTGGCGACATGAGCAATGCCTGCGCATCAGTGTTGATTGCATAGCCTGTGACGTAGGAATTCTTGAACAACCGCTCATCAAACAATCGATTTACAGCGTTGCATCCAGCGCCACCGACACCGTAGACCCTGATCCTTGGTTGAAGGGATTCGAGAAGGGCTTGCAACTCCACTTCTGAGTTTTCATCCATTGGTGGAGCGGCGGTGTTCGCTGCTGCTTGTTCTGCTTCTGACAGTTCCAAGACTCGTTCCACAAGGTGTCGCATGCTGCTTTCCTTGTCGATGTGACCTTGAATGTGCCGCACCTTGAATGGCCCAAACAGGCCTTTTCGAAGGGGCTCCTCAATCACGGAGGCCATCTTGCGTGACCTGATAGACGCACTCGCCATCTGGCAAGTTTGGTGAATCGACAAGTCGAGCAATTCGGCGTCCTGCCTTGGCTTTTCGCAAGTAGAGCCTGAAGGTTGAGGCGTGAGCGAGCACGTGTCCACCGATTGGCTTTGTTGGGTCGCCCCACATTGCATCTGGCTTCGAGTGCACTTGGTTGGTGACCAACACGAGGGCGTTGTTTACATCAGCAAGCTGCTTGAGATCTTTCAAGTGGCGATTGAGTTTTTGCTGGCGGTTTGCTAACATACCACGGCCGATGTATTCTGCACGGAAGTGGCTTGTCAGGGAATCAACAATGATCATCTTCACGTTGAGGCCTTTGCTCATGCGCTTGATTTCGTCAACCAGGAGCATTTGGTGTGCTGAATTGTAGGCTCGAGCGACATGGATTCGTTGCAACACAGCGTCTGGATCAAGACCGTGGCCTCGGGCCATCTGCGTGATTCGCTCAGGGCGGAATGTGTCTTCTGTATCGATGTAAAATACATCGCCATCAAAGCCACCTTCGCTCATTGGAAGGGTGCAGTTGACTGCCAATTGGTGACCAATCTGGGTCTTTCCGCTTCCAAACGCACCGTAGACTTCCACGAGTGCTTGGGTTTCGAAACCACCGCCGAGCAAGTCGTCAATCGATTGAACTTTTGAGGAGAGCTTGAGCACTTCACGTCGTCGCTCAAGGAGTGCGCCACCGGAAACGAAGCCGCCGATGTTGGCCATTTTCTTTGCTGCTCCAATGATTTTAGTCGCCACTGCTTCGCCGAGTTCGGCTTGGTCTGCAAGATCGCCAGGTGACATCACTGCAAGTGCGAGGAGGTCGTCAAACCCGGCTTCGCGGAGCTTTTCTGCGGTCGCTGGGCCGACACCCGGAAGGTCTTCGATTTTCACCTCAGGGGCTTCTTCTTCCGGTGGCATCACTGCCAATGGCTTGTCTTGAGGGTCTTCATTGTTTTCAATCTCTATCTTTGCTTTTTTCTTCGATTTGGTCGCCATTTCTGTTCACTTCCAACCCCTTCTGGTTCGGCCACGGTATATCAAGGAACGAAGGGCGGCGCGGAAATTTGAAGCGCTCGAATTCCGAAATGCCGTCGGTCGCTGGGCTTTCAGTGGCCCGTTTTAATCACTTTTAGTTTAGATTCACCTTCAATGAAAGTGAAAATCACTCAGGAATCTACGCCGACTTATGGGGCGCTTTCATCTGAAGGGAATGGATTGGTTGTGCTTTCTTCAGCGGCGTAGGCAATCCTAACCACGTGCGAGATGTCCACTTGTTCTTGATCTTGGTTCAAGCCAACTTCAAGCGTCCAAACGCCTGTGATTGGGGCGAATTCACTGTGGTTCCAATTAGCGTTTTGCCCGTCTGCAATCTGTTCAGGCGGTGATTCAGCGGCAGATCCTTCGGTGTTGTTTAGGTACCATGTTACGGTCACTGGGGACCCGCCAATTCCTCCAAAATTATCGCGGTTGGTCACCGTGGAATCAATTTGGATTTGTTGCGGTAATGGGCATTCGCAGTCAGGCGTTGCTTCGATGTCCATCGTTCTTGGGTCCGTGGTTTGAGTTTCGCCCCAGGTAATTTGCTTGTCAATTCGAATTGTGACGTTCTCGAACACCTCGTTTCCTTGGTCGTCAATCGCTCCGATGCTCGCAGAGAACATGCCGTGTGTGAGGTAGGTGTAGGTAATTTCCCCCGTATCAGCACTGTTGACGGAGATTGTGGTCGAGCCGTCGCCAGGGTTGAATAAGAAATTTGAGATGTCACCTGCGGTGGATTTCGTGTACGAGTAATCAAAGACAACATCGACGCCGTCTTCTGAGACTTGTTGGTTGTTTTGAATGGTCTCTTCGATGACACCCGACGTCACATCGTAGTAAACGACGAGGTTGATGGGGCTGTCGTTTTCATCGTCCTCGCCACTGCCGAGGCACCCTGCAAGCATGGCCGTCAGCAGCACTGCACAGAGCAGCACGGGTCTGAAGGTATGGGAGCGCATGTTCTTGAGAGGATGTTCTCCTTCATCAAATCAGCACCTCCTTTTTTCACTCATTCTTCTGCCGGTGTGCTGAAGGGTTCCAACGACAGGCGAGCATCGGTGGTTTGAAAGGAGGGAAGGTCGGCCCTTTGGTTAACGAGGTGGGGTAGTCTGGATATCCCGTCGGGCTCATAACCCGGAGATCGGTGGTTCAAATCCATCCCTCGTTACCAAAAACCAGCCTAGCTGTACTCGTAATAGTCGTGTTTTGGCGTCAGCGAATCAAGTGCGCTTTGCAGCCGTGCATTCGCGGCCGCTTCACCCTGAAGGATGGCCGTCTTTTCATTTTCAATGCGTTGTGCTTGTGCTGTGCACAGTGATGAATTTCCAATGCCGTGAGGGACAGCACCCAACAATGCTTCAGCAACCTGTGTTGCATCAACTGGTTTGTTTCCAACCGGTTCCAGCATGAACACACCGCCTGTGTAAATGACGGGACCTGCGGCTTCACAAGTGGTTGCAAGGCGGTCGATGAGCTTGGCTTCGTATCCAATGTACCTGCATGCATCGAGGGCTGCAGCCAGGTTTCCTGGGGCTAATTTTTCCGCTTTGGCATAGGCTTTCCTTGCCGCCCGCTGTTTGCCGCCGGAAGCAAGAACATTGCCCGCCCGATGCTGATCTTCGGCCTCGGGTGTCATTTGTTCAAGCAACTGAGGTGCGCCATTGCGGAGTGTCTTGACGAGTTTTGCACGTTCTTTCAGAAGTATGTTGACGCTTGCCACAGCGCGTGCTCCCTTTCCTCTGGTCACAAGCACGTCGCACAAAATGCGGAGGCCTTTGACCAGCATAATTTGGTCTTCTGTGGAGCGTTTCTTTCTTGCAAGAAACATCTCTGTGAACTGCATCGCCATGACCTCGGACATCTCCATCCGTCCATCGAGGATGTATCGCTCAAGTTGAAGGAGCGTTTGGGCGGGGTCATTCATTCCAAACATGTGAGCAAGAAGACGGTGAACCTCCCACCTATTGATGCCTTTGTCCAACGGATTCAATGAAGAATCATCACAGCATGCTGTTGAATCTGGAGGTGGATGTAATAACGAGCGTGTGTTGGCATTGACATGGTTCCACCTCGTGTCTTTGCAGTCACTGGCACTCCCGGTAGCGGAAAGACCACTCTTTGTGCACATTTTGAGGCGCAAGGACATGCCGTCGAGTCAGTCATCGAATTAGCCAAACGCTTCGACTGTCTTGGCGAAGAAGATGCTTCAGATGGGGCTGCACCGGTGGATGTTCACAAGTTGGCAGATGCGTGGATTGACGAATCGGAGGGTACGGTTTTTGTTGATGGGCACTTGTCGCATCTTTTGGAAATCGATGCCATCGTTTTGATCCGTTGCCATCCAGATGTGCTCAAACAACGCCTTGAAGAACGTGGCTACAATGAGGCGAAGGTACGCGCCAATGTTGAGTGGGAGATGATTGCCGGCACGTGGTCTGAAATTATCGAATTCGAACTCGATGTTCCAGTGTTGGAGGTCGATGCTGGCCTCGCCACAAGTGAGGAATTGGCCTTGGAAATCCTGCAGTGGATTGACGATGGTTGTCCCAGCGACGGCGTCGAGGCAACTGCTTCAGAAGCCATCGATTGGTTGGCCTGACCACCCAAAGAACAAACACCCCCCAACGAAGGAGCCCTATCGATTGGTATGGCATTAGAGAAACTTCGCAGTTCATGGGAGCGCATGGTCGACCCCGTTATCGATTCAATTTCTACTTGGAAACCCTCAACCCTGACATGGATTGCATTGCCGATTGGTGTGCTCGGTGGTTTGTCCGTTTTGATGGCCCCAAACAATACCTACGGCGCAAGCATGCTGTTCGGTGGAGCGTTGCTGATTGGATTCGCAATGGTTCTCGATGCCCTCGATGGGCCTTTGGCTCGTCGGACCGGCCAAGTCACCCGTTGGGGTGATTACCTCGATCACACCTTCGATCGACTTCTCGACATTATCTGGACAGTTTGCCTGGCTGGCTCTGTGTTTGTCGGTGATTTTACCTTTGGACTCCTTGCCGCATTGTTTACGTTGCTCGGTTCGTACATGGGTACGCAAGCTCAAGCAGTGGCAGGCACCCGCAATTACCGAGGTTTTTCCCGTGCAGACCGGACCATTCTTGCCCTGGTCGCTCTGGTGATGATGGGTGTTTTCATCCATCTTGAAATCGGAGATTTTGGTACCTTCCCGGGTGCGCTTGATCACATTGGGATCAACCCGGTCAGCATTGCCGTTGTCATCTCTGCGTTCGGTGGACTTTGGACCTTTTTGATTCGGTTTGTACAAGCCAAGCATGAAATCTCCCAAATCGATCGAGATGACCCACTTCCACAGCCAAATCAAGGAAACGAATCAGAGTGATTCCGCCACCCCTACGGGGTGCACTGAACCGCTCAATTGGCTGGTTTAGAGGCGGCATACTCATAACGGTAGCATGCTACAAGAGCATTGATGACAGACCAAACGTTCGGTAAAGGCACTGAAAGGAAGGCACTTTTCCTCGTCCTGTGCATGATGCTTGCCATCATGCCCCTCTCCAATGTCGCGGCAGAAGATCTTGGAAATCCTTCTCACTTGCAAGCACAAGACATCGCTGCAACGTTCGACCCGTTAAGTGAAACCACCACCATCACGTGGCGCAACATCGACTTTGATGGTTCAGTCCTTCAAGGCCTCTTTTCAGCAACATACAGCGTCTACCGCTCCGCAGCCCCAATCAACGAATCTTCCATTGGACAATTGACGCCATTTGTTGAGGACATCGTCGCATGTTCTTCAGTTGCGGTGGGCAATGATGCGTTCAAGTGCCGTGGTCTTAACGGAACCGTCGACTACCACAGCGCCTCATTCCTTGTTCCCCCTGGTGTCAATGGTACATTCTACTACGCCGTAACCACAACGCTTGGCGATGGCACTGAATGGCTTGATTTAGACGACAACGCTTCGGTTCTGTTCACGCCAGTGCAGGAAATCACAACACCGATTCGCACGCCCTACAACCTCGTAGCGGATTTCGACCCAGAACAAAGCATCACCACCTTGGCTTGGGTCAATTACAATGACATCTTCCCAATTCTCCCAGAAACAGGGGATGACGCTTACCAGATCAATATCTGGCGAGCTGATTACCCAATCACTCGAGCAAACGGTGCGGACCTGCTTAGCACAAGCCAGCCAGTTGCGACCTACCCTGCTGGAACCTCCTCGGTTGACTTGGTGATTCCAACGAGCACCGACCGCAGCGCCTACTACGCAGTCACCTACCTTTTGCCAAACTGGACGGCCCCGGGTGAAGACTACGAGGATGTCCGCTTCCTCTCAAACAACGCCCTTGATGATGCGTTGCTTGAAGACAACATGCCTCCCTCCCAAGTGAGTGCTATGTACGCCGAGTTCATTCCAAACGCAAACTCAGGTGGTGGAACGACCACCGTTTCATGGACCGATGTGCCTGATGAGTCCGGAGAATCCTACCGCATTTACATGTCAGGAAATCCATTTAACAGCATTTTGAGCCCCAGTGTTCAATTGATTGCGACCGTGGCAGAAGGTGTCGGTTCCTTCGATTATGAAGTTCCGATTGGCCGACTTGGCTATGCAAACTATTGCATCGTGACGATCGATCTGTTTGGTGTATTCAGTCCGAACACCACCGTAAACTCATGTGCAGGTCCTCTCTTCGAAGATGCATTCACTCCATGGGTTGCTGAACCAACTCAAGTTCATGCCGAGTTCGTCGGCGAGCGAATCACCCGAGTCACCTGGCAAGACCAGCTTGGCGTCGAAGGTGAGCGATACCACATCTGGCGCTCGAACTTCCGTGTTACTGGCGCCGAATTCGTCGCCAACCAATCGATGGAATGGCTTGGCTCTGTCAGCGACGGCGTTGGTACATTCGATGTTCTTCTTGATGTCAACCTCCTTCGTGACAACGCCCACTACTATGTCACAACTGAGGCATTGTACGGCCACATCAACGGGACGTACATGGACACACGATTGAATCAGAACCATTTCGGCCCGATTTCAGAAGACACCCGCGCACCAAACCCAGCGAGGATTAAGGAAGCCTCATCGCTTGGCTCCCTCGAACAAATCACCCTCGAATGGTTCAATGAACCTGATTATAATGAAGGGTACGAAATTTGGCGACACTACGGAGCGCCGTTCGGTGAAAACGAAGACCAAATCGGCAACATCGCCGACCAAGGTTGGGAGTTTGTCCTTGGTGATATTTCACCCGGTGAAAGCACCGCAAGCACCCTTGTTCGTCAACTTCCAATCCCTTCCGGCGTCGATCGAGACGTATGGTATGCTGTCATCATCGAGGACCAATGGGGCAACCAAAATCCTGAGATGTTCAATGGAATTGGTGGAAACGCTGTGAAAATAAATGAGGACACAAAGTTCCCTGTGGCCACGATGTTGCTCCTTGATGACGCAGGTTCCGCGTTCGAGAGCCCGTCGTTGGTTTCCGGCACCTACGTGCTTCAGATGGAGATTGATGAATACCTGCAAGGCAACCCTTCAGTCAACATCACCACATTGGCTGGGGGCGATATCTCGGGCGGCGATATCGAAATGAACATGATTGCGGATAACAACAATGATCCAGATCGTGGCCCAGTCTATGCCTTCGAATTCTTTGTGAGCCAGAACACCATTGCCGGGGACATGTTGATTGAACTGATTATGGAAGACGAATCTGGCAACCTCATCAGCCAGACATGGACCGACCGTGCTGTGGATGCAATGCGACCATCTGTGGAAATATATGCACCATCTTCCGGGAATGATGGTTCGAAATACCTCTATGGAAACTCCATCCAACTTTTGGCAGGCGCAACCGATGACGTCATGATCACATCATTCCAATACAAATTCACGTACAATTACGGAACAGGAAACTCACAATCCACTCCATGGTCTGAATCCACCTATGTGACTGACCTTGAAGGCGACAACCGCTCGATGGTGCTTGACATGGAGTTCTCTGCTGGAAACTTTGAGCCAGGTCAACACGCAGTGTATGTTCGTGCAGTTGACTCCGCAGGCAACGAAGTCTCGAAGAACGTCGTGTTTGTCGTTGACCAATGTCGAAACCGTCTCGACGGCACAACATCATGCAACTATGTTGAATCCCTTCAGCCAGAACCTGAACCAATCACCATCAAGCCATCAATGTCCGACCCACCGTATGTGTTGGTTTGGGTTCTCACTGGTGTCTTTGTCATGTCGTTGATCGTTATGGCACTCATCATCCAAACAAGCATGTCGGGTCCAAAGAAAAAGAAGTCGAAGGGCGATGATGATGAAGAAGAAGGCGATGACTGGATGTCTGAATTTATCGGCACTTCACAAGAACTCGACATGGGCGCAGTCACTGACACAAGCGGCGGTGAAAAGAAGGAAGAGGAGAAGAAGGAATCTGCTCCTGCTGAGCAAGAGGATGAAGACGATCCGTTTGCCGTCAACGTGGTTCAGCGAAAGACTCGCAGTAAGAAGGCCGTTGTCGACCTTCCAGAAGACGACGACGACGACGATGACATGTTCAATTGGAACGACGATGAAGACGAGGAGGAGGAAGAACCTGCTCCAGTCGCAAAGAAGCGAACAGTCGGTCGACGTGCAGCCCCTCGAAAGGCTCCTACCCGCCGAAAGGTTGGTCGTGCGAAAAAGGATGATTGATGCAACCTTGCGAGCGGTGCACTCAAGGCCTCTTGCCGGCTGCAACCGTGTATGGGCGAGAATTCTGTTCCTGCTAAGGACAGCACGGAAGAACTTTCTGAACACATCGAGGAAGCCTTTGAGCACCTTCTTGATTCAGTGAATCCAATGAAGAACAAACTCAACTGGCTGTTGCTAGCCTTCCCTGTGGCTCTGTTCATGAATCAACAACACAACACAGGTCTCGCCTTTGTCTTCTCAATGGTGGCCATTATGCCACTTGCGTTCCTCATGGGGAAAGCCACGGAAGAGATCGCCCTTCGAACCGGGGAGACAGTCGGCGGTTTGCTCAATGCCACCTTCGGAAATGCGGTTGAGATGATCATCGCAGGGCTTGCGCTTTACGCTGCGTCGAAATCAGTCGACCCTGGTACAATCGCAACCATGATCACCGTCACTCAAGCCTCCCTCATCGGCTCGATTCTTGGCAATCTATTGCTGGTGCTTGGCTTGGCAATGGTTTGGGGGGGTGTGAATCACAAAGTTCAGCACTTCAACCAAGACTCAGGACAAATGAATGGCTCGCTGTTGCTGCTTGCTATTGTTGCGTTCATCATTCCAAGCGCCGTTGATTTGGCGGGTGGTGATTCAAGCGCCATCAAAGATCTCTCTCATTACGCAGCTCTCATCATGCTGGCTATCTATGGATTGGCTCTTCTGTTTCAATTGAAAACGCACGTGGATGTTTTTGCTGCCGAAGCAGGCCATGGGACGCACGAACACCCGACGATGAGCATCAGAGACGCGTGGACCTTGCTCATTCTTTCCACCGCCTTTGTCGGTTGGATGGCGCACATTTTGGTTCACAACCTCGAGGATGCAGTCCACGAATTGGGCATTCCAGAACTCTTTGTCGGCGTGATCCTCCTCCCGTTCTTTGGCAATGCAGCAGAGCATTTTGCTGCGGTCATTGTCGCTGGAAAAGACAAGATGGACTTGGCCATTGCCATCGCAATCGGTTCAAGCGTCCAAATTGCTTTGTTCGTTGCACCGGTGATGGTCCTTCTCGGATGGGTTCTCGGGGTCCCTCTCACGCTTGAATTTGGGATTCTCGAGACATCGGCCACGTTTATTTCCGTCCTCGTGGCCAACTCCATTCTCACAGACGGGAAAACAAATTGGCTTGAAGGTGTCATGCTTCTTGGGAGTTACATTATTCTTGGAGCGGCATTCTTCTTAATTTGAGAAAGGGTGAGATAATGAAGAAGACCGGCTTTGTATTGATCGCTCTCTCAACCTTGCTCCTCCTTGGTGGCACAGTTGGTTACACAATGGAAGGAGCCGTTGACGATGTGCCTACACCGAATGTCCAAGGCATGGTGTTCTTCTCAGACGACCCTCTACCTGGCAATCCAGCCTCGCTCATCATCAATGCCGACACAACCATCACATGGGATCGAGATGATATTTTCTTGGTCATCGCTGATGGTGACAAGAAAAAGCAGTGTGATGACATCGCAAAGAACGGTGGGGCACTTGGTGGATTCGACACCACAAGCAAGACCTGTACATACGGCGATGCAGGCTATGTTGCTGCAGGCGACAAGGGTGACGCCGGTGTTGACTGGCGCGTTGAATCAGGCGACTTCTACGCAGGCATTGGAACAAAAGAGGGGTTGCTTCCCGAAGGAACGGAATTGAATTTGAATTATTCAGTCGATCTCAAACTGAGCGCAACCGGGTACATGTTCCTCATCATCGCTGAAGGTGCAGGTGTTCTGCTGTTCCGCCAGAAGTAAGGCTCACTCAACGCCTTCATAGTATGTCTGAACGGCCTCATCGAGCGCCATCCATGATTGCTGTTCATCGAGCGAACGCGTAGTTCCGTCGAACCGCAATGCTTCGCCACCAACCCAAAGGTCGAGGCATGTGGCTCCATTGAACAAGAGGTTCGTGATGTGGCGATTGTTCGAACGGCCAACAGGGCGCATGCGAATGTCATCGATGTCCCAAACTGCCCAGTCTTTGCTTCCTTTGGTGGCCATTTGGAAGGCATCATTTGCAGTCATCAGCGTCGGGTCCCAGTGGTCGTGGCGTTGAACCAAGGCGGCCAGTCGTGCTTCTGCTAGCATGTCAAGTCCACTTCCAGAAGAGGCAGCACCGTCGGTTCCGATGCGAACATCGACGCCTGCTTCATTGAACGCAGGAAGCGAGAGGGTTCCTCCACAGGCGAGTTTCATGTTCGACGAAGGGCAATGTACTGCCGTTGCTTTGTGCTTTGCCAACATTCGAATTTCGTTTTTCTTCACCCACGAAGCGTGAGCACAGATGGTTCCTGGTTGGAAGAAATCGATGCTGTCCAAGTATTCGACAGGGTACATTCCAGTTTTGTCGTGGCAATCTGCTACCTCTTTTCGAGTTTCACTGACGTGAATGTGGAGGCGAGCGCTTCGCTTTTCAGCAAGTTCCGAGGCCTTTCGCAACGTGTCTTCACTGCACAAGTACACTGAATGGGTCGCAATGGCGTATTGAATTCTGTCGAGAGGCGACTGGTTCTTGAGCATGGTATCAAGTTCCTCAAGCGCCGAGGCCGCATCGTCATGCGATGGAAGTGCAGCGTCACTGACAGGTCCTCCAATCAACCCACGAAGGCCAGCGTCATCGAGGACTTGGCCCGTAACTGCTGGATAAAAGTACATGTCTGCGGCAAACGAGGTGCCTGTTTTGATCATTTCAGCTGCAGCGGCCTGCGCTCCAACACGGACAAATTCCGGTGTGATTTTTGCCTCGGTAGGAAAGATGGCTTCATTGAGCCATCGATGAAGTGGAAACCCATCGCTGAAATCCCTCGCGTTCAGTTGCATGGCCAAATGGGTGTGCCAATTTTGCAGGCTACGAGTGATCAGGCGATTTGATCCGTCAACATCCTGTTTAACGTCTTCATCTCCGTTCGAGTTGGCCCATGAGCCGTCTTTGAGTAACAACACATCGCCGATGTGCTTCTTGCCAAGTTCATCGATAAGGACGGTGTTGCGATACCTCACCGAACCATCGTCGCCCATGGAGAGTGGTGGTATCCCCCCCTCATCAACACTGGGTTCTCAACCGTGTGGCTTATGTTCACGAGCCACCGCCCGTGACATGCGCCACTGTGGCTTAGCTGGTATAGCACCTGATTCGTAATCAGGAGGTCGGGAGTTCGAACCTCCCCAGTGGCTCCTTCTCAACGCGTGTTGATCGTTGATTCCGATTGCATTGAGAACGCCTTAGCACTTGCTTCGAGGCTTGCAACCGCTGGCAGGCTTCGGCCCGAAATGTAGTCGAGGCAAGCCCCCCCTCCCGTGGAAACGTGCCCCATCCTTGAGGCGAGATTGCGCTTCATAATCAGGGTCGCAGTGTGGCCTCCGCCAACAACAACGTATGCATTCGATTCTGCACATGCGTTGAGCATCTCAATTGTTCCAAGAGCGAAATCAGGCAATTCGAAGACGCCGGCAGGACCGTTGAGGTGAACGGTTCCAGCCTGTTTAATGGCCATGGAGAGGTTTCGAACGGATTGAATGCCCAAGTCAAAGATAGGTGCAGAGATCGGAAGCTGTTCGACGGTAAGGTCAACTCGGTTATCTTCGACGTTGGCAGCCACATCCACGGGCAGGCGGATTTTTTCTGGGAAATCGAGCAACAGAGACTTGGCTTTCTCAACGGTCGGGTTCCATTGCTTCCCCATTTCTCCAACAAGGAAGTCATGATTCACAAGGCCAATATCATGGCCCGCTAACTCAAGCATCAGGTTTGCAACCCCGCCAGTGACCCATACTTCGTCGCAGATGTTGTTTCGAAGCATGTTGTCGGCAACAGCGATTGAATCGTCCACTTTGACGCCGCCAAGCACGGCAATGCACGGTCGTGCAGGGTTCTCGAGGGCTTGGTCCAATTTTCGAATTTCATTGGCCATGAGTTCACCGGCCACGCACGGAATGAGGTTGGTGAATCCAACACCGGAAGGGGTTGCTCGGTGTGCGCAAGCAAATGCGTCATAGACGTAAAGATCTGCAACGCTGGCCAGTTTTTGCACCATTTGCGTCTCCGCCATGGTGTCAAAGGTCCCTTTTGTATTGATTTCTTCATCATACATCCGAACGTTGTTGAGCATCAAAATATCTCCAATCTCAAGGTTTTCGATGGCAGCCATTGCCTTGTCTCCAGCGAGGTCTTCCACCCACTTCACAGGCCGTCCGATGATTCGTCCAAGTTCACGGGAATGGCCGAGGGTGCTTGTGAAGTCCTTTTTTCCCGGTCTTGATTGGTGGGCAAGAAGCACCACCTTGGCTTTTGAAAGTCGATTGAGGGTTGGTACAATGGCCTTTATTCGTGTGTCGTCCAAGAAGGATTGGTCCGGTCCCATTGGGGAGTTGACATCGACTCGAACGATGACCGTACGCCCTTCTACGTTGACATGCCCGAGGGTGAGAACACTCGCCATCAGTCTGTCCAAGGGCCGTCGGTTTTTCATCCCCACGCATCAAGTTGGCGTTTGTTGGGCATCGCTTTGCCCTCGCAAATCGCGCGTCTTCGGGTGGTTGCCGGGCCGAAAGGTGATAAAGCCGCGAACACCGCTTCTGAAGGATGGCGCGCGAAGCACCCGAAAGGGACACATCATTGGAGGGGGCACGGCGCCGAGCCAGCACCAGCACCTCTTCGTTCGGGGTCTCTCGGCGTGAAGGCCACGACGCTTCGACCTACTATGGCAGTCGGGTCAACGAGGGCCTTGTTTCAAGCCGTGAGGTTGGCGATGAACAACCCCTTCCACCAACCATGGCCAACAGCATCATTTCAGGTGATTCAAGAAACCTTGACTTGCCAGACAATTGCGTTCACCTTGTGGTGACTTCTCCGCCCTACAACGCCAGCAAGGAATACGATGAAGATCTCTCGCTCGGCGAATACCTCAACCTCTTGCACGGTGTGTTTGCCGAATGTTACAGGGTGCTTGCACCCGGGGGACGCATGGTTGTCAATGTCGCCAATCTCGGAAGAAAGCCGTACATTCCTCTCTCGAGCCACATCAACGTAATGATGGCTGAAATTGGTTTCTTGATGCGAGGCGAAATCATTTGGGACAAATCAGCAAGCGCAGGCTCTTCTTGCGCATGGGGTTCATTCCAGAGCGCAAGCAACCCTTGCCTGCGCGACGTCCACGAATACCTGCTGGTGTTCTCAAAGGGTGACTACAAACTCAAGCGGGACAAGAAAGAACGCGCTGAGGGTCGCATCGACACCATCCCTCGTGACGATTTCATCAAACACACGAAATCAATCTGGTCCTTTGCGACAGAGCGTGCATCGCGAGTCAACCACCCAGCTCCGTTCCCTGTTGAACTTCCAAAGCGATGCATCGAAATGTACAGTTTCGTTGGTGATGTCGTTCTCGATCCATTCAATGGTTCGGGCACAACATGCGTTGCAGCAAAAGCCACTGGGCGAACCTATGTCGGCGTTGATCTTTCAGATTCATACTGCGAAATTGCACAGCAACGGCTCGATACCACCGAGGCATGGGTTGCACCCGAAGTACAGGTTTGAACCGGTTTCAAAGGTTGTCCCAAGGGTTCTGAGCAGGCTGCTCAGAGATTGGGGGTGTGATTTGTGATTGCTGTGCCTGTTGGGGCTGCTGTTGGGTCAGCGGAGGCGTGATTTGTGGTTGTTGTGCCTGCTGGGTCAGTGGAGGCGTGATCTGTGGTTGTTGTCCACCCATTTGTTGCATCGGTTGCCCATATCCTTGCTGGATGTTTTGGCCGACCGGCGCTTGGTAGACCGCTTGACCTGGTAGCATTTGCCCCGTCGGCATGACGATGTTTTGCTTGGGGTCGTCAAGAACCAGGGCAAGAATGATGCCAAGAACAAGGAGTGGAACAGAACAGCAGAATCCAAAGAATCCACCGGCCCCCGCAAGGATACCTCCACCAATTGCTTCTTCGCATGCTTGGTCACAATAACTGCCACGTATGCTGACTTCTACATTGCTCTCGAGCGTGTACTGCATGCCTTCGGTGTTATGGTCCATGGTGCCATAGAATTCCTCACTGCCATCTGGATAGAACTCTTCATTGCCTTGACCTCCATCGAGCCTGCAGGAAGCAGATTTGACCTGGTCGCCATCGCTGTCTACGATGCTGAGATCGAGTGTATCACAGTCCACAGGGTGAATCACATAGATGGAAACATCCCATGATTTGTTTTCTTGAATGGTGAATGTCTGGCTCATCGAGCGATCAACGTACACTTCCTCTTGGTAGCCGGCATCAGTCAACGACACTCCGGCAATCACAACGCCGGCAATGCTCCCAACGAAGATCAGCGCGCCAAGAATAAGGGTGATTTTACTCGCAATGTGCATGGTTACCTCATAAGAAGGGTGGTTATCAACATTTAGGGGCACAGTGCAGGAAAACCGTTCGGATGAATCGGAGCCATTTTGAACGGCTGACATTCACATCTGCTTGATGACCGGATGGGATGTGGCGGATTTGACCGGCCCCGATGGTGAGGATTGGCGAGTGCCAGTCTCGGAGTTAGCGGCACGGCAAGTTGAACTCGGACGGTTGCTTTCAGCAGCCGGCGTGGCTGGGGCACTGCTCCAACACCCCGTCGACTTGTATTACTTTGCAGGCGGTCGTCAGAACGCTTCAATGTTCATTCCAGCACAAGGTGCGGGTGGGAGCACTGAGGCTGGAGGAAACGGGCCAGTCTTGTTCGTTCGCAGGTCCCTCCAACGAGCTTTGTTCGAGGGTGGCGGCTCAGATTGCCCGCACGAAGTTGTGGTTTTTCCACGGATGAAGGAATTCTCAGAAGTTTTGAAGCAGCGAGGGGTTACTGCAGCCCCTGGACTTCAGTTCGGAGAAGTTCCGAAGACCTACTCAGATCGATTCGTCAGTGCGCTTTCACCCCTTGGTGCCTGCCCTGATGTCACAGGCATCGTACACGCTCAACGTGAAGTGAAATCTTCGTGGGAACAAGATCAGATGAACGCCGCCGCAGATGTCCAACTGCGTATGTTCGAAGCGGTCCAAGCCGTCGGTGGAGAAGGAATCACCGAACTCGAATTGGTTGCAGCAGCAGAGGCGGTGAGTCGCTCAGAAGGCTTCGGCGGCCACATTCATATGCGCCGCTTCCCGCTCCAATGTGACCGTGGCGTCATCGTTGCAGGTCGGGCGGGTGGGATTCCATCATTTTTCGATTCGGCAGTTGGTGGTACAGGCGCCCACCCCCTCAACGGAATGGGTTCAGGATTCACACGAATTAAAGCGAACGAACCAGTTCTCGTTGATCTTGTTCACGCCCATCGAGGTTACATCGTCGACATGACGAGAATGTTCGTAGCAGGCTCATTAGATGCAGCGTGGGTCTCGCGGCTCGAAGACATGGTTGCTGTCAAGGATACAGTGGTCGATGTGCTTGACCGTGGTGGTTTATGCAGCGAAGCTTGGGATGAGGGCTTTGCACTGGCAAATGAGTTTGGTCATGCTTCACACTTGATGGGCATGGCGCCCGATCAGAGCCGTTTCCTTGGCCACTCAGTCGGCCTTCAACTCGACGAGTCACCCGTCGTTGCCAAAGGATTTGAGCGCCCGCTGCCGATTGGAGCAACCATGGCAATCGAGCCAAAGGTGGTTCATGCCGAAGGCAGCATCGGAACAGAAGATACATGGATTCGAGATGAGGACGGCATGCGTCCCATCACAGCAGATGGGCTTTGGCCCGCCATTACGGAGTGGTGAAGATGACTGAACAAGAACACGTAGACAGCGATGTATGTGAGAAACTCGAAGGATGGACTCACGAAGATGTAGGCAAGCGAATTCCAAAGCGCAGCACGCCGAATGGTACGTATTACAATGAGCCAATTGTTGCGGTCTTCTGTCAATTCTGTGGTTCAGAATTCGTCGGCCCCAGTCGTGAAGCGGGCGGTTTTTTGGGCGGTCATGAATGCCTCCACGCTTGGGAAATCTCCCAAGCAATGAGCCGTGAAGATGGACTGACGGAATGAAGTCGCCATCTTGAACGACCATAGTGTTCAATATGCTTCCTCGCTGAGTCGGGGGTATGGCCAAGCCCTATTCCTCGGGACACATCGGTGCAGTCGCATCAAACTACACGGAAATGCGCCTTGCAGGAGCCGTGAAAGAACGGCTTGTTGAGTTGGTATGTGAAGAAATCGAACGCCTTGTTCCAGAGATGGAGCAGGCAACATTGGCACAAGACCCAGACCGGAAAACGCTTGACGATGCGAACCGAACCCGTCTGAATTACAACCGAACTCGGGAACTCATGATCGACCAGCTGGGTTCCGTTGAATCCGTTGGTTCAGCCGCCGTCCAAGCTGGCATTGAACACATTGAACGTCACCTGGCGGCGATGATTAAGCACGCAGAAGCGGCCGCAGAAAAAGACCGCGTTGCAACCATCAAACCTCGTCATCTTGAAATTGCCATCCAAGGCATGGGCCTCGATGACGATGGCGATGTTGAACAAGCAGTCGAAGCGATCCCAACCGAAGATTTCGTTATCAGCCAGGGTGGAGGTGTGTTGACCGAGTCATCCCTGCTTTCCCTCGCCAAAACTCATGCGAAGATGCCAGTGACTCGTGATGCTGTGGTAGAGCTTCTTGAAACGTATTATATGGTGGTAGAACAACTTGAATCAGACATTCGTAAGCACGCCCAGTTAGGTGGAAATCCAGTTCAATTCATCGAATCAATTGGTCGAATGAAGACCTTGATGTCCCTCGGTTGGATGCGGGCAATGTTGAGCAAAGCGGCTGAAGCAGCCCGAGAACGAGGCTACAAGCGCATCGATGTCGAACAAATTGTCCACCTCGATCCGTTCGAATGAAATTGCAATCGGTCTTCGCCACCGTGTTCTTATACCTCCGCTCTTTGGAAAGGCTGAGGAAATAACATGGAGAACATGATTGGAAAACCCGCACCGGCCTGGAACGCCCGCACCTACATCAGCGGAGAAAGCGTCAACATTAGCAGCGACGACATGAAGGGTAAGTGGTACCTCATGTACTGGTACCCCTTCGATTTCACATTCATCTGCCCTACTGAGATTGTCGGCTTTGAACAACTCAAGGAAGACTTCCAAGACGACGGCATCACCGTGATCGGATGCTCAACCGACTCATGGCACTCCCACAACGCTTGGTTCAAGGATGAAACCATCTTCCCAGGCGGCGTCAACCACAACGTCATTGCAGACTGCACTCAAGACATCACCCGTGACTTCGGCATGCGAAACGACGCTCTCGGATGCTCATTCCGCGGAACCGTCCTCGTCGACGATGAAGGCAAGGTCCAGATGTGGTCCATCAACAACATGGACGCAGGACGTTCCCCAGCAGAAGTTCTCCGAACCGCTCAAGCAACCATGGCAGGCGGCCTTTGTGGCGCCAACTGGAAGAAGGGCGACGACTACGCTGCTTGATCACCTCGCAACGCAACGCAAGGAGGTTACAACATGCCAGAACTTGAGATGCTCGACCGCGCTACTTGGGAGGATTTCCTCTCTGCTCCAGTTGCCGTGTTGATGCTCGGAAAGAATGGATGCGCAGCATGCGAGACATGGACAGAGGATTTGTCTGCTTACCTCGGTAGCGGCGAAGCCCCAGAGCAAGTCCGTTTTGGAAAACTTCTCCTCGATACACCCGGCCTTGGGCGATTCAAAATCGCTCAACCGTGGGTGGCTGAAGTCGATGTCCTCCCTTACAACGCCATCTTCGTGAACGGGGAGCGAGTCAAAGAATGGGCTGGTGGCAACATCGATCGCTTGGTCAACCGATTAAATCGGTACCTGTGATCCATGCTTGCTTCCTCAGTTCTCATCTCAGCACTTTTTGCAGGACTTGTCGCAACATGCGTCACGCTTGCCATCGAACGGTGGGGGGGACTTGTTGGAGGCGTGCTCGGCACCGTTCCATCGACGATTGTTCCAGCCGCAGCTGGAATGCACCTTTCAGGGAATGAAGAACAACTGATGGAAAGCATGGCCATTGTTCCTCTTGGTATGCTCCTCAATGCGCTCTTTCTCGCCGTGTGGGTCGTGCTCCCGCCGAAGATGTCAACCCAACGTCCGTTGATTGCCACCACCGTAGCATCTCTTGCCGTTTGGGCGTGTGCCGGCGTTCTGTTGCTTCTTGTGATCGACCAGATGCTCGATGCTGGGATGTCAAATTGGTTTGTGGGCAGTCTTGGACTCGGGCTCTTGATTGCGCTTGCAATCCGCTTCAATTGGGAACCCAAGGCAGCGCCAAAAGGCAGTCAACATGTTCGCTGGCCCATCCTTGTGGGAAGGGGTTCTGCCGCAGCCATTGCGATTGGCTGCGCCGTTTGGCTTGCCGGTCAAGGCCAACCTTTGTTGGCAGGTCTTGCGGCCGTGTTCCCTGCTATTTTCTTGACCAGTATGGTGGCTCTCTGGCTTGCACAAGGGGAAACAGTCCCCCAAGGTGCGGCAGGGCCGATGATGCTTGGTGGCGTGAGTGTGGCCGTGTACGCTCTGATTGTTATGTGGTCGATACCATCGTATGGAATCTTCATCGGTTCCATCATTGCATGGGCTGGGTCCGTCGGTGGGTGGTCGATTCCGATGTTCTTTCTGTTGCGTCGAAGAAGCCTCAACCGTTCACTTCTCGAGTCCAACGCTCAGAAGCAGGCACACCCGTCACCGTGATTGTAACGTTGGTGACGCCTTTGATCGATGCTGTCTTTTGATGCAGCGAACGCAGGTCCAGTAAGCAGCATGGGCAATGCGGGCGAGCGGGTTGAATGGTCATCTCGATGTGACCATCTTGGCCAATCTCGATTGCACTCATCGCTTTCGTAGCCGTGTAAGCCACCTCATTGTGCGGGTCTTTCCAGCCATTGAGCATCCGCACCACCCTTCTGGAAAGGGCTTGATAGTGGCGTGGCTTCATCTTGGGCACCTCGTGTTGCGTGATGATTAGGGCGCTTCCGTTTGAAGTTCTTGCTCCAAGTCATCGAGTCGCAATTCATTCAATCGTCCTTCAGCAGCGATCAGTTCTGCCTGACATGTTTTGAGCAAGGCTGCACCCTCTTCATACATTTTCAGAGTTTCATCCAAACCCATTCCGCCCCTTTCTAAGGTGGCGACGATGGCTTCCAACCGTTGTGCTGCTTCGTTGTATGTCTGTTTGCTTTCTGTCATTGTTCTTCCTCCATGGTGTGAATTTTGGTGACCATAGCCTCGGCACTTCCATCGACAAAATGCAGGCTAAACTCTTGTCCGGGTTCAAGCATTTTGGTATTGCTCACCACGGCGCCATCTTTGGTTTGTGTCATTGCATAGCCACGCTCGAGGACGCGCTTTGGGTGAATTGTGTGGAGGCTTGCTTCGATGCTCGCTAAGCGTGTTCGCTCGTTTGCAAGTTTGCTCTCAGTCGTTCTGTTGAGCCTTGACTGCAGCGAGAGGATGGAACGACGTTCCACGTTAATACCGGCTAACGGTGCGACTTTCAACCGTGCATGAAGCCCAATCAGGCGTTGCCTTGCATCTCCAAAAGTTCGGCGTGTGGCATGGGCGAGGCGTTCGTCGAGTTCGTCCAACCATTGCTCAAGTTCGGCCCGAACGGGGACCGTTCGTTCAATCGCATTCGATGGCGTTGAGGCCCGTACATCAGCCACGAGATCGGCGACCAGAAGGTCTGATTCATGGCCAACGGCGGAGACGACAGGTATCGGGCTTGCTATGATGGAACGAATCACAGGTTCGAGGTTGAACGCCCACAAATCTTCAGGCGAGCCTCCACCGCGACCCACGATGACAAGATCGACGGGTGGCTCACCTCGTTGTGCCGCAACAACTGGGTCTGCCAATCGGCGGGTAAGGGCCAGTGCTCGAACAATCTCTTCACTTGCTCGCTGACCTTGAACCAGCACACCAATGACCGTTCGGCGCAATCCTGGCCACCGGTTCTCAATCAGTTGTTGCATGTCAGAAAGGGCTGCTGAACCTGCGCCAGTAACGATTGCAATGTGCTTTGGAATCACAGGAGGGCGGATTCTTGGGCGGTCAAGTTCGCCTTCATTGCGAAGTCGTTCAACCAACAAGCGCTTTGCCTCTTCCATTGCACCTAAGGCATTCACCGGTTCAATTCGTTCGACGATGAGCTGGATGTTGCCTCGTTTGACATAGACATCGACGTTGGCAGTGACCACAACTTCTGTGCCTTCCTTAATTGAAGGATGAATTGCACAGCGCCCCTTCCAAATGACGGCACTCATCTGCCCATCGTTGTCTCTGAGCGTGAAGTAGGTGTGGCCTGATGCATAGGATTTCCACTGCGAAACTTCACCTTTAATGGCTTGTCGTTGGAACAACGGTTCGCTGGTGAGGGCGCGCTTCACCAAGGTCACAAATTGACCAACTGGGAGCGGGCCAGTCGTCACCTCGCCCCGCCCCGTCATAGCCGTTGATGGGCGTCTACGGTTCTTGAACCATCTGCGTTTATTGCGTGAAGGTTTTCAACAAACCACACTCCACTTTCATCACAAGATGGTTTCAGTCCTCTTCGGACTGTGAAGGTGACTTTTCCCTCGAAGCTTTTCGTTGATGAAGAGCGTATCGTTGTCGGAGTTCGACTTCCTCTAACTTCCGCTTGACCTTTCGTCGAAGAAATTCAAACACAATGTAAACGGCAACAACATCCACGGCAAGGATGAGCCATTCGACATAGGTCCATTCCTCGAACATAACGCTCCCTCGTCATAGCGGTGGTCGGATGTCAACATCAACGTCGCCGTTTGGCAGGCCAATACAGCCGAGGCGTGCGCCTTCTTCCGCCATGAAATCATCAAGGCCTGGTGGCAATGGGTCGGGCAGGGGAATGTCGCCCAAAAGCAACGTCACCATGCATGCTCCACATGTGCCAGAGGTACAGTTCGTTGGAATCTCAACACCTGCTTCAATCGCATGTTCGACAAGAGTTTTTCCTGCCACAAAGGGTGTTTGTCCGAGTAGATGGGGTCCTTGTAAGAAACGAATCACAGGTTTTGTTTCATCGCTGCTTGGATCGAGATCTAAGGTTGCTGCAACCGCATTTGCGGACATCACAAACACCTCATCGCATGTCCTTGTGGCGCGTCCAACGACCGGTTTGCTTGTTGAAGAACAAACCTGCCTTCTTCATCCACTTGTTGAACTTCGTTGCTCCAGCACCAGTTCGGAGGATGAAGTCTTCTCGGTCTTCTTGTGCCTGAATGTATTCCTTTGCAGCCAGCGTTTGGTCAATCCAATCGTTGATGTCCATGAGGCCACCAGTCAAACCACCTTCTTCGACAACCTTGGTCATCTCGTCAGCGGTTGCACCGGTTTGTTCCAAATCCTTCCGAATCAGTTCGTTCACGCTGCTGAAGTCCATTGATGCAGGCTTAGGAGGGACTGGGTTCCGTGGCGGTTTGTCTTCATCGATGACGATGCGCGTTCCGTTTGCCATTCGTTCTTCGACGAGATCAGCAAGTCCAGAGGTGAAACTTGTCTCACATTCCCAGCACATGAAAGCCCAATCATCAGGGCGGTCTTGGTCCCTTGATTGACGAGGGTCCATCTCGTCACCACAGTGAGGGCAGGCGTGGAAGATGAGCGCTGGCACGTGGTTGCGACGGAAGTCCACGATGTCTTGCGGGGTACCCTCCAATTCGAGCATCTCGTGATCACGAGCGGCTTCAAGTCCACGTGTTTCGAGCTGGTCACGAATCTTGACCTTCTGGTCGTCCTTGCCTTCATCGTGAAGGTTGTTTTCGAGTTTCACAATCAGTTCCACTGTCTTGCCCAAGCGGTTCATCACCAACTTTTGAGCACGGAAGGCTTCGACCTTTGCAATCTTGAGCCGTTCTTTTTGCTCAGCGAGTTCGGTGAGAACGTCCTTTTGCTTGCGTTGGAATTTAATCTCTTCAATCTTGGATTCTTGCTTTTTCTCGGGTGCGAGAACCTTCGACAAATAGCGTTCTTTTCCGTGACTTTGAGGTCCGGCGGCGATGATTGAAATCACACCATCAGCAATATCTGCTTTGAGTCCGTAATTCTCGATCAGCATGTCCTTGTCGATTTTCTTCAAATCGCCAATCTTCAGGCCAGAATCGGCCAACTGCTGGGCGGTAGTATCGTCAATTCCTCGACGTAGTAAAGCGAGATAAGTGTCCTTCTTTGCCATAGCATCCCCTCCGACAAGTCCATGCGAGGAGGCACCACTAAGAAAAGGCTCTCCCGCATCAGCGTCTTAGAAATACAGATTTCGACGGTATTTGAACTCAAGATTCCATCGAGGATTCTGTGAAGGAAACAGCCAAAGAAATCCAATCGTCCAGTTCAAGTTCCTCGGGTCGAGATTCCATGCGTTCATCTTCTGAATGAGCGGCATAGGCTCCTTTCCAGCGGGCGCTGTGCCAGCCCGACACGCGGTTGATGCGTCGAGGGGAGCGTTTGAGGGTGGTACGCAGCTTCTTCCGGCGTTCTCCGAAGCATTGGTGGATCATTTGTCGGACAAGACGAACATCGCACGGCCAGTCTTCATGATGGGCTTCGAGGGTCACATAGCGAGAGTTGACTTTTGGATTTGGACTGAAATTATGAGGGCCTACTTTGTCTTCAATTTCACAGTCCCAGTCAAGGGCGGCGGTCATTCCGAGGGACCCAACATCGCTTTCGTACTCCATGACCAGCCGCTCAGCAAATTCTTCTTGGACCAACAAAACAACTGATTCAAGTGCACTCGTGCGGGGGTTTCGCAAGTATCGAGTGAGGTGCTCAATCAATGGTGAAGAGATTTGGTAAGGAATGTTGGCGACCATTTTGTCGACATCATTGGGCCATTGTACCACCAGTGCATCGCCTTCGATGAGCACGAGTTGTTCGGTTTTGATTTCAGGGGCGAAAGCTCCACGAAGGTGTTCGGCTGCCACAGGATCGATTTCGATGGCCGTCACTCGACACCCCACTTCGAGGAGCGCTTCGGTCAGCACGCCGGGGCCGGGTCCAACTTCGAGCACGTGGTCGCTTTCCGTGACTTCACCAAGGTCAACAGCGCGTTGAATCAAATCATCGTTGACGAGAAAATGCTGCCCGAGGGATTTGTCAAAAGGCAATTTTGCTCTGAGGCTATCGACCAACCAACGGGCGCCTCTCATGCCTTCACCGGAAGGAGCAGGTCAATCAAACGTGGTTGGATATTTCGGTCTTCTAGTTCAGTGTGGAAGCGTTTTGCGAGCAGATCCGCTGCGTCAATGTTGCACGCTTCATTGAGGGCAGCAAGTGATTCAAAGCCACTCGAGCCTCGAGCCTCGACCATTTGCATGGCCTTCTTGTTGCCAACACCCGGAAGAAGTTCAAACGAATGTTGCTTGAGGGACATGTTGCCTGCTCGGTTGAAGAACATGTCAATGAAATGCTTCTGGTTTTCTTCGATGAAAATCTGAACGACGAGCGGTAGGTCAGCCTTGATGTGGTTGGCAACCCGGCCGAGGTTGGTCATGCCGAGCACTCGTTCCACGTTGACCCGCTTTGCAGCATCCGTGCCAATGTAAACACGGGATGTGGTCAACAGGGGGTCGATGCCTGCTTTTGGCTCCAAGCGGCATAGCAACATCTTGCCTTCACTAACGGCGACGATGACGTTGTCGATGACATCGTGGTCGATGACACGCGCCCATGTCTCTTCCGTGAGCGGAGATTTTTGTTGCGGACGGTTGCTGCGTTGTCCGCCTTGTCGGTTTCCACCTTGTCGATTGCTTTGCCTTCGTTGCCCACCTTGTCGATTTCCACCTTGTCGGTTGCTGTTTTGGCGTTGTCGAGGTGCTTCAGCCTTCTTTGGCTGAGGCCGAGGAACGGTTGGGCGACCTTCAGCAGGCCTGGAGGGTCGATGACTCGAACCAGCGTTGCTGTCGCTTTTGCTGCCGCGTGTTGGCACCTTGATGTTACGGTCACGACGGGATCCAGACATAACGAGTCACCACAAAGGGGAAGGTTTCACTCGACGCCAACGTGCTGTCGAACGATGTCAAGAATTTCTTGAATTTCGCTGTCTTCAATTCCAAGACGGCGGGAGGCGAGAACAGCCTTCACATCATCAGGGTACATTGGCATCAACTCAGCGAGCTTTGCTGCGAGTTGGGGGTGCGGTGCGAGTTTGTCGGTTGCGGTCAAAGCATCACGGAGTGATTCAAAGACTTCTGGGAGTGTTTTGTAGCCGTTGCGGTGGTCGCTTGCGGCCCATTCTGCGTGCTGGAGTGCTGCCTTCTGCTCGTAAGTCAAGTTGTTGCGACGCTCTTGGGCGTTCAACAGCATCTCTCGAACAGTAGCAAAGTCAACGAATCGCTCTTCATCAGTCATGTGAATTCCTCACTGGAGTGGTCGCAAGTGCTCTGGGCGAGCAATCACTGTCTTTGGCATGTTTCCGTCCTTGACCGAAACAACCCATGCAACACCTTGGCGCTTCTGGATGAATCCAGTTCGGCCTTGGAATCGGCGGTGGGGCATACCCATTTGTTGTCCTCCATCGAGAACGATAGCGACTCGGTCGCCTTCTTGATATTCATGCATTACGCGGCTGATGTTCACTCGGCTGCGTTCGTTCTTGCGGCGTCGTAGAACGCTTCGTGTTCCGACTCGCAGGCCCTTGGATCGCTTCATGTTTTTCGCCTCCTATTCGCTCAGATGTGATGATGGGCAACTTCCGAGCAATTTTGCGACCTGCCTTCCCCATATAAGCACCGCGACGGATGCATGAGGTGAGTTGGTCGCGAAAATCACCTAAATTCCACCTTTTTTTCTTATCAGATTGACTCAATCAGCGTGAATATCGCCCACATCGAGCCACAACACATCGCACTTGGCCTTGATGAGCGAGGACAGACTTGGTTGCGTCCGGCCGCCATCGCCGTGAACAGTTTCTTTGACGTAGGTTCCCGATTCACATCGCAAGGTGAATTCGACTTCCATGACACCGTCTTCCATCGTCTCGATGAGTGGTTTCGAGGTTTCGAAGACGGTACGCTTGCGGATAAGATCGGCTCGTCGGTGCGCAACGCGTTCTGGTGTGCGCTGGAACAGTTTGACACCAGCGAGTTTCTCGATGGTTTCTTTGATGAATTCACCCTTCGGCAAATCGAACAAGACAGGGACGGGTGGTCCTGCGTTCATGATTCGCTCGATGAGGTCGCTCTTTGTACCCGATTTTGCCAAACCAAGTGCTTCAGCCTTCTCAACTAATTCGGCCTTTTTGAGCGCCTTCAACTCGTCTTCCGACGGTCCTTCAACGACTTCAATCACTGCAGGCAACGGCTTCTTGTGGTCGTTTTTGCGGTCGCCCCTTCGATTGCGTCGCTTTGGATTCTTCTTGCCCTTACCACCTCGTTCTTGAACGTCAACATGGGTCAAATCGACCGGTGCGGTGAGCACTGCGTGTTCAGCCTCGCTGAGCGGCATGACTCTGAAACGGATGGTGTATGATTTCTCGGCAGGTGTGTCCTTGACACGCACAACTTCGCTTCTGTTCGATGCACGAAGTCCTGTGATGTTGATGCTGCCTTCTGCAGCCTCGTTGATCATTTGCATAGCTGCCTCGACATCGACCGTGCGCACCTTTGGCTCCTTCATTTCAATGACAAAAGGCCGGCCTTGGCCCATGCAACGAACGTCGATGTCCTCTCGGCCCATGCCGTGGAAGGCGTGTTCTTTTGCCTCAAACAAGCCGAGCAATGGATTGCCAATAAGGTCCTGAACGCTTTTCTTGTACTGTAAACCAGTGCCTTCACACTTCTCGCAACCCCGTCCTTTGCAGGCACGGCAAGGCCAGCGAGTTTGTGGGATTCCACGCTCCAGTTTCTGGTACCTCCCATAGAGGTAGTGAGCGCGAATGTCGAGCTCCACCGTCAGGGTAAGGACATCGATCAGGGCCAAAATTTGCGGTTTGTCGTTGACAAGTTTCTTTCCTTCCATTCGACCATTGAGGTTCCGTGCGATTTCGGTCACAAGACCTGATTTCAACGCATCTGAACCGCCGGCTCCAAGTCGCTTGCGCAACTCTTCTTCAGCAGTAATTTGGTCCTTGGGAATGCGCGCTCCGAGTTGAAGGCGGGTGGCTTCGTAAGGTTGGATTGCATCATGGATAATGTCGGCAAGGAGGTTTGCTTCCTCATACAAATTTTCACAGAAAGGGCACAGGGGGATTTCAGTTCGAGCGTTCTCGAGGTGGGAGTCTCTTTGAACCACGCTTGCTCGGATTTCTGCACCGGATTCGGCGATGGTTTGTTCATACCGTTTCTTTCCGCCAAGGCGGCCCAAACAAGGGTCGCACGTTCCAGTTCGAACAAGGTGCTTGTGGCCTGCTGGAGAAGGGGCTCGTGGAATTTCTTCCATGTGAGTTCCCAATTGGTTTGGTGACGAGTTGAGATCAAAGTCTGGTTCCTCATCCACCTTTTCGACGGTGTCAGCAGGCTGGTCGTCCCAGAGCGAATAGTCGGTTTCTCCAAAGCCAGCATTGGCATAGTTCATCCAATCTTCTTCGTCTTCGTCTTTTTTCTCTGGCGTGTTGTCCGTCATCAAAATCACCGCGTTCTCGGGGCCAACCCCTAAGACAGCGTTTCTTGCGGACGCCCAACCATTGATGAACGCACCGGTCGCAACGCGCTCATCGACGACATTGGCTCGGCTTCAAAATCCACTGTTAATCGCTGAGAAGAACAACCATACCAAGATGGCAGCCAACACGAATGCGCCAACGCCGGCAATGTAGGAGAGAATCGAACTCCCGCTTTTTCCAGAACGTTGCTCCCACCGACCGTATTGGAACGAATACAAACCAAGCACGGTCAGTGATATGGCATTGCCGTTGCAAAGAACACAGCACGCTGCATCGAAATCACCGCTCCCGCCATCTAAAAAAGGTAGAACAAATGGGGAAATCAATGAAAACATCATACCGAGGCCGGCCAAAATAGGGATTGCAGCTGGTGGTTTTCCATCTAAGGGGAGCATCATTGGTTGGCCGGCTTGCGCAGGGGATTGGGCTGTCATGGGAGCGAATTGTTGTGCGCTCTGCACTTGGCCACTGAACATGTTCACTGGTTGCTGCTGTTCAGGTTGAATGGCTCCTTGGAGTTGAATTCCCTCAGGCGGTTGCCATTCTTCCATGCTTCGGCGTCGGGTTTCATCGGTTTCAATTCTTCCCCGGTGGCAATTGTAAGGCTTTACTTCTCTTTACGAATGTACATTGTTACAGCCTTTTGCCCGGTCTCAAAAACACCAATCTCGTCAAATCCATGCCGAGCGTGGAAGCGTACTGAACCAGGGTTTGGTGGTCGAAGGCTCACCTCAGCGGTCACTGGGCAATCAAGACGATGTGCGTGGGCAATGACGCTTTGGTAAAGCAACGAACCGATGCCCCCATTTCTTGCCTCATCGGCCACAGCAACCCGGTCGACATAGAGGAATTGTTCGAGGCGTTGATTGAACCACGCATAATTGAGGCTCCCGTAACGAGTGCCGGGCAAAAGACAGAGGACAAAACCGGCAAGGCCACGTTCGTTGTCAAGGCCGAGGGCCAATTCGCTTAATCCTAGAAGATCAGCCATTTCTTGGTGTGAGACCTTCCCCGTTCCCGGAAGTCCTTGCTCATTGATCTCGACCATTCGAGGAATGTCATCGAGTGTTAAAGCGCGGCATGCGTCCATCAAGCCTCCCCCAATGGAGGGGCGGGGTCAGGGTCAAGCGAGGCAATCAAGCCGAGGGCAGCAGTGGTCAGCACAAGGCTTGCGATGAGGGACAAAGCAATCATTGCTGCGGAGAAAAGTCCGAAGTTACTGAACAATCCCATAGGGGAGAGTGCAATCATGGAGAAACCGGCAATGTCCGAAGCGGCACTGCCGACGAGTGCAAGGCCACATGCGCCGCCAACACCGATCAATGCTTGACGGTGGGTTTCTCCGTTTTCACGACCTTCTCTATACCGTTCGGTAACGTGAATACAATAGTCGATGCCAACACCAAGTGAGATGGTAGCGATGGTCACTGTGACAATGTTGAGCGATGATCCAGCGACATACATGAGGCCGTACAACCACACAACAACAAGCAAAATTGGCACCAATGTGACGCTTGCTTGCTTGAACGAGCGGAATCCAACCGAAAGGGTACCAAAGACAAACAGTGAGCCGAGAATCAACGATGATTGCATTTCTTCTTGCATGGTCGTTGATGCAACAAATCGGGTGACAGGGCGTCCAGTCGGCATCACCCATGTGAGCGGTTTATCCTCGCTTTCAGGGCCAGCTTCCAGTTGGGTGCCCGTTGACAAATTGGTGAAGGAGGAGAGGTCTCTCCAGACTTCTTCCAACCCGCCAGCCATTCCAGGGAAATCTTCGGGTGATGTCATGCCAAAGCGAATCAGCATGTGGTCGTACGTTGCTTCTTCGCCGTTGACATCAAGCCATGGTTTGGTCGGGTCAAGCGCCGTGTCTGGAGCAATGTAGAGGCTGACAATGCTTGGCGGAATATCAGGAATTGGACCGACGCCAGGGACCCCGTTGAGGGATAGGAATCCGTAAAAGAAGGCGAGGCAATTTCGGTTTGTTAAATCCATGAGGAGGCCACCGCTGTCTTCTGTGCAATTCATGCCGTGACCCGTTTCGTTGACAACCCAACCTGCCTCGACGAATGGGTCCGGATTGAGCAACAATGAACCCTGAGCGGCGAAGACCATTTCGTCGAGTGCCAGAATATCAATCGTACCATCGGGCTGGCGCGTGATCTTGTCGGGTACGCCCTCGGGAAGTACATCCATGTCTTGCCTGAAGATATCGATCGCAGCGAAGACGTCGGGGTCGAGCACATCGCCTACGATGAGTAAATTCGCAGGTTCACCTTCATCAGCAAACCGCTTTGAGATTTCATCCACGCCAATGGCGAAGTCTGAAGACTCGTCGAGGAAGTCTTCCACAGCAAAATCCCCCTCGAGTTGGGCCATGCCGTAGGCCGCTGGAAGGGTGATGAGCACGGCAACAACCGTGATGATGAGGGAGTTTCGCCATGTGCCAGAGGAGGTTGAGATCCGCTTAAGGAAATCTTCTGAGATGAGATGCGTTGCTCCAGTCTTAGGTTCAGTGGAGCGGTTTCGTAAGGCCAACCACTCGTCGACAGAGAGCCGAATGAGCGGCACCCAAAGTCCTGTGACGATGAAGGCAGAGAGAATGCCGAACCCCGCTTCAATACCAAAAGACCGAAGTGCGGCGATGTCACTGAAGAGGTTCGCAGCAAACGCAGATATCGTGGTGACCGAAGTCAGCATGATGGCCCTTCCGACGCGGGAGAGGGTGATTTCGGCGGATTCTTTTGGCGTTTTTTTCTGGGAACGTTCTTCTTTGTACCTGTGAAGGGCGTGCAGCGAGTCGTCGATTCCTAAGGCTAAGACCAAGATTGGAAGCAAGTTAGAAAATTGCGATCTCGCAATCAAACTGAATCCAAACATCGAGGTGAGGCTGGAAAAGTGACCAATCATGCCTTGCATCCAAAGAAGCGCACAGCCGAGTGCAAACATAACAATGATGACATCGGAAAGCCGGCGCAGACTCACGTATAGCAACACAACAATTGCAATGCCCATGAGCAAAATGAGCCCGGCACTGGCTTGCAATTCACGGTTGACTTCAACGTTCACTCCTTGGCCAACGAGGAGTGTGATGGTGGTGCGGTCATGAGTTCGCAACTGGCCTTCAAGGTCCATGTACGACCATTCTGTTGAACACCCACCGGTTTCTTTGAGCAGTTCAAGGCACAAGGCCTCGTTGTATTGAGGGGGGTGGAGAACAAGGGAGTTGTCAGCGATTCGATACCCGCCGATGCGCGTGCCTTCATCGGAAAGGACAACGCTCTTCTCGGGGTGTGCATCCTTCCAAATGACTTCCCAGCCCATCGATTCCAGCGTGGCCCGATCGAATTGCACAAGCAGCCAAGTGGAAGAAGCAGACCAACGTCCTTTGCCAGTGAACCCGCCTTCCCACGAGCCGTCGGTGTTGAGCGAACCGCCAACAGGACCGTCTTGGAGCGCATTCATGTCTGCGACAAACCCTCGGTCGAGGGACAACCAGCGCAGGAAGTTGTTGTCAGACGCTTCTGCCATTCGAGCTGCAGCCAAATCAATGTGTGCCTGTGTCACGTTTGCATCGTCAAATTCCAAGCAATCTAACACACCACAGTCGTACCAATTCGTCGGGGGGTCGGTCACAATTCCTTGGGCTGTGAGGCCGGGTTGAGTGAGCACGGAGGTGTTGTTCATGAACCCGCGAAAGTGATCAGAGAGCGAAATTGCACCGGGTGCTTGTGAGCCTGTGACGTCGTTGACGAGTGGTTTCATCGCAGGTGCCAAGGGGTGATCTTGAATCATGTTGATTTTCCCATCGATTTCTTGCAGGATTGTCAGGTTCAGGATGCCACCAGTCGGGGCGTAGATGCCCTGCCACGGTTCGCCGGACTCCACCATTTCTGTGACGCTGGGGAGATTGGCATAATCAGGTGCGCCATCGGACATCAACGGGACAGGCTCCCAATCTTCAGCGGATGGGACATAAGTTGGGTCACGTGCTGAAACGAGGAAACCGAGGATGATTTCAGAGTTTGCAAATTCGTCATCGATGATGGCTTGAGCCGTCAGTTCGGGCGACTCCATTTCATACGATTCCATATCGATGGGTTGGAGCGCCGTCATGGCGCCCGGTATCATCAATAAGGAGAGGAAGAAAATGGCCACGTGTACCTTTTTCCTGTGTGGAATGAGCCACTTGGAAAATGAAGCAAAGGACCTATCCATAAGCGCTGGTCCGGCTTTTGCCTTTTCAAGTGATGTTTAGAAAATCCCGCGTCTGAAGGTCGGCGGTGGCTTCAAACACCGTCAACTTGTGGCAGAATCATGGCAATTTTGTTTATTCTCAATCAGCAACCCTACGACGGCACCGATGTGACTTGGAACGCCCTTCGATTGGCAAAGCGATTGTATGAGGACGGCGAGGAAGTTCGAATTTTTTTGATGAATGACAGCGTTGATTTGGCAAGGGACGGCATTGTTCCGCCAGAAGGCACAGACGACATGGTTGCGATGCTCAAGGGTTTGATTGCAGTTGATGTGCCTGTCAAAGTGTGCGGCACATGTCAAAACAGGTGTGGCGTGCTGAAGGGCCAACCGTACTACGAAGGCGCTGAATTTTCCACAATGGGTGAGTGCGCAGCATGGGTCGCATCGTCTGACAAAGTCCTCACATTCTGAGTTCGTAGAGGTGAAATTATTGAAGGAAATCAATCTTCACGGCCACACACTGTATGCTGCAAAAACAGCTGCAGTGGAACACATTGGCAATGCTTACAACACGGATGAAGAAGGTATCTTGTTCATTCATGGCCACAATGGTGGAACTGCGATTCGTGATTACCTCCGGTCACCAGCCCTCATTGCCGATTTGGATAAGGATGGCTTGAACGTGATCAAGCGTCTGGACACATCCAAACCGGGTAGCACTGTGATTTGCTTCACTTGATTCCAAATTCAGCGGCCAAAGCATCGGCCAGATAGCGGTATTCATCGACGTGGTTGTAGACTTGAGCAGAGATTCTGAAGTAACGCCCTTTGGGTGATTCCCACGACCAAACGGGAACTTGGATACCGTACTTTTCTTGAAGCACCTTGTGCAGTGGGTCTGGTTCGTGCACCGGAAGAACAGTTTCTCCACCAGTTGGAATCATCATCGTGGCAATGCAAGCAATCATCTCATCGGGGCAAGGCGGCTCGAACCCAAGCCGCTCGCAAAGGATGCCTCGCCCCTCAATGGCAAGGTTGTGATTGTGTTCCATGATGGCTGGCCAGCCGCCTTCCACAAGCGTTGCCATCCACTCAATGGTGGCCGGAATTGAACACCATGCTGAAATGTCCCGCGTACCGGTCCAGTCGAATTCATGCCGGAATCGGGTTGTATCGCCAAGCGGAAATGACATTCCGTGACTGATGGTCAAAGGATGGATGTCCAGTTGGCGATCGCTTCGAACATGCAGGAACGCTGAACCCTTTGGAGCGCACAACCATTTGTGACAGTTGCTCGTCGTGTAGGAGGCCCCTAAGACGTCGAGGTTGAGGGGCACCATGCCGATTCCATGTGCAGCATCTAACAATACGGCGACGCCCATGCCCTCGAGTGCCGGCACGAGTTCCTCGAACGGCATTCGCAAACCAGTCGGGCTTGTAACCGTGTCAATCATCGCCAAAACCGTTCGCTCAGTCACGCCCGACATGATGGCGTCAAGAGCGATCTGTGGTCCCTCGATTGGGAATGGAATGTTCACGGTTACGACGCGAACGCCCCACCGATTGGCGACGAAATCAATCGCATTCCTGCACGCTTGATAGGCGTGGTCAGGGACAAGAATTTCGTCACCAGCGTTGAATTCAAGCGAGCGAAGCACCGTGTTGACACCCGTGGTCGCATTTTCGACGAGCGCCAGGTCATCAGCCTTGCAAGAAAGCATCGAAGCGAGCGCCTCTCGTGCCTTTGCCATGAACCCCATTGCCAGGTCTTCATAGAACCGCACGGGCTCCTCCTCGAGCAACGCTTGCCACCGTCGCTGTTCCTCTTGAATAGCGAGCGGGGTTGCTCCAAACGAGCCATGATTGAGAAAGACAAGGTGCTCATCGAGCGTCCAATGGTCCGCTAAAGGGTTGCGACTTGGGAGTGCCATGTCCGAACGGTGCGTGCGGCACTCCTTGAATGTTTGAACGCATTATCGATCGAGGTCGAGTTTTTCACCACAGTGTTTGCAATACTTCGCATTATAATCGTGACCTTCCTTTGAGCAAGAAAGGCATGCTTGGGTACTGATATCGCCCATTTTGATGAGTTCATTGGAAATAATTCCAGTTGGAACAATGATGAGGCTATACCCCATAATCATGATGAAGATTGCAAGTGCCTTTCCAAACGGTGTCAGGGGAACAGTGTCGCCATATCCAGTGCTTGTGAGGGTGGTGATGGCCCAATAGACGCTTTGTGGGATTGAGGTAAATCCGTTTTCAGGCCCCTCGACAAGGTACATGCCTGCCCCGGTAATAAAACTCAGAACGGTGATGGTTGAAAGAAACACAACAATTCTCGATTTCGATTGAATCATTGCCTCGCTTAGAACGCTTGCCTCGCCGAGGTAACGGCTCAACTTGAACACCCTGAAAATTCTCAGCAACCGCAACGCTCGAATCACCAACAGGCTTTGAGCGCCCGGAATGATCAAGCTAAGGTAACTGGGTAAAATGGCCAACAAATCGACCACGCCGTAAAACGATCGAGCGTACTCAATCGAGTTTCGAGTCGAATACAACCGAAGGAAATACTCGATGGTGAACAGGACGGTGAAGGCCCATTCAATGAACACCAATTGTGTGTTGTAGACATTGTCGATCGAGTCGACGCTTTCCAGTGAGACGGCGGCGACCGAAGCTAAAATTGCAGCGAGTAAAGCGATGTCGAAATACTTGCCAGAACGTGTGTCGGCTTCGAAAATCACTTCATGAATTTTGAAGCGTAAATCCGGTTTTATTGACGATGCGTTCTGTTCAGCCATGATTCCTGCTCGATTCCCCTTCCCTTTATGCTTCATCGTAAAGAAAAGGTGGAACCGGTGAACTTTGCGATGTTTTCACAGGAGCGGCTTCAACCCCCCTCACTCGCCGATATGAGGTGGATTCCATCAAAAACCACCCGATTCCTTAAATCAAACGCCGGATTAAGGCCTAATATGAGCCTCGCACCGACTGATTACGACTTTGGAACGCCAGCAAACTATTCCTTCGCTATGGAAATAACATGCGCCAACGATGAAGCACGAGCCATGTTCGTTGAAGCGTTCGGCCACATGTTGAACTACAATCACGAACAAGCCATCGCCTGTTTCAGCAAGGTAGCCGAACTCGACGAAACCTGCGCCATGGCCTGGTGGGGCATCGCTTACTGTGTGTCTTCAAATTACAATTGGGCACCAGGACTTGGCTCCGGTCACGATTCGATTCAAAAAGCAGTTACACTGAAAGATGGCTGCACAGAACTCGAACAGGATTTGATTGATGCTCTTGCAACTCGCCACTCCGCAGAAGCTCGGGATGCAGCAGATCCAACCGTTCTCAACATGGGGAACTCCCCGGAACTCAACGTGGCGTTCGCAGAAGCAATGGCGCCTTTGTACGAGAAGTACAGCGGTAACTTAGACGTCACCGCCATCTACGTTGAGGCACTGATGAACCTCAAGGCTTGGCAACTCTGGGACAAGAACACCGCAACTGGTGAAATTACACCTGCTGATGACAACACCCTTCTGCTGGTTCAAATCCTTGAAGATGCGTTCGAAAGCAGCGAAGAAGCCAAGGTCAACCCTGCTCTTTGCCACCTTTACTGCCACGCTTTGGAACTGTCACCTTTCCCAGAAAAGGCACTTCCGGCAGCCGATGTTCTTCGGAACCTCATGCCTGGCCTTGGCCACCTTGTCCACATGCCATCGCACATCGATGCGTGGGTCGGACAATGGAAGGAAGCCGTGGAATGCAACATTGCAGCCGTCGAAGCAGACGACCGCTACGTCGAACTCACTGGTAACGAATCTCAATTCTACAAGTTCTACCGAATGCACAACCACCACTTCATCGTCTGGTGTGCTATGTTTGAAGGGCAATACGAAACGGCGCTCAAGTACGCTCGCAAAGCAGTTGACACACTCCCAGCAGGCGATGCAAACTCCGGGGTTCAGTTCATGCTTGCAGGTGTCATCCCAATGGGTGCAATTTTCCTCGAATCATACGTCACCATGCCATGGCACGTGATGATCCGGTTCGGAAAGTGGGACGAGATTTTGGCCGAGCCAATGTACGATGACAAAGAAGTCTTCCCAGCAACAATCGCAACTCAGCATTACGCTCGTGGTGTCGCTTTTGCCTCCAAGGGCATGGTACCTGAAGCAGAGGCTGAACAGGTGCTGTTCAATGAAGCACTCAAGAACCCAGCGCTTGCTGGCCGTGTGCTCCACAACAACCTGATGTACCAAGATCCAAGCGAGGGCCCATGCATTCTTTTGGTCAACGAAGCAGTTCTTTCTGGCGAAATTGAATACCGACGGCAATACCTTGCTAAGGAACGAGGCGAAGCATCCGACTTCACCGAAGCCTTCGATCACATTCGCCGTGGTGTCGACCTCTCGCTCAACCTTGCCTACAACGAACCTTGGGGCCAAATGCAACCTGTCCGCCACATCCTCGGTGCACTGCTCTTCGAGCAAGGACACGTCGAAGAAGCGGAAGCCGTATACCGTGAAGACATCAAACTCTGGAAGGACAACATGTGGGGCCTCTTGGGGCTCAAACTATGCCTCGAATCTCGCGGCGACGCGCCTGAAGAACTCGCTGAAGTCACAGCACTGTTCGAAGAGCGTTCGTCCCGAGCAGACATGGTGCCAAGCGTGACTTGCTTCTGCGCTCAAGTTGATGATGAGCCAAGTTGCTGCGATTGA
>QXYC01000032.1 GCA_009887095.1 Candidatus Poseidoniales archaeon
GTACCGTTGTGTACAGCAACCTGACTTCTTTCTGAATACAAATCAAATACATGCGGCCTGAGGGCTCACCATGCGTTTAGAATGGCCCGTCTATGCATTCACTGCAGGTGTGTTCCTTGCATTTGCTTTGGGTGTTCAGTTTCTCTCCCTCGGCACTGGTGCTGTCGTTGGTCTGTTCGTGCTGCTAACGGTGGCCTATGCTTGGGTGGCGTGGGTGATGATCAAACAAAAGGCCGTGCTCGAACTCCACGCTTACATCACCTGCAATACATGTGGTGAACTAACGCCCTCACAAGGCAAACACTGCATGAATTGCGGCGCCAAACACCTAGAACACCCACCCAATCAAACCGAATGAAACTGTGAGGAAAGCGGTTGCTGACCCCATCACCCAACGCTCAATCTTGCTGGTTGATGCTAGGTTTGCGACAGTGTTGAGGGCAAAGAGCACTGAAGCACCTTTGCAAACCCACGTTGCGAACCCAGGACCTATTGCGCCGTCATTTATGCCGCCGCTCGCCGCTAGAACGACCACAATCAGCAACCCCATGGTCACCGCTGAGACAAGACTCATCACGCGATAACGGGTTGGAAGGGAACCATCATCATTGGCGACCTTGCCTCCAAACGCTGCGTCGCCCCAACGAACGCCTGCTGCAAGAGCGAGCTGGAAAAGCGCGTTGGCCGCGAGAAGGAATGCGGCGAAAAGTCCGATACTTTGGGTCAACATGAGATGCCGGTTCGCACAGGGGTCATAAGTTCCGTGCCTCTTGAGAACGACCTTTGAAGGGAGGCACACCTTGGGCAGGCCATGGTTGAGGTGCTGCGGGTGAAATCACGTTCTCCGTTTGAGATTCATCACATCTTGACAGGCTTCGAGCACACGGCCGAAACCATGGTTGAGTCTGAACTCTTGCTTCCGGAAGGCGAAGGGCCTTTTGGTTGCGTTATGGCACTCCACGGAAGCATGGGCTGGGGTGAACATCACCAGGATCACATCAAGGGTTGGCTTGAGGCTGGGCTTGCGGTGTGCAAAGTGAATTCCTTCGCTGCCAGAGCGGTTGATTCGACTGTTGATGATCAACTCACTGTCACTCATGCGATGATGTTGGTTGATGCGTTTCGAACCCGTTCCGTGTTGGAACAGGATTCACGAATTGGAAAGATTGGCATCACAGGATGGAGCCTTGGGGGCACTGTGGCATTGTATGCTGCATGGTCGCCGGTCAACGAGGTTCTTGGGACTCCCTTTGACGCCCACCTTCCGTTTTACCCCGCAGCTCACCTGCGTCCAGAAATCCAAAGATGGTCAACTTCACCGATGTTGATTCTTCATGGAGAATCGGATGACTGGACCCCGCTTCACTTGGTTGAGGACCTTTTGCCTCAGTTACCCAATGTCACTCTTCACACGTATCAAGATGCACATCACTCCTTCGACAGTGAGAAAGAATTTACGTGGCTTCCAAAGGCCGTTCGATTGAAGAAAAGAACGGTTCGAATCAACACGAAGGGCCACATGTCGGGTGAATTGTTCCTCGGCATACGCTTGCCCTTGAATCAGCGTTGGCAACGTCGTTGGGTCATACGAATCTTGCGCAATCGAGGAGCGCATGTGAAAGGTGATCCTGTCGCTCGGGAAGATGCGCTGGCACGGGCTCGAGCGTTTCTGGAAACTCAGCTTTGCGAATAATAATACGAGTCAACCATCGACGCTGCTCTCGCTAAACAATCGGAGCACCATCACGCCAGCGACGATGAGGGCAATACCAACCAATCCTGCGTTGTCGATTTTTTGGTCGAAGAAAAAGATCGAAACAAAAGTGATGGCTGCAACTCCCACGCCCGACCAAATTGCGTACACCACGCCAATTGGAATGCTCTCCAGAGTCAGTGAAAGGAAATAGAATGAGGCAGAATACCCAACGAGTACCAAAAGCGATGGCCACAGTTTCGTGAATCCTTCTGTGGATTTGAGTGCTGATGTTGCGACCACCTCAGAAAAGACAGCGAAGGTGAGGTAGAGCCATTGATTCACGGCAAATCCTTCCTCGTTAATTTTTTAATCGTGTTGGCATGATGCTGGTTAAGCTTCTTCGATTCGAATCAATCGAGTGGTCCTGAAACCTTGTAATATTTTGATGAACCGTTTGACTTGAAATTCCTCATCCAGTGCACTGTCGCCAGTGTCGATTCGAACGGCACTCAACCCGATGAGTTTGGCTGGTGTTGCAACACCGAGAATGTTGTCGTTTCCGATGATTCGCAACACATTCGGTGACAATTGGAGGTTTCCTCTCCCAATCAAGAACCCCTGGCCACCCATCGGTGAGAGAAGAAGAAGGCGTGGGCGTGGCGTCCCGTCTTCATTGACGTGCTTGGATAAGACTTCGATGAGCTGTTGTTCATTGAGGTCTCCATGAAGCGCTCGTGCCCCGTTCTCTTCGGGCCCTTGGACATCAATGCCCAAGAGGGTGAGTTCGATATCGACATGTTGCCCAATGCGACGCAATGTGCCACCACTGCCCCATACCACCATCAAATCTGGTTGGTCAACGAGCAATGTTTGAACGTGATTTGCTAGGCCTTCGATGGTGTCGACTTCACTCGATCGCTCGACTTGTTCCTTGGCGCCTTGCATGAATCGAGGGCTCGATGGTGTCCATGCCTCTCCATACATTCTCACCTTCCATACGCCTTGCTGATAGACGTCTTCATCGAGGTCCATCACTTCTGTGATGGCACAGCGAAGGTCACCGAGAATGAATGCTAGGACGACTTCAGCTGCTGCTTTTGGCGTGGTCGCAAAGCATCCTGAGTGCATCTTCACGCCGCCTGGCACACCCACAAGTGGAATTTCTTGAGCCTCGGCACCAATTTCTTCTAAGGCTTTGACAATATCTCGAGTTGTTCCGTCGCCACCTGCGTAAACGATGGCCTCCACCTTCGCATCAACGAGGTTTCTCACGAGCGACAATGTCTCTTCATCGCTTGTCGTCTCTGGGGTGGTGCCAATGGGTTCGAACACGAGATGCGAGCTTCCAGTGTTCACCCAAGAACCACCCATCCGTCCCTCCCAGCCAACGAGGGTTACATGCGCATCGGTTCTGTTGAGTGAACCTTGGAGGAGAGTTTGCAGTGCATCAAGTGCTTGTGCCATTCGTGGTCCAGCGCGGTCTTCCGCCCCAGCTGCCCGTGCTTCGGCCGCCCGTCCATCGCTGCCTTTGAAGCCAAGGCGTCCACCGAGGCCGGCGTCTGGATTGACCACAAGGCCGATTCGCATGGCACATGCTGCGGGTTCTCCTTCAAGAAGGCCTGTGCGGAAGTTGAACGGTCGATGGCCTCAAAAGACACCGGGTTTGGTTTGCCCTCATGGACCACATGCCAAGACGCCGTCTTGCCGTCCTTGCCATGGTCATCGTGACAAGTGCGTGGTTGGTCTTAGGCTACGCTACGTGGATCATGAACGGCTGTAGGGCTTGGCTTCCTTACATTTCGGATTTTGATTTGTATGAGCCGGGTGATACGATTTTCACCGTGGGAACCTTCGCAAGTGGATTTCTGGTGTTTTGGATTGTGATGGAATTGCATTCCATGAACATGACACGCCTCACCGAAAAAGGACACTCCAAACTGTGGCAAGGCATCAACCACTTGGCCGTTTTTCCTGGGCTAATCGGGGCGTTTTCTTGCATTCGAATTGGAAGCGTTCCATGGGACACAGATGGCCCCATGCACGGGCATTATGCTCTCGACATCTTCTACAACGGCGTCTATTGGTGCCTGCTCGTCACTTTTGTTTCCGCCAAAATATGGTGGTCCTCTCCATCGTTTAGGCGAATCCTCTGGATGCGGTTAGGAGCGGCTCTCAGTGCCGCAATTGGCCTGTTCAAGATGATCACCACACAAGTGGAAGTATGGGGTGATGACTTCGATTGGGATGCCTACAACGCCTCTGCCTCCAACATGCTTGAATTCTGCACAAAAGCCCTCGACCCAGCGATTAACACCGGCGCTGCATGGGAATATGTCCTCGTTGCGGGTATTCTTGGCACCATCCTTTCCTTCTTGCCTGAAGTCTCCTTTGACGAAGGCATTAGGCCTCAAGAAAGCGAAGAATAAGCCCCCACGATGTGCGAGCATTGATGTGTGAAGTCGCCGCTGACATCATCATGAGTCGCCATTCAAAGCAACCCCCCTCCCTCGAGGACGCATTAGCAAAAGGGTTCTCCGAACTAAAAATCGGCGAGGCAAATCTCTCCGAAGTCACCCCTCCCTTATCTGAAGAAAAACCTCAACCACTCCCAAGTGAGCAGCATCCCATCGAGTACAACAAAAAATACGAGGCTGTTGAGCAACGAGAGGAATTTGTCGTCGCCACTCCAGTTCATACAAAAGAAGAGCCTTCTGCCGAAGAAGTGCTGCCCTCAACACCCCCGCCTGTGCTGGAACAGGCCTCGACCTCCATTGGCGACGAATTCGACGTTGAATGGTAGTTACATACAGGTGCTTATCAATCAAACGCTCATAGCAGGGCTATGGAAGTCTCTCGACAGATGCTCCGCATCTTTGTCTACATCTTCGGAACCCTTGTGCTTGTCTCATACCTCTACGGCCTTTCGCACGCCTCGGACAAAGACGCGCTGTGGGGTGGAATCCCCTGGTCACAAGCCAAATTCATCGTTCCATTCATGTTTTTGGCGGCGTTTGGATTCTTGATGTATTGGTGGATCATCCTCTACCAAAACGATGCAAGCGTCATCGCCGAATTACGTTGGCCTTGGGGTGAATCAGATGGTCACGGTGGAGGACGCCTTCTGTTCGCCTTCGCCTTGCTCGTCATCCCCAGTGCTCTATGGCTTGAAGCCACGATTTACCATATCGAAAACAACTACAGTTGGACCCCCATCCTCGTTGTGGGTGTTTTGGTCCTTGCCTCAATTGGCAACATCATGATGGGTCTGCTTGGCTATTCGGCGTGGCAAGACGACGTTCCTGGCGGAGGCGCCATGCTTGTGGGATCGATTTTGCTCGGAATTCAGTGCATTCTTTTTGACTGCATTTACTGGAATTTGAAATTCCCATGGTAACGAGTTGCGAGTTTAGGGCCCACTGTCGCCTTCTGATTGCGAAAAAGAGTGGTGGTTTGATGAGGGAGAAGCAACCCCGTAGGGGTTGTAGGAGCACTTGCTATGCCACTCATCAACGTCACCCTGCCAGACGGAACGGTCAATGAATACGCTTCAGGCATCACCTGTGCAGAAGTCATCACGGACGCACTTGGGCGAAAACACGGGTGTTTAGCAGCGCGTGTGGATGGAGCCGAATGCGACATGTCGACACCGCTCGAGGAAAACTGCTCCGTCGAAGGAATCCTTTCAACCTCAGACGAGGGCATCCATATCCTACGACACAGCGCAGCACACCTTTTGGCACAGGCTGTAACCGCACTCTATCCTGGTGCAAAGCCGACGATTGGCCCAGCCATTGACCGCGGCTTTTACTACGATTTTGCCATGGAAGCAATCACTGAATCCGATCTCAAACCAATTCAAAAGAAGATGCAAGAACTTGCTCGTAAGAACTTCACGGTGGAGCGGGTCGAACTTTCTGAATCAGAACTACAAGATCACTTCGCCGACAACCCATACAAGCTCGAAATCATCAATGACAAGATCGAGGATGGCGGCGGCTCAACCATCTACAAGCAAGATGATTGGTACGATTTGTGCCTTGGCCCGCACGTTCCAAACACCTCACGTTTGATGCATGTCAAACTCACCAGCGTTTCCTCTGCCTACTGGAGGGGCGACCAAGACCGAGAACAACTGGTTCGAATTTACGGGATTGTGGAGCCATCAAAAGAAGCCCTGCGAGCCACACTCACTCGACTTGAGGAAGCAAAGAAGCGAGATCACAGAAAACTCGGAAAGGACCTGAAGTTGTTTCACATCGATGAAGAAGTTGGTCAAGGCCTGATTCTCTGGACACCACGAGGGGCGATCATCCGACAAGAACTCCAAGACTTCATCTCGTTCCACCTCCGACGTCAAGGCTACTCGCAGGTGTTCACACCGCATGTTGGGAAATTAGACTTGTACAGAACTTCAGGCCACTTCCCTTACTACCAAGATTCCCAATACCCGCCTCTGGTTGAACGGGATTTGATGAAGAAACTCGCTGATGAAGGCTGCACATGTGGCGAATTGTCGAATATGATGAAATTAGGCGATATTGATGGCTACATGCTCAAACCAATGAACTGTCCACACCACGTCAAAATCTACGCCTCTCAGCAGCGTTCCTACCGTGACTTGCCACTCCGTTTGGCCGAATTCGGTACCGTGTATCGTTGGGAGCAGTCGGGAGAAATCTCAGGGTTGACTCGAGTTCGAGGGTTCACTCAAGACGACGCTCACTTGTTCGTCACAGAAGATCAGATTGCCCAGGAAGTGCTTGGGTGCATCGAATTGGTGCAAATCATCTTCGAGAAACTTGGCATGACAGATTACCGGGTTCGCGTTGGTCTGCGAGATGCTGACTCGGACAAGTACGTCGGGGAATCAGAACGATGGGACAAGGCTGAGGATGCATGCAGGGCGGCGGCTCAATCCCTCGGTGTGAACTGGTCGGAAGAGCAAGGAGAAGCGGCCTTTTACGGTCCCAAAATCGACTTCGTGGTCAAGGACGTCATCGGTAGGGAATGGCAACTTGGAACCGTTCAAGTCGATTACAACCTTCCTGAACGTTTTGGATTGGAATACAAAGGCAGCGATGGAGAGATTCACCGCCCAGTCATGATTCACCGAGCCCCCTTCGGTTCAATGGAACGCTTCTGCGGTGTCCTGATCGAACACTTTGCTGGGAAATTTCCAACATGGCTCACCCCCACCCAAGTTCACATCATCACCATATCAGAGAAACACAAGGCCTACGCCAGTGAAGTCGCTGATGCACTGAAGGCGCATGAAATTCGAGTCCTTGTTGACGATGGAGATGACACCGTCGGAAAGAAAATCCGAAACCACCGCAAGCTCCAACCGGCCTACATGGTCATTGTTGGCGATGGGGAATCGGAAGGTCGAACCGTGAGCCTACGGGCTCGAAATGGTGACCAAATCAGCGGTATGGGTCTTGATGACTTCATCGCAGCCATCCGTGAAGAGATCGACTCTAAGGTGGCTCAACCCTCACTTGTCGTCGTTGAACCTGAAGAGTAGGCGAGGTGATTTGCATGGTTGCACCAGAGATTGTTGACGGGTTTTCACTCGCAGCAGTGGTGCCAATGTTGCTCGCAGCATCGACGGCGTGGTTCTTTTGGCGCACCGTTGTTCCAAGGCAACTGCAAGGCCTCCAAGTCGCCTTTGAGACCGGTGAGTTGCGGTATGAAGTTCACCGAGTGACCCACAGCACAGAAGACGCCAAGGCGTTGTTGCGGTTACCGGGGATGCGGTTTGGTGTTACGACCTATCTGTTTGCGCTTGTCGGCGTCTTGATTCTCCTGTTCGAATTTTTAATGGCTCGCTTTGAGTTGGCCGACGGCTACCATGCACCCTCACTGGCGATTGGTTTGATGTTCATTGCGCTTCCAGCATTGGTTTCAAGTGGTTCTTCTCTAGGGGCACAAGTCATCAAACCGATTGGACAAGATCGTGCATCATTGCAAGATTCAAGCACCCTTCGAAGTTACAGTTACGTGGTGCTCCTTGGCTTCTGGATGGCGCTCGTGGCCATGTTATACATCGCGTTAGGCTTGTTAGATATTCCAGACAACCGTCGGTTTAGCATCGCTGCCTTTGCAATGTTTTCACCATCGGTGTTGGCTTATGGGCGCATTCTAGGTTCTTCGTGGCGAGCGCTTCGTCAGTCATCGAAGAAGATTGCAGGTGGCGAGCCATCACCCTTCCACAACCACACGCCGAATGCACGTCAACAGGCTGTTGCGCAAATTGTCAACTTTAACCTCGTCGCCATGCCATTTGTGGCGTTCAACACCTTTGTATCCCTCGTCGTGCTTCTCATGGACCCAAACCTGCTGATTCACTCCGACCGAGTGATTGGCTTGCCTGAGTACCGTCCACAAACCACCTTCATGGAAGAAGGCGGTGTCCTTGGTTTCGCCCTCATCGAACTCTTTTCGTTCATCCCAGTTGAAGGGATTCGCGTTCCGATTGTGTCTTCCGTCTTGCTCTTTTTGCTCCTGAACGTGGCGATTATCGGGTTCCTTTTTGTTTACGAAGTGGCACGAATTTTGTTCCTTGATGTTCAGGATGTATCGGGGGCAGGAGGCATAAAACTCGCTGATAGCCGCTTGCTTCGGGCTGAGAGGTCTCAACAAGCCAAGGTGTTGAACTTCTGTTTCACAGGTTTTGCCGGTCAATCGATGCTGCTTTTGGCCCTTGGTATGATCACCTTTTGGGATTCCAGTTTCTTACCTCAACAAGCACAGTGCGGTTCTTGGGAATCAACAGTGTGCAATGTTCTGACAAAAGATGGGTTGGAAGAGTTAACTTGGATGCTTTCTTCCGGCGGGCAAGTCGCCTTCCTGACCATATGGGTCAAATCTCTGCGAGTTGGTTCTCGATTGGAAGACATTACCTTCGATGCCGCAGTGGAGGGGAACCGGGCGCGTTTTTCTGAAATGGAAGACATGATTTATCTCAAGAAACAACCTCTATCGACATTGATTGCCAATGACCAGTGGGTGAAGGCATTGGATCAACTTGATGGCATTCTGAAGGGGCATGGAGAGGAACTCGACGGTCTTGCATTGGGTCGGAAAACAGGTGCCATCATGACACTTTACTCAGGCTTTGGCCGGTGGAATGAGGCCGAAGAACAAGCTGTTTCACTGTTGGCGCTTCGTGGCGGGAAAGAGGCAGAATTAGCACGACTCACCCTCACAGCCGCCAGCCTCGCACAACGTGATTTGCCAGAAGCTAAACCTCGGTTGAACCTCCTTCCAGACGATGACATAGAGAGCACTCGTCTTCAATGGGTCGCCTCACTTTTGAAACCCAAAGGCCGCCCGTTGGATGGCCGCTACAAACCACTGCTGACCATGGACAGCATCACTCGAAGAAACATCGATCTTGTTGAAAGGTTCGAGGCGAACATCACTCGTTCCGAACTTAAGGGGCTCAACACGCCTGCTGGGCGTTTGTTCTTCCTTGGCGACCTCGCAAGAATGCGCTTGGCACAGCGAAGTGAGGATGCCCTGGACTTGCTCGAGCGATTCATGAAGGACCACTCCATTGAGTCTTGGGTTCATGGTGAGGTCGTTCGGTGCTTGCTGCATCTTGACAGAGGACGTGTCAACACTGCGGTGATGATGGCGGAAGAATTGGCTGAAAACCATGGTCGCCACCCTCACCTAAGGGCGCTGCTCGGGCATCTTTCGCGTTCAGGCCTCACCCCATTGACCTCGAGCGAAATGACCGACATGGAATGGGCCACGGAGTCTGGGTTGAATTTGATGGATGTGTGGGCAAAGACGCATGTTGTCTCACCACCTCCGACCTTCCCAAAGAAATCTCAACGACAACACGCTTGGGCCGCAAACGCTTGGATTGCTAATGGACCGGGGAATGAACTAATCATCGCAGCGAAGAAGGGTGTCAACGGATGGAAGATGCTCTCGAAGATCGACCAAGCAGCGCTTCCTCCTTGCCTCTACTTGCACCTAACTGGACTCATCGTCACCATTGGTGGTATGCCTGTTGACTTGGGCTTCCCTGGTGGTCTTGATCTGAAGTCCATTCGAAGCAAAGGTTTGCTTGAGTTGTGATTTCAAATTCGGCGCCGCAAGCGTTCCATTGCCGCATCAGCGGCTCCTAACTGCTCAAGGCAATCCTCGATGCGCCCAACACCCAACGCCTCCTCAGCAAGAGCGACAGATTGTTCTGTTGCCCGACGATCCTCATCATCCACTGCAATGCTTGCAGCCTCACATTGGTTGCGAAGCACTCGCCATTCATCCATGACGAAATCGTACAATTCCAAGGCCTCTTCACTGGCTTTGCCTTCCTTGTCGAGGTCCTGATTCATTGAAGATAACAACGAGGAGGCTTCACTCCAGCGTCGTTGATCCGCCGCTTTCTCGATGGTTTCCATGCGTGCGTCCCATGCTTCTCGATCGTCACGACCTTCGTACTGTGCGACCAACTTCTTGCGCTGACGAAGCGCCCTTTGAACGGTGTCCATTGCTTCTCGTTCTGTTTGGATTGAGCGAACGACACCATCTGCAAGTCCAATTGCTTGGCCAGCATTCCCAGCATCCAATGCTTCTTCGGCTTGCTCCAAACGTTCCACCATGGCCGTCGTGTCCAGGCCGTCGGTTTGCTTGAGTTGGCGGTGTGCCTCTTTGAGCGATTCTGCAGCCTTGTCAAGCGCATCGTCATCAGCTGCAAGTTGTGCGGGAATCACGACGGCAAATTCGTACGCTTTTTTGGGTGCTTCAGCAGCGAGTTTTTTCCTCGCATCGTTCAGCATCTCCTTCAGATGGCTGATTCCATCGCCCTTTTTGTCTTGGAGTTGCCTTCCGGCTTCTGCAATCGCTTTTTCTGCAACGCTCCACCATTCAATGATTTCATTTGCGTACTTCTTCGACGTTCTGAAGAGCATCTCACCCTCTCGCAACGAGCCGAGTTTTACTTCTCGTTCGCCCATTTCAAAGGACTTTCGAGGTCGCTTGGCAGTTGGAGCGATTGCTTCTGCTTGGTCCATTGCGGCCAAGGCGTCAGCCCGAATCGCTTCGACATCGCCAGAAAGAGAGAGGGAACGCTCAATGTTGTCTTCGGCTTCATCCAGAAGTTCCATGCCATGTTCTGGGTCGACATGGCCTTCTTCTTTGGCCGTCATGATCAAGCTTGATGCTTGGTCGACAGCAGCACCTTGGGCCTTGAGTTCAAGCAACCGAACCTCCATGGCATCAAGGCGGCGGCTGAATTGTTTTCGCTGCGGACGTTGGTCATCTCCCACGAACCAAATGTAGCCAGTCAGCGTCGTGGCAATGGCGAGGGTGCTTACCGCAGCGAGCCACTCATAAGTCATCGATTCAGGTGTTGCACCGGCGAAAAGTGAGAACGCGACAACGGTTCCAAGACCGGTCATCATGGCTCGCCATCTGAGGACATCGAGGCCACCTTGGAGAATGAATCTTGATGCATTCAAACAAACCATGCTTACCAGTGCTAACAGGGCACTTCCAACAACCATGTTGACGTCAGAAGTATCCAATGATTGGCTACCTGCCATCAAAAGCACCGGCCATGTTACACTCGCTGCGGAGCCAACCCTTGTTCGGGCTCTCGGTTGGTCGACCGTGAGATCTTGAATAATCAACCCCCAAATGATGATCACAAGGGGGAATCCAAGGCCTTTGAGCAGACCAGCTTCACCCTTGATGGCGGCGTTTAGATTCGGCCACATCAACCACACTGCACCGGCTAACAGGATGAGTGCCGAGACGCTTGTGAGTCGTTCAAGACGCTGTTGCCGCTGTTTGATGGCGGACTGTATCGCCGTTTCTACATCAGCCCAAGCGTCCATCATGCCATCGACTTTGTGCGCCCAGTGATAATCACTCCGCTCTTTTGTCCGGTTCTGTCGGCTTGTTGAAGACGCCTTTTTTGGACCGTTTTTCGGATTCTCTTCTCAGTCAACAAGACGGGAATGTTCATGGGTGTCGTTCACCGCCTTCTTAGGAGTGAGGAGTGACTATGACGGGTCTCATTACAATGGACGATTTGACAAATGAGGAAATCCTCAGCATATTAGACGACGCAGAACGCCTTCTACCGGTCGCACGAGGTGAGTTGTATCTCCCGCTTCTTCAAGGTAGGATCATGGGGAATTTGTTCTTCGAACCAAGCACAAGAACTCGCATGTCCTTCGAGACAGCGATGAAGCGCCTAGGAGGCGATGTCATCAACCTCGGCGATGTCAAAACATCTTCTGTGGTCAAAGGTGAAACGCTCTTCGATACCATCCAAATGGTTGACGGATACACTGACATCATCGCCATGCGTCACCCACGCCAAGGTGCGGCACAATACGCCCAAGATGCAGCACGGGTCCCGATTCTTAACGGCGGTGATGGTGCAGGAAACCACCCCACTCAAACCATGCTAGACCTGTTCACCATCCGCCAGGCACATGGACGCCTCGATGGGCTCAAGGTTGTGCTTGCTGGCGACCTCCGTTATGGACGAACCGTACACTCCCTTTCTCACGCTTTGACCCGCTTTGGGTGTGAATTGATTTTTGCAAGCCCGACCCTCTTGCAGATGCCTGCAGAAATCGTTTCCGATCTTCGTGAACATGGTGCAACCGTCACGGAAACTGAAGACCTCTATGGCTCCATTGAAGACGCGGATGTTGTCTACATGACTCGAATCCAAAAAGAACGCTTTGCCGATGAAGATGAATACGCTCGATGTGCTGGAGCTTACAAGCTGCATGCCAAGCACCTCGGTGATGTGAAGGGTGATATGATCATCATGCACCCGCTCCCTCGAGTCGATGAAATCCACCCATCTGTTGATGAAACACGCCACGCACGCTACTTCGAACAAGCGTTCAATGGGGTTGTGGCACGAATGGCTTTGCTCTGTCGCTTGCTCGGCGTGACCGTTCCTGCTGATGTGAACGCTCAAGGGGGTGTATTCTGATGTCCAATGAACAGAGCATGCGCCGAGTCACTGCGATTCGAAACGGTACCGTAATTGATCATGTGCCATCCGGCCAGGCACTTCGTGTCCTCGAAATGCTCGGTATTGCGGGGGAGACCTCAGTACCAGTTTCGCTCGTAATGAACGTCCCTTCGAAAAAACTCGGGTCAAAGGACATCATCAAGGTCGAGGATCGGGAACTTACCCAAAGTGAGTTAGATCGCTTGGCCCTTGTTGCGCCGGATGCCCATGTGGCGATTATTCGAGCGTACGTCGTCGCAGAAAAACTCTCCATCAACCTCGGCGAAGAAGTTGTCAATGTGGTGCGATGCACCTTCTCAAACTGCATCACCACCAACGCTCGTGAACCGCTTGCTCACCGCCTTCGAGTCGTAAGCAGGGATCCATTGCATCTTCGTTGCCACTATTGTGGCCGTCCGCAAGATCTCGATGAATTGGTCAAGAACGCACTTTGATCAGTCGTTGAGCAAGGCTCGGAAATCACAAGCTTTGCATTGCCTTCCTGATGTCATCGCACCACATTTTGGGCATGGAGTTGGCGGTGCCAAACTTGGAGCATCGTCCGGACTCCGGTTTCGAAGGGCCTTAATGTTGTCAGCCATGCGCAGCAGTCCATGACGAGTGCCAGGTGAATCTGCTTCCATTTGAGCTACCATCTCGCGATGCCTCCAGCGAAGTGCACCTTGGGCGTGCGGACACTCCTCGTGATGAAGGGGCAAGTCTCGGTGGAGTGCGTAGAGGTGGACTTCCTGCTCAGGAATCCACCTAAGGGGCACGATTCGTGGAGCCATCCCCTCGACCACAGTCGTGGTGTGCGGGGCCAAACGGAGGGTCCGGTCAAGATCGCCATTGGTCATGTTCATCAAGACAGTTTGAGCCATGTCGTCGAGGTTATGCCCAAGTGCGATGATATCTGCACCGATGCGATCAGCAAGATGGTTGATGCCTTGGCGGCGGAACACGCCACAATAGGAGCATGGGAGGCGTGGTGCGCTCGGGTTTGATTCCAAGAGGCCGGGGATTCGGCTTGCAACCTCATCCATTTCCTTGAAACTCAATTCTGGGTAGGACACTGTGATGAATTCGACACCGAGTCGGTCGCACAACTCTTGAGCGCATGTGAGGGATGGGGGGCGGTACCCTTCTATTCCTTCATCCACGGTGCCCGCAACAATCCGGACATCTGGACGTGCGCCGACGAGATCGACAATGCTGTCGAGCAAGACAGCGGAATCCTTTCCGCCTGAGATTGCGACAAAAATGGTGGTGTCTCGATCTTTTGGTAGCACCAGTTGCTGGCGTAATTCCTTTGCTATTTTCTTACGAACAGACTTTGCCATGTGCTCATTGCACAGAATTCGTCCGGAATAAGCCTGTTCGAGCACTGCCGGACGTGAACAGCTGTCGCACTGTGGGACCTCAAACCCGGATGAGTGCGACCCTGCCATGTTCTGTGGGAGGGTCATTATCGTTTCAAGCCCCCGCTTCATAGTTGCCATCACAGAGTGGCGCTCGTTTCGAAAAAACCAATTGCAAAATCAATTATTGAATTGAAAAATTTGACCACATATTGAGTCATTGGTCACAAGAAGAAGTGCCGAGGGTCTGAATTTTGATGCTCCTATGGGCGCGGAAAAAAGGACGGTATGGGTCTTCCGCGAGGCATTTTCATTGAAGTCCAGTTGGAAAATTAATTTGGGTCTTCAAATCCCCCTTTAGGGGGATGGAAGCACAAAAGTTCTTGAAGCCCACAACGGTGACAGAAGGATTGAGCATCCATGTTACAACGTGCGCTGGCCGGATTGTATCGCCTTGAAGGCGTTCAACAGGCCATGCTCATCGATGATAGCGGGCAGATCTTGGCGAGCGTTGGCGAAGAAGGTACAATGCCTCCAGTTCAGCATGCAGTGGAGGTTCTTTCTGCTGCTCTCGAATCAGCGGATGCCCTTGGTTTGGGGTCAATCTACGAAGTATGGTGCGAGGGAGAAACACGCACCATGATCGATGTTGCCTCGCCAACACGAATTGTCGCCTTGTCGGGCGCTGGTGGCCGTTTGGCACGCTGGCGTCACGCCCTTGACCGGGATCGTAGGATCCTTGCCACCACCCCCCAGTGAGTTGATGAAATGTTTACACTACCACACGGAACCCCAGTTGAAGGCGCTATCTCAGTCGAATCTGGTTCGATTCAACCATTTGATCACGGCGTTATCAGCACTTGGATTGGCCGTCGGAAAACTCCAGCAGGACATCGCCTCGTCCGCGCAGGACGCATTGTAGCATGGGTTGCCGAGTCAGGCAAAGGAAAACTTCTGCTTGCCGGGAAGGAAGCACGGCTTCGCCTTGAGGAACTTGAAGGGAAGGAGCATTGTCGCTTCATTGCTGGTGAATACTCCCTCTCCGGTCTTGGTAGCGTTGCCGAAGCCCTTCCTGAGGCGTTTGAACATCCCTCGGACCGACAAGGGCTTCTTCCACGCGGCGATGCTGTATTGCGACTTCTCGCACGTGATTTGTCTTCGGTTCTTCGGGCTGTTGTCGAGCGTGACACCGTGCGAGGGGCTGTTGCGATCGACCAAGGCATGCTCATTGACAGCGTTGGCGACTTGCCGAACACCCCAGATGTTTTGGCGCAAGAAATCCACTCAACCCTTGAAGCAATGAGCATCAGCGTGCTCGATGAAGAAGGCCTCTCGAACGGAAGTCATTGGACCATGCACCACGAAGATGGTTCCTTGCTGCTTGCAAAAGCGGGTGATGTTTCGTTAGGTGTTTGGACCGAAGCGAACACAAACCACGCCCGTTTGATTTCCGCTGTTGCAGCAGTTCTCGATGGCGAAGTAGGAGCAATTGGTGCAACTGGCGGCCCGATTCCTGAAGGATTCGTGCTCCGTGAAGGTCGTGGCGGACCTGATGCCATCCTCTCCATGTTGGCTGCTGCTGTCAAAGAACAAGTGACTGGGCATTTACAATCCGGACAGTCTTCAACCGCTGTGTCTGTGCTCTTGGCCCGTGGTGTTCCTGTTGGTGTGTCCGCCCCAGATGGACAATCACTCGAAGAAGCCATGCTCACATTCACCGATTCAACCCGTGTGCTCAAACTTCACCGCCTTCCAGCAGGAAGCATCATTTCCCGGGAATCAGGAAATGTTGAGGAGTTCATGCTTGATGATTTTCATGATCTTTTGGTCACCCTCCGTACGCGCTCTGAGAGTCGTCGTGCAACCTTGAAGGGCAAGCTCACAGATTTGTTCGGGTTCGAAATTGGGATGGAAAAGCTCCGGAAGAGTCGAGCAACAGCCATTTTCTCCGAAACCGTTGATGCGGTCACCGGTGGACTGCCTGGAGAAATCTCTCAGCCACTGGCAGTCGATGCTGGCTTGCGTCGTCGACTTGAGGCTGCAGACCACCGAATTGATGAATTGGAGAAAGAAAAAGCTGCACTTCAAAGCCACTTGGAATCCTCCCAAGCCGCTGCAAACGCAGCACAAATCATCGCCAGAGAAGCCACTGAGACCCGTACGGCATCGACCACCTCGCTCGAAGAAGCACATGGACAATTTAGTTCGATGCAAATTGAATTAGCAAAAGCCAAGGCTGCAACAGAGCAAGCGGAAAACCGGGCTGAACGATTGGTCCGAAGGGTGAATGAACTCGAACACCAAGTCTCCACACGCGCCGCTGAGTTGGCAAAAGCCCTCGGGGACGCAACCTCCAGCGAAACACTCCGTACGGCCATCGAAGACATGTCCCTCAAGGAAGCGGCTCTGAACGCTGAACTCAACACTCACAGTCAACAACTTGCAACAATTCGTCAACAAGCAGAGGATGATGAACGACGGCTTCAAGTTCTCCAAGAACAAGTTGCCGCAGCTCGTGAGCGTCATGCTCGCGCCCAGGCTGAAGTCGTTCTACTCGATGAGAAAATCAAAACCAATACGAGCGAACTTGCAGCAATCGAAGCAGAGGCAAAGGCCAGTCGCCGACGTGCGGAAGAAGATCGAAACCGTTTGGCTTCTGACGAAGCAAGGCAAGCACAAGTACAAGCAGAGTTGCGGGAATTGATGGACGAACGCCGACAAATCTTGAGAGAACTTGGTGACCTTGGTGCTCGCCGAGGCCACTCCGAAGCAGAACTCGCTTCGCTGATTGAGCGTGCTGAGGCATTGTCCGAAGCCCATGAAGCAGCAGTTGCTGATATTCAGGAGGCAGAACGCCTTCGAGCACGGCTTGCAGAAGAACCTCTTGCGCAAGCTCTGTTGGACGACGCTGCCACCTTTGATGGTCTAGGGCCTGTTCTTGAGCGTCTTGAACACGCTCGTGCTTTGGGCTATTCAGTCACTCTTCTCGACCGGGCTGTTGAGCGTGGCCTCCAAGTGATTCAGTCCACGGTTGACCATGTTGCTGCCACACCTCGCCACCTTCTTTCGAGCGAAGTCATGACATTGTTGGAGCGTCAAGTTCCACAGACTGCTGGTGCAGTACGTGGTCTGGCTCGCTGGTCCGTCCAGCAACGCTTAGAGCACCAATTGGGTGAGACCGTTGGCCATGTCGTGATTGACCTCGAACACCTTTTGGAAGATTATGACCGGTCGATCACAATGCTCCGCAGGCTTCGTAATGTATTGGAGCAACTCGTTCGATTGGGTGCTCCTCCAGAGGAGGTCGAAGCCCTTCTCAACAATTGCACTCGCCCTGAAGCCCTTCCAAGCATTGCACAAGCCACTCGCAAGTTGATTCAGGTTGCACTGGATGACATCTACCTTGAAGCGGACCAACGAGATGCAGGCGAAGCTGTGGCCCTTGAGGATACGGCTCGTGTGCTTGAGGAACTCATCACACAACTCGATGCCTCTGGCCTTGCTGACGGTGTGCCACGAGGCATGCTATGGGAATTCCAACGAGATGGTTTGCTGCCATATGAGCGAGCATCTGTTCCAGCAGCACAGCGCACTCCAGTGGAGCAAGAAATGATCATCACAATGGAATCAAGCCTTGCTGGAGAAGTACCGGTCTCGCTCGATGCAGTGCCTGCACAACCCGAATCGATTGAAGGCGGCTGGGAAGCAATGCCAGTCCCAGTCGACAATGCTCCCGAACCTATTGCGTCCTCACAGCCAGTCGAACAAAGGACTGCCCCAGGTGTTTCTTCTGATGTCGATGGCAGCGATGAGCGGGCCGCTTTGGAAGCCGAACTGGCACAGCTTGATGCCTCTTGGGAGCACAGGAAAGAACCCGTTGTCGAAGTAAAGGCCGACCCAGCCTTGGCCGCTTTGGAAGCCAGGCTTTCTGGATTGGACCTGTGAGGTGATTGGATGTCTGAAGACGCAACGACATTGATGGCTCGTGATGAGACGAGTGGACGAACCTATCCAATGGTTCTCGAACGTGTTTTTTTCGTTCTCGCCATCGTTGGATTTTTTGTGCTTCAGCCGGTCGTTATGGAAGCCGTTGACGACCCTTCTTGGGCTTCGTTCGCCGCTGGGTGGTGCGGTCTGCCGATCGCTCTTATGTTCGCGAGTGAACTCCTTGGTCGATTGATGCAACGGATGCTCTCGAACTGAGCCTACAAATCCACGATGTCTTTGGTGGGCGCTGCAACCGCAGCAGGGTTTTGACCTCTGATGGTGTTGACCAAGCCCCATACCCGCTCCCATGGAACAAAGAATCTCAAAAGTGCCATGAGGCTCAAAAACATCAATGCAGAAATGACAAGTCCGTAGGTCAGCGATAATTCAATCGATTCTGAAACTTGCCCTGCCCATTGACTTCCTGTCGAACCTTCGACGAGGTCAAGTAAGACACTGTGGAATCCAAGCGCCACCATTGTAGCAACGCCAGTAAGGCCGAGGAATCCAAAGGTATGCTTGAGGTGTGTGTTTAGCACATTGTCCATCTGACGTACATATTCGGGGTCACGCTTGCATGATTCTGGGAGTCGATAGGCGTACTCCAAGTATCGAATGACGCCGTATGAGGATTCTTGGAACACCATGATGAGCACTGCGATCATGATCAGCGCAAATTGTTCCTTGGTGACGAGCATCAACCCAAACAGACCGATTGTCGGATCGGTGAATTGAGTTTCAACAGTGGTCAGTGCGTCACCATACGAGCCTAACTGTCCGTTGATGAGCGGGAAAGCAAGGATGGCGTGGATTCCGAGGAACAACAGTGTGAAACCAATCGACCAAGCTATTGAACGGCGGGAGAGCCCCCAAATTCCACGCGTGCCCATAATGACCGGTAAGAGGTACATGAAAAGAATCATCAGCGAGAGGATCATCAGCAAAGGCCATTCCAATGTGGAAAGTTCACTTTGGTCGGGCAGGCGGAGGTCAAACGATGTCAACATGCCGAAGCCCCATGAAACCACCAAGCGTCCAATGAGCATCACGATGAGCGTGATGATGAATCCAAGTTTGATGCGCTGTTGAGTTTTCGGCGTTTGGAAGGCAAGCAGTGCCATGCTTCCACCCAATGATAGACCAAGCACCAATGGTACAGAAAACCGCCCAAGTCCAGAACTTCCTTCACCGGTCAAAAAGTCTCCAATCGGTAGTTGTTGTCCGATGAGGACCTCGATGGTGTCGAAGAGCATTGTGTGGTCGATGGATCCAACCACATAGGTCGAAACGACTTCGAGGTACATGCCAACCAGCGCCACAGTGGCAATGATTTGCAGAGCGAGAATTTGCCATTGCTTTCTGAGCAACTTTAGATGCAGTGTTCGAGGACGGTAGTCACTGCCCATGGTGACGTCTCGCTGGAGCCCAACATCATCTGCCATGCTCAGTACCCCCTTACCTGCATCAATGCCTGCGACAAATCCATGTCAGGCATCCAATCAATTACCTGTGCACCAGAACCGGCCAAGGTCGTCAAACGGTTTTGGCGTTCGAGTTTGAGCACTTCGTATGACATACGAGGGATTCGGCTCACCAATCGCTCGAAGTCGATGCTTGATGGGGACAGCACGGTCACTTCGTGGCCACGCCCAACCAAGTCTCGAACTGCGGCAGGGACGGTCCCATCACCTTCACATGAGGAAATGACGAACACCGGACTTCCACGGCTGAATCGACCACTCAATGAATTGGTGACTGCTTGGAGTGGCATGGCGCCTTTTGGTGATACGCCGGCAAGGGCGCTCAGGATTTTGAAATACTGCTTGTCACCCGTGTCTGGTGGAAGGTAGGAGAGTTTCTCATCAAAGATGGCAAGAGCCACTGAATCCCTTCGCTTGAGGAAGAATGCAGCAAGGCTTGCAGCGGACACTGTTCCCATTTCGAGTGGATTCTTGAGAACGGTGCCTATTCTGGAGATGTCCCTGCTGTCAAGGAGCAGGTACAAGTCGGTCACCGCATCCCGACACTTTTCGTTGACCATCAATTCTCCAGTCCTTGCAAATGCCTTCCAGTTGATGTTCTTGAACGGATCACCGGGGACGTATTCACGCAGTGAGTAGAATTCAGACCCCTGGCCGGGCGTTCGCAGGGTTGTAGCGCCCGTGTACATCTTTGGTGTACGAGAGCGGAGGAATGCTTCTTCCACTTCCTTGATTTGAGGGAAGATGACAATGTCACTGTGGTGGTCAACATACATTTCATCGACACCGAGGTTGAAGGTGTTGCGAGACCGAAGGGAGACCGGTCCGATGGAGTAATGGCCTCTCAATGGGCAACGAAGCACGTAACGAATGCGTGCGCTTTCGCCTGGTTTGAGGTTCAACCGCATTTGGTTGAGACCGCTTCGGAGTTTCATTTCGTGGGGGATGTTGTCGTAGACTTCGAGCAACTGAGTGTTGCGGTTTGAGCGATTGGTCACCAGCAGTTCAACGTACAAGTCGTCTCCTTTGTACAAATTGTCTGCGGAGAGGGTGCGTTGAACTTCCACTTCACCGTGGCCTGAAATCCACGAGTTCACGACGATGAAGGCGACAAAGGTCAGACCGAGAATCATCATTTGGAGGTTGGAAATCATCATTCCAATCAGAACCAGTGCGATACCACCGGTGAATGTGAAGGATGCCTTACGTGTCCACATGATCACACCTCAGGTTCTGCCCCACGCTTTGATTCGTTTCACAACAGCCACTGTTTGCTCAAGTGAATACTTGCTCGGTTCGATTGCGAACTTGGCAAGCACTGGGTCGTTGATGAGGGCGACGAGGTCCTTTGCCGGCATGGCATGGAATTCCTCACGGGTGAGTCCGTTTTGATTTCGGACCTTGGACAAGAACACTTGTCGAATCTTCTCGCTTTTCGCATAGTATGTGTAGCGATTGGCATCACCAAATCCGTAGTAAATGATGCTGAAGACGTGGCGCCATGGCTCTGGGTCACGCTTCTTGAGCAACACTGCTTCGAAAGTAACGAAGAGCACGAGGAACAAGAGGAGCATAGCCAATCCTTCTCCGGTGAAGTAGACCAGCAGGAAGTACACGGTGTTGTATGAATCAGCAAGAAGCGCATTCTGTGGATGCCTTGACTCGTCGAAGATGACCATGGCAGTCGGTGATGCTTGACCAAGTTCGTCAGGTTCAGAGGACATCAATGCCTCAGCGATGAAGTCCATGGCCCACTTACGGTTGTCATTTTCTGGAATGGTTTTGTTGGTTGGCCCGTAGGTTCCCTCGTTGAATCCTTCGTAGTCGTACATGGCGTTGATCAGGGCTGAACCATCTGCCATGAAGACAATTCTGCCACCGTCGCTTGGGTCGCATGTGCTTCGAGCACAGGCTTCGAAGCTGAGGTTGAATTGGCCCCATAGGTCAGGGGTTTCCGGGGTTTGTTCATTGCCAACCCAAATTTCACCATCACCGTTCACGTCGACGGTTGCTTCGTTGCTGGTGACTGCCCGAACTGAGATTTCGGGCAGGGCGCCAATCGCTCCAGGAATCAATTCGAGGGCTGTGATATCGTTGAGAAGAACCTGATAACTGGCGTTGTATTGGATTTCGCCGCTTTTCCAGTGGTGGGCGCACAGACCCGCCTCTTCGAGAAGCATGCTTTGGCCGTCAAGTGCTGCACATGGGTGTTCGCCTTCCCCGAGATTGCCGCTCCACCGGTCGTGAACAGAGACGGTTGTTGGGTCGATGACGGTTCCATTCATGCCGCATGGTGTTGCTTGGACACACATCCAGACGAAGTTGTAGTCCAGTTCGGGAACATATGTCGTGTCATACAGTTGGTAACCCGTGTAACGAACGCCAAATGCCTCTGCAATCGTTCCTGCAAATCCATAATCATCGAGCACAAGGGCGGTGCCTCCAGCTTGTACGAATTCAACAATTGCGTCAATCTCCGAAGGAGAGTAACCATCATCTGCAGCAATGGTGATGAACCCATCTTCGTCAAATTGCGGAAGTGAGAGCGTGTCCCTCTCGACACCAGCCACAATGTAGGTGGTGTTGCGAGGATCTTCGATGTCGGCTAACAAAAGCGGGCTGCTGACCAACGAACTCGTCTTGATATTCGCGGCTTTGAGATCAGCACGGAAGGCGGACATGTCGTCCCAGTCGTCATCATAGGCAGACAATTGGTTTGTGTTGGAGAGGTTCACGAAGTTCAACAAGATGGTCATTAAAAGCAGGGACATCACAAACCAGAATGCGGCTTGAAGCCCAATCCTTCTGTAGTTGATGTTTCGGCCGCTGAACATTAAATCACCAAGTGGAGCACGATTCCGACGCGAGGACGCCCTCGCATCGGTTTAGAAGGTTGTTATTATCTGGGACATAAATGCTCATCCCATGGGGTTTGCATTTTGGCTGAAAGCATCGTTTTTTGCCATTCAATCAGCGTTTCAGATGTATCTTCGTGGCGATTCGACTGATGTCTTCAATCGGGATTTCCATCAAGCCGTCGTCCATGGACCAAGGTAGTTTGGATGGGTCGATGTCGTCTTCAATTCGCACCCGAATCGACATAACGGATCCGGTCGCTTTGTCGAAGACCACATCTTTCAATTCACCAAGGCGTTCATCTTGGCGTCCAACGACGTCCCTTCCGATGATGTCTTTTGCGAAAATGGCCATCTAGATTCACCCCGTTGAGCGTTCTATGCGAACAAGGCCAGCCCCATCAATGCGTCGACGATGCAGGTGAACTCACATCGATTCCATGCCGAAGCTGGTATCGCGGTTTCGCTTGATGTTCGACAAGCCACTTGTCAGTCGAGTTTCCATCTTTTGATAGTAGTCGAGCATTTCAGGTGTTACCGTTGGCCTCACGCGCTTGATTGCTTCTTCGAAGTGGGATTTTGTCACCTTCTTCTTCTTGGCTCGCATGCAGATGAGTGCTGCTTCACGGCAGACAGCCTCAATGTCTGCACCAGTGAATCCATCGAGGCCACCGATGATGTCCTTGAGGGAGAACTTGGAGAGCGGCATGCCTTCGCTGTGAATGCTGAAGATTGACTCACGTGCACCGAGGTCCGGTGGTGGAACGTGAAGCACACGTTCAAATCGACCGCTGCGGAGAAGGGCTGGGTCAATCATCTCTGGGCGGTTGGTCGCAGCAACGATGATCACACCATCGAGGGATTCGACGCCGTCCATGCTTGCGAGAAGTTGGTTGACCACTCGGTTCGATACATCGCTGCCGGAGCCGTCGGAATTGGAAGAGCGCATGCTTGCAATCGACTCGAACTCATCAAGGAAGATGATCGCAGGCGAGGACTGCTTTGCCTTCTTGAAAATTTCACGAATGGCTCGCTCGGATTCTCCAACCCACTTTGAAATCAATTCAGGTCCCTTGATGCTGATGAAGTTGGCTTGTGCTTCATTTGCGATTGCTTTCGCTAGCAAGGTCTTGCCTGTGCCGGGTGCGCCGAAGAGCACGATTCCACGAGGCGGCTTAATGCCAAAGTGTTCGAACAGCTCTGGTTGCGTAAGCGGCCATTCAACAGATTCCTTCAGTCGGTCCTTGACCTCTTGCAATCCTCCGACTTCTTCCCAGGTTACTTCTGGAATTTCGACATAAATTTCACGAAGGGCAGACGGTTCGACATCCTTGATGGCTTCTTTGAAGTCATTCATTCGGACTTCCATCTTTTCGAGAACTTCGGGAGGAATGGTTTCCTCATCGAGTTCGATTTCTGGTAGATAACGTCGCAACGCCCTCATGGCGGCCTCACGAACGAGCGCAGCGAGGTCAGCCCCAACAAACCCGTAGGTGTTGTCAAGGACCCAATTGATTTCAAAATCTTCAGAAATTGGCATTTGGCGTGTGTGAACGTCCATGATTTCTTGGCGTCCGTCTCGGTCTGGGACACCGATCTCGATTTCACGGTCAAATCGCCCAGGTCGGCGCAGGGCAGGGTCAAGGGCGTCACGCCGGTTGGTCGCACCAATGACGACAACGTTGTCCCGACCTTGCATTCCGTCCATGAGCGTGAGCATCTGTGCGACAACCCTTCGCTCAACCTCACCGCTCACGTCCTCACGCTTGGGGCAAATGGAATCGATTTCGTCGATGAAAATGATGGCAGGTGAATTTTCAGCTGCTTCGTCAAAGATTTCTCTCAATTGCTTTTCAGATTCACCATAATACTTAGAGATAATTTCAGGTCCGTTGATTGACTTGAAGTGAGCGTTGACTTCCGTTGCTACAGCCTTGGCAATCATTGTCTTTCCAGTGCCCGGTGGCCCGTGCAGCAAGACTCCCTTTGGTGGGTCGATGCCGAGTCGACGGAACAACTCAGGGTGCTTTAGGGGCAGTTCAATCATTTCACGGACCTTCTGGAGTTGTTGACCAATTCCACCGACATCTTCGTAGGTGATGCCTTCGGATTGTCCTGCGTCTTCGTCGTCAACGGTTTCATCCTTGATCACGATGTCAGTCTCATTCGTGACTTTGACGATGCCTTTTGGCACTGTGTTGACAACTGCAAAAGGAAGTGCTTCGGCAAACAATGTCATGCCGGGGATGAAGATTCGGTCACCTTGCACAACCGGTCTCTTTGAGAGACCCCGTCGGGCAAACCCTTCGATTCCGGGTCCAAATTTGACTTTCTGTTTGTTCGCCATCACGGGTGAAAGCACAAGTTTTGTGCATTCCTTCGCTTCGACTTTTGACACGGTAACACGGTCACCCAGGCTGACGCCTGCGTTTTTGCGGATGATTCCGTCAACACGGATGATTTCCATCTTTGTGTCTTCGGGGCGGCTGCGCCAGTAGATGGCTGCTGTCGAACGCTTTTCACCCCTTATTTCAACGATGTCGCCGGGTTTCAGACCAAGGTCGTTCTCTCCAGAGATCCGTGCTCGGCCGTGGCCGACATCGGAGGGGATTGCTTTTGCTACTCGTAAGGACATTGTGTTTTCATCGCCGGCCATATCTTCACTTCCATCCAAGAAACCGTCGAGGTGATTTAAACCTCGAACAGTGCCCTTTCTCTCCTTCTTCATGCCGACCCCCTTTTAACCTAATGTCGATTTTTGATGGTTCTCTCCCTGTGAAGACTCAAGGGTCAGTTCCATCACTTTCAAGAAGGGCCTTTCGCTCGGCGATGCATGGTTCATGTTTTAGAAACCGGCCTTGAGTTCCTCGCACACGAAAATCCAAACGGTAAACCTGCAGTTCGCGGGTACAACATCATCAACGGTCAATTGACCCTCGCAAGCGATGGTGCGACATTTACCTCGATCAACCCAGCCATTCTAGCCGACACCCTTGGCCACTTCCCTCTGTCGACAAAAGCAGACGTGAACGCAGCTTTGGATGCGGCTCACGATGCCTTCCCTGGATGGGCTGCAACACCGGCGCCAACCCGTGGCCAAATCATCGGAAACATGGGCCGCTTGCTCATGGAGCACAAGGATGCAATCGTCGCCCTTGAAACCCGTGAAATTGGAAAGACCCTGAAAGAAGCCGCTGGTTCAGTCCAAGAAGCCATCGACACATGTTTGTTTTTCCAATCTGAAGGACGCCGTCTTTACGGTCAAACTGTCAATTCTGAATTGCCTGACAAGGAACTGTTCACCTACCGTCGCCCCCTTGGCGTCTGCGGCATCATCAACGCTTGCAACTTCCCTGCAGCCGTGCCATTCTGGAAGATGATTCCAGCAATCATGTGCGGAAACACATGCGTTTGGAAGAGTCCACAAGATGCGCCGTTGCTTTCCTTCGCTCTCGCCCGCATCATGCACGAGGCTGGTTTGCCGAACGGTGTCATCAACCTTGTCCACGGAAAAGGAAGCGGAGCAGGCCAACACCTTGTCGACGCAGTTGACGAAGGAAGGGTCAACAAAATTTCATTCACAGGCTCGACAGAAGTTGGCAAGATGATTGGCGAAGTGTGCGGGCGAAACCTCGTTTCATGCTCCCTCGAACTTGGTGGAAAGAACCCGCTTGTCGTGATGCCCTCTGCAAACCTCGACAACGCTGTTGAAGGCGCATACTGGGGTGCATTTGGTACCGCAGGACAACGCTGCACATCCCTTGGTAACCTCATTCTACACGAAGAGATTTATGATGAGTTCATGGTCAAGTTCATGGAAAAAGTCGAATCAACCCGAATTGGCGATTCGCTTGCCCATGATGGTGTCCTTTACGGGCCAATGTTGTCCGAAAAGTACGCAAAAGATTTCCTCGTTGGCGTTGAGATGTGCAAGGAGTCTGGTGCAACTTTGATTCACGGTCAAGGCCGAATCACAAGTGACAACAAACCAACCAACTTCCTAAGCACCGCAGAAGAGGGCGTCTACATGTGGCCCCACGTCTTCACCGGCGTGACTGAAGACATGACTTGCTTCCATGAAGAAGTGTTCGGACCTGCCGTCACAATTTGCAAGGCCACAGATTTCGATCATGCACTTCATCTTGCAAATGCAAGCCCGTACGGCCTTTCCTCTGCTATTTACACCAACGATCGCCTCGAAGCTTACCGCTACAAGACCGGTATCAAGGCTGGAATGACCGGTATTAACAACTCGACCACCGGCGCAGAAGCCCACCTCCCATTCGGCGGTGTCAAAGGCAGTGGTAACGGAACCCGTGAATCTGGAATTTGGGTGATTGAAGCATACTCATACTGGCACGCTGTGAACGATGAGTTGTCTGGAAAACTGCAACTTGCTCAAATGGACGTCGATGAAGTTGAAATGGCTGAAGCCGATGTTGATTGGACACAATTAGCATGAGCTTTGGAACCGTTCGATTACGCCGAGAAAAACTACACTTCAAATATGGACATCCTCGATTGTTGAATGCTGTTAAGGTGAATTGTGCATGACGTCGAGTTTCTTATTGGTTGAAAACGGAGGCCCCTCCTTCTCCGAACGCCTCGAAGAAGCTTACACGCATTGCGAATCAATCGCCCGGGCAGCTTCCAGCTCCTTCTTCCGCTCATTTCGACATCTCCCAGATCCGAAACGAAAGGCGGTAAACGCCCTCTATGCATTTTGCCGTAGGGTCGATGACATCGTTGACGGTGACTGGCTGCCAAGCGAAGACCTCTCACACCTCGACTCCATCACCTCAGAGAGGCTTGCCGAGTTGCTCGAATCCCGAGAAACAAACCCGGTGTACTCTGACAATGAACACCATGAACGCCTGCGTGCGCTCATGATGTTCAGGTCTCGATTGGACGACATTGAGCAAGGTGTGTCGATGTCGGACCCAATCTTCATCGCCCTTGCAGATACACTCCACAGGTACCCAATCGAAATCGGTCACCTCCAAGAATTGATCAACGGAATGGAAGATGATTTGTTTGAAACAAATTATGCTCGATTTGAGGACCTGCGCAGATACTGCTACAGAGTCGCCTCCACGGTTGGCCTGTGCTTGATTGAAATCTACGGTTACAGTGACCCGAATGCGCGGCGTCATGCTGTTGAAATGGGTTTGTTCCTACAATTAGTGAACGTCCTCCGTGACATACAAGAAGACCTGCGACGAAACAGAATTTATCTCCCAACAGAAGAACTTGCAAAATTTGGGCTGTCGCATGCAGACCTTTCCGATCCAACCCTCGCCAACCAGCCAGCTTGGCAGAACTTCATGCGCCACTATTTCGATCATGTTGTGACCAATCGAAACAATGCCCTGGGCTTGCTGCCCCTCTTGGACAAAGACGCACGCAGGTCACCCCGTCTCATGTGCACGGCATACAACGCCATTCTGAAAGAAGCGATTCGCCGGAACGGTGATGTTCTCAGCCGTCGGCTCACGCTCAACTTCTACAGGAAGATGCAAGTTGCTCTATCGACGTTGTTCACACCAAGTCTCGACTGA
>QXYC01000004.1:0-25460 GCA_009887095.1 Candidatus Poseidoniales archaeon
TGTTCCACGAATTCCGACAACTCTTGGCAGAGATGATTGAGGCAAAGCGTGATCTGACCGCAACATACCGCTTGGCTAAGCAGCGCATTGACCTTGCAAACGCAATTGAAGGCGGTCTTGCCGTCCGAGCAGCAGCGATTGCGAACACCGGTCATCCAGAAGTTGAGGTCGAACGCCGAAACATCATGGGTGTTGTTGTACCAAGCGTGAGCGGTACCAACCTCAAGTCCACTTTCAAAGAACGAGGTGTCGGTTACATCGGTTCCTCACCATACATCGACGAAGCGGGGGAATCCTTCGGCAACCTGATTGAGAAGATCGTCAAGGCGTCCGAGATGGAAGCAACGCTCAAACGATTGCTTCAAGAGATTGAAGCAACGAAGCGACGTGTCAACGCTTTGGAGTTCAAGGTCATCCCTGAACTCGAGGAAGCACGTGTATTCATTCAACTTCGACTCGAAGAAATGGAACGTGAAGAGACCTTCCGACTCAAGCGATTCAAGAACAAGTGATGCACATCACTCGGCACACTACGGCCGCATGTTTGAAAACCATGAGGGATTCATTGATGGGGGAGGCTTGCCCCCGTTGGGATGAGGGGAGTCAATGAGCACCGAAGCACAACCCCTTGATGAACTCCTGCCAATGGATGCGCACAAGCAGCTTTGGTCCCAACACGATCTCCTGCAAACTATTTTGCAACGCTTCTTTTCTGTCCACAATGCCATTGGTGGTACTGTTTTACCAGCTTGGAACGTGTCAACCAGAGGTGAAGAAGATGCACACAAGCAACTCATTCAACTCAATCAGCACCTTCAGAAATTAGGATGGATGGGAAAACTGCTCATCGATGAGCCATGGGTTGTTCAAATCCTTCCGATTCCCGAACGACAGTTCCCACATCGTGGTTTCCAACGGATTATGTGGGCTGTCACAGCGTTTACCCTGACACTGGCAGGTGCATATTGGACGAACGGGGCAACGCCTGATGGCGGATGGTTCACAGAATCGTCTGCACTCGATGCCTTGCTTGGCTACACGCTTCCAATTCTTGCTTCGATTTTCATTGCCTCGCACATCCAACGCCACATTGCAGGTCGCTATGGCCTCCGAGTCGGGCATATTGTCCCCGTTCCAGAGCCATCGATTGCGCTTTGGAGCCTTGGTGCATTACCAAAATCGATGCTCATTTGGCCCTTTGGTTTGTTTTTGATTCCGACCCTACCTCGTATGGATGCTCGACTTTGGCCCGACCGAAAAGCCCTCGGATGGTCGGCAGTCAGTGTTCCGGTCACCCTCGTTACGCTTGGTATGGCGTTCTGGGGTCTCGGATTGTGGTTAACACCAGACTTTGTGGCTGTGACTGCCCAACAAAACATCGCTTATCCGCCGCTGGCCGTTGAACTATTGGGCGAGTTAACGTTGGGTGATGGCTACCAACAACTGTTGGTTTGGGCACACCCCTTCGTTCATGTTGGCGCTTTGTTGACTTTCTTTGGCTGCCTCTCTATGTTGCCGATACCAACCTTCCCTGGTGGACGCCTCATGGTCGCACGGGCGGGCCACGGCGAAGCACGAAGCGGCTCCAATCAAATCTTCATTTTCCTTCTTCTGCTTGCCTTCGCATGGATGTTCGATGCGTTTGGTGGTCTCAACATCTGGCTCTTAGTGCTGTCAATGGTGGTTCCACTGCTTTTGTTCATGGGTTCAGACCGGCGCACGCCTATTGTGTTGGATGAGCCGAAAGGGCTCGAACTTTCATCGATGAAAAATATGGGTTTGGTTGCTCTTGCCATTGTGTTGCTTGCGCTTCCACAACAGATACCCTTTGCTGTGGATGAGGACTGGGACGACGAAGTTTCCTATACGGTGCAAGCTTTTGGTGAAGCTGTGTTGTACAACGGGACATGGAGTGCTGAAGTCAGCATCACTGCGGCAAACCCATCTTCCCTTCAGCGCACTTGGGCTGTCCTAGAAGATCGATATGACACCGATCTCAACGGGTGGACAGCTATCTGGGATTGCGATGGAAGTGATTCATATTCGATTGATGAAGGCGGTTGTGGGGGCGTCCTTCCACCAAACATGCAAAGCACCGTGGTGCTGAACCTCACATGGTCTGGACAAGGGGATGCGCCCATCGCTGCGTCCTTTGGTCTCTTGACCTCGTCCCTTTCGACCCTCACCGTAGAAGAAATCACTGTTCAGCCTGATTTGGAGGTCTTTGTTGCTTCAAAATGGACGTTTGTCGAGGAAGATGGTGAACTGAAGCGATGCCTCACAATCGGTGGTATTGAAGACGATGCCCTCAACGTTTCGTTACCAAATGCTCTGGATGCTTTCGATATCGAGGCGCGACTCCACTGGATTGAGGGACAGGACGGCCTGAACACAACATACGACGAACGACCGGACCGATTGTGCATTCGAGGCCTCGACCCTGTCGTACTGCAAGCATCAACACTCGATGTCGTGCTCGTCGATGGCGTTCGCTTCCATGCAGGATCGCCAGACCTGCCGATGACGGCTGTTCTTCCACAAGAAGGCTGGAGGATTACCTCCGAGGCCACAACGGGATGGGGCTTCGAATTAGGCGCTGGAACAATCATGAGTGCCACAGGTGAGCCTTGCCCACTCAATGCCACGCTAGCGACACCACTCCCTCCTGCATCTGGAGACTATGTATGGGATTTAGAGGTTCGAGACATTTCAAGCATACCTGCAATTACAAACGGCTCTCAGAATTTGACGCTCCAAATGCCGGACGAAGCACACGTCATTGTTTGCTCAGATCCTCTCTCGCCGATTCCACGTCTCAACTTCACTGTCGAGGAAGGGCCCGAGGTGATTCTCATACGCTCAGGAATTGCACACCGAATGTGGTCGAACGTCTGGACGGCTGCAACCAACGGCACATTGTTAAATCCTGAAAGTGGTACCTTCAATCTCTATAATCCGAGCAACACAACGGTTGCCGTCCAATTAAATTATGAAGGGAACGGAGCGCAATGGGGGGATGTTTCATCGACTTCACAATTGCAGCCGGGTGACAATTTTTTCGAATTCACACCCAGCAATTCTACAATGTCAACCATGTGGTTTGAGCATGTTGAAGGCCAGATTGTCGTGCATCTCGGCAGTTATATCTGAGGTGATGGCGTGAAGATAGCAATTTTGGGTGCCGGCTCCCTTGGCTCCCTTCTTGCAGGATTCCTAGCAGAAGATTCTCAAGCAGAACTCATGGTTCATTCAAAAGGTGATCATGGCGCTATGATGGTCGCAAAAGGGCTCAAAATTGTCGGAGAAGCAGAAGTGCACATTGATGCAAATCAAGCCCTGTTCACCCTTGATGAAATCGGTCTGCCAGAACAGATCAATGGTTCGATGGATGCGATTTTGTTGACAGGAAAATCGAACTCCATTGCACCGCTGTCTTCTCTTGCTCAACGCCTCCTGCGTCCAAATGGAATCGCTGTGTGCCTGAGCAACGGGCTGGGGCATGCCGAAACGCTTGTTGATGCGTTAGGACCACACAGGGTCATCTGTGGCACAACCACCTATGGCGCATGGCGGCCTGAACCAGGAACCATTCATTTTGCGGGCCGAGGCACCATTGTGCTTGGTCGTCTCCAAGACGGACCATCGCAAGTGGATGTTCAACCCCTTTTAGATGCCTTCACTCGTTCGGGTTTGGCGTGTCAATGGTCGGAGCATGGCCCAGCAGAGGTTTGGATGAAAGTTTTGTTGAACATCGCCATTAATCCAATTGCAGCCCTTTCGGGCGTGAAGAACGGTGAACTTTTGCAACCTTCTCTGTTCAGTGCAGCGCTTGAAACAATGCTGGAAGGCGCACGAATTGCCCGGCAAGAGCGTGTTCACCTGCCAGATGATCTGGCCCTTGAGCGGCGTTTACAAGAGGTTCTTCAGGCCACTTCTGAAAATCATTGCAGCATGCTTCAGGATGTACGGGCTGGTCGGGGCACAGAGATTGCATACCTCAACCAAGCCGTTGTGGAGCGCGGTGAACGAATTGGCGTGCGTGCTCCAATGAATCAAATGTTGAGTGCTATGGTTGAAGCCCTTACGCCTTCATCAAATCAGCATTGAAATGAAGCCCCTTGTTTTCGTTTCGGGCAAGAGAATCTTCGATCACAAGTTGGCCTGCCAAGGTCATGTTCCTTAGTTCTACGATTTCTCTCGATGGCACCGCTTGCTTCCACATGATATCCACCTCTTCAGAAAGCAGGGCTAAGCGGCGTTGGGCTCGATGAAGACGATCAAATCGCTTGACAATTCCAACTTCTTGTGACATGGTTGCCCTGAGTGCAGCCCGGTCGTTGATCACGGGGGCATGTTCAACCAAATCGCTCAGCCCTTCTGCCCGCCACTGTGGGAGCTCTTTCTGCTGGGTCGGTGGATTGGTTTCGATGATGTGATCTGCAGCTCGGGCAGCGTACACGACTGCCTCAAGCAAACTGTTGGAGGCAAGCCGGTTTGCACCGTGCATTCCGGTGCATGCAACCTCACCAATGGCGTACAAGCCTCGAATGAACTCTCCAGATTCACGTGCATGCGGTCTTCCGATGGAATCGACATCGAGTCCACCAACCACGTAGTGTGCTGCAGGTGCTACGGGAAGGGGGTCGTGGCCGAGGTGCAAACCATGACGCTCGAGCCTCTCTTGGATGGTAGGAAAGTGATTGAGGAGGTGTTCTCTGTCTAAGTGTGACGTCACCAAATAGACGTTCTCTGCTCCAGTTTGCTTCATGTTTTGATCAATCGCTCGAGCCACGATGTCTCTTGTTGCCATGGAGCCAAGAGGCGAGTGCTCAAGGGTGAATGAGAATGAACTTGGCGAAGGCATTGGTTTACCACTTTTGGTTGCCTTCTGACATTCCTTCTCCCATTTCGACAGTCCAGCTCGGTCGAGGATGACGCCACCTTCTCCCCGCACGGCTTCGGTGATCAGGAATGGACGGTCGTTCTTCCGTGCGAGGGCAGTTGGATGGAATTGTATGAAGGCCATGTCTTTGACGGCCGCTCCCGCCCGGTATGCCATCGCAAGTCCGTCGCCTGTGGCAACCGTTGGATTCGTTGTTGTAGCCCATAATTGGCCAACGCCTCCAGTCGCGAGAAAAATGATGTCGGCACTAAATGTAAGTACTTCTTGACTTACTTGGTCAAGGCACCATACGCCTGAGATTCCTTGCGCTGGATGGCCATGGTTTGTTTGAATTAAATCAATGGCGAGAGTGTTCGGTTTGATGGTGATGTTCGGGTGATTTGCAGCGCCTTCAGAAAGGGCTCGTTCAATTTCCTTTCCAGTTGCGTCTTTTGCGTGGAGGATCCTCCGTGTTGAGTGACCGCCTTCTTTGACAAGGTTGAACGAGCCATCTTCATCCGTTTCAAATCTCACGCCGATTGTAAGCAAATCTTGGATCCGCTCCGAGGCTTCTTCGATAATGTTGCGGACAACGCGTTCATCACACAATCCATCACCGCTTTCCAACGTGTCTTTGATGTGAGATTCTAAACCAATGCCGTCAGTCTTATCCAAAATGGCAGCAATGCCGCCCTGGGCCCAGTTGGTCGAAGAATCCGTGGGTCGTTGCTTTGTGATGACCGTGACCGTGTGACCAGCATCTCCCAAGCGGAGCGCCGCAAAAAGACCAGCAATTCCACTTCCGACAATCGCAACATGCGCCAAAACGACCACTCCGGTGTTCTTTGCTGATTCGCCGGTGCATTTCACCTCATCGGAAGGCGATACCACTATGGCCGTCACCCAACTACGGGGGCCATGGCGAGCGTGCGTGTCTTCATCGGACAACTCCTTGCTCTCACCATCGTTGTCGTAGTGGCTGCAAACGCGCAATTTGGTGCTCTTGCGCCAAAATTGATTGAAGGTGCTGGCGATGAGAAATATGACATGTCACGAATGAGCGAACCAGACTGTGCGCCAATGTTCGATCGTCTTGAAGACCTTCTCGCCGAAGGGAGTGAAACCAATTGTCTTGTTCCAGCAGGGGAATGGACTGGGATGGATTTCTTCATGATGGGTCCATCATTGTTCATCCTCCTCTCAGGACGAATTAAATTCGCACGTGTGGGTGCAAAGAAAGATCGCTTTTACAAAACGGCCTTCGCAGCAGGTGTTGTCCTCTTTGCCATTGCTGTTCTTGACCGTTTAGGTGTCCTGCCGACTCAGGTGAATTCTACGGGCTTGGCTGCTCTCATTCCGTTGGCAATCGCACCATGGGTTGTCCAAATTCTGTTTGCCCTCATCGGTTGCCTCTTGATGATGGGGCCTAAGTATTGGGAGGCTGAAGCGATCACTCAAGCAGGAGAATCCATTGGTAGGCGCAGGGAAGCTGCTCGCCAATTTAGGTCGAAATTCGGTTCAGTTGTTACGCCGTTGCACGCACGAGCGGGGACCAATCAACGGATCAACCGTTCACGGATTCTTCAGAAGGATTCCCGCCTCCATATGAGGAGGGGTGCTTCAAAAGGCGTCAAAGTCTATGCCACCTGTCCCTTTTGCTCTGGCGGGGGTTGTGGAAAATGCAACCACAAAGGGACCCTCTGATGAATGTGATTTTATCAGGAAATCCAAGGGGTTTGGCTTTCGAAAAGCAGTCGATAAAACCGCTAGACTGGGGGCATATCTCTCGCATTCTTTAAGACCCTTCGCGAACGGGTGTCACAGATAAGGTCGGGGATTTAATTCTCGATTACGAGGGAATGGGATGTATCTCAAAGCGTTAGAAGTTTCGAATTTCAAGTCATTCAAGGGTGAACTCACCATTCCCATGGACCGTGGGTTTACCGCAATTACTGGACCGAATGGTTCAGGAAAATCGAACTGTGGCGACGCCATTCAGTTCGTTCTGGGACCTCGTTCAAACAAGGTGATACGGGCCCAGAATGCGAAGGATTTGATCTTCAATGGTGGTAAAAACAACAAACCTGCGAGGGCTTGTGAAGTCACCTTGGTTTTTGCCAACCCTTTGCTCGCCAGTGGACGTCGCCGATTGCCAATCGATCAAGAAGAAGTTCGTATGACCCGCGCCGTTCGGCTCACAAAGAGCAACAACACCGTCACAGACTACCTTCTCGATGGAGAAGACAGCAGTCAGAAAACTTTCCACCGGCTGCTAAGTGCGGCGAACGCCCGTCCTGACGGCTACAACATTGTGCTGCAAGGTGACGTAACCCGACTTGCTAAGATGACTGCGAAAGAACGCCGAAAGGTGCTTGACGGCGTCGCAGGTGTCACCTCCTACGACGATGAAATCAGAAAAGCGGAGAAGCAACGAACAATGGTTGAAGGCTACATTGAGCGCATCGCACTGCTCGAAGATGAACAAAAGGCACGTCTCAAAGACTTGACCAAAGAAAAGAATTTGGCGCTTAAAGTCACCGATTTGGTTGAAGAATTGAAGGTCGCACGACGCCTTTCAGCCCAGGCTAAATATGCAAGCCAACAGGCAGAGCGCCAGTACCAAATTAACGAGCGAGTTCGTATCGAAGCGGAGGCTGCTCAACTCATTGAGGAAGTCAGAGAAGGCGACAAAGGTCTGCTTTCCCTCGATGATCAAATTGGCACCCTGCAAAAGCAAATCGAAGACCTCCTTGGTGGGGACAACAACGGCTTAATGAGCGCCATCAACGAACTTCAAATTAGAATTGCAACCAATCAAGACCGAATTGAGGAATCCGATGAAAAGGATGCAGAAGACGCGGCTGAGTTGGAATTACTCGGGGATGCACTGACTGCTTCAGAGGCGGATTTGGAGGCATTTCTGGAAGGATTGAAGTCAGCTAATGCTGACCTTGTTTCGGCCCTTGCAGCGCTTGAAGAAGCCAAGAAAGAAGAGGAAGGCGTCCGACAAGCCCTCGAAACATCGGGTACCGCAAGCGCAGAACTTTCCCGTGGACTCGCTTTGGCAACGGAAGCTGCTGAAAAGGCTCAGGAGGGCCTCGTTGCAGCGCAAACCGAGGTCAATCGTGTTGCAACCCAAGCAGAGATGCTTGGTGAGCAATTGAGCGATGCACAAGAGGCTGCAGAATCGGCTCGTCTCGCCCTTGCTGAATCGGAACACGAAGGCCAAGAACTCAAGGCCAACGCCCCAGATCAAGATCGAAGCAAATTGGCTGAAAAACTTCACCAAGCACAACGAGCGGAAACACGCCTTGTCGAAGAAACTCAAGCGGTTGAAACCCACCTTCGTGAGACGGAACGTAAGTTGTCATCGGCGAAGGCCGAGATGGAAAACCGTGCGGGTGCTCGAGGCATGGCGGGTGGCGCAGCGGCCGTTCTGGCCGCTCGTGACCGAGGCGAACTTACCGGCATCATCGGAACTGTGGCTGAATTATGTGAACCACGCGACGCTTCACACACCGATGCACTTGCGACGGCGATTGGCGGCGGTATGACCTCTGTAGTCGTCGACAACGATGAAGTGGCTGCAAGAGCCATCCAGTGGTTGTCACAAAACAAGGCTGGCCGGGCGACCTTCCTTCCACTCAACAAACTCAACAACACTCGTCCAGCAGGCCGGGCAACCATCATCTCTCGAAAGCCCGGCGTCATCGGTTTTGCGAATGAATTGCTTGACTACGACCCACGCATTGACATTGCCATTCGATTTGTACTCCGGAACACACTCATCGTGGACAGCCTTGCTACTGCCCGTGCCAACATGGGTGGCGTGCGCTTAGTGACGCTCCGAGGTGACGTTACTGAGGCTGGTGGTGCGATGGTTGGTGGTGCCAAGCGCAGGATGACGACTTCCTTTGGTGGCAATATCCAAGGGGCCAATGAAGTCCAGAAACTCGCTGGTGATGTCGAACGCTACCGCATGATGGCAGCAACTGTCAACGGGGCACTTGTTGAGGCTCGAAGGCAACAGGCTGAGATTCGCGCGACCATTAATGATCTCTCCAACAACGACCATTCAGTGCAGCTTTCCGAATGGAAAGCAACCCACAAACAAGCAAAGTCCAATCATACGACCGCTTTAGGCGCTGTTGGTGCTGCAGAGAAGCGGTTGTCAGAATTGGAAACTGAGGGTTCCAACCACCTTCGAGCGCTTGACCGTGCTCAAGAGTCTCTTGCTCAAGCCAATCAGGCTCGTAAGGAAGCACAAATGGCCCTTGAAGACGCCAGCCCAGTTCATCTGAAAGAGCGCCTCCACTCCACCGAGGTAAAGCGAGTCGAAGCAGAGGGGCTCAAGGCTCGGGCAGAAGCATCGCTTTCCAGTGACACTGGTCACCGTGCCTTGCTTGATTCAACGATTCAAGATTACAAGAAGCGCATTGACGGAATCAAGACGGCGGCCATCGCTCGCAGTGAGAAACTTGACGATATGCAATCACAGGTTGCAACCGATCGTGTGGCGCTCGCGGAGAAAGAGGCTGAGCGACGTGAATTCTTGGAAGAAAACCAAGGGCTAGAAGATGAACGTGTGGAACTCATCGAGGAGCGGAGTGCTCTGAAAGCAGCCCTCCAGCACAAGGTGCAGGAATCCCAATCAAGAAAGTCGATGAGCATCGAAATTGGCCGAGCATTGGCCCAAAAAGAGATCACAATTGCGCAAACGCTCCAAGACATGACCGAACAGGGTTACTCGCCTGCTGAGGATGGCGTCAACCTTCCAAGTGTTGGCGACGCAGAACGTAAGGAAAGAAACTTGCAACGCAGGCTTGATGATCATGGGCCAGTCAACATGCTGGCGATCGAACAATTTGATGCATGTGAGGCTCGCTTGGACGCAATGAAGGACGACTTCAAAACACTCCAGAACCGGCGGAAGCACCTGCTTGATGTTACAGATAAACTCGAGGCACAACGAAAGGAACGCTTGTTGAATGTTCTCGAAAAAGTCAACGAGAATTTCAAGGTTGCTTACAAGTCGCTCAGCGATGGTGGCCGAGGTGAACTGTTCCTTGAAAACAAGGATGAACCATTCAAAGGCGGTCTCGAATTGTGGGCCCAACCAAGAGGCAAGTCTGCAAAGGTGACCCGGCACCAACTGTCGGGTGGGGAACAATCCATGGCAGCACTCGCCTTGATCTTCGCAATTCAAGACTACGATCCAAGCCCATTCTACTACTTCGATGAAGTCGATCAAAACCTCGACGGATACAATGCAGAACGCATCGCAATGATGTGCCGAGAACGCAGCAAGCGAGCGCAATTCATCATGGTCACCTTGCGAAAGGTTTCCCTTCGACTTGCAGACCATCACATCGGCATTACGCACGGTGGCGATGGTTGCAGCCGACGCATCGTCGACTTTGATCGTGAGCGAGCGATTGCTCTTGGTGAACGTGCGCTTGCAGAGGCGGAGAAGGACAATGAAAAGAATCATTCTCGTATTGAGGAAGCACGTGCAGCCGAACATGAGATGCCGGAAGTGCCTGAAGCCTTGCCTGCTCCAGGGAGCCTTGGTGGACTGCTTCCACACATGACTGTTGGCGATGAAAGCGAGCCTTCACTCGCCGCTCTTTCGGAGCGAACTGCAGAAATGACGGAAGACATCGAAGCATACCAAGAGGTTGCGCAAGCTGTCCGTGAAGTCGATCAACAAGATGCTATAGAATCACGGGCAGAAGACGAGGAAGAACTCGTTTGAGGTGGTATGATGTCCGGTCAACAAGCAGCACTCGACAAGTGGTTCCTTCGCCAAGATGTGATGGACCAACTTCTTGCCTCTGGCGAGGCATCCGTTGATGCAACGCAATTTGCTGATCGAATCCTGGCCATTGCGGAAACAGAGGAGGCAGAGCATCAAACGCTTGTCGATCCTTTCGACCGCTCGGTGGCTTTGGTGCTTTCTTTGGTTCGAGAGGAAGAACTCGATCCCTGGAACGTCGACCTCTCGAGTTTCCTCAAGGTGTTCACCCTTCGAGTAAAGAATGAGGCTTCTGCGCTTGACTTACCTGCTTGCGGTCGTCTCATCCGTCTTTCATGGGAAGTGTTGCACCAGCAAGCCGTTGTTCTGTTTGATCGTGTTCAGGCCATCGAAGAAGAGGAGGATTGGGATGACGGGTTTGATTTTGGTTGGGAGGCCGATTACGATGATGAGGCGTTTCACTTCACCAACACAATTCTCCAGGGCGAGGCAGACCATGTCTTGCCTGGCTTATTTGATGAAAGGGTGCGCAGGGAAGAGGGCCGCCCTGTCACACTGGGTGAATTGTTGTCGGCATTCAAAGACGCTGCAGATGATGCAGAAGCACTGCGTTTGCGAGAAGAAAACAGAATTGCCCACGAGCTGGAATTGCAAGAATACCTTTCCGATGTTGGAGGTCGAATGCACAATGAAGACCTTGAGGGGGACATTCAACGCTGCTGGACTGCCATGCGCCAAACATGCCTTGCACAAGCCTCGAACAAAGTTCCAGTCACAGATGTAATGGTGGCGCTCTCTGAGGTTCTCGAATCGACTTTTGGTGCGGTTCCAGAGGGCTATGACGATGAAGCAAAGGTTGCTTCTTTCATCGCCGGTCTTTTCCTTACCCACAGAGGCTTTGCTTCCATCACCCAAGATGAGGTGCCCGATGGCGTCATTTGCATTGAAGATGCATGGCCTCAAATCAAGACCTTTGAAGAAGTGAAAGCCCTTGTTGATGATCAACAGGCCGTAGAATCTGAACGAATTCAATCCCAAGACCTTGGATCGGTCCAACACGCACATATCCGCGCTGAAAAGGCTCAGAAAGCAGAAGAAACAGCCGCACGCAAAGCAAAGAAGGCGGCTGAGGAAGCCGTATCAGTGCAAAGCAAAACAGTTGCAGAGTTTACACCTTCAAAAACAGTTGAAGCAGAAATCAGTGAAGAAGACGCAACGTCGGAAGAGCCGTTCGAAGCGCATGAATGGTTAGTGGAGTGAGAATTAGAATGTCAGAAGTTCCAGTTGATACGCTTTTGGAGGCCACACTGTTCGGTGCCGGTCGCTCGATGACGGTTGCAGAATTATCGTCCGCTCTCGGCTATGATGAGGATGAAATGTTGGATTCCCTCTATTCGTTGCGTGCAACACTCAAACGTCGCAGAGGCGGAGCGCTTCAGGTCGCCGAAGTCGGGGACCGTTGGGCGATTGAAGTCAAACCAGATATTGCTGGGTTCTTGCCGAAAGAGACCAAGACTGAAATTCCTCAAAAACTACTCAAGGCTGCTGCTTTGATTGCGTATCATCAACCGATGGCCCAGTCACGTTTGGTCGAATTACTCGGCCAGAAAGCATACGATTATGTCCGTGAATTGGCACAATTGGGAATGATTGACCGCAGAAAGGATGGGAACACACGCCGTCTTATCACGACCCGGCGCTTTTCCGAGGCCTTTGGTTGTCCTTACACTGATCGGAAGAAGGTCAAACAATGGTTCCGGGAGCAAGTGAAGGGCACCGGTATGCTTGATGGGATGGCAGACGCTTCAGTCCTCAAAGAAGAATCAGAGGTTGACGGCTTGATTCAATCCACGCTTCCAATTTCGGAAGAAGAGTGATTTTACTCCAGCCGGAGTGCTTTCAGGAGTTCTTCCACAACCGTTTGTGTCTTCGGCCCATCCACAGCTTGGAGACGTTTTGCAATGGTCTCGATCTCTTCGCCAACAGCTCCTGCACTCACGGCCATGTTTCTGGAATGCAACTTCATGTGGCCCGCTTGAATGCCTCGCGTGGCAAGTGCGCGTAGGGCGCCAAGGTTTTGGGCAAGGCCAGATGCTGCAATCACGCCCGCAAGTTCTTGCGCAGATTCAACGCCCAGGATTGCGAGGTTGGCTTGGGCTGCTGGGTGAACTTTCGATGCCCCACCAACAATTCCGACCGCCATTGGAGTCTCGATTTGCCCAATGAGGTTGCCAGCCTCATCTTTGTACCAATTTGTCATCGATCCGTAGTGTTCCTTGCCGTATGCTGCATATGCGTGGCAACCAGCCTCAATCGCTCGCCAGTCTTGTCCACAGGCTAGGCCAACGCTGCTAATGGCGTTCATGACGCCCTTGTTGTGTGTAGCGGCTCTAAATGGGTCTGCTACGGCAAAATGATGCGCTTCGAGGATTCCCTCGATGACTGCTTCGCCGTTTGCCTTTGTTCCATCATCGGATAATTCCTCTGGGGTGAAGGTTGCTTCAATTCGAGCCAAGCGGTGGACTGCAAGGTTTGAGAGGATTTTCAAATGAACCCTGCCGCTTGTCAACTCCTCAACGCGTGGAGCGATGAGTTCTGCCATTGTGTTCACAGCATTTGCTCCCATAGCGTCTCGGCAATCGACCACAATGTGAAGGATCACCATCGGGCCACTGAGGCTTTGGATGGTTCTTGTTTCAATGCGCTTGCATCCACCCCCAAGGCGGATCATTGTTGAAGGAAGGCTGTTACAGAGGGCCATCAATTCCTCCCTGGCATCATGGAGGGCGTTTTCAGCTTGTTCGGTGTTGCTGCAATCAAGGACCTGGAGTTGAGCAATCATCAGCGGCGCGTCATTGTTGGACCTGAATCCACCCTTTGCAAGGCAGCGCTTGGCCATGTTGGATGCTGCAGCAACAACACTTGATTCCTCGAGGCAAAATGGAATCAGGTAGTGCTTTTCGTCAATGACAAAGTTGGTGGCAACACCCACGGGAAGGGACATTGTGCCAATGACGTTTTCGATCATTCGATCGGCAGCGGCTTCGTCCAATTCGCCACAGGCTCGCAGTGCTTCGGTTTGTACTGGCGTGAGTCCAGCCATTTTGGCTACCATCTCCCGTCGTTCAGCCACTGAATGGCGGAAAAAACCTCCTAATCGACTGTTTTCAACTGGCATGAGTCTCGCCTTATCCTTTGCAGGCTGGTTGAGCCCATCAAGCAATCGCCTCATGCTGCTGTTGCTTCTCTTCTAACCAGGGCAGGGTCCATGGTCCTCTTTCGTTCAAATTAACGGGTTTAACGGTTTCATTAACGCGTTACTATTGCGCTAAAAATGCGTTAACACACTTGATTTGTCGGGTGCGGTCGTGCGAGTAACGGCTTCTAACGGGTCCCTCGTGGTCTTGAAATCCCTCAAAGATGAAATACCCCTCTGCAGTTGCCCGTTGTATGGAAGTCCAAGGCAAAGAGATTGAGTTGCCCACCTTAGCCTCCAATCCATTTTCGACGCTTCCACTTGAAGCGAATCAAGATCACCTCCTTGTGGGGCGGGTTCACGTAAAAGATGCAATGACTCAATACATCCAATTCAAATCGCCTCGAAGAATCCTCCTTTCAGGAGAAATGGGCTCTGGTCGCTCTTCATTGCTGCGCTGTTTGTCCAATTATGCTCCAAAATCAGTCCATATCGACCATATCTCGCAACAGGATTCGGCTCTCAGGCTTCTTCGGGAGATTTACGGGCAGTTAACCGGCACTGAAGCACCCGCTGGTTGGTCTCATGTTGCAGAAAAGCTTGTTGAAGCGTCAAATGCTCACCACCATTCCTTGCCTTTGATTGTCATTGATGCGCAACACGTCGAAATGGATTTGCTTTCACAGGCACTCCGTTCGGCCAGTGCGACCCTCAACCGGGTGCGTTGTGTATTGGTTGTGATTATCGAAACCATGCAGAAAGCACAGTTTCCTGAGCAACTTTTGCATATCTTTGACAGTGATTTCTACCTCGAACCCTTGACCATCAATGAAGTTCAAGCCCTCGTAGAAAGTCGAATTACGACCGTGTCGAACGAACCATTCACGCTTTCATTCGAAGATGCTCGTTACCTTCGTGAGAAGTCACATGGCAATCCAGGAGCGTTGATACGAGTCCTCCGAAACGCAGTTGATGCCTCCCGAAACCCAGGCTCAATGGCGGGAATCGATCAAATCCTCAGCCTGCCAACACCCCCTGGAATCGACCATACCGACACCCCGACGCCTCTGCAAAATACATCCCCCTCACGCCCTCTTGATGAGGTGGTGTTGGACGAGCAATACGAACCGGAGGGGCTGGAGGAGTGGACCACGCTAAATGCAGAGCACAGTTTACCAACTGAACGCCCGCCACCGTCGCCCGAAGAAAGCGAATACATCGATGCCTCGACGCCTTGGACTGAACGTCAAACATTACGAAATCAAGAAGACGATGTGAAAATAATCGAGAATGTGCTCGGTTTCGAACTGAATCTAGAACAACTCGATGAGGAAAAGTCAAGCGATGCAGAACTTCCTGAACTCCCCTACAAAGCGCTTCCACAAACTCCAGAGTTTACAGCAGCAGCTGAAGCAAGCCCGCCAACGATTGTCAATGGCCCGTTTTCAGGCCTTGTGGGCCGGTTACGGGATACAAAAGCCTCGCCAGGGTCGGAGGAGCAGGCAGGAACAGAACTCTGGCTCACGGAGGGCAATGGTGCACTCCCCGAACTCGCTCCCGACCCTATCGAAGTCAATCCGGATGATTCTGCCGAACTGATTCATGATGAAGTCGGTATGTTCATTCCTGAAGTCGATGAGTCTGATGATCAGGTGCTCGAATCCGATTTCATCGATACATTGGCAGTTGTGGAGGGTGCTCCGCCCAGGCCCATGCCAGGTGAATCGGATGCCTTGGCAGATGCCTTAGAGGCCATTGTAAGGGCTATGTCTGGCTCCTCGAGCGCCTCGCCGGGACCTGGCTCTCAACGCGCCTTTATCGATGCTTTAGCCAAGATCCAACACACATCGACAAAGGAGCATGAAGAATATCATCTCGACAGGCTTCTTCTTTCGAACCTCAATGCGAAGGAAATGGCGGTCTTAGCCGTGGCAGAGCAACGGAAATTTTCACCATCAGATCAAGCCTTATTGGCAGACCTTGGTGTCAAGCGTTCACGTCTCTCACAGATTTGCAGTCGTTTGCTCAAAGGTGGCGTGCTCAACGCCCGCACATCAGGAAGACAACGCTTCTACACCATGACATCCACTGCCAGAGCCCAACTTGCAGCGTGGGGCGTCCAAGGGGGTGAAGCCTGATGTGGACCATCACGTGGTCATGGCAGGCTCCCGGCCGTATTGCCGCAATGGCTGCAGCAGAAGGCGGCATGGTGATCAGCAGTGGCCTTGATTTGTTCATGCTCGAAGTTGATTCCACCGTGCGATGGCAAATCGAGTTGCCATTCAAAGCACATGCCCTAAGTGTTCAGAATGGGGTGGTGGCTGTGCTTGCAGCGCATGGATTCTATGTCATCTCAACAAGCGATGGTTCGATGCTCAGCGAGGGCCGTTCGACACCTGGCGGGTTCACCGATGTAGCGGCCCGGCCCGGCGGAGGGTGGATCCTCTCTGGACGAAAAGGGCACCTCCACCTATTTTCACATGAAGGCAGGGGAATTCGACGATTGGACAGCGGAAAAGTGCGTCGTTTGCTCGGATGGCTTGACCGTGAGCACATGATGTGGCAGGCCGCAGATGGTCGCTTGTGGTGCGCACGATTGGCACAATCTGATCAGAAGCGGTGCCTCGAGGATCGAGTTTGGAGTTGGGTTACGCCACTCATGCAGGGTCGTCTTTTGATGCAATCCAGTGATGGGGGTCTTTGGGAAGGTGTCCCTCATCCATTCGGTTGGGATTCGCTTGAACGCATTGAGTATGATTCACTCGAGCCAATGGAAGGTGTTCGAAGCGCAGACGGTTGGTGGATTCTTGGCATTGAAGGCCATCTACACCATCTGTCGAGCGGGGAAGGAGGCGACGGGGAGTTGCTTGGCCAGGGCATGAATCTTGGAGACCTTCTTGTTGGCCTCACGCCCGATGCGATGGCAACGGCAACACGAAACGGGCTTGTTCGACGGTGGACAGCACCTCACTTGGCGAAATCGGAAAGGCAGGGCCGTTACCAAGCGGCAGCAGAAGCTGCGCTTGCTAAGAATTGGGAGGAACGACGTTCTTTGTTTGCTCGTGCCCAAGCCGCAGAAGACGAAGGTCGACTTTCAAGAGCAGTTGAGTTGTATGGTGCTCTCGGGCGGACTGAAGATGTCAGGCGCTTGCTCAAACGACAAAAGGAGGGCGGCGAATGAGCGAGTCACAAACCGAGGTATCGATCGAGCGTGTTGAAAAGTACCTTGACATCACTCACAGAGCGCGTGCAAAGGCGACTCCAATCCATGCAGAGGGTTCACCTGAAGCAAGACAACTCGCTGTTATGATGCGAATGGCAGATGATTATGCCTCTGACGCACAGCACTTTCTCAAGATTGGAGACCGTGTTCGGGCTTTTGGAGCCATTAACTACGCCCATGCTTGGATTGATGCTGGTGTGAAACTCGGCTTGCTCGACGGGCATGGAGACGACGTGCTGTTCACGTTACCTTAGTCACAAGGCTCGAGCCAATCGCTGAACGGTGCTGATGCCTTCTTGCATGGCCACAATCCGCTTTTCGATTTCCATGGTAAACTCATCGATGCATGTTTGCAGGCTTTCCGCCAATTCGTAGATATGAGAGGGTCTTCCTCGACCGTTTGCTCCTTTGCTCTGAATTCTGACCATTTTCCGCTCGTTGAGGGCTTTAATTGCAGTGCTGATTTCTGGCTGCCGAAGTCCACAACGGGTTTGCATGATTTTACTGGTCGTGGCACCATGTATGTGCAGGCACAAGATCACTTTGACGATGCTCGGTGACATGCCAAGATCAATCAGAGCTGCAGCAAGGGGGGTGCCTTGTGGATGTTTGATGGCAAAATGGTGGTCATTTAGACCAGCCTCAACGGACTGCATTTCTGACATAAGGCGAAGGCGAATTTAATCCTATATGAAGTTCCTACCGGCATGATACAAAAATGATGAATCTGAGGGTTTAATTTTGAAAGCTGAATAAATTGACTGCCTTGAGATAAGGGTGCCAATAAGCACGCTTCTATAGACCTTCGATGAGATTGAGTCGTTTGTTCTTCGAAACTTCGAGAACGGGGACGGCTCGCTCAAACAAACGTCGTTTCAGTTCGATATCGACTGTGAGCACCACCATCGAGTTGATTTGCGCCAGGTGGAGTAATTGATCATCGGTGTGCTCACCAACCCCAAGCGGCGCCTCGATTGTCGAGGATTTGGCGATTAGCATGCTCAGAAGCAGTCGCTTCGCTCTCGGTCGTTTTGCATCAAGCAGTTCTAATTCTTCCATGACTTTGGGGATGACCAACAGTTCTGGACGGCCTAAGATTCCCAGAAGTTCAGCATCGAAGTTCATGCCCGAGTCAATCACAGCTGCCCATCCGCAAGCGTCGATGAGGACTTTTTGCATGTTGATGTCCTCCACTTCATGGTGAGGCGTGACGTTGTCACTCAATCGTTCCGTAGCCAATTAATCGCCATCGTGTGCCGACTCGCCTTGAGAGTGAGACGCGCTGGCCAGGGTCAGCGCAAATCGGAAGTCTGAGTTCGAGTGTAGCTCGGCCTTTCTCTGAGTTTCTTGTGACGCCAACCGATGTTGCGGTTGCAACGTTGATCATCAACATCTCATTGTTTCGAAGGGGATGGATTCGTTCCGGAGCTTCACCTTCGCCAGCGACCATGGTTTCCATGAGTTTGATGGAGATGTCAACCGAGGTTCGAATCTCTGGAAGGTCTCCTTTTCTAGCGACAACTTGACCAGAGAGGTTGTCGGATGTCGTGATCGAAGGGTCAAGCATCGTTGCCATGCCACATAGGCCGCCTGCATGCATGGTGTCGAGGTTGAGTCCTCCGCCCTGCATGCTGCTCACGGTCGCTTCAATCGGCTCCCAGTGGGTTTTGTTTCCTTGCTCAATCTTTCGACCGGGGCCAATGATGATTTCATCGCCGAGGTCAAATGCTCCTTCCACGATGCTTCCACCGATGACACCTCCGCGAAGTTTTGTCGGGCGGGTGCCGGGTCTGTTGATGTCAAAGGAACGGGCAACATGCATGATCGAGCGCTTGTCGCTTGAGCGGTCCGGTGTAGGAATGGTTTGTTCGATGGCGTCAATAAGAATGTCTAGGTTGACATCGTGGTGGGCGGAGACTGGAATGATTGGTGCGCTTTCAGCGATGGTACCTTTGAGGAATGTCGAAATCTCTTGATGCGATTCAAGGGCTCGCTCACGAGTGACCAGGTCAATCTTGTTTTGAACGATGACGATGTTTTTGATGCCAGCAATTTCGAGCGCCATGAGGTGCTCTCTGGTTTGTGGTTGGGGGCATGTTTCGTTGGCAGCCACCATCAACATGGCGCCGTCCATGATTGATGCGCCGGTGATCATGATCGCCATGAGCGTCTCGTGGCCTGGAGCGTCAACGAATGAAACAACCCGTTGCAGTTCATCAGCAACATCTTCTGACCCGTCAGGTCTTCGACCAGTTGGGTAGAATTGCCCCTCCTTTGTCTTGTAGAATGCCGTGTCAGCATAGCCGAGTTTAATCGAGATACCACGCTTGCGTTCTTCCGAGTGTGTATCTGTCCAAACGCCAGAAAGAGCTTGGGTGAGTGTGGTTTTTCCGTGGTCAACGTGACCAACGAGGCCGATGTTGACTTGTGGTTGTGCTGGAAGCGCTCGTGCCATGCTTCCATCACTCCATTCTTTCGATTACCCTCTCGGGTTTCACTCCGATGCTTCTTCGCTACCTGCAGCGAGGATGTCAGCGAGGGACTTGTTGCCCGATTCGATGACTTTGAGGTTGATTTGACGTGTGTCTTGGTTGATGGTGTTGCCACGGAAGTATCGTCGCTTGCGCAGACCGTCTGGCTTGTAGCGGAATCGCTTCTTTTCGCCACCCTTCGTCTTGAATACGAGGTTGTGGCCCTTGAAACCAACGGATTGGGTAACGAGGACTGCTTGGCGTGATCCTCCATCGAGGTCACGTCGAAGAGGCGTTCCGGTCTTGTCTGATCCGCCAGTGATTTGCAATTTGTAACCAGAGAGTGTTTGTTCACCTTCGCCGACGAAGATTCCATCGACGGTATCGCCGATTTTTTTACCCAAAAGTTGAGCGTGGTTGTTACCACTAATTTTGAGTGAATAGGACCTACCATCGCTGGTTGGGTCCGTATCATTGACGACGGCGACGAATTCTCCTTGTTGTCCAACAGCCATATTTACACCTCTAGAACGACCTTCCGAACATCGACCCGTATTTAGCCCCACCGTATGAAGTGGGACGGGTGTTTGCTCATCGAATCTTCTTTTTCAAGAGCATTTCGAGCCGACTCGCAATGTCTTTTGGAAGAAAATGAGGCATGCTCAAATGAGTTGTTCTGCCTCTTCCTCCCCCGATTGTGGCCACTCGAGTAACGAGGAGTTGACGGGTTTCAAACTCCTTTAGGTACTTCCACACAGTGGTGTGACTCTTCATTTTCACCTCGTACTCCTCACAGACCACGGCGTAGAGTTGTTCGACGTCGCCGGTGGTCATCGTTTCCTGATTTGTAAGTCGTCTGCACACCGCCAGCAGGACGAGCATTGGATGTGCATTGAGATCGTCGATCAGCTCAAGATTGCTTCCTTGAGCGGTGAAGGAGGTGTTCGAAGGTTCGTGAACATCATCGATGATCAGGTGAGTTGCGTTGTGGCCATCCTGGCGCCTTTCGCATCGCTCGACAGCAGCGTTGAGTAACTCAATCACCTTTCTTGCATCACCGGTGTGTGCGGCTTTTTCCGCAATCAAGCGAATGATTTCGGGCGTGTATGTGCCCAGTACGAGGCCTAGTTGGGCGCGTTGGGCCGCGATGGCCTCCAAACCATCAGCGGTGTACCCACTGACTCTGAGATGGTTCGAGACGCCCATGCGAGAGATGACTGCAGTCTCAAGCACATCCAACACCTGTTCCTGGCTGATCAGAATCAACGACATCGTTCCCTTTCCCTCTTGATCTTCATCAATTCGAAGCAATTGGTACAGCAAGTCGTCCCCGCTCCTTCTGAGCATGTGGTCGACTTCATCGAGCACGACGATCAAATGAGATGCTTCCCTACGAAGCAACCTACGTAAACTCAGCAGAAGTTCACCCATTGAAAGGCCTCGATCTGGATGGCCTGGATCAAGCAGGTGGAGGATCCGCTGTACGACTCGCATGCTCGTCGATGCATTTCTGCAGTTGACTTTGACGGAACGTATGTTGCGTTTGCCAGATAGGTGGCGTTGTATGTCTCGGCAAAAAGTATCGGCCAGCACGGTTTTCCCACTTCCAACTGGGCCGGTAATGACCGCCCGCCCCGCCCCTTCAGGATGCGCTAGTGCGGAGAATTTCGAAGCGAGTTCCCGCTGAATCGTCTCCCTGCCCACGAGTTCTGGGGGCATCCAGTCGAAGTCCATGACTTCTGGATTCGCAAGCACTGAGCCTGCCCCAATTCGGTCAAGATAGCCTACCATACCAAAGGATGCTCCCGCCAACCGTTCTTGAACATACGGTTTGCAAAGCACCACATCGGGTGTGTTTTGCCATCCTTGGCGTTCTTGTTCAGGGAATTTCGTCAAACTGGTATCCAGTTTCCCACTTCTTTTCCCCAAGAGCCACTTCAAGCTCAAACGGCGTAATCAAGGGCTTGTTATACCGGACAGCATCATCGATGGCGATACGTGGGCAAGCCGTGTTGACGAAGGCGTCAACCGGATAGAAATCAATGAGATCAGGCCCAATGTGCTCTAATGCGAGCAAGTAACCTTTCTTGCCGTGTTTCTCCAGCATGCGCTTCATTCGAAGAGCAAGGGTCCGACGCATCTGGCCAGGCTTTTCCCCGATGAGGATGCCAAAGCGTTGTGCATCTCCACTTGCCATGATCAAGCCAGACCTCTGACGGAGGATTCGCTCGATTCGTTCAAGCGACATTTCTTCGGCATCACCGGTGTACGGGTCGAGCATTGCGAGTGGTTTGCCTGTATGGAGCACAAGCCCGATTGGGTGGAAATCACCAGAACCGAGGAACAGGTAGTGTCCAATGGAGTCATCATCGCCCGAGTAATTGCATCCCAACACTTGGCCTGGGAATGAAAGTCGAGCACCACCAATTGGAATGGTTACATCGTACCCCGCTTTCTCAAGTCGGTCATGAAAATCAGGAAGCAAATGCAGGTGTTGAATGGATCCCACGAGGCCGAGTTTGGTATCTGTGAGCGGAGCCATGCGCCCCACGGCATCGAGGAACCGCTCTTGTGCTTCTTCTTCCGACATACCTTCAATTTGGCCTTGGTTTGCCATTCGAGTTTGGGCGATGGCTTTGTGAGCATCGAGGAATGGAATGACAGGAGTCAATTCCGGGTCGCCATCGTATGTTACGTCGATAAATTGCGTCGGCATACCAGATTCGATGTTCATCTGTGAGTGGCCCATGTGAGCAACCAATTCGACGCCCATCAATTTCATTTTATCATGAACTAAATCACACGCACCGTAGCATGGGTCTGCTGCGAGCACGACTTTAGCGCTTGTTTCAGTCTCGATGGTGTCCATCATCTCAAGCGCTTGCATCTTCAAACCCTCTGGGATTTGGAGCGCAATCAAACGGTTATCGTTTGCTTGTATGCGTTCCATGAGTTGGTCAAGTTGGAAATCGTGGCGGTCTAAATCCATGGTCGTCCCCACCCGAGGGGCTCGCCCCCCCCTCATCAATGCACCCTATGGGGAGGGTATCAATCATCCAGCAGAACAACATCGCCGCCATCCATCTCGAGACGGACCAGCGAATCGATTTTGATTTCTGGGTAGTCAGCTTGGAGTTGTTTCAATCCGGGGCCTTTCTCGACGACGACAAGAATGTGAGCCACCGTTGCACCTGTGGCCCGAACGCCCTCGATTACGGCCCGCAATGTCCCGCCAGTTGAGAGAACATCGTCAACGATTGCCAACCGTTCGCCGGGTGCAATGTCGTTGAGGTACATTGGTTGCTTGGAATAGCCAGTCGCTTGGTCGATGACCACCTCTCCGTCGAGTCCATAGGAACGTTTTCGACCAATCACAAGCGGTACCCCGGTTCGAACACTCAGCGGTGCAGTAAGAGGTAACCCCATCGCTTCAATGCCGAGGATGAGATCGATACCGCTCCAGTCGATGGCGGCTTCAGATAAATCCGTGACTGCTTTCAGTACTTCGGGATCAAGCCGAGGTACGCCATCGGTGATGGGGTGAATGAAGTAGGGGTAATCGCCTTTCCAAATGACTGGAGCGTTGGCGAGGCTCGCTCGTAGACGCTGCAGTGCGTTGCCCATGCCAAAACCGCTGGTGCGGCGGGGTATGACCTTTGCTCAAAGTTCAGCGAGGAACTCGACGTACTCATCAGGTTCCAAGAGGTTCTCGAGGTCCAATTCGTGAGGTTCAATGATGATGATCCATCCGTGGTCATAGGCAGAATCGTTCACCAAATCAGGGTTAATTTCCACTTCGCCGTTGACTTCAGCAATGAGGCCAGAGTACATTGAAGGGAACGCAACCTTCTCGTCAGCAGTCCAAATTGAAAACATGTCTCGACCTTCATCGATTTCGTTTTCGGCTTGCGGCAAGATCACTCGAAGGACTTCACCAATCTCTACGGCGAGGTATTCGCTCACACCAATCATGAGTCGGTCGTCTTTTTCTTGATACCAAAGATGGTCTCGAGAATATTTTCTGTTATGTGCAACGCTGAATTCTACAACTTCTTCATCCATAGGGGCACTCCCACAAAACGCCCCAATCGCCATTGTATATCAATTTGAGGCAAAACGAACCCTCTGGAAAAACCGTCAAACGGGTTAAGTGAGTCGGCGTTATCCGCACTACGGGGACGAACATGAACTACGGCGAAACCGAAGAACAGCAAATGATTCGAGAGATGGTCCGTGACTTTGCAGAGAGTGTATTATCGCTCACTGTTGAACATCGTGATCAACAACAAACGCCGCCGAGCAAAGAGTGGGAAGAATTCATCGAATACGGTCTCCAAGGGGTCACAATTCCAGAGGCATATGGCGGATCTCCGGTGGATGATGTTTCAGAATCGATCATCGTTGAGGAACTTGCTCGAGTCGACCCATCATTTGCAGTTATGTACTGTGTTCACGTTGGATTGTGCTCGAAAACCATCGCCCTCCACGGAAGCGAGGAACAAAAGGCAGAATTCCTTCCTAGGCTTGCGGCAGGGGAAGTAGGCGCATACTCACTTTCCGAGGCAGGTGCCGGTACAGATGCAGCGGCGATGACCTGCAAAGCAAAGCTCTCTGACGATGGCGAACATTACATCCTCAACGGCGAGAAAATGTGGGTCACCAACGGTACGCAAGCCAAAATTCTCGTCTTGTTTGCCAAGGATGTCGACCACCCAGACTACGGGGTGAAAAAGCACGGTGGGTCCACTGCGTTCATTGTCGACTCGAGTTACGAAGGTTTCTCTGTTGGAAAAAAGGAAGACAAACTCGGTATCCGTTCCTCGGATACATGCACCCTCATCCTCGAAAACTGCAAAGTACCTGTCAAGAACGTCCTGAAGGGCGTTGGAAATGGATTCCCGATTGCCATGAATGCCCTCGATAACAGCAGGATCGGAATTGCGGCCCAAGCGCTCGGCATTGCCCAAGGAGCATACGAAGCAGCCCTCAAGTACGCCCACGAGCGGGAAGCCTTCGGAAAGCCAATCGCACATCACCAGATGATCATGGCATACCTCGCAGACATGGCCACACGAATCGAAGCATCCCGCCTCCTAATCTATCAAGCATCGTGGGTGAAACAACAGCACTACGAACACGGTGGTCCACGGCACTCCAAAGAAGCCAGTATGGCCAAACTGTTTGCCGGTGACACAGCAATGTGGGTGACTGAGCGAGCCATCCAAGTGTTAGGTGGCTACGGGTACACAAAGGAGTTCCCTGTGGAGCGATTCTTCCGAGATGCAAAGATTACACAAATCTACGAAGGCACACAAGAAGTCCAACGGATTGTAATCGCCCGAGCACTCAAGTGATCAAGCAATTCGTGCGTTTGTGCACTCGAGGTTCGCTTGCTTCAAAGCGCCAGACCATCGGTAGATTTTCCCTTCCGAGGTAACGACTTGCCCCACCTTGAGGCCTTCAATGAACTCTGTTTCACTCACAGGGAATCGCATGGTCACAACATGCTCGCCACCATCGAGGGTTCCAGTGATGGTTTGGCCACCTCGATATTCACCCGATGCCATGAGCGATCGCTCTGTTTTCTGAACTTTGATGGTTGACGTTTGTATGGCTGAACGGCCGACGATTTCGTTGAATTCAGAAAGCAATCGAGCACCAGAGAGTGCTTCGATGATGCTTAGATGATCCAAACCGCCGGTCGATGCCTCTGGTTCTAGCACAGGTTCGGACACGGGTGCGCTTGTTACCACTGAGGGTGTTGGAGCCACTGGTTCTGGCTCAGTTGGGGCTACAGCCACTGTCGTCGCCGCAACCGCAGCCACGCTTGCCACTGCGGCAACCGGTGCCACTTCTGCAGGTGTTGGAGCAGGTGCTTGAGCAGGTGCTGGTTCTGGGACTGGTGTTGGCTCTGGGGCAGGTGTTGGCACTGG
>QXYC01000004.1:25560-110519 GCA_009887095.1 Candidatus Poseidoniales archaeon
GAGCAGGTGCTGGTTCTGGGACTGGTGTTGGCTCTGGGGCAGGTGTTGGCACTGGTTCTTCTACTGCCATGGGTTCCTGCGGCATTTTTGGAGTCACATTTTCAAAGCCAATCGATTCGAGGAAGGCCCACCACTCAGCAAGCGTAACGGCACCGTTTCCGTCAGTGTCGATGTGCTTGACCACCAATTCAACCACCCATTCAGGTGGCTCAGCATTGGACATTGTTCGTATGAGGTTCAAGATTTCTTCGTTGCTAATGATGCCGTCTTGGTCTGAATCGGCCATAGCAGTAAGTTGAGCAGCATTGTAATTGGATTCACTCAACCATTCACCAAACTTGTTGGCAATTGCAGCGAGCCGTGGATCCTCATCTCTTTTCTTTTGGTAGTTCTCACGAGCCGTGTTCACAGCGCTGCGCGTTGCGCTCGTCATTCGTTCAGCAGCTTGCGCCGCAACACGCGACTTAATGCCCATGGCCCATTCTTGGATTGGTTTCTGGTCTTGAAGGGTCGAAATGACTGTGTCGCGAGGCAGGTGGCCAGGCGGGGCGTCGCCGAGGAAACGGACCGCAACTGCAGAGAGTTCCTCATCTGAGAGCAAGTTTAGATCGATTCCCTGTTGTGCCATTCTTTGTTCGATTTGCTGCATCATGAATTCTGACATGGTGGTCCCCTTAACACGAAACAAATCGTTCTCTCACATCAAGATAATGCCGTCGCGGCCTAGAATTCGATTTTCGGCCAATGGGCATGGTTGGCGTGTTCCCAGTTCAAACCGCACAGCGCCGTTTCAATATCATCGCTGTCTGCTAAGTCCCTTTCAATCTGGATGCGATGAAGCCACATCTTCAGTCGGCCAAGAGCAATGCCCTTGCCAAGACCGGTGCGTTCCATGATCCAGTGGCCATCGACGATTGACTCGTCACCCGCCCTCAATGGTTCAAGTTCTCCCAATCGGTGGAGCAGAACGTCAATCTCGTTTGTCTCAATCGAATCCATTGCAGGAATCATGAGCCCCGATTCTCGAATCACTTTCTCCATTTCAAGGTGGTTTCTGGCGCGCTCCCGAAGAACGCTTCGATACACACGTAGGTCGGCAAGGGTGTTCTTTGGGACGCGCCCGAATCTTCGGTGTATTGTTTCCACCTCTTTTCGATCCTTGTTTGATAACTTGAGGTGCTTGAGTGTACGCTGAACCTCTATAGAATCGTTTTCTGCAAGAAGGAGTGCGAAACGCTCGAGCGGGTTAAGGTTCGAGCAGAGTGAATGCCGCTGTGCGAACATTCTGTGCGCTTGACCATTCCACTTCCCTGGCAGGAACCGGTCTAATACACCGTCTCTGCCCATGCGTTCAATGACGTCAGGTGCGTTTTGTCCTGCGAGAATCTTCTGCCATTCCATCCAAATACGTTCATTGGTTACACCAGATAGCATGCCTCGATGTTGAAGGAGTGCTTCAGAGAGTTCGGGGTCGAACCGCCAAACTCCAGCCTCGCCTCGGTCGAGGAACCTGTAGGCTCGAAGGATCCGCAAACCATCCTCAGAGAGGCGTTGATATGCTTGCCCAACGGCTCTCACTCGTTGATTCTCAAGGTCGCCTTGTCCATTGAAAGGGTCATGAAGAAGATGCCTCCTTGCATCAATGGCCATTGCATTGAATGTGAAATCTCGTCGTTCCAAATCACCAAGCAGTGATGTCCCAAAATTGACAACTTCGGGCCTTCGACCGTCGCTGTATTCCGATTCGGTTCGCAGCGTTGTTGTTTCGTAAAAACGGCCCTCTTCGCCTCGAAGTGTGAGCGTCCCGTAGCTAATTCCTGTGGGGAGGGCATCAGGGAATAACTCCAGCATTTTTTCTGGTGGGAGGCTCACTGCGAGGTCAATATCTTGATTGTGGACGCCAAGAAGTGCATCTCGGACAGCCCCGCCAACAATCCAAACGCCTCCACCGGCTTGAGCGATTTTTGTGAAAATGGAGTTGATGTCATTTGGCAATCTGTTGACCCATTCCACCAAGTGCTCAGGGAGGGGGGCATTGTGGGCGTCGCCCAAGGAAGGAAGGGGAAACGCCTCTTGGTTTGATGACATGGGGTTCCTTCCGAATGGAACGATGGACGCTTGATGAATAGCATTATCGCACACAAGCCGTTCGCATGTGGTAATGTGGGAAGAGGAAGATGTGCAACTTGTACCGGTTGAGTGGCTAAAACCGCATGAAGAAATCAAACCTCGGAATCGAGATAAGTTGCTCGATATGACAAAACGCTGGGGAGGCTACACAAAACCCCTCATTGTCGACAAAGTTACGGGTGCGATCCTTGATGGCCACCATCGATATTCCATCGCAGGTGAACTGAAGTTGGCACAAATTCCAGTGATCGCTGTTGATTATTTGAATGATGACAGCATTGAAGTTGATGTGTGGCCATCTGCCAAGATTGATTCACTTACCAAGGAGGAGGTCATTGCAATGAGTCTCTCTGGTGATGTATTCCCGCCAAAAACGAGCCGCCATCGTATTGCCGATCATTTGCCTCCGATCCATGTATCGCTGGATGTCTTGGCACAAGAGGCTGCAATTTCACCAGCAGGAGAAGAAGATTGACTCAAACCCCTTCGTTCTCTTGAATCCAGGTGAACAAATGGCGCAGCACAGGTCCAAGAGACATTCCTTTCTTTGAAAGTGAGTATTCTACGCGGGCTGGCACTTCTGCGAACACTTTTCGCTCGACCAGACCCATAACGGCGAATTCCTCGAGCCTTCTGCTTAACGTCGTAGCCGTGATTGAGAGTTCACGCCTCAATTCATTGAATCGAACAGGTCTCCCGCTTTGGAATAAAAAGTAGTGAAGTTCAAGGACGTGAGATTTCCCGAGAAGTTCGATCATTCCCTGGTTGGAACTCTTGAGGCATGCTGGTTGTTCTTCGACTGGTTGCATAAAGATACCAAGCAACGGATAGTTATCAACTCTCCAGTATCGGCAGTGGTACTGAAGTTTTCGGACTGCTACTTTTTGTGTTTAATATGGTGGCGCAATGGAGCAGACACGGAGGAGACAAATCATGAGTAAATGTGGCTGCGGACGATCGCCAACTGGAATGTGTAAAGGATGGCACGGTCTAATCAAAGAAGAATACGAAGCTAAATTGGCAGCGTTCAAGAAAGAAAACCCGGACGCTTAAGCATAGCAAAGGCTGCTTGAATTGAGATCAAGATGTTCTTAACGCACATCGCACATCGATTCGATGAAACAACCGTAGCAATCGCAACGGTAAATCGTACCAATTCTCAGGAATTGGGGCCGCACCTTTTTCCGCTTCGGCGGAACATGGCGCTCACTTACTTCTCTTGCCGTGTGGCGATGTAATCACGCCACCTCTGGTTTCCTTTACCTGATAGTTTCACGTTGTGGCGTGGTGCGGCAGGAAGTGTAATCGAGCAGGTACAAAGCATTCCTTCGTGGGCGTAGGTCAACTCGACCTCCCGACCAATCTTACCTTTGAGGGCCGATTCGATGGACTTCAAGCTCGGTGTTCGCCTGCCATCAAGAGCGATGATTTCGTCACCAGGCATGAGGGTCATTCTCAATGGGCTGGCCGCCATGTGCGTGCTCACAGTCAATTTTCCAGCCTTCATGGAGAGGTTAAGACCTAGCCATGCAGACTGTACTTCGCCTTCTTTGATTGGATGTTCAGGTTCCAACTTCAAGCCAAAGTATGCCATCGTTCGTTCCATGTCAGGCGCTTGCTTCCGGCTGACCATTCGATCGAGCATGGCGCCAAGACGACCTCCGCCCTTCATCGAAGTGAGTGCTTTGCGGATGTCGGCATGTGTGATGCCTAAGCGCATTGTCGCCCCACATTCGAGTGCATGACGTTCACATAATAACGCCATGAGGTCGCACACGCCATTGGCTCCTTTGGAACGCTTTCGAAGTTCCATATCAAGTTCCATGATCGTCAATTCCCCTTCAAGATAATAGGAAATTTGCGTCTCTCGAGAAAAGGCATGACCTCGATAGAGGTGAATCCAAGCGTCATGGCTCGATTCTGTGAGCGATTCAAAGGCCATTCCATTTCGCCCAGTGTGTCGCTTCATCTTGCGGAGGAAATCTTTTTTCCAGTCCTCTTCAGTCCATGCGCCTGATCGAACGCAAAGCATGTCTCCAAGCCAAGAAGTACCACCTTCGAACCACCACAAGAGGTCAGAATGACCTTCACGCTGCAAATCGTAATCTAAGAAATTCCGAGGTCGGAGGCGTTTGACATTCCACTGGTGGAGGTATTCGTGACTAAAGAGGCTGACAAGGTCACGGTACGCATCATCGTGGCCGGGCATGAGGCATTCTCTTGGCAGCATCGATGTCTGCGAATTGAGATGTTCAAGGCCGCCGCGCGACCGTTCAGTCAGTTGAATGACGGTCACGTAGTTGTCCCATGAAGGAACGCCAAACAATGCGTGGTGCTCCTTGACGATTCGATCCATGTCCAGCTTGAATCGAGTAAGCATGCCCTCGTCAATCGGGTGGTTGCCACTGTCCCACAGCTTGAGATGATGCGTCCGTCCATCAACCACCCATGTCTGAATTGGGTATGGGTTAATCTCTACAATCCCGTCGAGCAATTCATCCCTGTTTGGAACTGTGAACAGATGGGTTGTGCCTTCATTTGATGTGAGGACCCCCTTTCCTGTCGACGATTTCAGAAGTTCATACTGCGTTGCTGGCGTCCATGAAGCAGGGGCGTGTAACTCAACTGTGTGGGTCAAATTCATCCGCTCGGGATCAATGCCTTGTGTTGGTAAAAACCAGGTGAAAGGAGGCATCATGTGGAGGTGACCCTCATCGAGGTGGTTGGAGCGAACCGAGAGGTCGTCCGCAAGAAGTTTGTATCGAATTCTGAGTTTCGATGTACCTTCAGGCACCTTCACTCGCATGGCATCGACATGATGGCGATTGAATGCGAGGGGGGTCCCATTTTCAGAGCTTGCTTCGAATTCAGTCATGTGCTGAATTGGCTCGCGCAAGAAGTAGGAACCTGGGACCCAGCGTGGGAAATGCAAGGTCAGCGTCTTAGAAGTAAAGGGGCCATTTACTTCTAAGCCAACATGGAGGCGTCGAGTCGAGCCTTCAGTCGCATCAATTTGGAACCGGATACCGGACAGTGGGGTGCTCATATCTCGAGTTTATCATAGGCAGTAGAAAGGTTCTGTGCCGCTTCAATTAGCAATTCAGGGTGCTCTTCGGATAAGAAGAGCCTTGCTTCTTCCACCAAAGGTAACTCGTCACACCGCCCCAAGAGGCGTTCAATCCATCTGCTTCGCTCAATTTGGTCGATGGTTGGATCACGTATAAGTTCCCAACGCACTTGGTCAAGTTCCGTGCCTCGCATGCCTTGGAGCCATCGCCCAATCACAATGTATTCCTTCGCCTCAATGAGGGTTTTAATCGGTGCATCATCCATTGATGTGCATTGTTCTCTCAAGGCTCCTACGAATTTTTTCAGCGTCGCTCCCTTTACCGATTGTGCAAAGCTCACAAGCACCTCCCCGTTGTTGTCAATGGCGGATTGGATGAGTGCAGAACCGTTGATTCCACGTTCCATTAACAGCACTAAGGCCGCTTCATCCAATGGTTCACCTCGTTCGTCCATGGCTTGCAGGGCGGCATCACATACAGAGGCGTTTTTATCTTCGATTCCTTTGCGGCGAAGCGCTGCATCTGCTCCAGAACTCAATGCTGCAAGCCGACGAAGGTAGGCGTCATCTGAGGAGAAGAACCGCTCGACATACGCATCAGCCGATGGGCCGTTTAGGAGGGCAGCAGCACTTTTTCTGCGGCAAGTTAGGTCTTCGTCATCCACCAGTATGAGGGCGATTTCGGAAACATCTTCTTTGAATTCTGAAAGAAGGTTTGCTGCGCAGCGCCTCGCCTCTATAGAACGATGATTTGCTAATGTCTTCAGGGCAGATGGGCCCAAGGCGGGTGCCCATCGTCGATGCGCATCGAGTGCCTTTGAGCGGAACCATGGGTCTCGATCATCAAGAAGGGGGACGAAACCGTCCAATGCTCGTGGAAGGTCAGTGTCAAACAAAACTCGCACAGCGCGTCTTCGTTGCCGGACATCCTTGTGGCGGAGTTTGGAAATCTCTCCATCTAACCCACCAGCCATGTATTTGCCAAGGAGCCCCTCTTGATAGGCCTGTGGTTTCGAGGTTTTCTCGTCAAAGTTCGAAATCCGAACCATCGCTTTCTTCGAAATCATCCCAATCTTCCGCACCAGGTTGGGCGAGGTTCGGGTGAATCATGGTTTGCAGCATTGGCCAGAGTCTGAAAAATGAGGGGGCTGCCTCCCACATGAGTTGAATCATGGGATGCTCTTCCATTGGTATCGCACCTTCACCCGGAGGTGGCAGATCGGTTGGTAGGCTTCTCAAATTGACGATTAAATCCTGCATTGCGTGGCGTTCATCGTCTTCGATTAGCCCCAAATCTTCGCATGTTTGAATTGTCAATTCAATCATATCAGCCAATTCATCAGCGTTCATTGGTCCAGGTACTCCTTGCCGGACATCAACAGGACCAAAGGACACAGGACCAAGATCAGTGGGCATGAGTTCGCCTTCTTGACGTTCCATTTTCATCAGTTGTTGACTTGCCTTCGGGCCCAATGGTGCAAGAACAAACCCGCCCTCGACCATTCGCTCGACCATCCAATCTGGAAGTGAATTCACTTGGCCTGTGACGAGCACGCGCTGGAGTTCGCCAGGGAAGGCCACGGGTGCAACATCGATTGATTCCAATTCCCTGACTTCGACGGTGGGCCAGTGGGTAAGTCGCTGGCGTACATGGACAACTGCGTCGACGCTTGGGTCGAGGACCCTTACACATCCGTGCTCTCCGACAATTTTTGCAACCAGTGCAGCGATGTAGCCGCCCTTAGCGCCGAGTATTATGACATCATCTCCCGGCTTTAGTTCCATGTGGTGGAGCAAGGTGGCCACCATGTGAGGTGCAGAGATTGTCTTCATTGCGCCTGCGTCCGTTTCCATGAAAGGGACGGGTCGATCGGCGTAGAATGGTTCAGCATCATAGTCAGTGAAGTCTTCGATTTCGACCTCAAGCATGGCGTCACGAATTGAGGGCGTTATCGGTATGCCTCCCTTTTCCAGTCGGCGGAGCAATCCGGCGATATCGGCCATGGGACTACGACAATCGCCGGCCCATGTAAAGCATCGGCTCAAAGTTGGTTGATTCCGCTGTTCTTAGAACCAATTTGGTCGTCGATAAAGCTGATGTTTTCTTTGTGGGCTCGCATTGATTCTTCCATGTATTTTTCCATGTCAATGTTTTCTTCAGTCATTAGGTCCACCTCGTCTTGAAGCGAGGCACGAATCTGCTTCATCACGAAATGGAAGGCATCCAAGTTTTTGGTTTTCTCTTCATCGAGATCATCGATGGCTACTTCAAGTAGTTCTCGAAGTGTCTCAGGTGGAATGTAAACATCGGAAAACGATGAAAACATATCATCCATAATTGCAGATTCGATCCGAGCCATATGCTCGGAAATTGTTGCTCTTGCGAGGCCTAACTCTTGGGCAAGTTCAGCGATTCGAATCCGCTTGGGGGTGTCAAAGTAGCCGCGGTCATAGGCAAACTTTGCCAACTTCACCTGCTTTACCGACAGGGCTCCATTCTCTTCATTGATGGTGTACTTCACGCTGCGTGCACTTGTGCGATCTGGTTTGGCAATCATGCGTAAGAATCCACTCAAAAGGCGAAGGCTTAGAGGCGGACCTTGAATTGTATATGTGATCCCCTCTCCATCGAGGTAACAAGCGCCTGGAACAGCGGATGTGCCGTTTGTTCGAGCACTCAAATTGGACGCAGGGTGGTTGACTCGAACCAACATAATCGTGCCATCGCCATCGTGTTCAGGTTCCATGAGGATTTCAAGCAACTCCAAAAAACCAACCCGTTTGATGTCATCGGGGCCCATTCCTGTTTGAAAATGGCCCTTGATGATGCATCGGATGTCCTTAGGTACACGGCGTGCGTAGGAAATAAAGTGGATGCTCTGAAAAACCTCAGTCAATGGACCCGAAACAAAGTGGCCGACATTGGCCCGCTTCCAAAAAAAGGTCACTTCGCGCATGAATCCCTTAGGCACTGGAGGACCTTAAGTGCTCCTACGGTGGCGAAGTCAACGCATTTCTAGCCATGCAAAGAAAGAGAAGATTGGAAGGAGCACCAACAATGCTCGATTTATTTTCCGCTGTTGGTCGACATATTTCACGGTTGGAACAGGCGATATTTCGATTGATTTTGCGGTGCGCCGCCGCCGTGTGAGGGTCACCCGATCTTCCACAAGGGATAGTACATTTTGACGCAATTGGGGCTGGCGAGAGGATGGAACGCCACGGCCAACCACGAATTTCACAGAACATAGGTCTGCAAGTGGGAGCGCTGCATTGACGACGCCTTCCAAATTTGTCAAATCGTGCATGTCGATTCGTATTGACATCCCATCGCTCTTCACATGGCTGAGAACACGCCAACGTCCTTGCCCTTCATTCAATGGTTCGAGCGTTTCGCGTGCATGTGCGAGTGGTTGCTTCCCGAGGTCAACAGGTTTTTTTCTTCGAGCAAGAAACGGGCCTAGCGCAACAGCTCCGATCAATGGTGGTGTGCACATTAATCCAGCCAGCCTTTGGAGTTGTGATGGATCGGTCAATACAGAAATCACTGCGAGGCTGAAACCGAGGTAAAGGCCGAGAAATGCGCCTGCTTGGAGTCCCGTTGCCAGGCCGACCGGCTCACCCTCCTCGAGGTTCATGGTGCCTGTCGAGTGGTGTTCCTCAAGAATGCTCCCATCGGTTGACACCAAAGTCTATCAATTCAATTCGATTGGTTGAAGCGTGGAGAAAAACGGACTCGAGCATCGCTTGAGGGAACGCAAAATCGGTTTATGGATTGCAGGGGTTTCAGGTTTCTTCTTTTTCTCATTTTTTCTTGCCCCGCTGATTCTTCCTGCTGGAACGGTGGTCGACATCAACGGGCGAGCAAACACCTTTGATTTCGCATCCAACGACGGTTCGAGAGCATATGGGAATTCCGCTCAAGGTTCTCTCCATCAGCACGCCGATGGTACAATGCATCAACACGAAACGTTCACATGGAGTGAATTGGACCCCTATACCGGCTTCATCTATGCATTTGCGGATTTAAATTGCCATCAAAACCATGAACGATCCTGGGACATCGGTGGCAATCAAATGCCGGTCTGTACCCGTGATGTTGGTATTTTCTTCGGGCTGATGATGGGCGGCGTCCTTTTTTCGAGGCGTGCTCATAACAGATGGACGGTGAGGGATACCTGCCTTTCCATGCTTCCCGACGAATGGCTGGTCGATGTGTATGTCAAGAACCAACGCACGCTCGCTTGGCTTGCCTGTGGAGTCTTGCTGTGCGTACCACTTCTGATTGACGGCTTCACTCAACTTCTCACAGGGTATGAATCAAATAATTTCACTCGGCCATTGACCGGTGGTCCATTCGGTCTCGGTTTGGCGATCTTGATTGGTGCCTCACTCGGGGCACGTGCAGAGAAATTTGAATCAGCGGGCGACGTTATTTTGCCAGGAAAGGCAAGGTTCCAGTTGAAATCTGAAGAGGAGTGATCAGGGTGGTGGCAATTGCCACCATGCCACGAGTTCTTCCACCGATGTTGGTACTGGGCAGTTTTCATGGCCGCTTGAAAGCATGTGCAGCCTTTTCGTGATGTCTTCAAGACCCTTTCGAACAGCAGGTGGAGGTGTTCGTCCGTCTTCTGGAAGGGCGATTGCAGGGAGAGCATCAATCCATTCTGCATTCGGATTTGCGCGCCGCCATGAAGCAATTTGGGCCCTCAGTGGCCACATCGCAAGGGCAAGTCGACCGTAACCAAGTCGCTCATCGCGTAACTTGAACACTTGGGCCTCCGCAAATGGAACGTGAGATTGTTGTTTGTGGATCCATCGTTCTTCCTCGAGCCATTTGACTAAACGTTGCGTGTGGCGCTGTGTAACCATTCTGTGGGGTCCAAAAGCGCGGTGCAAGCGTGGGACCTCGCTCGAACCAACAATGAGTGAAAGGGTGCCAAGCACGGACCAACAGGATTGGGCGTGCGGTGTTGCTGGGACGTCGTACGCTCGAGCGCTTTCCACCGGCCACTTTTCCTCGGCTTCTTGCATCCATTGCGCAGGGGAGCGGCCAGAGAGCCAACCAATGTGGATGGCAGTTCGCTCTTGAGGGGCACCAGGAAGCCTTGTTTGTTTTTTGACATCCCGGACCAACGTGTCGAGAAGATGACGATCGACTTCATCAGGGTCGACATTGAGCGGCGCTGGTTTTCGATTGAAGAACGCTCGAAGTTCAGTTCTCAACTTCTTCTTCAAATCATCAAGGCCGCCCTCATTTAGAATGGGGCCTACGACGCAGCACCGGTCAAAGGGGGCAGGGACGCTAATTTTCCCGGACAAGAGGTCGTTGAAGCCTTGGCGAATTGTGGTTTGAATCTCTGGTGTTTCGAAGTATTCTTGCTTCTGACTTGTCATCCGCAAGGTGCCAGTTCGAATTCTTTTGATGGCTTTGTCAGGATCACAGTCGATCCAAAGAACAAGGTCTGGAATCATGGCAGCGGCGTTCATCTTGGCAACCTGGTCGACGCCTAAGTTTCCAACGACGCCTTGGTAAATCAGGGATGAGTGAATGTTTCGATCGGAAATCACAATGTGGCCTTGTTGGAGCAATGGACGAATCCAAGTGTGTGAGTGATCGAGGCGATCTGCTGCAAAAAGACCGGCTTCTTCTAAGGGGGTTTTGTCGCCGAGTTTCACTGAAGTAAGAGCCAACTTACCAAGTTCACTGTGGCGCCTTGGCTCATGTGTGGCGTGGATTTCAGGAAACGGAAATTCTGCCGCTAATTCAAGAAGGAGACGGGCTGCTTCTCCCTTGCCCGAACCGTCGCCACCTTCGACGCTGATGAGGTACATTCACTCACCGCCAATATCTGAAAATTGGTCACGTGATTTCATCAGCAAGATCATGCCAGCGAGAATAAGCGCTGGTCCGAACAGAATAAGCCCTCGACTGAACAACGCAAGTCCTGCAAGGTATTGTGTTCGCCTGTAGCGTTTTGCCCTTCGCGCTTCGACAGCCGCTTGGACACCAACCAGTCCTGTGAGCACTGTCAACACACCAATTGTGGTTGACAAGGCAACAGCACTTTCAGCATTCCAACCATCTCGTTCGGCAATTTCGTTTTCGACCACTGTCCCGGTGCCTTCTCGCATGGTTGCGGGGTTGACTTGGGCTCCGTCGGGAATGAAGATTCGTTCGATCGTGGTGTAGCCGTCGAGGGTGTAGGTGAGTTGTAACTCGCCAATGTCAATTGATTTGAACCAAAAATACCCGTTCACATCGGTTGTGGTAGCGCCGATGACTTCACCAGTTTCTTTGCTCATTAACTCAACTTCGACGCCAGCGACAGCGGTACCGTCAGGTTCGAGGGCGATGCCCGATACATCGACGGCCTCGTCGCTGTCAAGCACACTGAACGCGTTGATGAGGTCTGCAGGGTTTCCTTGAAGAATCAACCCGCCGGATGCCATTCCCAAAATGCTGCCAACGAGAATCAGTGAGGCTGCGAGGGTCCGTAGTTGCGAAGCATTTGCTCGGTCCATCGAAGCCATTTGTTCGTTGAATTCATCATTGGCTTCTTGGATGGCTGCATCAAGGTCGGATTCATCGACAACGAGTTCTTCTGCAGCGCTTTGTTGGCGTTCCAGTTTGGCCATTTTCGAAGCTTCGATTTGGGCCTGAACGCGGGCTTTCAAGGCTTCTCGGCGTTCGTTGAATTCAGAATCTTCCGCCATCGTCACCCCCCCGCTGTATTGAACTCGGTGTGTGCGCGGATAATACGCCTTTCCCTTCATGTCCGCGCTTCACTGTTCGCGTTTCAATTTCACCGAAAGCGAAAGCACGACCATCAAGACCATTGCTCCAAGGACGCCGATAAGCGCTGTAATGGCGAGCCCTGTGTGTCGCTCAACGTCCATTTCTGCTTCGTTCACGCCCTGAACATTGTCGTCAGGTTGAGTCGAATCCTCTTCTGAATTCTCAAGTGCCCGGAAGTCGTAAATCCAAGCCTCAGAACGTAGGCCGAGTTCCACCAACAAGCCTACATCACGAAGTGATTCTGCTCGAACCTTGTCGGGGGTGTCTTCGTGCGTGTGCCAATATCCCTCGAACGGTTGTGCTCCTTCGCCATACCGGATGTCGATGAGGTCAATGGCGTGAATGCCTCTGTTGATCGCAGGCACATGGTCATCGATGACGCCGGTGCTGATGGATAGGTTCACGATGTCCCTTCCGAGGTCACCGTTGCAGTCTTCTTTTGTATCCATGAGTCCGATGGCGGCTGCCAAAGGGGCGATTGTTGTCCAGAGCGCTACGTCGCCGGGGTAAACATGAGTCAACTGCAGGAATTCATCCCCTACCATGTCAACCACCACATAGGCGGTGGTTCGATTGACCTCTTCGTCCGATTGTGCATTTACCCATGCCTTTGCTCCGTACAGGGAACCGGATGAGTAATTTTGATCTTCAGCATCTGTGAATAGCAATTCGACCTCATATCCAAGGTTCATGAAAGGAATAATTCTGCCGAGTTCGAGAAGAACAGCAACGCCACTCGCAGCATCGTTCGCTCCGGGAATCGGATCCATCGTCCGATTGACATCAGGGTCGCGCTCAGCAACATCCCTCGAGTCATAGTGGGCAACCAGCACAACGCGTGGAGTGGACTCATCGGAACCCTCGGGGCTTAAGGTAGCAACGACATTGGTAAATGTGATGTTATCTTCAGTATAGGTGTTGTTCGTCACATCCCACTGAGGCAGTTGGGCATGGATGACGGAGCGAAGGGCAGCGCTTCCGGTTGAACCCGTCGTCCGTGGACCAAGTTCAACTTGCTCTGTGACGGAGGCATTGGCGTTTGTGCCATTAAATTCCAGTGATTCGACAAAATCACAAGGCAGAACGGGGCTGTAGGGTGCGGAGATGGTTTGGGCTTGAGCGAGGCTCGTACAGGAAAGAACAAGGAAAGCAGCAAGAATAATCGCTGCTGTAGCCCTTTTTTGGGGGGGTGAAATCACCCGGTCTCGCGTGAGCATATGTGAAGCCTCATAGACCCAGTCTTAAATACCTCATTTCAAGTCGTGCAGTTGTTAAGCAGTATTGCGAAACCTGAGGTGTCATCAATGTCGGAACCGCGCTCTACATCTGCCTTCTTTCTCGTGACCATTTTATTCGCAGCTGCATTTGTGCCAATTCTGGCACCAGCGGCCTCTGCCTCTGCCGATTCCGAAGAAGTCGAGGCCTACAGTGCAGGCGGTACTGTCATCGGAGATCTTGCTGATTTTGACCCTTCTGAGGGTCGTGAATACATCATGATCGAAGAGGAAATGCCAGTTGTATCCGCCTTTTCGTTCTTGAAGAATGCTTGGATCGAAGAAGGCCGGCCAGGTGCCGAAGAGATGGTCATCGCTCCCCAAACATCGGCCAGAGCCGCCGGACGTGCATGTAACCCGCATGTTGTCAACGACCAACTCACGGTGCCAACTTCGGGGGGCTCAATCGACGTTTATGTCGCTAAAACCACCAACACTGTTGCCTTCTTGGTGCAAAGCGGACGAACGCTTTCTTCAACTGTCTTGAACAATCTCGCCTCCTCTTGGGACAGCACCATCTACCCGACAATGACCACCTACTACGGCAAGGATTACTCGGACGGACGAGGCCTTGCTCCGCCCGATGTCGACAACAATTGTCAGGTTCAAATCGTCATTTACGACATTGATGGAGCCTACAACATCGGGGGTTACTTCGCTCCTTCATTGGCGACCGCCCGTGAGGCTGTGTACGTCGATTACGCAGACATCACACTCTCTTGGGGCAAGTCCATTCTTGCCCACGAAATGGAACATTTGCTTCACAATGCACAGGATCCTTACGAAAACCTATGGATTGATGAAGGAAATGCAGACGTTGCAATTTACCTGTGCTTTGGAGCAGATTCCACCCTTGTGTCTCACCTCAACCAGTGGACTGCCTCCTCAGAACTCTCTGTTCGGTGGTGGAATCAACGATTCGCTGACTACGGCGCTGGATTCATTTTCACGATGTACCTTGCTGACCACCTCGGCGGTGGGCCAGCAGTGCGCCAACTCGTTCAAGATTCTGCCACAGGTGGGCAGAGTGTTGAAAACCTCGCCCTTTCACCAGTGAGCGGTCAAAGCGGTATGCTTGGGCGAACAATGGGCGAAATTTTTGCGAACTTCTCAATCGCAGCCGTGCTTGACTCTCCACAAGGAATCTATGGATTCTCCAATCTGGATCTTACGCCTACTTGTTCAAGCGGTTCATTCTGTCGAGTGCAGCCTGCAGATACAAACAGCGATTGGGCTGGACCATGGTCATCGACCGGTCATACAGTTGAAGGATGGGGTATTCGAGCGTTCAAGTTCACACCAGGCAGCGCCTCTCCTGCACCGCTCACCATGCGCTTGACCGCTGATGTAAGTCAATTTGACGGGGTTGTCGTGAGTCAATCGACAGCCGACGGACTTTGGTCGGTGACCGATTTGAACTTCCAGAACAACGTCGCAACGGCCCTCGTTCCTGGTTTTGGTAACCTCACGAACGAAGTTTGGGCCATCACATGGTATGCAAGCACCGTTGCAGATTGTGACTACACCTCGTGCGGCGCATCCTATCCACAAGGCACCGTGGACATCGAAGCGGCGCGAATCACCTCGCCAGCAAGCATGACCCTCACCGCAACCGATGCACAAATCGATCGTGACGGCGATGGTTCCCCTGACACCGCCCAAATCGATTACGAAGTGTTCTCGAATGCTTTCTTTGAAGATTTAGATGTGACCATGCAGGTACTTGATGCCTCAGGTGTTGAAGTCGATCGCCTCACCAAGCGGGTAGCTGCTGGTGGCGGTGTTGCTACAAACGAATCCTTCTGGTTCACCGCTCCGCTGAATGGGCAGTACACATTCAAGATGCAAATGGTGGACATGATTGGCACCACTGTTGACAGCATTACGACCGCACCTCAAGTTCTCAACAACATGAGACCAACCGCAAATGGCACACTCGATCCCAACGCCACTCAAACATGGGAGAATGTCCAATTTGCGGGTGATGGGTTCGATGCTTGGGGCTTGTCGCTCGATAACAACTCTCTCCCCTACCTCGACGCCCCAATCGCCTATGCTTGGGATTTCGGCGACAACACCACTTCTGGCCTCAAGTCCCCGCTCAGGGCCTACGAGGACACCGGTCTCTACAACGTGACACTCCGAGTGATGGACCAAGGAAACACCTGGTCGGAGACATCAGTGTTGCAGATTAACGTGAGTGACGCTACGCCTCCGTTGCCGATCATAACGGTCAACAACATCGTGATTGAGAATGAAATCAACATCCTTACCAATCAACTCATCCTTTTCTCAGCGGCTCGAACCGTTGACAATGTGCCAACAGCTCAATTGGATTATTCGTGGGATTGGGGCGATGGAACGGTTGACTCAGGCGTCGGTGCCTACGAATATGCCCATGAATGGGGCGATATTTCTGGCACGCAAGTCAGTTACAACCTCACGTTGACCGTATCAGATGGGATCAACACCGGCATCAAAGAAATCACTGTCAATGTCAACAACAGAATTCCGTTTCAAATTTTCTCTGATAACCTCTCAACATACACATACACGGCGATTGTCATGCCAGACATCTTCGCTGATGACGATGGTACAATCGTCGCTTACGAATGGTCCTTCCCTGAAGGCGTTAACCTCGAGGGTGGCGTCAGTGACCGAACGGATGATTTCACATCAACCACCTCGAACAGCGCCAATCCAATGCCTGCATGGGATACGCCGGGGCTCAAATCTGTCGGTCTCTTGGTGACGGACGATGATGGCAGTCAAGTTTCGACCACGTTGAGCGTCATGGTTCACAACCAATTGCCAGTGAGTGATTTCATTGTTCGAACGACTGCAACAACAGGGTCTTCAACCGTGGATTTCCGAGTTGAAGATGGCCAGGTGGACACTCCATACACGTTTGATGGTCGAAATTCCTTTGACCCAGATGGAACGATTGGTGACTCATCTGATCTTACGTTCAACTGGTCGTTTTCAGACGGCACATTCGGAGACCGTCCACAGGTGACGCACACCTTTACCGAACCGGGAATGCACAGTGCAACCCTTGTCGTGTTTGATGAAGCAGGTGAAGCCAGCAGTCCTCGTATTATGACCATTGAAATGGCCAACCCGCTGCCAATCATTTCCGTTCGTATTCTCGACGCATGGATTGACGGGGCTCTTGTGACAGACACAACGGCCTTCGAAGAGGGCACAATGCCAGACATGTGGTCAAGAACATTCAACGAAGACGGCGACTCATACGCCGCCCCTCACACACTGCTCTACTTCGATTCTGATGGCACACGTGATGGCGACCGAATGTTCGAAGGGAAATACATCCCGCTTGAAGCAGCGTCGCCTGAATGGAACGGATTGGTTCAGTACACATGGGACTTTGGTGATGGGACACCGATCAACTCCGATCCTTCTCCATGGCATGCGTACACCATACCTGGTGAGTACACAGTGACGCTCACTGTCCGGGACGCATTCGGAACGGGTGATGTCAGCCGAGAAACATTCACAGTTCTTGTCGACCATCCACCTGTCATCCACAACCTTCTGATTCCAGACGAGTTGTTCGCTGGTGATTCAAACGCCTTCGGGGCCAATGTGTCTGATTTGGAGGTGGATCTTGGAATTGCACTGTACCGTGACACAAACGTGGACGATGGCTCCATTTCAGACCGTGATGAATCACTGAATCCTGATCTTGTAATCCGATGGGACCTTGACATCGAGGTGGATGAAAATGGAAACGGAGACCCAACCGATGATTGGGTTGATCCGCTTTCTGGTTCCACAACCCGTGTTTCAGCAACCTACGAGGATCCAGGTGCTTACACCCTCATGCTACAGGTCTGCGATGGATTGGGCATGTGCGCCGAAATGGTTCAAGACATTGAAGTCAGCACACCGCCAACGGCCGCACCTTCACTTTCTGATTTCAGCGTTGATGATTGGAAAAGTTGGCTTACGGAGGCAGGTTCGGACCTTGCGACCTTCGTCGCTTTGATTGGCGTTGCTCTCATCCTCGGCTACCTCGTGATGCGGGAACCGTCCGATCTCGAGGATGAGGCGAAGCAAGCAGCAGAATCCTACACCGATGTTGAAGTCGTTGAAAGCCAAGGCGGCTTGCTCGGTATGGACCATCACACGCCGCCGCCCGCTCCGGGCATCCTCTCCAAGGATGAACGCAGAAGCGACGACAGTGGGTATGTTCGACCGCTCCGAAGGCGAGGTTGACCGCTACTTCCTTGAACCTTCAAGTCCAGCCTAAGACCAAGGGGGCGATGTGCATGCGAAATTCAGTTGTCTTCTCCTTAGTTTTCATCATGATGATGCCACTGCTTTCAGCGGCATTCTCTTCGCCCCTCGTTGCGCCTGCCCAAGCTGCAGATGCTTGCCAGGGTGACACTGAAGCCATCGAATGGAACCAAACAATGCAGCGCATGGCCATGGTGCCTCATTGGTCAAGGGGCTACGATTCATATTTCGGGTATTATGAGGATGAGTATTACGACGATGAGTATTACGACGATGACGAAGAACCGCCCAATCGACAAAACAACGTCCAGCCAACTTCTGAGGCTCCTGAAGAACCTTGGATGTATCAACAAAATTCATGGAATCTTCCGACCCTTGATCCGCTTGAGACCAGCCATTACACAACGATGCTGATCGGCAATAACAGCGTCGGAGCGCTTCGGTTGAACCTCTCTGCAACCCAACGGACGACCATTTGCGTAACGTTACAAGACGCAGACTCCAATCCCGTCAAAGGGGACGTTTACTTGCTTACCACGTCTGAATATGAGTCCTACAAGGATTCCTACGAGTGCGGGCAAGATATGGCATGGTGGTGCTATGATGGCGATTTGGAAGAATCGTTGAGTGACATCCCTCCTGAATGGCGCAGTTGGAACCCGCTCGGTTGGAAGTCATACCGTGATGCCCATGAATACGAGCAAGTCAGTTCGGTTAATTTTGCTCTCAACCTCGACAAAGCCGAAGTTTACACTCCACTATGGGGGGGGGCGGATTGGCAGGACTTTTACCTTGTAATTGATGCCTGGGATAACATTCACGACGCTGACGCTGATGCACCTGGTGTCACTGTTGCTGCAGATGTCACTCTCATTACAACCACCCGATCCCTGATCCTGCCGCCTTTCACAGTCGCCCTCACGTTCATGGTGATCATTCTGGCAGGCTTAGTGGCTCCTTTCATTCTGAATGCAAAGTACATGCGGGCTGGGCTTGCTCCAAAAGACGCTACTGAGGGCTTGGTTCCATCTCTTGAGCGACCCGCCGACCTCCCACAATTTGGGGGGCAGATGCCAATGCCGCCCACGCCGATCGATCCATCACTTGCTCCACCTCCTCAGCCGCAACAACTCTCGATGCCAGGGCAAATTCCACCGCCTCAACAACTCTCAATGCCGGGACAAGTTGTGCCACCTGCAGTTCCTCTCGCAGTTCTTCCCTCGGAACATGGTGTCCAAACACCAGCAGATGTTACGATGCCTGAGCCTGCGGAAAAGTCATACGACGATCCGTTTGAAGTGTGAGCGAATCAGTACTCGAGAAGGTTCCATGCCTCTTTGAGGTCACGGACGTTCACAAGTCCCTTGTCTGAGAGTCGGAACTCGTTTCGCATGGTGGCGTAGACAAGTGCTTGGTTCAAGACCGGTGCGTGCAAGCGCGCCCAGTCGCCACCGTTGCCCAGTGCCATTGCAGCGAATTCGACCTTCTCATTGGTCATGGCATGTGTTGCTTCGACGATTTGGAGGGCGTCTTGGTGATCATTGACGGTTCCGCAGAACTTGACGATGTCACCCATCTCAGCGTTTGAGGTGATGAGGTTTTGAATTTCTTCTGCACTCGGGGTGCTGTCAGTGTCGTGGATGGATGCAATGATTTTGCAAGATGAGTTCTTTGCGGCTTCCATGAGGCTTGCTCGCTTGTCCTCTTCAATGGAGACTTCAAGGTCAATCCATGTGGATGCGGAGTCGATGCCTTGTTGGAGGATGTCGAGCCGTTGGGCTTCATCGCCTGAGAAATGGCCGCCTTCACGGACGGGGCGAACAGCGAAGATTACTGGCAGGGCGATGCCTTCCTTGAGTGCAGTGATGGATGCTCCTACGTCGATGTCGGCAAAGTCACGGACGGGCCATTCGTTTGCAGGTGGCATGGTCTTTGTGATCTCGCCTTCCTCGTTTTCAGTGACGGTTGGTTCAGGTCGGCTTAGGTACAATCGGTCAAATCGAACTTCAATCAAGTCCGCACCGGCAATGCCGGCGCGAGCTGCTTCATCGAGCATTTCTTTCACAGTCGTACCTTCGAGGGACACACAAACCAACGGGTCAGCCATGGCTTTGCGACTTAGGCCCGCTTCTTAACGCTCTCGCATGGGGTGTTGGACAAATAGCCAGTGATATCGTTGATTTTTTCTGAAGATTTTATGCCAATATTCTGCCTCTTTTTGAGCGTGAAAAGAGGTCATTTTGAAGGGGGTATTTTGGGGTTGGGATGGGTCCTCTGGAGGGGATTAATGCACTATCTTTATACCCCCTCGTCACAGGGTACAATTGTAGGGGAGTGCGAGGTATAGAAAATCGGGTACTGCGTCACAAATTAAGATGAAAAATCCATCATTATTTGCTGTCAAAAACACCGTCAAAAACCACACGCATTCAGCCCTTCTTGAGGAATAAAAAATGAGCGACGATTATGGTGCATCAAGCATTCAAGTTTTGGAAGGATTAGAGGCGGTTCGAAAACGCCCCGGTATGTATCTCGGTGACCCTCACGACGGAACAGCGCTCCATCACTGCATTTGGGAAGTTGTTGACAACTCTGTCGACGAGCACCTTGCGGGCCATACGGCCCAAATCGATATCGTTCTCAACTCCGATCATTCCGTCAGCGTGAGGGACTATGGGCGGGGTATCCCGGTCGGTATCCACGAGGAATACGGGATCTCTGCTGCAGAAGTAATCATGACAAAACTCCACGCAGGCGGGAAATTTGACAACAGTTCTTACAAGGTATCTGGTGGCCTTCACGGCGTCGGCGTCTCTGCAGTCAATGCCGTTTCTGAGTGGATGGACGTTACCATCCACCGCGATGGTACCATTTACTTCCAACGCTATGAAGCCGGTGTACCAGTTGCGCCTTTGGCCGAGATCGGCACCTGTGAGGATACGGGGACGACAATATCGTTCAAACCCGACCTCACCATTTTCAGTGAAGTCACTGAATTCGAATTCGAGCAAATCAACACTCGCGTGAGGGAAACAGCCTTTTTGAATGCGGGTCTCATAATCATGATCGCTGACGAGCGCAACGAAGAAAGCCACAAGGTGGAGCACCATTACGAGGGTGGCCTAAGCGAATTCGTCCAACAACTCAACGAGCGCCGAGAAATCATGCACGAGAACGTCATCACCATCGCAGGCTCCAAAGATATTGAAAAGGGGCCTGTCGAAGTCGAACTCGCCCTTCAATGGTCCGATGCTTTTAGTGAATCCATCATGTGCTATACGAACATCATCCGCAACAAGGACGGCGGCACACACATGTCTGGGTTGCGAACAGCACTCACGAGTTGCGTGAACGGCTATGCCAAGAAGCGGAACTTGCTCAAGGGCGAAGGGCTGAGTGGTGAAGACGTCAGAGAAGGCCTTGCGGCAGTCGTCAGCGTCAAGCACCCCGATCCATCCTTCTCATCGCAGACCAAGGACAAGTTGGTCAGCAGCGAAGTCACGGGAATTGTCCAGACGATTGTTTACGAGAAACTGGGTGAATTCTTTGAAGAAAACCCCAACGTTGCAAAACAAATTGTCGACAAAGCTCTCCTTGCCTCGAAAGCACGGGAAGCAGCACGGAAGGCCCGTGACCTCACTCGACGCAAGGGTGTGCTCGAAGGCGGCGGTCTACCAGGTAAACTGGCGGATTGTCAATCCCGAGATCCGAGCGAGTGCGAAGTTTACCTTGTTGAAGGTGATTCTGCAGGTGGTTCGGCAAAGACCGGTCGCGACCGACGGATTCAGGCCATTCTCCCTCTCCGTGGTAAAATTCTCAACGTCGAACGTCAAAAGCACAACATCGCCAAGGTGTTCCAAAACAATGAGATTCAAACCATGATCCGTGCCTTCGGCGCCGGTGTTGGAAACAACCCTGATGACGAGGGGGCCTTCAACCCTGAAAAGTTGCGATACTCGAAAATCATCCTCATGACTGACGCAGATATCGACGGCGCACACATCCGCACGCTCATGCTGACGTTCCTTTGGCGGTTCATGCGACGGGCCATTACCGATGGGCACGTGTACATCGCCCAACCTCCGCTCTATCAACTCAGCAAGGGCCGGGTCAACAAGTATGCGTTCACTGATGAAGAGCGCGATGCGATTGTCGATGAACTTCGTGGCGACAATCCAAACGCCAAGATTGGCGTGCAACGCTACAAGGGTCTGGGTGAAATGAACCCAGAGCAACTCTGGGCGACCACGATGGACCCAGAAACCCGTACCATGCTCAAGGTCACGGTGAAGGACGCCGAGGAAACCGATCGCATGTTTGAGATTCTCATGGGCGAGGATGTTCCAGATCGAAGGGCGTTTATTGAGCGCCATGCAAAGGAGGTGACCAACCTTGACATCTGAAGACAATGAACCGACTCAAGACGAAGAAGCAATGGCTCCAGCCGGGAACTTACTCAACCATTCGCTCAACCATGAAATGAAGACTTCGTACATCAATTACGCCATGTCTGTCATCATTGGGCGGGCACTTCCAGATGCACGTGATGGCCTCAAGCCAGTCCATCGGCGTGTGCTCTATGGTATGTTTGAAGGCGGCCATACCTCTGACAAGAAGTTCAGCAAATCTGCTCGTTCAGTTGGTGAAGTCATGGGTAAGTACCACCCGCACGGTGATCAATCCATCTACGACACCATGGTTCGTATGGCTCAGGAGTTCTCACTGCGCTATCCACTCGTCGACGGACAAGGTAACTTCGGTTCGATTGACGGCGACCCACCTGCAGCAATGCGATACACCGAATCCCGACTCGACCGAATCGCAAAGCACATGCTCGAAGACATCGAAAAGAAAACGGTGGATTTCCAACCAAATTTCGACGACTCGGAACAGGAACCTTCTGTTTTGCCGGCCCGTTTGCCAAACCTTCTGCTCAATGGAAGCGACGGTATTGCGGTTGGTATGGCGACACGAATTCCTCCTCACAACCTCACCGAAGTTGCTGGTGCGATTCACCTCCACGTGTCTCGAATCCTCGCTCAAGGCGATGGGGACCTCACGATGCCTCAAATTTCGATTCAGGAATACATGGAGCACATCAAGGGTCCTGATTTCCCAACTGGTGCTACCATCCACGGCATTGACGGCATTATCGACATGTACACGCACGGTAAAGGACGCTTCCATGTCCGTTCCCGCTGTGAAGTGCTTGACGACAGCAAAGGCAAAGCCATCATCATCACCGAGATTCCCTACCAAGTCAAGAAAGCCGACATGCTCGTCCACATTGCAGACCTTGTCAACAAGGGCACCGTGATTGGAATTCGGGACATTCGTGACGAATCCTCAAAGGAAGGAATCCGTGTCGTCATCGAAGTCAAGAACAACGCAGACCCACATGCTGTGCTCAATCAATTGTTCAAATCCAGCCGTCTTCAAGAGTCATATTCTGCCAACATGATGGGGATCCTTGACGGACGCCCTGTGCTGTTGACGCTTCCAGTCATGCTCGACACCTATGTCAAGCACCGTGAGGGCATCGTTGAACGCCGTGCGCAATTTGACTTGCAAAAAGCGCAGGCACGCGCTCACATCCTAGAAGGACTTGTTAAAGCACAAGACCGAATTGACGACGTCATTGCTGTTGGTAAGGCAAGTTCGAGCCGTGAACAATTCGAAGCTGTCCTCAGCGGAGCAGAAACAATGGCTGGTATCGACCCGTTCTCTTTCACCGAGGCACAAGCCAAGGCCATTGCAGAGCGCCGTCTCTACCAATTGAGCCGACTCGATGTAGAAAAAGTTCAGAACGAATATTCAGAACTTCAAATCAAGATCAGCGATTTGCAAGACATTATTGCCTCCAGACCAAGAAGGCTCAGTATTTTGCTCAGCGAATTGGACGACATGGTTGAACGGCACGGTGATGAACGCCGGTCCTACATCGACCCAATGCCACTCTCGATGGACCGGGAGGACTTGATTGAGGAACGAGCGATTGTAATTTCTTTGTCTGAGGACAACTACATTCGCCACATGCCTGTTGAATCCTTCCGGGTACAGAACCGAGGTGGAAAGGGGCTCAAAGGCGTCACAACAAAAGACGAGGATTTCCCGAAATCCATTCTCACTTGTTTCAGTAAGGACCGTTTGTTGATTTTCACTGATCAAGGACGGGTCTATGGATTGAAGGCTTGGGAGACGCCAATGGGCAGTCGTTTGAGCCGTGGCACACACATTCGTAACGTCATTGAGCGAATCCGTGATGACGAGCGTGTCGTGACCATTCTTCCAATCTCGAAAGAGTTGCAAGAAAACCCTGAGGGACACTACCTCATCTTCGCAACGCATGAAGGCATCGTCAAGCGCTCCAAGCTTGCTGATTATACGCGAATCAACCGAAATGGTAAGTATGCTCTCAATTTTAAATCCGAAACTGATACGCTCGTTGCAGTGAGGGAAGCGACTGATGAAGATCACGTTGTGCTTGTCTCCAAGAACGGACGTGCGTGCCGCTTCCAACCCAGCCACACCAAGACCAGTCCAGACGGTACAGTGAGCATCACAGTCAAGGTCCAAGGCCGAGTCACAGCCGGTGTCCGAGGTATGTCACTGAAACCAGGCGACCGGGTTGTCGGCATGATTGCAACCTCGAATGAAGAAACATCAGTCTTGACCCTCTCCAAGTACGGAATGGCTAAGCGAAGTCGACTTGGCGATGGCAGTATGCACGATCTTCTCGATGAAAACGGCGAACCCGTCATCGACAAGAAGACGGACAAAGTCAAGCAATACCGTGATGGTTACCGGAAGACCAGCCGTGGTGCTGGTGGCGTTTTGACCATGAAATTGGACGATGAGCACGGCGATGAAATCGTTCGGGTTCACACCATTCCAGATGTAGATGATCAACTCTTCCTGTTGACTTCCAAGGGGATGATGATTCGAGTTCGAGCCAATCAGACCAAGGCCACATCGGGCAAAGCCACAAAGGGCACACGCGTGATGGAACTTCGAAACAAGGACAAGGGTGGCTTCATCGATGAAATTATCTTCTCAGCACGCCTTCCATCGATCTTGGTTGAGGACGAATTTGAAGCCATGGACACCGACAACGATGGTGTCGTGACACGTGAAGAATTTGAAGCTGCGAAAGCGGCTGAATCAATCGACTTGAGCGAAGAAGAGTGATGATGGGACAGCGACGCCTTCAAACATGACTTCGGTTTGTAGCGAAATGCGCCGACCCTGATTTGGCCAGCGTGGTGATTTTCTATGGATGAGCGTTCACTGATTTATGATTGGAACACAGTCGACTATGATTTTGCTCGAAACCCTGCAAATCACCCTCACGGTGTTTGGTTCGACGATGAGACACTTCGAGATGGTCTTCAGAGCCCAAGCGCCCGGAACCCGACCATCGAGCAAAAGATCGAACTGTTGACTTTCATGGAAGATCTCGGCATGCAGAAAGTCGATCTTGGACTCCCTGGTGCAGGACCATTCCACATGGAACACATCGAAGCCATGGTCGCTCACATCATCGATCAAGATTTCAAAATCCGTCCTGGTGCTGCCGTTCGCACCTTGATGAGTGACATTGAACCGTTGGTTGAACTTCAACAAAAGTACGGCGTGCCAATCCAAGCAAGTGCCTTCTTGGGAACAAGCCCAATTAGGCAATACACCGAAGGATGGACCATGGAAAAACTGCTCACGACGATGGAAAAGGCGGTCTCTTACGCTGTTGACAACGACGTTCCGGTGATGTTTGTCACCGAAGATACAACTCGTTCAAAGCCAGAAGACGTGAAGCAAATTTACCTTCGAGCAATGGAACTCGGCGCTCGTCGACTTTGCGTCTGTGACACATGCGGTCACGTGACACCAAACGGGGTCAAGCAATTGTTGAGCTTCATCGATGAAGAAGTCATCAAAGACGGCGGATACAAGCGGAGCGAGATTGAAGTCAACTGGCACGGTCATCAAGACCGTGGACTTGGCGTTGCTAACAACATCGCTGCGGTCGAAGCCGGCGCAGATGTCATTCACGGCACTGCTTTGGGCGTTGGTGAGCGTGCAGGAAACGCACCTCTCGATCAAACACTTGTCAATCTCAAGTTGATGGGTGCCATCGATAATGACCTCACGAAACTCGACGCCTATGTCAAGAAGGCCCACGAATACATCGAAGTTCCACTCCCTCGTAACTACCCAGTGTTTGGTGTCGATGCGTTCGAAACTGGGACGGGCGTTCACGCTTCGGCCGTCATCAAGGCCATGCGCAAGGGCGATGATTGGCTCGCAGACCGTGTGTATTCAGGTGTTCCCGCCGGCGACTTTGGACTGAAGCAAGTGATTCGTATTGGACACATGGCAGGTCGTTCAAACATCATTTGGTGGTTGGAGCAAAACGGTCATGAAGCAAGCGATGACCTTGTGGCGCACTTGTTTGAAGTGGCCAAGAGTCAACGTCGAAACATGACTGATGAAGAAGTTCATGCCGCAGTAGTGGACTTCCAATCCTGATTAGGATTCGTTCTCTTCTTCTTGCTCGGCAAAGACATCTTCGGATGCTTGATGAAGGGTTGGCTTTGACCCAACCCATTCTGAATCAATGCCGCCTCCGCTCCATTCCCCATCGAGCGCAACTTCATCGATCTCAGTCTCCTCTCGCCATACGGCATCATTTTCCGAGCCACAGACCAAGAAACGTCCATGTTGGTCGATTTGGTCTTCGAGTAATTTGATGTGTTTGGAGATCGGGAGGAAGTGGCCAACCGGCATACCTGCAGCAGTGAATGGATTGGTTGCAGCACCAATGAGCAATCCATCTTCAGGAGCGACGATATCAACTGTTAGGCCGGGGTTGGCTGGGTCCGAGACCGTTGCAATGACTTCACCCTCTCGCATGACTGAACCGGAACTGACGAACATGTCGAGCAGACCTCCTTCTCCTGAACGAAGCCAATGGGAACCACTTGCCAACATTCGGAACCTTGGTCGGGTTGGGTTCCCTGGGATCATTCGTAGCGACTTGAGAACATTGATCACGCCTTGAATGGCCACGTTAACCGATTCATGATCGAGCAAATTTGCGCCGCCTCCTTCGTAGGTGATGGAGGGAATGTCTTTGGAAACTGCAACCTTTCTCAACGAGCCTGATGGGGGCTTGGAATCAAGAATGATTTCGATTCCAAAGGTTTTCGCAAGAATGTTTGACCCCGGGTGAGCAAGGTCTGCTCTGACCTGAGGCATGTTTGATCGTCCTTTTCCTGCGCTGTGTAGGTCAACGATTGCGTCAACATCGTTCAAGAGGTACTTCCACAACTGAGCCGCAACCCTTCGGGTTGTGGAGCCTTTGAAGTCCCCTGGAAATTGCCTGTTGAGGTCTCGCCCATCTGGGAAATAGCGGGATTTTGATCGATAGCCAGGGAGGTTGATAATCGGAACAATACGCACTGTCCCTGCCATTTGGGCTGGGTCGAGCGGTTTGCCAAGGTCCGTGAAGGCATTTGAGAGAAGGTGCGTGCACGCCGATGGGCCCGTGAGTTCGTCACCATGGACGCCTCCGAGAAGGGTAATTGTTGGACCGGGTCGGACCCCATGGAGAATTGTGACCGGGATCGGCCAAGGATCGCCAAGCTCGGTTTCCAGCAAGGGCATCGAAATTGTGCGCATTGTGCCGGGTTTGATCGTCTTTCTATAGAATTTCACATTGCCCCATTCAGCACTGCGATCCCAATCGGGTCGATCCTCTAATTTGTGTGCGTTCATCGCTTCTTGAATGGCGATTCGCCTTCGCTTTGGAAGTTCATGGGCAACACGAACCTTCGTCTTGCGACGCGATTTCTTTGCTCCCATGCCACGCTCAACGCCGCACCCCACATGAACACTGCGTTTGTTTGAGGACAAAACAGCAAAGAAAAGAAGTGCTTTGTTGCTGACCGTAGGGGTATGAGCGAACTCGGAGTGCAACGCCAATACGCCCCTTCGTCAATCTGCTTTGGTTGTGGTCCGGCAAATGAAAAAGGGCTACAAATTGACAGCCATCGAATTGAAAACGGGCTACGAATGGAGTACACACCAGAACCACACCACCAAGCTTTCCCAGGTATGATCAACGGTGGCATTATTGGAACATTGCTTGACTGTCACGGAAACTGGACGGCTGCAGTGGCCTTGATGGACCGCGATGCCACAAGTGAGCCACCGTGCACGGTCACGGCTTCTTACTCCGTACAACTCCGAAGGCCAACGCCTCAAAACACCCCTCTTCACATCACAAGCCAAGTGACTTCAATGGAAGGTAACAAAGTCAACATCGAACTGCTGCTTGAAGCAAACGGCAAAGTTTGTGCCACCGGAAAAGGCCTTTTTGTCGCTGTGAAGGAAGGGCATCCCGCATACCATCGATGGAGCTGAGTTTGTTGGTTCGACCAAGCGCTGAGGCAAAGCAAGCGCTTGAGCAACTCAGGGATGATGTCATTGAAATCATGCGTGACATGCCCGTATGGTCGGAAGCACCGGTTGGTAATTTGAGCACCATTCCTCTTGGGGTTCTTCGGAAAAATGCGACGCAACGTCACGGTGTCACTCGGTGGAAGCGAGGTGTTAACCTCGATGCAATGAACATTGACGACGTGGAAGTCATTGACTTACATCCGAGACTTCTCGAAGCAAAATGGAGGCCATATGGGGCTTTTGTTCTTCATCACGAATACATCCATGCCCTTGGATTCAGGGGTCATGATTCAACATTCCGAGCACTCGAAGCCGCATGGCCGGGGCGTACGGCTTCCAAGCATGCGAAAGAATTCACAGAAATGCTGCGTCGAAGCAGAGCAGATTGGCTTTGGGTTTGTGCCACTTGTCAGAACACCTACCCGCGGCAAAAAAAGTCTGGTGGAAGGTACCGATGTCGAGCGTGTTCAACAGTGCTGACCGACCAAGTCAATCCCGACAAGATCTGAACCAACGCACCATTGTCTTCATGCAGGGGGAGTTGCTCCGAACTTCATGGGGATTGTGCCATGCAGAGGGTCACGTGTTCCCGCTGCGGTTCTCGTCGCCATCTTGGCCATCTTGGTCTTGCACCCAGTTGGTTTCGCCTCTGCGTCACTGACAACAGAGCAAGGCGACATGTTTCTTTCGTGCACCGAAGATGATGAATGCCTCCTTTCACCAACGCCAATCGGGGAAGAAATCGTTACCGACAGTGTCTTTGCTTCCCCGGCTCAACCGGAAAGCCTGACGTTTGAATTTGACTTAGCTCCGGGCCAAGATCAACTGGCTCTTTTGCCGACGACGCTTGCTAAGTTCGAGGTTGATTTCCGATTCACTGGTGATGCGACAGGGGCAGCACGCCCCCAATTGGACGCCTCTCTCATTCTCGGCCAATCGGTAACGGACTGGGGGTTTGAGGCTCAGCCAATTCCCGGCCAAGCGTTGAACGAACCGTATGTACTGGTCGATGAGCCATTAAATTTGAATGGAAACCGGGTGCTTTGGCCTGAAGATGTTGTCCGACTTCGCCTGACCTTCTCAATCGACCGCCCTGGTACATGGGAACTCCACATGCGTGGAAATTCCTTCCTTGAACTTGACATCGAGTGGTCTGAAGACATGAACACAAGAAACACCGATGAGCCCTCGAGTACACTTAACCCCCGCAGCACTGAGTTTGAAACTTCACATGAAGGGGCCCTTGTCGAAAATGACAAGGACTGTTGGGAGTTTGAAATCGAGCAGCATGAAGTCTTGAGTGTATTTGTCATATGGGAGGCCGTCCCAATTGAAATTGAACAACCGCATCAACTTCCGAACCTCTACATGCCAAACGGCAGGGAGGCTCCTGCGCCAGAGGTGATTGTTTCAGACGATGGTTCGGAAACGAGGAATACCTACCGTTGGCGTGCCCTTCCGCTTGGTGATTACACGATGTGCATAGGAGGCATTGCAGAAAAATTCCAACCTTATAGGTGGACTGGCCAGTTAGCATTTGAAGGTCTTGGTCCGCTTGATCCAAGTGGCTTTTCCGGGACATCATACTATCCTGTGGGTGCTGCTTCTTTGGGCGATGCAGATGAAGCAATTCAACTCGAACCAGTGACCTACGGCTTCTTGATCGCTTGTCTGTTCATCCTTGTTCTGTTCGGCGTTGATGGCCTGCGTCACTCGACCTCTTCTGCCATTCGATTTGGACTGTTTACACCGGGTGTTGTGTTGATGCTCGTTGGAGGAATCTTCCATCCGCTGTGGGCTGGGGCGGATGAAGTGCAGTTAGAGGGGGAATACACGCTCGAAGAATTGGTTGAATATCGCTTGCAGCAACTTTGGGATGTCTCCTATCCGGGTGTTCCCGAACAAGTTCTGGTGAAGCAAACTGGGGCGACATGGGGCATGCTCGATGGCGAACGTTTGCAACTCCGATTGGAGGTTGAAGAAGCGAGACCAATGGATGATGGCCGTTGGCAACTTGTTGTCCCTGAACTTGAATCAATCAGGCTTGATGATGCAATTTTCGGGCAGGTGGCGAAAGGTGGTGCGCAAACCACTGACGAAGGGCTTCTCGAAGATCAAACGGTTCGCTTTATCCTCTTGGCAGGACGCTCGCTGCTGCTCGACTTGTTGATGCTTGAAGGACTGCTTGTCGTCGATGAAAAACCAACTTCCAGTGTGTTCCACCTTGATGTGGACATGGTTTCCGCTCCAGCAACTGGTTCAGTGAGCGTTCCGGCTTGGGGGACTCGGCCTTCAACAATCTCGACCAATGATTGGGTGTTGCTGCAGTCTTCGCTGTTCCCAGAACAAATCTCTGTGACGCTTTGTGATTGTGATTTGGATTTGCTTGATGTCCGCTTCATCGCATCGACTGGTTTTGATTCGAGCGATGTGCCTAAGGCGATTGGTTTGCGGAATGCATCGGGCTTCATCTCGGCGAATGCACCAATCGCAATGCTTGGTCTCGTGCTGCTCTCTCTGTCATCAAGGATTGAATACGTGAGGCGTAAGAAAGCGAGAACGCTTGCTGAATCGATGTTCGGGTCTTCTGCAAAGTGGGCTTAAGTTGGTCTCAGTTGCCCTTGTTTGTCTTCTTCTTGACATCTTCAACGACTGCATCAGCATCTTCCTTGGCTTCCTTTGCAGCCTTCTTAATCTGCTCTTCTTCTTCCGCAGTGATCTTACCGTCTTTTGCAGCCGAAGAGATGGCTGCTTCGAGGTTCATCTTTGCAGCATCCTCGTCAGTGATTCCGAGGATTTCTTGGAAGGAGCGAAGTTCTTTCAGTTCTTCTTCGGTAATGATTCCGTCTTCCCATGCAGCCGCGTATGATTCCAACAGGAATTCACTGTAGGCAGTTGGATTGAGAAGCACATCTCTGATGAGTCCGTGGTCAGGCCCTTCTTCAGACTCTGACATTTCGAGGATGGCGATCGATCGTCGGATTTCCTTGACGGCCATGTCCTTCAGACCGTGGCCAGCCCAAACTCCACCGGCGGCAACAACTGCTGCAGCAAACCATCGCATGACATCTGGATTCACGAGTTCACCTGGCTGAATAAGGTGGAACATGCCGAGGACAACCATGGCTGCACCGCACATGACTTCGACCCAGTCGTTGAGATCGGGTTCATCATCAAACACCGAAAGGCGTTCGTCAACCATCGTCTCCACATCATCGCTCATGCACTGTGACACATAGAGGCAGGTCTTAGGGCTGTCGCATTGAACGAGATTGAGCGTTGTCCTTTTGGACTGTTGACGCAGAAGGGCATTCATGGAGGGGGCGGAGCGAGCGGTTTCGAAGCTTGATTTGCCTCACAAGGTTACAGATTTCTTGACCTCTTCATGGGGCATTGTCAATCTCCATCCACCTCAATTTGAAGCCATGCCAAGTGTTCTCGGTGGATCGAACACATTGCTGGCTATTCCAACTGCCAGTGGTAAGTCGTTGGTTGCTTACATAGGGATTATGAAACGAATCCTTGTGGATGACCCTGGGTCCAAAGCGGTCTACATTGTCCCGTTGAAAGCGCTTGCCAGTGAGAAGTTCGATGACCTCTCCGAACTTTGTGCTGCGGTCGGCTTAAGCGTAGGTCTCGGAATCGGAGATGCTTCTGCTGAAGCGAAGAAAATAGAGGAATGTGATGTGCTTGTTTGCACCTCTGAAAAGTTAGACTCGCTGATGAGAAACCGTTCGGAATTGATGGCCAATGTCTCGATCGTTGTGGCGGATGAATTCCACCTCATGAACGACGCAACACGTGGTCCAACCCTCGAAATCAACCTGACACGTCTTCGTCACCTGCGTCCGAAGGCCCAAATTATTGCTCTATCGGCAACGGTTGGCAATTGTCAAGATCTTGCAACGTGGCTCGATGCGACGCTTGTTCTGTCGGATTGGCGGCCTGTTGCCTTGGAGTACAGCACCTTCCATGACATGCACCTTGAACCACGCCTCGTTCAATCGTCTGCCATGAGTTCAGATGGCGATGCGCTTCAACCTCCGCGTGACCTTGATGGGCCGAAATCACACCCTACATGGGTCGTTGTCAACGATACCATCGATCAAGATGGCCAAGTGTTGGTGTTTGTAGGCACCAGGCGAAGCGCCCAATCCGAAGCACTCAAACTCTCCAAACGGGTTTTGAAGCGTTTGACAAAAGAAGACCCTGATCGTGTAAAGCGGCTTGCAGCGTTCGCAGACCGTCTGGAAGGCGGTCAACAGACTGCGATGGCAGAACGGCTTGCTACCGCCATTCGTGGCGGTTTTGCGTTTCATCATGCAGGACTGACGCATGGGCAAAGAAAGGCAATTGAGGGTGCGTTCAAAGATGGATTATTGGTTGGGCTTGCAGCCACGCCAACCCTCGCAGCAGGCGTCAACTTGCCGGCAAGGCGGGTGTTGGTAAGGGATCTAAAGCGGTGGGACGACGGAATGAGCCGTCCTCTCCCGGTCATGGAAGTTCGTCAAATGCTCGGCCGGGCGGGGCGTCCGAAATACGACGCTTTTGGCGAAGCATGGGTGCTGTGCAAAGGAACCGATGGATGGGCGATTGCTGATGATGTCAGTCGAAGGTATTTCTTTGGTCCCGTTGAATCAATTTCCTCGAAGTTATCCAGCGAGCCAGCGCTTCGAACCCACCTCCTCGCAGCGATTGCTGCAGGTGGTTTCAGGCATCGAGGTGAACTCGGTGAGTTTTTCCAAGCGACGTTTTTGGGCGCCTCAGTTTCGCCAACCTATCTCAAAGAGCAACTCGATCGTATGCTCGATTGGCTTGTCGCAGAGCGGTTCATTCGGAGGGTCGGCGTCGACGATGACTATGTGGCTCGAAAAGCAGACTCGTCTGCCGCATCAAGTTCCGAAGAAGATTGGGATGATGAGTTGCCAATTTGGGCAAGCATTGCGAAAAGCACAGGGGGTGTCGATTTCCAAGCGCCACAAAGCCTGACCACTCAACGTCCGCCTCGAAACGAATCAGCGTTTACGAAGGCCTCTCTCGGCTTTACACAAGCCACTGACCTCGCCCATGTTGGTGGTTGGAACCAACCAACAGGCGTCGATCATCACGGCATGGTGTACGAGGCGACAATGATGGGAGAGCGGATTACGCAAATGTACCTTGATCCACTTTCAGCCTCTCAATTACGCACCGGACTTCGCCGAGCCGTCCGCCGGCTTGTTCGACAAAACAGACCCGTAACCGAATTCAGTTTGTTACAACTGGCGACAACAACGCCTGATTTTAACTCTCTATGGGCCAAAAACAGTGACATGGAAGTCAATTCCTTGCTCTGGCTAAAGACGAACACAATCGAAGAAGAACTCCTAACCGACATCACACTTGAAGAGCGCCTTCTCGGCTATGTGAAATCTGCATGGATGCTAGAAAAATGGATTGAAGAAGAGACCCTCCGTGAGATTGAGACTGACTTAGATGTCAGCCCAGGGGACGTAAATCACCGAGTCGACCTCATGGGTTGGTTGCTTGCAGCAGCTCGTCAAGTTTTGCTCACAGATGATGTCTTTTCCGAAGATCACCTTGCTGAAATCGATCAGTTATCCTCGATGATTGACGTTCTGCGTCAACGGATTCGTCATGGTTGCAAACCCGACCTCCTCAATTTAGTCAACATCAAGCATGTTGGGCGTGCACGTGCTCGTGAAATGTCTAAAATCGAATTAAGAACGCCTCGAGATGTTCTCGCTATGTCACGAAAGCAGCGAAGTGATTTGCTGGCACTGCGTGGCTGGGGTCCGGTGTTGCTACAGAACATTCTGACAGAAGTGGAGAAGGTTGTCGAAAAGGAAAACAAGGCAACACATCGCACTTCAATTCCACGGATTCACGAAGATGATGTCCCACTCTCGGGTGAACGTGAATCGGATGATTGAAAATTGCCCCCTCCTTCGCATGGTCATGGATGGAGGGGATTTTCCTTGCTTCAGTTGGCGAGCCTCTTCGCCAGTCAAAGGCGGTGCCCTCACGAAAACCTTCCTTGAGCATCGTCCAAATGACCATTGGGTGTTGGTGGGCGACGGCATCGCACAATGTCACATGCAACTCTGGACTGCTTGGAACAGTGCCGCACGCCGTCAACGAAGGGGGACTTCTCTCGCTCGTTCATTTGACGCGGAGTTTCTCCGCTACCTTGCCGGTACGCACCATGTTTCGGAAGCGTTCAAGCGTGCAGGTGTCAGAGATGGCGATCAAGCAGGTTTCTTTCTCGTGCTCCCCTCTGCCGATGTCGAAATAGAATCCCAATCTTCATCCCAATCTCATTTGGACCAAGAGTGGGCTCAACAGTCTGAGGTTTTAGCAAAGTCCATGGGGGTTAACATTGAGGCTGTTCGCCTTGAATGCAACACAGAAGGCGCCCACCGATTGGGTGTTCAATTCGATGAAAAGGTTGGCTTATCGTGCGATCTCTTGATTGGACATGTGCTCTCTTCAGAGTTCCATTCTTGAACACGCAACGGAGCAGGGTTCAAGCACTACTGGCTTCTCCGCAATCCCATGGTGATGAGTGCTAGCCCAAACGATGACCGTACTTCAGGGACCGGTCGATACCTTCAACAATCAAAAATTCAGGCCGCACTTGACCATGCCCAAGATCTCGGCGCTTCCTATGCAGAAGTCCGTTTGATGGCGATTACTGACTCCTCAGTGGCCATTCGGGATGGGAAACTCGAGCGAGCGATTCCAGGTCAGGACATCGGCGTCACCATGCGAATTTTGGCTGATGGCGCGTGGGGTGTGCATTCGACAACGGATGTTCTCTCGCTCCCTGGCCAAGTAGAGTCAACTGTGAAACTCGCCAAGGCTGTGGCTGCTCGCAGGGCTTCCAAAGACCGACCTGTCGCCCTTGCAGAGGTTCCAATCTTGGAAAATGAAGTCCATTGGAAGCCCAAAAAGGATGTGCGAAACACCGATTTGGATACCAAACTCCACCACCTTATGACCCTCCATAACAGCGCTGCAGAGGACGAACGAATTGTCTCTGTTACATGTGGCTGGCATGATGAACACCTCCACACTGAGTTGATGACTTCAGAGGGTATGAATCGTACGTGGTCGTTCCAGCGTTCTCTCATCAACGCAACCGTTACCGGTCGTGATGGAGGGGATGTCGTATCCTATAGAACACGTCATGGCGGAGAAGGCGGCCTTGAAGTCATCGAGGCATGCGATCTTGGTGAACTTGGCCGAACTGCTCAAATCGCTACACTTCGACTTTTGAAAGCCGAACGTGCCCCATCGGGAAAACTCCCGCTTGTGGCCGACCGTGATCTCACGGGCGTGTACATTCACGAGGCACTTGGCCACCCGTGTGAAGCAGACTTAGTCGCAGCTGGCGACTCTTGCCTCGATGGAAAATTAGGTGAAACGATTGGCAACAGCATCGTCACCGTGGTCGACGACCCAACCATTCGTGGTGGGTATGGAGCCCATCCAATCGATGATGAAGGTCTTGACACCCGTGAGAAATGCCTCATCAAGAACGGTGTGCTTACCGAATACCTCAACCATCGAGAGACCGCCCACCATTTCGGCATTGCACCGAACGCAGGTGCTCGTGCCCAAGACGGCCTTCACCATCCGCTTGTGCGCATGTCGAACACCCTGATTCAAGGTGGAACTCACAACGATTTGGATGAACTGATCGAAGACATCAGTTACGGCGTTTATGCTTGCGGTTCAAGAGGTGGGCAAGTGGACACGGGTCGAGGCTCATTCCAATTTGCTGCACAGGAAGCGTGGCTCATCGAAAACGGTGAACTCACCCAGCCACTGAAAGATGTCAGCGTGAGCGGATTGACCCTCCAAATTCTCAAGGATGTGGATGGACTTACTCAAGATGCTCGCCTTGCAGCACCTGGTTTCTGTGGGAAGGGACAAACAGTCCCGGTCGGGGACGGCGGTCCGATTATGAGGATCTCAAACGCATTGGTGGGATGAAGATGTTACCAAGCGACGCTGTTGAGAGAATCGGGGAGGGGTGCAAGCGCATCGGGGACCTTTGCAAGCAAGAAGGAATCTCGCAATGGGAAGTTGTGGCGTTCCAATCTTATGGTCACCAACTTGACATCGAAGCAGGAAAGATTTCACTCGCTGCTGGTGGTGGTGAGGGCGGATATGGAATTCGTGTGGTGGAAGAAGGCCGATTTGGCTACGCTTACCTGGTTGACGCCAGTTCTGCAACTCCTGCAATCAAACAAGCACTCGACGTGGCACGTGCTTCCCCTGCCATCGAAGGATTTGTTCTCCCGAGTGCTCAAGAGGCAGCACCAGTCGATGGTTTGTGCGATCGTCGCATTCTTGACATTGGTCCAGAAGACCTGCTGGAACAAGCAGACGCAGTGTTGAGTGAAGTGGCCTCGCTTGACAAGCGGGCCGTTGTGACAGGCGGTGGCCTCGGCGTTGGTGCCACGGCATCGGCCATTCTTTCCAGCGAAGGCATTGAATCCTCTGGCATCACCACCTCTCATGGCCTTGGCGTCCAAGTTTCCATCGATGCTGATGATGAACTCACCAGTTCCTACGAAGGGAATTCCGGTCGGCAGTTGTTGGCAGAAGTGCCTCCTTGCATCGCCAACGCAGTTCATTGGGCTCAAGTCACTCGGGGGCCGATCGAGGTCGATAGTCAGCCACAAGACACGCCTGTGCTCATGACGAGTGAAGGTTTCTCACCCTTGTTTTCAATGGTCGTTCCAACCGCATTACGAGGTGACCGATTGGTTCGTAATGAATCGTTCTGGTCTGGCAAAGAAGGCACTCAAGTGCTTGCCTCAGACCTTTCGTTGGTCGATGATGGTCGAATGGATGGCGGTAAATCTGCAAGTTCCCGCGACGGAGAGGGCGTACCCAGCCGTCGTCAAACACTCGTCGAAAACGGTCGGCTTGTCGGCTCAATGTGGGGCACAAGAGATGCAGCACAACAGGTTGCTGAAGGGCGAATCGAGCATGCTGAAACAACTGGAAACGCCGTCCGTGGCGGTCACCAATCGCCGCCCGGTATTGGTTGCAGTGACTTTACCATGACTTCCAAAAATGGAGGTCATTCCCAAGATGCGCTTCTGCAAGAAATGGACGACGGATACATCGTTCACAGCGTGATGGGTGCGCACACAGCAAATCCGACAAGCGGTGATTTCTCAGTAACGACGAGCACCATTCTACGGGTTGAAGGTGGTCAAATTCTTGGCCCAGTGAAGCAAGCTGGACTTTCTGGTAACCTTGCAAAAGCCCTTTCCGAGGGCGTTCGGCTCGGTGATGATGTACGCGTCCAAGGCTCGTATTCTTCAGGAAGCATGCACCTTCCAGACGTCTTGATGTTGCAAGGGTTACGCGTGAACCCGGCTTGAATTCCATAGCGGCTTTGTCAAGTGAAGGCCACTTGACAGAAATTCACACGGTATTGTTTAAGTCCCGTCGTCATCTTTGTTCATTACCATGGAGGTCAAGGGAGTGTATAGACTCAACCAATCCGCACGAAAGCCCGCAGCCTGTTCTCCGTACAGGCATCAAACGAACACGTCTGACGGAGGACTTGCTCATGTCTGAAAAGTATGAGACTCACGTCAACGCAATTTTAGCAGAATGCCCGGATGCAGATCCGAAAGATGTTGCAGAAGCGTTTGCTAAATACGAAACTGAATTTTACATCCCGCCACAAGATGCGATGCGGTCAATCCTGCGTCGCTTCAAGGGTGAGCAGTCAGTTCCAACAAACCGCAGCCCTTCTCAAGGCGGCTCATCCGCTCCGAGAAACACAAAGAAAGTCAGTCGCCTAAGTGAATTGAACGGAAACGACAAAGAAGTCGAAATTGAAGTCGAAATCATTTCCCATAACATGCGAGAGCAAACCATTCGTGGTGAACAGAAGCAAATTGCCTTTGGTCTTCTTGAAGACAACCCTTGGGAGGAAAAAGGTGACAAAACCCGTTGGGAATACAAAGACTGGGGTCCAAGTGCGAACTTGGCACCAGGTTCAATTGTCCGAATTGAAGGCGCATCGGTGAACGAATACCAAGGTCGTATGTCCCTCAACATTAACCAATCCACTCGGATTGCAGTTGTGCGTGAGGGTACCCGCCCCGTTGTCGCACCCGGAGAGCCTCAAGACATCAACAGCCTTCCCGGTGATGGTTATGTCTGCGTGGTGGGCCGTGTGCTCGCTTCTCGACCGGACCAAATCCACAAGAAGGATGGTTCAGGGTCACTCGACATTGTTCGAGGTCGCATTGCGGATGAAAGTGGAACGATTGGCTTCCTATCGTGGGAACCATTCGAACATGCTGTGGGCAGCCTTCTCAAGATCGATGGTGCTCAGGTTCGAACCTTCAGGGATACACCGGAACTCAATTTCGGCCGCACCACCAAGGTTGAAATCTTCCACGACAAGAACTTCGCCGATGCAGAATCTCTGTCTCAACAAACCGTTCTCACCATCTCTGAATTAAGGGATGGAGCAAGAGATGTCGACGCTGTTGTACAAATCACCGAATGGGCCAAGCGTTCGTTCACGCGTGATGGTGAAGAGCGCTTCCTGTGGTCGGGGCAAATTGCCGACCCAACAGGCCGATGCCGAATGAGCGCATGGAGCGAATTGCCGATCACAGAAGGTCAACTACCAATGACCGTTCGCCTCAAGGGCGTGCGTGTTCGTGCTTGGCAGGGGATCCCAGACATCACTGTTGACAACGTGGACCAAGTCGAACTTCTTGATGCAACACCATGGGATGAATCGCTTGACTTGACCAACCACACGGCCGAAGTCGATCTCCATGACTTGGCAACAGGCGCAAGTAGAGTTGGCGTTTCCACGTCTGCAATCATTGTCAGCGTGCGAGAGGACTCAGGATTCATTCAACGCTGTACAGAATGCCGCAGGGTCCTTCGCGATGGTGCGTGTGCCGAACACGGGCCGAACGACGGCAACAGCGATGTTCGCTTGCGATTGGTCATGGATGATGGACGCTCGAGTGTCTCTCTCTTGACCAATAAAGCCGCTACATTGGCATTGCTTGGAATGGATGAAGCTCAGATGAAAGCGGCTGTCGATGAAGATGGTCAAATGGCATTTGTCCAAACCCTTCGTGGCACCCTTCTTGGACGCACCGTCAAAGCAACAGGACGGACCATTGTCGATGAGCAAGGTGCTATGATGCTGGCAGATGGTGCTGCTGTGGTCGAAGAGGATGCGGGAATGCTTGCGACTGAATTGCGTGCTCACTGGGGGGTGTCATGATGCAGTCAAGTGGACGAGTTCGCCGACAACCTGCATGGCACATGCTTGCTTCAGAGTTCAGTGAAGCGACGTTGAATGAGAAAGGATCTGGTGAATATGATCCATCCTTTGTCATCACAAAACTCGGAGCGAAAGTCAACCGTGTGATTGTTGCAGGTCTCCTTGAACGACTTGAAGTGCGAGAGACCTCCAATGGTTCAACGCTCTATCAAGGTCAAATGAGGGACCCATCGGGCTTGCATTATTTCTCCGTTGGCGATTACGCCTCTGAATCAATGCGTGAACTGACGCTCTCTCTTGTTGAAAAAACAGAGATTGGCGAGCCAGTGCTTCTTCTGATGACAGCGAAATCACGCTGGTATCAAACTGACGAGGGCGCAGTGTACACTTCACTTCGTCCAGAAGAAGCGTGTGAAATCGATGCCAAAACATACGCTCTTTGGTTAACGAGGGCCTGCGAAGGGACGCTTCAGCGCATGAAAACGCGCAATGATTCTCTTTCTGCAGAGCCGACCGCTGAAGGCTTGAAGGCTGCAGGCGTCCCAGAACACATGGTCGACGGGCTCCTACTTTCAAGGAACCACTATGGTGAGTTCGACACTGAGACTTACACCCTCAATGTCATGCAAGCGCTCGACATAGCAGAGGGGCGAATGGAAGCAGCCAGCCAACCGGCTCCACCACCACAGTCGACATTGGATGATGCTCCTGCAGGTGCGGGCGCTTCGGATGACGATGCTGTGAAAGAGACACTTGTTGCAATTATAGGTCAACTTGACCAGGGTGACGGCGTAGACTTTGAGACAGTTTTGACCAACGCAGACGCAAGAGGTATCGATCGTCAACTGGCAGAGGCCAAGTTGGATGAACTGTCAAATGAAGGCACGCTTCACGAACCTCGCTTTGGATGGTTTAGAATCGTATCGTGATTTGTTTCTCCCCCAACATTGAAGACCTTCTCAGTGCGTGCAAAGCATAGGGGTCAACTGCATGGCTGGATTAGATTTCTTTATTCGTCCCGCAACTGGGACATCAAGCTCAGATTGGGTACGAATTCCAAATTGTGACATACATGTGCGATTGACGCGCCGATTAACCCGTACAATCATCCGTGGTGAAGAAGGTGACAACCTCCACGATGAGGGCTCAGAGTCAACAGTATACACCGTAAAGGGCGAAGTGAATCTGGAGAATTACAAGCGTATTCTCGGTATGTTCCGCAGCGGCCAGCCTTACATTCACGACCCATTCGAAGAACGAGACGTCAAAGTCTTGTTTGCCGTGATGGAATACGAAGGCACAAGCGAGGCCTTCATGTTCGAGTTGATCGAAGACATAGTTTGAGGTGTTGCTATGCGAAAATTGGATGAGCAGAGAGAAATTCTCTACGTCATCCGCACGCTTGATGTCCTCATGTCGTCTGGCGTGGGTCTCGAAGCAGCCATTCACACAATTGGAAGTGGCGGCTATGGCGTTATTTCTGAAGACTTCTCCTCGATGATGAAGCGGTTGCGAAAGGGAACGGGAGGTGGCCTCGACCGTGAACTCAAAGGTTTGCTCAAAAAAGCAGAATCCGAAGGATATCGCAGGCTGTTGAATACGATGTACTCCAACGTCACTCAAAACACCGACATCGTCGAGACGCTGCGAAAGCAAGGTGTTCGAATGGAGAATGAACGCACAGAATCGGTGAAGAAATACATCGAAGAGCTTGGTGCAGTCCCCGAAACGCTTCTCTCAATCGGTATGATTGGCCCAATCATTCTGGCCATTGTCGGCCTCGTTCCACAGTTGCTCGGCGACGGAGCAGAAGCCATCGTTGGTACAATCGACCAAGGAATGATCAATTCTGTTGTGAGCGGTGGATTGGTGTTTACACTCATCGGTATGATGCTCATTGGCTTGAAGGCTCACACGAAAGACCCGGGGTTGTGATTCAATGATCTTTGGACTGCTTGAAACCTTCAATGGAAATCCACTCCTCCTCTACCTCTCTGTGATTGGAATGGCCTGCGCTGCAGGTGGCATCCCACCTATGATGGAGCGCAAGAGGCGCCGTTCTATAGAGAATGCACTGCCGGGTTTGCTCGAAGGTTTGTCAGACACCGTCGGAGCTGGGCGAGGTATACAAGAGGCCATGATGGAACAATCACGCAATGTCCAGGGCCCACTTGGAAAATTACTTCTTGAAACGCTGGAAGAGAGCCACTCCTCTTCGTTTGAAGCTGCTCTTTCAGCCTTTGCCGCAAAGACCCGATCCTCTCAGGTTCAACGAGTGATGGTCTTGATCGAAACTGCGATTGAACAAGACGCACCTCTCCAACAGATTCTATCAGACTTGGCAATGGATTACGAGCGATTGAACGACTTGATGAACACACGCGAAGAAGAACTGCTTGGACGCGGCCTTCTGATTGTGATGTTCGTGTCAATCGGTCTTCCAGTTCTGATTGCGTTCATTGTCGGCTTGTTTGCACCTGCCTCGAGCGGCTTCCAAATTGACAGTTTCAACCGCACCTTTTCACTCTTCTTTGGAGCCGCTTCGGCGGTTGCCCTCGGTGTCTCAGGACGCATGCTCGGGCGATTCAAAGATGCGCTATGGTGGATGCCATTGTGGATTGCGTTGTCGATGGGCTTGTACCTCGGCGCAGTTGTCATGATTGGAGGTTAAGCAATGTCTCAAACGATTTTAGAACAGTATGGCCGAGTGACGATTTACACAGAAGGGAATCATCCCTCTCCAATCTACCATGTTGATGGTGTTGCAGATCCAAACCCGCATGGCGATCTTCAACTCTTGCTCGATGACGATAATCTGGAAGAAGTGATGTATAACGGTGGGCAACAGGAAGTTAAGGTCGCTCATCGTAAATTTGGAATGTGCCGAACAAACCTCATCATCGATAACGACTCAGGCCTTCAGATTGCCAAAAACATCGCCTCATACACAAACGTTCCACTCGGTGATGGACCTGGTATGGTACCAATTTTTGATGGACGATTGCATGATGGTTCCCGTGTCAACGGCACAATACCTCCTGTCTCTCCAGATGGGCCAACCTTGACCATTCGAAAGTTCAAGGAAGATCCGCTCACCATGATTGATCTCATCAAGTTCGGAACCGTAAACACTCGGCTTGCTGCTATGATGTGGGTTTGGATTGAAGGGCTTGACAGCCGCCCTGCTAACTTTGTCATCGCAGGTGGTACAGGTTCTGGTAAGACCACGACCCTCAATTGTCTCGGCATGTACATCCCATGGGACCGTCGCCTTCTCACCGTTGAAGACACGGCTGAATTGCAAGTCTATCACGACCACTGGTTGCGAATGGAAACTCGAAGGGAGCGACCTGATGGTACATCTGAGATTGACATGAACGACTGTTTGAAATCGAGCCTGCGAATGCGTCCAGATCGAATCATCGTTGGTGAAGTGCGGGGTCCAGAGGCCGCAACCTTGCTCACTGCAATGAACACAGGCCACGATGGTTCCTTTGGTTCGCTGCACGCAAACACCGCTCAAGAGACCGTCACTCGAATGATCAACCCTCCAATGAGCGTCCCACCAATCATGCTGAGCGGATTGGACCTCATTATCATCCAAGCCCGACTTCATGTCAATGGAAAAACCGCTCGTAAGATCACAGAAGTAGCAGAAGTTGCCGGAATGGAAGGCGATAAGCCCCGTCTCAACATCATATGGAAGTACAATGCAGCAACGGACCAAATCGAAGAAACAGGTATTCCATCCAAACTTAGGGAAACAATCTGCAAGGCTGCGGGAATTTCACCTGATGTTTTTGAACAGCATGTCTCTCAGCGAGAAGAAATTCTCCGTGACATGATTGCACGTGACATCAATGATATTCAACGAGTGACAAAACTCATCCAGAGTTTCTACGCAAGTCGCTGATTAGCCTCGCAAACGTGCGAGCAAGTCATCGATGTGGTCAATTTTCCCTCGAGCAGATTTCACACGATCTGCTGCATCTGCGACCGACGCTGCCACTTCCATCTCAGGTTCGGTTTCTCCCGTATGGTCAACAGGCTTGAACGCTTCAGCAAGCGCCTTCAGTTCCGTCACAATAGCGTCCACTTGTGTGTCAGAAATCATGATTCCAGGTGCTATGCGAGGGATTTCAGCAGGTGAGATGAAACCAAGTTCAGCCCCAATGATTCCTGCGCATGCCAGGATTCGTGGTCGAAGGTCGGCGGTGTTGACTTCGTAGCCTCGTGATTCAAGGAAACGAATAACGAGCGCTTGTTGAGGTTCGCTGAAGGTACCCTCACTGCTTTCGAGAATGGTCTCGACGAGTTCTTCGAATGCAGCTATGTTCCGCTCCAATCGGTCAAGTGTGCTGCGTTCCGTTGTCGAAAGGTGGACTGCTCCATGCTGAAGGATGCGCAAGATACGATTTCTTCGTGCAATGGCCGGATCTTGGAGGGCTTGGGCTTGGTTAATGTCCACATGTAAGTCAAACAATGCGTGCAATCGACCTGAAACGCTTGGGATTGAAAGGTCAAGGCCCATTGAACGACCAACATCTTCGAAGGCCATTCGTGCTTTGACAAGGTCGCCGCTATGGGAGGCAAGCGTGTCATCGAGTTGACCTCTAAGACCCTCTCTTGAATTTTCAAACACACGGAGCGCTTCTCGTTCCCGCCACGAATTTGGCATCGCATGCATGGCTTGTTTCTCGGTTTGTGAGCGGTACTCTAAGTCCATGATGGTGGTCCGAATTGTGTCTTGGACCGCAGGAATTTCTGTGGCAAAGCCATGTGATTTGAGGCTTTGAATGAAGGCGTTGAGGTCATCGGGCTCGCTTGTGCTGCTCACTGCCAAAAAATCTCGACCGGCTGCCTCGATTTCTGGAAGGCGTGCCTTGAGGTCAAGCAAGGATGATTCCACTTCGAGCGTGTGTTCCTCTGCACCGGGTTCGGCGACTTGGACCATCGAAGGTGCGGGTTCACTTTCAGCACCGTCGTTCCCGCCCCTTCGGAGGGCTTCATCGAGGGTTGAGGCAATCGGTGCCTTGGAAACTTGAATGCCTTCTTGAGCCAATTCGGTGCGAAGTTCGGTTTCCTCTTCAAACGTCCAACCTTCAGGATGTTCCGAAACAAATGTTTCAGCAGCTTCGATCACTGCTTCATGGGCGTCAGATGATGGTTGTGCGGGTGCCACTGGCGATGGGACAGGTGTTGCAGGCGATGGCAATGCCTTGGCGTTCGTTCTCGGCCGGCGCAGGCTTTTCTTGACCTTGCCCCACCCGCCATCTTGTGAGGCAAGAACACCGGCCACTCGGACCAAGAGTGCTTGCTTTGCACCAGAAAGTGGCAATTCCAAAATTTTACACATCGCATGCAATTCATCCCGAGTCATTGAATCGAGTGATTCCGGCACGAGGCGCTTTGCATCGTGGTTGAGGTGAAGATAGAGTCGTTGCCTTCGTGCTCGAAGAGATCCTGATTTCTTAATTCCAAAGACGCCAAGGAGTTCCCCAAGTTCGTTGTTCATGAGGTTTCGAATGCCCTCTGGCGAAAGGTCCCATTCGTCAAGAATGAGGTGTTGGATGAGTCTTGCTCGGAGGGTTTCCACTGAACCAGTTTTTGGAAGGTTGTAGGCAACTGCGACTTCCTTCAAACCGTCAAACCGGGCTTGATAGAGTTCGGATAGGAGTTCCCCCTTGTCGACCATCACAGCACCTTCCTTTGTGTTTCGGCTCAAAGGGGTATATGTGCCTTCGCCGTGATGCGATGGCCAAATTGCTGTTTCCACGATGGATGAATCATCTTCAACGGTAAAACCGAGCACGAATTTAATGATAGGCAATGGTTTCAATACCCGTCGACCAAATTGCCGTTTATGGGCAAGACGGTCAAGGCAACGAAATCAGGCTTACGGGACGCTCATGAGATGGTTGCTTCCTTGAAGGAAATGATTCAAGCCGATCTCCGGAAGCAACGGTCAGGTTTTGAGGAAGCGCTTTCTTCCAGACTTGACATGGCAGAAGATGTCATCCTTGAATCAGCCAAGGCCAAAGTGGCCATAATCGCTGGTGTGGGTGTTATGCGGAAGGATCTAGATCGTGCCCAACGCAAGTTTTCAAAATCCAATGATGTCGAAGAATTGCGGTCCACCCTCATTTCCCTCTCAAATAAACTTGGTAAGTTACGCTCAACAAATAACAAGGTTGTTGCTTCGCTCGGCACCGTCCTGAATCCAACCCTCTCAGCCGTTGAAGTGGTGGAACGCTTCGCTTCGGATTTGCAACGCTCCGCTGGCACATGGGAGCGCCATGGTCGAGAAATCGATGATGCCATTATGGAACTCTGCCAAGACAATCAGCCAGCAGAAATGGTTGAACTTGAAGCATATATCGCTAGTCAAGGATACAGCGTTTTACTCGGTGAAGCTCACTCTTCTTCTGATGAATCTGAGTGATCTTCGCTGAGGTTGAGCAGTGCAGGTCTTGCATCGCTGAAATCCTCAGGGAGCCCGATGTGCAATCTTGGAATCTCTTCGTGTTCAGTTTGCATGAGGTCGAGGAGGATTTGGAATTCTCTGAGCACAGATACCATTCCCATGTGACTCTCTTCGACGGGGCAGACTCGTTCGGCACCTGCCGTTACCGTTCCGTGATGATTGAGGGTTTCAATTCTCATCTCCAACCTTGGTCCTGCAACCTTGATTCGATTGTCCACCCCAAGCACGCTCTCGAGGGTGTGTTCGTCCTTCGACCTGTTCGCTTCTCGAAGGATGGCTGCAACCTTGCGTTGTTCGACGAAGATGCCTATGATTGAATGGAGTTCTTCTGGAATCGAAGCGAGGAAGGCAACTTCCATGCGGTGTGCTATGTAAGCGCCGTTATCGCACATCGGTTGGACCGTTGCGCTCGGGAAACCGTTTCGCGCAACAAGAAGTGTAAACCCGTGCAATGGGGGTGGGATGAAATGGGTTCGTTCGGGGTTGTCCCGTTGGAGACCAAGTGTGTGTCTTCGTGCCTTGTATCTCAGGGCTCCATGTTCGCCGCGGTCAACAATATAACCATCCAGTGCACCGTCTTGGCGAAGTTCCTCCAACCAAGGCACACGGTCTTCTTCATCCATGGTTGCAAACGCTTCTCCCTTTCCGATCGAATCTGCAAACGACTGGGAATTCATGAGGTTCAAATCTGCGCGCAACCGCCTCATCTGACGGCGCAAGAGCATGTGATCACAAACGACGACGGCTTTGGATTGAAGGTATTCTGGTTTGTCTTCAGAAACAATGACCCAAGTGGGCTCCCTTCGTGGAAGAACGCCAATAATTTTCAAGCCATCGTGGTCCAAATCCTTCCATTGATGGGCGCTCATTGCGAGGAAATCACCATGGCCGTCTTTGAGGGCCTCAATGGCACTTTCCATGTGAGGAACTTGCTTCATAATGAAGTCGAATTTGTTGCGGTTTGTTTCGATTGTTTTCTCAATCTGCCGACGCACTCCGTCCCTGTTTGACGGCGTGGTGAGGACCTCAAGGCGTACCTTTTCTGTCATCATTTCACCTCGGCGAGGATTGCTCCTCACATTACAAGGGCGGAGACTACCGGTTAAGAAGGGCACCGTTGTAGGATGTTACGTGGCGAACATTGGTTTGGAAGCGAGTGACCAACTCGAAGTGATGCGTCTCCATGTTGACGCAGCCCTCGAAGCACTTGTTGAAGACGAGATTGAGCAGGGTGCCGGCCAGGTGGCTGAACTGTGTGCGTCGATGCTTTTGGCAGGTGGAAAACGCCTCCGACCTCTGCTCATTTTGCTTGCTCATGAAATTGCAGGTGGCCAAGATGCCGAGGAAGTCATGCCGTTGGCCCTGGCATTCGAAATGATTCACACCGCCACGCTCGTCCACGACGATATCAATGACGAGGCGGGGTTGCGCCGAGGGGTTCAGACCATCCACACAAGAGCCGGTCTTGCAAAAGCCGTCATTGCAGGAGATTGGTTGTTTGTCCAAGGGTTCGGTCTTGGTGGCCGCTACGATGAACACATTGTTCGCCTTATGGCGAAATGTTGTGCCGACATTGCCATCGCTGAATTCCACCAACTCGATCACGTCCTCAACTTGGCAACCTCTCCAGAGGATTACCTCGCCATCGTTCGAGGCAAGACAGCCGGTCCTTTTGCAGCCGGTTGCCAAGCAGCCGGACTTGTTGCTGGATTGACCGAGGAACAAGCGGCAGGTCTTGGTCGGTTTGGAATGGAACTTGGTATCGCCTTCCAACTCGTTGACGATCTGTTGGACTTGAGAGGCGACGAACGAATGGGCAAGCCACGTGGTGCAGATGTTCTCGAGGGGAAGATGACCCTGCCGCTGATTCATGCGTTGACCCTCTCCCACGGAAAGGAAAGGCAGCGATTGGCAACCCTCATCGAATCCTTTAGCGATGAACACTTCGATGAACTGATGCAACTTTTGGAACGCTCAGCAAGTTTGAGCTACGCTGAAATCCTGGTCAAAACACATCTTGAGCGAGCCGTTTTGGAATTGGACGCTTTCCCCGAAAGTCAAGCCAAGAGCCTGATGCTCCACATCACGGGGTATGTAATGGCGCGACATACGTGAGGTCATCTTATGGCTCGAAAGGAAATCAAACATCGGCAGGTCATCATCGTTGGAGCAGGGCCTGCGGGCGCTGCGTGTGCACAACGTCTGGCCGAAGATGGCATTGATGTGCTGATGATTGAACGGCGTTCCATTGTTGGAAATCCGGCACAGTGCGGTGAATGCATTCCTAACTGGGGTGAGGTTGTTGGGACCTTTTCGAACCTCGATGATCACACTTGGCTGTATGATTACTTCCAATTCCCCGACCGCCTCAAGCTCCACAACTTGGATAACATGAGGGTTTTTCTTCCATCGGGAAAAGCCTTCCATTTCGACCTCGACGCCTTCGCAGGCCACCGTTTGCATTTTGATGGATACCTGTGTGACAAAGCCATTCATGCGGGGGCAGAAGTTCAAATGGACGAAGCAATGACACGGATTCAACACCAAAGCAAATCCAACAGGGATGTTCTTGTAACCACAAAAGGACGCTACACGTTCGATTTTCTGATTGACGCCAGTGGCTCTTTGGCCCATGTGGGACGACTTCGGCACGGTGATGATGAGCGCTATAGACCTAAAGACCAAGTTCCAACAATGTACGCCCAAGTACAAGGTGATGTCCCGGAAACATTCGATGTGTTCCTCGGTTCAGTCGCTCCATCAGGCTATGCGTGGATTATTCCGAAGGGCCCAAAGACAGCCAACGTTGGCTTGGGTGTTCGAGCAGGTTACCTGAAGGGCAATCTCAAGGAACATTTGCAAGCTTTCTGCGACGAGTTGGGCTTCGAAGTTCTCTCGTGGGGTGGCGGTTGGATCCCAATGGGTGGTCCAGTCAAGACGATGGTCGATGGTACAACCCTCGCTATTGGGGACGCTGCAGGTTTGGTTATGCCGAGCAATGGCGGCGGTATTTCTCAAGCCATCATATCGGGGTGTTTCGCAGCGGAAGCCATTCTCGACCACTTGAACACGGGTGCCCCGTTGACTGCCTATGAAGACAGGCTTCGTGCCTCGCTTGGAAGAGCCCTAAAGAATTCCTTGAGGACCAAGAATTTCGGTTATGCTTTCTTCAAGGGCGATCTCATCACCGAAGGAATCCTTCGTATTCTAGGGCCAATTGGTGGCATCAAACGGGCGATGGAATGCGACAAACCCGTCTGGCTGTTCTGAGTGTTGGATAAATCTGCATAATTCCCAACGATGCCATCGGTTGGTTCAAGTCCCATCGTTGACACAGGTGTACCATGCGCAGCATGCGACGGGCGGAAAAGAACGAGGCCGTGAGCCCCGTCATTGCCACCGTTTTGTTGCTAGCAATCACCGTCATGCTTTCGAGCATGGTTTTCGTTTTGATGCAAGGTGCTCTTACAACCACTGAAAAAAGCGCACCTCAGGCGACGGTGAGTGTTCGCGGTCTGTCGAACGGCTTCCATGTGGTTCGTCTCACAAGTCTTGACCAAACAATCGACCCCGCAAAATTGCAGTGGAACCTCGCCCCGGATTCTTCCGCAGATGGCAACCCCCTTGGAGGCAAGGTCGCTGATGCTGACGTCTATGGCCTGATTGGCGCAAATGTCTCGTTCCATGATCGTGATGCTGGATACTCTGTCAGCCAGGGTGATTATTTTGTCATAGATTCAACGACGATTGGTTCAGATTCCGGTACGTGGCGCTTCAAGTTAGTAGATACTAACTCTCAAAGCGTGTTGGTCAATGTGATGTTGCCGCCGATGGATGTTTAATCATCCACCAATGAACGACATCTCAATCTTTGAGACAGGTTGGTCATGTTCGTTTCGTTGCTCGGAATACCGGTCTTTGCGCTTCGTCCAGATTGCTTTGATAGCCGAGGTAAGATCGACTTTCTCGGCTCCGAGGCGAATCATTGAGCGCAGATCGTTGCCGTTTGTTGCGAACAAGCATGTGTAGAGTGAGCCGTTCGCAGAAATCCTTGCCCTTGAGCAATCGCCGCAAAATGGTGCGGTGACAGATTGAATCATCCCGACCTGTTGCCCGCTTTCTGTTTGCCAGCGTTTCGCTACATCAGAAGGGTGACGAGGGTCAACCGGTTCTAATTGGCCGATTGTGTTGGACAATGTTTGGCGTATCTCTTCACCTGACACAACAGATTCCATGTTCCATTGGTTGGTGGTGCCTACATCCATGAACTCGATGAAGCGTGGGACCAGGTTTCGCTCGTGAGCCATTTTTGCGATTGCACCGACTTGATTTTCGTTGACGTTTCGTTGGACCACCATGTTCACTTTGACTCCGAGGCCAACACTCAGTGCCGCATCGATTCCTTGGATGACTTCTTCAGGGGAGTGGTCTGTGTCGCCCATGGATTTGAACACGTCCTCATCCAATGCATCAAGGCTTACAGTGACCCGGTTTAGCCCTGCCTCTTTGAGTGTTTTAGCGTGTTTAGCGAGGAGAATGCCGTTTGTGGTGAGGGCTAAATCCAGTTGAGAATCGAGTGCTCTCAACATTTCAATCAAAATGGCAATGTCCTTGCGGATGAGTGGTTCACCTCCAGTGATTCGTATTTTTCGGAGGCCAAGCGGGCGCATTGAGGAGGCGATGTTAGCAATCTCCTCATAGGTCAAAATCTCCGTTTTGTCTAGGAACGCATGATCTGTTCCAAAGTGCTCCCTTGGCATGCAATATCGACACCGGAAATTACAGCGGTCGGTCACAGAGATACGCAGGTCCAGCAAAGGACGGTGCAGCGCATCAAGGTGGGCCATGGCCTGTGCTGTTGCTTCTCGGTCTTTATGCTGTGTTGCAAGGGTTGATGGGCAAAGGGAGGCTGGAGGATGTATGGGCAAGCGTTGGTCGAAGCGCTGGACCTCGAGTGGGAAAGGCCATCGCCGCAACGATGTGCATGCTCTGCGCGTGACGCCGTGCGCCTCACTTGACCCGGTTCGTTGGGCGCTTCCTCCATCGAAAAGCCACCTCATCCGGGCCCTTCTCTTGTCTGCACAATCCTCTCAACCGGTGGAACTTCTCAATGTTCGTCATGCAGGAGAGGACGCACGGGCCATGCGTCGATGCCTCCAACAACTTGGGATTTCCATTGAAGATTACAACATCGATGGTCAACGCCTCACGCAAGTGAACCCGGTTCATTTTGAACACCACCCGGATGCAGTGAAATGGGTGGTTCACGGGGCAGGTTCGTCCGGTTTCAAGCGTCCAGCAACTGTTCTCAATGCCGGCAACTCTGGTACAACGCTTCGTTTGCTTGGAACTCACGCTGCCATGATTGGAGGTCCAGTCATGCTCGATGGCGATGGATCGCTCCGAAAGCGTTCATCTGCGGAACTTTGGGGCACCCTCGAACAAGGCGGTGCCACGGTGTCGGTTGGAATGGGTGAAGAGCGCCTCCCTGCCCTCATCGAAGGGCCCATGGATGCGGCACGACTTGGCAATGGCATCTCCCTTGATATTAGCCGCTCAAGTCAACCGATGTCCTCGTGGATTCTGGCAGCGCCTGGGCTTCCCTGCGAAGTCAATCTCCGACTTGAAGGAGAGGCCGTCTCTTCCCGCCATGCACAACTCAGTCTCCGGCTGCTCCGCATGTTCGGTGGCCAAGCTTCGAAGGGTTCAGGAGAGCTGACTCTCAAACCATCCTCTCTGGACAAAGTCGAGCAGTACTCGATTCCCGGCGATGCTTCAATGGCGGCCTTTTCTCTCTTGGCCTGTACGGCCCTCGGTCGCAACGTGGAGTTGACTGGCTGGCCAAAGGCGGAAGATGCTATTGGTCACGAAGTGCTGCATGAGAAGGCCAAAGCGCTTGGCATTGAATGGGTTAGTTCCACCCTAACAAACATCGACGCCGAGGGACCAGTTGACTTGGACCTCAGAGATGCCAATGATTTGCTTCCTCCACTGGCAGCAGTGCTCGCTCTCAATCAAGGTGGCGTGCTCAAAGGTGCAGCCCACGCAGCATATAAGGAGAGCAACCGTTTGAATCGAACCGCAGAAATTCTGCATCAATTCGGCATGAAGGCAGAGGTCACAGAAGATGGTTTGCTGATTGAAGGTGGTCAAAACCCTTCGACACCGAATCGCCCAGTTGAGACACACGACGATCATCGATTGTTCATGACGGCAGTTCTCTTAGCATCAAAATGCGGTGGAGACATTGTCGGCCAAACCCTCCATTTGGTCGCCGATGAACCCTTCCTTGACAGGTTAAAGGCAGCGGGGATTGGCGTCGAGCGTGTTACGCTTCCGCCTCTTGACGACTAGCCGTGTCGCCCAAAGTGATGATCCAAAGCATCGAGTGGAAGCCGCAGCGCTGTTGGACGACCATGGACGCAAGCCCAGGGATTTGGAATGCGGCGCATGTCATCGAGCAACCGCCTCATTTCCGGGAGGGTCAGTTTTTCATTCGCCTTGACAGCTCCGCGGCAAGCGTTTAGGAACGCAAGGTGGTCCTTTCGATCATCAACCGTTGTAAGGGGTGCACCATCTTCTGATGTGTCTTGCAGCAAGTCAAGCATGAACGGTATGACTTCTTTGCCTTCCAATAACTGAGGCGCAGCGATGACCGACCACCCTTGTTCCGAGCTCTGCACTTCAAATCCAACTGTTCTGAAGGTATCTTGAGCAGCTTCCATGCGAACACTTTGTCGAGCGTCAAGGTTCAATGGTAATGGTTCGAGACGGGTTTGACTTGCCCAAATAGATTCGTTGTGTCGCAATCGTTCGTACCGCACCCTCTCGTGCAGCGCGTGTTGGTCGATCAACAACAACTCATCTTCCGCTTGCACCAGAATATAGGAGTCTGCAAATTGAGCCAAAGGTTCCATTTCAGGTAAATCATTGATGATTGGACCGAGTGGTGATTCGTCGCTTGGGGATGAGCGTACGCCTTGACCTGCGTGACGATGGAGTTCACGCTCTGCAGGTGAGAGTGCTGGTGCTGTTGGTTTCTTATCCATTCCAGGCAACGTGTTCTGGGCGGACGGCGCCGTGGATTGTGGTCGTTGTTTCACAGGTTTTGGAGCGGATTCTGCCTCGCCTCCATGGAGGTTGAGTTGAGCACCAGCTGCGATCGCCCATGCTGGTGGAATTGGAGATGCGGATTCCTTCCGCGGTAGTAGAATCGGCGTCGTTCCTGCCGCAGCTGCCATTGGGTCATCCGCCTCATTTTCTTGTGGTGCTGGTTTCGGTTTGAAGTGCTCTTGAATGCTTGGAACCTGGCTTTGACTTAATCCTTGTAATCCAGGAATACCTCCTGCAGCATCAGGCTCAGTCGGCACAGATTCGAGGGTATGCGCAATGGCGCGTTCCAATCGCTCCAGCACCCTCCATGAATGCCGCAATCGCACTTCCCTCTTTGTAGGGTGAACGTTGACATCCACCTCACTTGGCGGAAGATGAAGAGAAAGCACTGCAAGGGGATGTCTGCCTTGCATCAAACGGGTTCGGTAACCCCTTCGAATGGCTTGTAAAAATGGACCTGAAGCAACCGGTCTGTCGTTGATGAGAATGTGGATATCATCTCCTTTTCCCCGGGTGATGTCAGGCGTGCTGATCCAACCCGTCCAAGTTTCTTCACCTGGTGCACTTGCATCGACTTCTGGGGCATTGAGTTCCAGCATTGATTCCGCTTGCCCTCCAAGGAGGTCATACAAGCGATCCGTCATTGCTTCAGATGCGGGTACGTCAAGGACCACTCGCTCATCGATTACAAGTCGGAAGGCCACACCTTGATGGGCCATTGCGTGGGCGACCACAACATCAACAATGCGAGCATTTTCAGTCGCAGGGCGCCGTTGGAACGCGAGCCTTGCGGGTGTGTTTTGGAACAAGTGTTCGACATCAATTCTGGTTCCATTTGCCATCCCGAATGGTTCGATGGAACCTTTGATACCGTCATCCATCACAATCCGTTTGCCTTCAGTGTTCGAGGGGCGACTTGCAATGCTCAGTGCTGAGACCATGCCGATGCTGGCCAGTGCCTCGCCTCGGAATCCAAGCGTGTGGATGGAATTGAGATCTTCGCGCTTCTTCAATTTGGAGGTTGCGTGGCGATCAAGTGCCAGAGGAAGGTCGTCTGCATCAATGCCGCTTCCATCATCTTCGATTCGAATGAGGTCAAAACCTCCTCGCTCAATCGTGATGACAACACGCTTTGCATCAGCATCAAGGCTGTTTTCAAGCAGTTCCTTGACAACCTGGGCCGGTCGTTCAACAACCTCGCCAGCAGCGATATGGCCAATGGTCGCATCATCGAGCTGGAGGATTCTGTTTGGTTCACTCAATTGCATCGCCTCCAAGGAGTTTCTTGAGTTGGTAAAGCGCATCATGCGCCTGCCTTGGCGTCATTTCATCGATGTCCAGTCCCTCGATGCGTTCGATGATATCGTGATGGGCTTGTGGCATTAGTGGTGCCGCCTCTTGTGTCTTGGTTTGGTTCATTGCTGCGGCGGCAAAATAGCCCATGAGGCTTGATTGACCATGCGCTCTTGCGGTCGGAGTGCCTGATTCGCCAGCCTTTGCCCCCTCGGCTTGGCGTTCCAAAAACGCCAGCAAGTCAGTGGCACGTTCCACAACCGGGCGTGGAAGGCCAGCGAGGGCTGCGACTTGTACACCGTACGAATCATCGCATGGTCCATCAGCGACGGTGTGCATAAATCGCAGTTCTCCATTCGCTTGCGCAACTTGAACATGGACGTTGACCAAACCGTCAACTTCCCCTTCGAGTCCAATCAATTGGTGATAATGCGTCGCAAACAAGGTTCTGGCTTGAATCCGTTTGCAGATGTCTTCAGTGACTGACCATGCAATGGAAAGGCCATCAAAGGTCGATGTACCCCTACCGATTTCATCCAAAAGAACCAGCGAGTTGGATGTGGCGCGACGAAGGATGTGTGCGACCTCAATCATTTCCATCATGAATGTTGAACGCCCTCTGCGGAGGTCATCACTTGCTCCAACTCGTGTGAAGATTCTGTCAACGAGGCCAATTTTTGCTTTCTCAGCTGGAACAAAAGATCCACTCTGAGCCAAGATGCTCATCAATGCGGTGGTGCGCAAATAGGTCGACTTTCCTCCCATGTTGGGCCCAGTGATCAACAGGAACTTGCGCTTCTTTGTCAAATCCAAATCATTTGGAACAAAACCAGATTGCTGTTCGAGCACAGGGTGTCGGGCGCCTTGAACCTTCATTTGGTCGCTCTGAGCCATTTCCGGTCGAGTCCATGCTCGACTTCGGGCGATGGTGCCAAAGCATTGCAACACATCGATTGCAGCAACTTTTCCAGCAATCATGGCTAATGTCTGAGCATGCCCCTTGCAAGCCTCCCTCAAATTGATGAATTCACGATACTCCAGTTCTTTCAGCTTGGTATCTGCCGTAAGGAGTGCATCATCTCGTTCAAGCAACTCATCGGTGACATACCTCGAGCCGTTGGTCATCTGCTGTTTTCGCTTCCAATGCTCTGGTGCTTTGGTTTCATTGATTTTTGTAACCTCGATGAACCAGCCAATCTGCCGATTCATTTTGACCTTCAAAGATGGGATTTGGAGTTCGGCTTTGAGCTTCGTTTCTAATTCAGCAAACCACGTGTGGCCGTTCGTTGCGGTTTCTCGCAACTCGTCTACTTTGTCGTCAAAACCCGGGCGCAAAAGCCCTCCATCTCGGACGCTCAGCGGCGGTTCTTCGACCAATGTGCGCCGGATGTTCTCGGCGACATCCTGCAGAGCATCAAGGTCCGATGAAAGGTGGAGCAACAATGGATTCTCGGTCTCATTGCACAGGTTGATGATGGCAGGCATTCGTTCCAACGCATCGGCTACTGCCAACAAATCCCTTCCGTTTGACCGATTGTATGCTAATTGTGTCGCAAGGCGTTCCATGTCTCGCAATCCCCGCAAGGCTTCTCGAAGCCCGTCTAGTCGGCGCGCAGATCTGGAAAGAGTTGCGACAGCATCGTGCCTTGCAGCGATTGCGGTGAGGTCTGCAAGAGGTCTCAAAATCCAAGTTTTGAGCAGGCGTCGCCCCATTGCACTTCGGCATGCATTCATGGTTGAAAGGAGGCTTCCTTCGTACTCTCCTGCAAGCGTTGACGTCAATTCCAAGTTTCGAAGCGTGGTTTGGTCCAGCACAAGATGAGCGTTCTCTTCCACGACCTCAAGGTCTCGAAGTGGTACTTCCTCAGTCAGGTGCATGGACGCGAGGTAGTCGGCGGCTAATCCAGCGGCTGCGATGGCGAGTGGTGCGTCATCGAGGTCAATGTGCCCTAGGTCTGCGACTTTGAGGACCTTCGTAAGACGATCCCTTCGTTTGGCTTCGGATGCCTTGTGTTGGCTGATGGTGACGCCATCGAGGTGCGTGAACAACGCTCGGAGCGTCGCATCGTCCGCATCTTTTGGAGCGACGACAATCTCTGTCGGTCGCCATCGGAGAACTTCGTCAAGGGCCCTTGAAAACCGGTCATCACCGTCTAAATTCGAGGCCCATGCTTGGCCTGTCGATGCGTCAATGATTCCGATGCCGATGGACGATTTTCCGAGGCAAATGCTGAGCAAGAGCGAGCGCTCTTCAGTACCGAGGAGTGATTCCTCGTACAAACTTCCAGGAGTGTAGACTCGAGTTACAACCCGCTCTAGGAGTTTTGCTCCCTCTCTCAGTTCCTGTTCTTGCTCAGCAACGGTGACCTTGTGGCCCGCTTTGAGCATGGTTCTGATGTTGTCTTCCAACGCATGCCACGGGAAACCAGCCATTTTGATTGGTTTTTCGGCTTTTTTGTCCCGTGAAGTCAAGGCCAAGCCGAGCACTTCTGAACCAGTCACTGCGTCCTCATGGAAGAGTTCATAGAAATCACCCATTCGGAAAAATAAAACCGAATCTGGATGTTCAGTCTTGATGTCCATGAATTGGTCCATCATCCCTCGTTTTGACATGCCGATTCACCTCCTTCCTTCCGCTGGATTTTTCTGTCGTTGCCGAGAGCAAATGAAGGTTCTCGAGCGAATCGATGCTGGATGAGCATAAGTCCACACGATGGCTTGCCTTCTTCAAAAGCGACGGGCGTTGATGAGTCGCGACCCGGCCGTCCAGATCATCACGCCCATGATGACGCTGAATACAGTGAGGAAAAGGAAGTTTAGGAATCCTCTTCCACTCTCTATAGAGCCGGGGGCACTGGTGTCAATGATCAGCGTTTGTGGCTCGCCTTGTCCATCGGTTCCGTGAAGGAAGATTTGTTCGGAGGCAAAGCCCTTGCTCTCAATTTGGAATGTCAGTGGTTCAGCGAGTGAAAGCTGTTCGACTTGATCTCCAGAATGCCGAAGGATGGTCTTGCTTCCTACGTCACCGAACAACCAGACTCTGTCAGTGTCATCGACGGTTGCTGCAACGCTTGGTGTGTTGTGATGGGTCATCGAGCCAGAGGTGCTGAGGTACGTGCTTCCATGGTCGCCTGCGGCAAACACAGTCCCATCACTCAATGAAAGCAATGTGTGATAGAGGCCTCGTTCACCAGTGTGCATCGATGCGACAATTGGTGCAGTGAGGCCCCCGTCCCAATCGATCACGGCAACAGTCGGGACGATTTTGGGAGCGGCCGGGCTTGCTCCAGCCTCGCTGCTCGTGTATGAGAGGTAGCCACTTGCGACCCATTGTTCGCTTCCAAGGGGCACCACTTGTTGCCAAACAGCACCTGCGGAGTTGAGCATTGGCATCGAGAGGGTGCTTGATGCCATGGAGGTGGCAATTGTGTCGCTCGATGCCGAGGCATCAGATATGCTTCCGAGTCCTCTGAGGCTTGTCGATGTGCCTTGCATTGTGACCATCATCCATGAAGCTTGGGTGCCTGAAACAGATTCAGCTAAATCCATGATTGTGAAATTTCCATTGCTGGAATCAAGGTCCAGGGTCGTAATCGTGGTCTCACCGTTTGCTTCGTTGTCCGGTGAATGAATAACTTGGACCGTGTTTTTGGAAGGTGAAATGGCAGTGTTCCCGTTTTCGAGGGGCGTGATGAAGTTGATGTTGTCCGCAGGGAGGCCGTCTTTGGCACTCATGATTTTGGTCACTGTCATTGGTCCGTTCTGTTGGTAAAGATCGACGCCGTCATCTGTGAGCACCTTGGCGGTGAAGGTGGTTCCGCTTGAATACTCAATATCGAGCACTCGATTTCCAGCGTGGCTTGAATCGCTTGGACCGACCTCGACACCAGGCAAGTTGCTTGTGCCTTGAATCGCGAGGGCGCCGAGCAAAATGAAAGCAAGGAAACCTGCCATGGCAATCCACTGGAATTCGGATTCCTCTTCGAGGTACCCACGCCATCCGTTCGCCATAGAGGGAAACAAACGAACGGAGCACATGAATGCTTTTGTTCGCATGCAAGCCGCCGTTTCACTTTGATTTCGCCCCTCCTCTCCCGCAGGAGCCAAGGCGGAGGGATGATAAGGGAACCATTGGTCGCAGGGTTGCTTGGAGAGTTCATTATGGCACGTAAACCAGCATCTATGTATCGCCGACTGAAGGGACCTGCATACACTCGACGTAAGTTCATCGGCGGTGTCCCAAACAACAGAATCCACCAGTTCCACGTCGGAAACCGTGTTGCTGCTGAGACAGGCAAGTTCCCTGTCATCCTCGAATTGCGCTCCGATAACAACGTGCAAATCCGACACACAGCCCTCGAAGCTGCCCGTGTTATCTCCAACTCCACGATCCGTAAGGCCGCTGGAACCCAAGGATACGCTCTTCGAGTTCACACATTCCCACACCACGTTCTTCGCGAAAACAAGCAAGCAACCGGTGCTGGTGCAGACCGTGTTTCACAAGGAATGCGCTGTGCTTTCGGAAAGAACGTCGGAACCGCTGCTCGTGTAAAGCGGGGACAGCGAGTTATCTCGATTCAAGTTCACCCAGAGTTTTACCTCACTGCCCGAGATGCTCTTCGCAAGGCCAGCATGAAGTTCCCAACCCCATGCACCGTTCGACTCATCAAGGGACACGAGCACCTCAAGGGACTCATTTGAGAACGAATTGGGCCGAGCCCAATCCTTGTGGGAACCATCGTTCCCCATGTTTTTGGGCGCGAGTTCCATAAGTCCTAACCAATGACATCAACACAAGGAGAAGGGGTGAGACAATGCGAGTAGCCGTTCTGAAGGAAGACAGTTGTCAACCAAAGAAGTGCAACGATGAATGTCATGCCTTCTGCCCACCGGTTCGAAATGGTCAAGAATGCATCATCCTCGATGACAAAACGGGCAAGCCTCACATTTCGGAGAGCCTTTGCATCGGCTGTGGAATTTGCATCAATAAATGTCCGCACGACGCCTTGATCATCGAACAATTGCCAAGCGAACTCGAGAGCGACATGATTCATCGGTATTCAATGAACGGATTCCGACTGTTCCGGCTGCCAACTCCATCAAAGGAAAGCGTTGTTGGAATCCTTGGACCAAACGGTATGGGCAAATCAACGGCCATCAATGCCTTGTCGGGCCGTATGATTCCTAACCTCGGTGACTGGTTGGACAAGGAAGCGGATTGGGACGGTGTCATCGAGACATTGCCTCGAGGTGAACTTCGAGATTTCTTTGTGGCTGTACGGGATGGAAAAATCAAAGTTGCTCTCAAGCCACAAAATGTCGACCGGCTCCCGAAGCGGGTGAAAGGCACCGTCCGTGACCTTCTTTCCAAAGTCGATGAACGAAAGATGTTCGATGAGATGACAAAGAAACTTGGCATCGACCATTTGCTTGATCGAACGATTCAGCAACTCTCTGGCGGAGAATTGCAACGGATGGCCATTTGTGCAACGCTGCTTCGAGATGTCGATGTGTACTTCTTCGATGAGCCATCTTCTTACCTCGATATTCACGAGCGAATGAGAATTGTTCGGATCATCCAAGACCTCGCAGAAACAAAGCGCGTCATTGTTATCGAGCACGATTTGGCGGTGCTTGACGTGCTATGTGACCTGGTCCACATCGTTTACGGCAAGAAGGGGGCGTTCGGTATCTTCACGCCTGCACGGTCAACCCGTCAAGCCATCAACACCTACCTCGATGGATTCCTTCCAGAACAAAATGTCCGTATTCGTGACAAGCCGATCAAATTTCTTAATCACAGCGATCGTGTTTCAGAACTCGGTTCACAAGTGGTCTCCTGGGGCGGACTTGGCAAAACCCTTGGTGAATTCAAACTCGAAACTGGAGAGGGCGCTGTGCACCGCTCTGAAGTCGTGGGTGTGGTTGGTCCCAACGGTACTGGCAAATCAACCATGATCAAGGTCCTTGCTGGTGAACATGAATACGATGAGGGCTGGGTCACTTCAGATGCTTCGATCTCCTACAAACCTCAGCACATCCATGTCGATATCGATGGAAGCGTTCAGTTGTGGCTCGACAGTGAAATTGGTCCACGCTGGCGAAGCGGTGAATTCAATGTCAACGTCATTCGAGCACTCGGTGTCGACCAGCTGCTTCCCAAGCGCGTCAAGAAACTCTCCGGTGGAGAGCGACAAGCGGTTTCTATAGCGATCTGTCTTGGTCGAGAGGCAGACTTGTACCTGCTTGACGAACCTTCGGCCCATCTTGATGCCAACGCTCGCATGGAAGCCGCCAAAGCGATTCGAAGAACCATGGAAGCCAACGAAAAGTCTGCATTCGTCATTGACCACGACGTTTACTTCATCGACATCGTCAGTGATTCCTTGCTTGTTTTCGAAGGCGAGGGTGGACGCTATGGAAAAGCGCAGGGCCCATTCAGACTTCAAGCAGGGATGAATCGATTCCTTGAAGGCGTGAATGTCACATTCCGGCGGGATCATGACTCAAAACGTCCACGGATTAACAAAACCGAAAGTCGAAAGGATCGAGAGCAGAGAACTTCTGGAGATTTCTACTCCTTCAATCATTGATGAGGTGACATGAATGCCAGTTGGACTCCCGCCACTTGGAGGCCCACTTGGACGTTCCCGTTCACGAATTTCAGCAAGCGGTTTGACCACATTTCTCCGTTGCGAACGCCAATGGTTTCTCGGCTCGAAACTCGGGCTTTCTGGTCCAACAACACCCTCTCAAGTTCTTGGAATCGTCATTGAGGATGAACTGTGCGGTTTGCTGATGCACAGGCCTGATGCTAGCATTAACTCACTTACTGAACTGAGCCACTGGATTGCCCAAAAAGTACCCGATGCTGCACGACGTGCACAAGAGGCTGGGCAAGCTGATTGGGATGCTTCCTTGTGGCGAACGGCCGATTGGGTTTGGGAAGAAATAGAACTCGAAACAATGGAGGAAAAGCTTCGTGCAGGCTTGACCCTGTTCATGGAAGAGGTGAATGAGTGCATGAATGCAGGCGGTGGCCCGTACCTCGAACAGTACAGAAGGGGTGAATGTCCATTCGAAGTTCCTTCACCTGCTTGGGGCGAGGAGCCACGCTTCCCAGTGCCCGACAAGGTCCGCAGTTTCGGCATGCGCTCTTGGGCTCGTGACGAACCGATGGTATGGAACGAGGCAGGTACGGATGTGTCATGGCATGAAGCTTGGGAAATAGCAAGGCCTTGGGTGAAGGACCCCCGCGTCCACCAACCCCAGCGATTGTACCACCCGGAAGGGTGGGCTGCAGGCGAACTTGACCTCGTGATGCGATGGGATGGTCGAATCCGTCTAATCGATATCAAATCTGGAGATCCAACTTCTCGGTTCGCAGCCTCCTTGCAACATCAACTTCGATTCTATGCTTGGTTGTGGCATGAAACTCATGACGGTCAAACCATTGATGGATTGGAAGGTTGGTACCTCGCTGGCCCTCACCGACTCACCTACGATGCTCCAACAAAAGAAGAAATTCATGCCATGACTACCGAGTTTTTTTCAATCAACAAAGCCATGCAGGGGATGGGCTCCGGGCCAGTAGCCCTTCCAGCACTGCCGGGTGACGCTTGTACGGGCGAAGCCGCTGGATGTCATTGGTGCAGCCTGGGCAAAAATTCTGATGGCTCATTGGTCAATGATGAATTGTTGGCATCGATTACCTCGGTCCGATCCTTGGAGGTGGCCTCACCAAGCCAGCCGCTTTCTTCAATTCCAAACCGAGTTCATGTGCATGGGAAATTCACTGGTGCTTGGGGCCCACTGCCCAACCACTTTGGCGAACCTGTGCTCGGCGCTATGTTGATGGCAGGTGGCGCTCAAATCACTGTTGAAGAAAGTGAGCCGGGTTCATATCCAGCACTCCATGACGGCCCGAAAGGGGAACTCGTGATCATCAATGCTCTGCCAGGTGTTTGGCGAGGCAGCCCTCGCCTTTACCTCGATTCGAAGAGCAAACTGATGACGGTTGCTGAAGCTGAAGAGCATTTTGCCGACTCTGGAAAAGACCTCAAAGACCTCACCACTCGAGTTGGACTTTTGCGAACGAGAGCGAACGTCGAGGGCATCGTGCTCAGTTTGAGAAAACGTTCTGGTGTTCGATTGGATGAAAAACCTTGGACCATGTTTGCAATGCACCTCTGGGATGGTGCTCACGTCGTGGAAATAGCAGCTTTTGGCTCGAGTATCTCTGGACAAATGGAAGCCATCCGGCCTGGAGATCGAATCACTCTGATGGCAGCAGAACTTGGCTGGCGTGCCGGCTTACCTCAACTTCGAATCGACAACCGGAAAACTCGATTGACCATCAAAGACAATTAAAGGTGGCTTAGAGTTTAAGAAGCGTCGGTCAACATTGCGATGTATGCCTGTCCGACTCGCCATTAACGACGATGATTCAGTGGGTCCCTACAACCGCTTGAGTGCGAGTCAGGTGAATGCCTACACAAATTGCTCAAGGATGTGGTTCTATGAGAAAGTGCGTCGATTCAAGATGCCTCAAATCCCTGTTCTGTTTGTCGGTCGTGCTGTTGAAGAAGCATTTTGCCGAATGCTCCAAGAATCGCCTGCGTTGTTAGCGCCAAGTGCCTCTTCGGATACGCTGTCCAATATTCCATTAGACGACAATGGCGTCCCGAGTCGGGATTCCGACATGCCTTGGCCAGCGGACCGCTTGCTCGCCTTGCCCACTGAAATGTGGCCAGTCGATCTCGAAGGCCTGCGCTCATGGGCTCAGCAACGTCTTCAGGCTCACCTTCCTTTGGCCCTTAAGGCCATGAAGGAGGAGTGGGAAAAAGACGAACGCAAAGCAGGTGACTGGTCAAGTGTTGACCCCGCACGGTGCATGGAAATGTGCCTGAAGGGGCTTGAGATGCACCTTGCAGAAGTGCAGCGATGTTTTGATGCAAACGGCGGCCCGGGACTTGAACAATGGCGAAAAGGGGTGCGACCTCATTGGCCCGCTCCGGACGGTCGCCGTTACGAAATGTCCCTTCGCCATCCACTCGCACAAGATGGACCCCTGGTTTGGGTTGAGGCTTGGGAGATTTCGCGGCCTTGGTTTGTCGATCCACATGCCGGGAAATTTGCAATGAACGCCATCCATCCTGACCATTGGTTCCAAGGCGAGTACGACATGGTGTACCGATGGGATGGGCGAATCAACATCGTTGACCTGAAAGCCAGCGTCGGTGCAGGTGACCGCTCGGGCAATTATGTCGAACAACTGCGGATGTACGCCATGCTATGGTGGGTGACACATGAGCGTAAAGAGCAGGTTGATGCCTTGCAAATATGGTACCTCGGTGCTGACGTGATAAAAGAAATCCAGGTTCCGACAGTTCCCGAAATGGAGGCCATGGAGACGAAGTTAGAATCGCTTTGGAAAGAAATCAAATCTGAACAACCGACCATCGACGACTGCCCACCAGAGCCTCTGCCAATGCGGGGTTTCTCACCGGGTGGCGTGCCTACAAAGGCGCCAGAAGAAAGCCGCTGCTCTCGGTGTGATTGGAAGGCTGTCTGTCCTGGTGGAGATGGGCCTGAGTCATTGCCCGATGGAGGTTCAATCCGTTTGCCTGGCTCGACAGCTTCCTATGACTTGACTCCAATCAACGCACTACAACCTCGGATGACGCTTATTGCCGACGTGTTCAGTGTGATGGGTGGTGGCGATGGTCGCCGTCCAAAGATCAAGATTGAACAGGATGGCCACTTTGCCAGTCTCCAGTTGTTGGTCGATCGTCATCAAGATGGTGAGCCTGCATGGCCCGCTGACTTGGCAAAAGGCGATCGAGTCCGCCTCGAAGGCGTTGTTCCATCGGCGAATTACAAAGGTGAACTTCAACTGAAAGTGGATCCACATGCAATTGTTATTTACGCGGGCGAAGATGAGCATGTTGAGACGACGTTGCTTGATTTTAGGGCACGTTGGAATGTCACCGGTCGGCTCGTCTATCGATTTGAAAAGAAAGGCGTTGGCCGCAACGGAAAATCATGGCACAGGAAAGGCATGATGCTCATGGACGCCCATGGTTCGATGAAGGTCGAAGGGTGGGCCGCAGACTGGGGCGCTCAGTACGATCTTGCGGAAGTGGGCGACACGATCGTGGCCGCAAACCTAAGCCTCGATGCTTGGGCCATTGATGTGAAAGGTCAAATCAATCGCAATTCCAAAGTTCAGATCACTGAGCGGGTCGAACGGACTGATTAGCCGCCAGATGAAACGGTTGTGACCAACAACGAGATGTCGCTTGTGAGTTTTGTAGCGTGAGGTAAAACGACGCCTTCGTGGCTTACAATGACTGTTGATGCAAGGATTCCAGCTTTGCCAAGTGCCAAGCGGACCGTTGTACCACTTTCACATTCCACAGTGAGGTTGTGGTCTCGGCCGGTGAACTGAACCTGCATGTCTGCTTGTCATAGCACCATGCTTATGACGGTGGCGCTGGAGCGAAGTCTGCGGCCGAGATCGCATAGCCCGGTATTGCGGTGGATTCGAAATCCACTGTCCCCTGGACACGGGAGTTCAAATCTCTCTCTCGGCGCCAATCACATTCATGAGCGTACAGCCGCTTCACATGTAGAATGCATCAGGGGATTCTGTCAGATCGGCGACATAGTCTTCCTTCGATTCAGGTGCCAGTGACGCAAGCTTCTCTGTCAGCATTGCTTGTGCGTCAGCAGGGAGGGCGATGCCCAAATCAAACCAACCATCCAGTGCTTCCAAGAGCCGTTGTGAGGCAAACACATCGCCACTTGAGCCAACGGTTGTGGCAATTGCGCACGCAGAACGAACGCCATGAAGGGGACCAACCGATGCCATGAGGGCGGTGAGGCCGATCGCTCCAGATTTAGGCTCGTCTCGCCGTACATCTACGCCAGCGGCCTCTAAATCCATTCTGTGGTCAACACTCGATGGGACGATGAAGCATTCCTTTCGTGTGGGTTCGTCCATGAGTCCTGCAAGCACGTAAATTTCCTCAACTCCCTGTTCAGAAAGCCAAGACATCAGTGCTTGAGCCATGCTGCCTTGATGTTCTGGTTCAAGGGGCTGTGATGTTCCAGTGAGCGTGAGGATTCGCACGCCTGTAACTGACTCTATAGCGCACAGCGAAAGGTGAGGTGGTGTGAGAAGGCCGTCTTGGTCAAGCATGGCCAATGGTGGCAAAGCAGTGTGATGAAGGCGCACCAGTTCCGTGCACTCATTGACTTGGGTGAGGCCCTCGAGGGCCGCCTTCCCAACATTACCAACACCAGGTAGGGCGAACAACATCATTCGATGATCGCCAAGTGTGTTGGGCTGCTTTCTCCATTCAATGTGCAATCCCATAAACGCTCGAACGAGTCGCGCCGCGCTATAATGTTTGATGTTAAGAGGGGCGAATCAAGCCCGTTTTGGGGGCCCTGTTCTTCAAGCGAGGGTTCACTCTTCTTCAGTCACAACGTGGCTGTCCTTCATGTCTTGAAGGGAAGGAAGTGTTGGCAATTCTTGAGCCCATTCTTTGGATTCAACGTTGTACATCTTCCTGCGGATTTGCGCACGGTTGTCTTCCGGTGACCACTTGAGAGGGGCTGCTGCTTGAGCAGTTTCGCCACATGCAGGGCATGTTGTGGATAATGACCACGCTTGGCAAGTGAGGCATTGTTGGAGGAGTTGTCGTGCCATATCATCGCCTCATGTTTCATGCTCACTCACGGATTGCATCCGCTTCGCCACCAGCTTCGACCACATGGGTCAACGTTGCCGATGTTGCTTGTTCCCAGAGGGCTTCAGCGGTCTTGAAGTCAGGGGCCTTCAATTCAATTCTGTATTCGGGTGCACCGTTGTAATGGCACGTGATTTCGATCTCTTCTTCCGGTGAGGAGAACGCTTCTGCTGCGAGCAGAGCGTCTCGAATGGTATCGACACCAGTTGTGGAGTTGATGCTGAGGGTTAATGTTCCACGGATTTCAACAAATGGAGGAATGATGTTCTCAACTGCAATTTCGATGAAAGGTTGCAGCCAATCACCTTCGAATCCTGCATCTTGCAGAGCACCTTCATTCATTGCGGCTTCTTCAAACGAAGTGTAGAGTCCGCCAAATGCATCAATCAATTCGTCGCCGGAGGATGCGATTTCTTCAGCACTCCATCCTACCTTTTCTCCGAGTACCTTGAGGAGTTGGTGAGCTCGTTGCTCATTCTTCCACTCTTGCAATCGATCCCTTCGGCGTTCTTCCGAGACAGATTTGAGTGACAACTCGAGGGATGTTCCATCCTTTCGGGTTCGCATGACCTTGCAGATCAAGCGTTGACCTTCTCTGACAAAGGCCCGGATGTTCTTGACCCACCCGCTTGCAATCTCTCCGATGAAAATGAAACCTTCGACACCTTCGAATTCATCAAGGGAGACGTAGGCGCCGTTTTGTTTTACGGTCGTGACTGATACAACAACAAGTTCGCCTTCTGAGGGAGTTGTTGTTGATTTCTCAGAGGGCATGGAGGCTCAGCCTCCTTACTCGAGTGCTTCAACAACAGTGCAACCAATGAGATCGGCTTTTCCGCCGGATGGATTGGTAAGAGTCGCGCCACAAACGTTGCAAGAAACAACGGTGGTTGAGCGGGAGAAAATGATTGTTTCATTGCCGCAATCTCTGCAGGCGACCTTAAGGAAATGTTTTGCCATGATGTTCAACTCACTTGTCAATCAGTTCGAATTTCTTCGCTCTCTTGCATGGCGCATAGTGTGCCTTGCCAGTTTCCGTACAACGGAAGAGAATGTTGACTCGCTTGGTTGGCTTTTCACGGCCATCAGGTTTTGGACGTGGGAAACCACGGTAACCAGCCATCACGCGGCGGAACCGTCGCTGACCCCAGCGAAGTTCGGAAGCGCGCTTCTTCTTCACGCGCTCGACTGTGTGCATTGTATGCTTGCCAGCCGACGGACTGTAACGCTTCACTTGACGAGGCATTTTCACCATAAGAGCACCTTAAGCATTCGGCCCACAAGAGTCGGGTATTTAGCGATGCCGCACCGGGCCTTGCCCTACAATCACGCCACTGCGGGTGAGAATCAGGGTTGATTTGATAAGACCAGCGGCGAAGCCAGCGCCATGAATCCGATGGCCCAGGCAGCCCTGTGGTTTTGGCTTCCTGCCTCATTGGTGCCTTTAGGCGTCTGGATTTCCCTTTCTTCTAAGACCTCTTCGGGGAGGAATTTCGGGCGGTTTTTGGTAGGTTTTGGCATGCTCGGCCTCGTTACCTCTCCATGGACAGTGCCCGATTCTCCGTCCAGTGCCGCCGGCCATTTACTTGGCTTCATTCTTGGACCTGCTGCGCTTCTCTTATCGGGTGTGTATCTTATTGCGTTCTCAGGCCATGTTCCGGTTGGACGCCTCCCAAGGAGCGATCGTCGCCTTGGCGTCATGGCCTTTCTCATTGGTTTTGTTTGGTTCATTGGCATGCATTGGTGGAACCTCACACCCGCTCTTGGAGGCGAGGTGAATCGGTACTGGCTTGTGTTTTGGCCGACCTTCCTGTTGTTGTTTACTTGCTTGCTTTCGGGAGCAGCGTTATCCTTGCGCGTTATTGGTGATCGCAGAGCGACCGAATCAAACGTGATGTGGTTTGCTTCTGGCTTTGTTCTCGTGCTCATCCTTCTTGCCATGGTGGTTGATGGACGGCATGTAGATGCAGACACCTTCCGCTACCACCTATGGCTCGCAGGTGCGGATCTACTCGGAACCGCCGTAGGTTTGTCCATTTCCATTCTCGTTTTCGGCATCATCATCTTCCTACACGAACGGTCGTTGCCAGAACCGAAATCCATTGCACCACCAACCGATAAGGAGTTTGCACACGTCGCATCAATCGTTGCTGCGAACTTAGGAGGTGACGAGAATGAATGAAGATCGCCTTGTTTTTACCTGGCGCGCCATGTTGTTGGCCTTCTTGCTGCCACTTGTGCTGCTTTTCGCTATGGACCTCACGATGGGCGGTTCCCTTGGTGCTGGTACTGACAGTTTGCCGAGGTTTGGCAATGCAATCTTGACCTCTTACACGCTCGGCTCGCTTGTTCTGCTTGGCAACCTCTTCTTCTATGCCGACTCTCGGCAACGGCCGCTGGCTCCTTTGTTTGGTATGCTTTCAGCCGCACTTATGGGTGTCGTGGTGACTGTGGTTCTGCTCAACCAGGGGTCGCTTCTCATGGAAGACAATGGCTCCATTCGGGCGCAGATCTTCTACAACATCGTTCATATGTTCGTTTCAGCGGGTGCAATTCTTCTGGCTCTGGCTCTCTCACTTGGGTTCACTTTTTCAACCATCACGGCTCAAAAACCACGACGAACGGTCTTTGAAGAAGAGTGATTCTCCACTGGCGTAGCGAAAACCACCTCCGTTGATTTCATAAGGAGGAGGTCGGTGGGCGTGTTCAACAGGTGTTTCTATGTCAAAGGGTACTCCATCCATGGGTAAGCGTCAGAAGACCACCCACATCCGCTGCCGACGCTGCGGACGCAACGCATATCACAAGCAAAAGTCCGTTTGTGCTTCATGTGGTTACGGGGAAACATCCCGCATGCGCAAGCACAGCTGGTCGAAGAAGTCTCACCGCCCTAAGGCTTGAGTGAATTCACACTCGTCGAGAAGCGCAATGGCTACAAAGTGCCTTGATTTGGTTGGGTTGAGGCAACAGCATGTGCGGCATCATTGGAATTGTAGGACGACCTGACGTCCATGTCAATCAGCTGATTTACGACGGGCTCACGGTTTTGCAACACCGAGGCCAAGATGCTGCTGGCATCATGACCGAATTTGACGGCCAATTCCGCCTTCGCAAATCAAACGGCTTGGTTTCAGATATCTTCTACACTCGCCACATGCGACGGCTTCAGGGTCACGTGGGTATCGGCCACGTACGTTATCCAACAGCAGGTTCTTCATCCCGTGCTGAAGCCCAACCGTTCTATGTCAATTCTCCTTACGGGCTCAGCCTCGCCCACAATGGAAACCTAACCAATGCCTCGGAGTTGAAAACACTCCTCACCGATCGCCACCATCGGCACATGAACACAAGCAGCGATTCCGAGTTGCTTCTCAACATGCTTGCAGTTGAACTCGATCAGCGTTCAACGAACATGTCGATTGATGGACAACCCCACCTCGATATCGAAACGGTCTTTGGCGCTGTTCAAGGCGTTCACAAAGCCGTTATCGGATCCTATGCCTGCGTCTCGATGCTCTCCGGCTATGGCCTTCTTGCGTTCCGAGACCCGCACGGAATCAGACCAATGGTGTTTGGAAAGCGAGAAGTTGGTGAGGCAACCGAGTGGGTTGTGGCCAGTGAATCTGTTGCAATCACAGCCCTCGGCTTTGAGGTGGTAAGAGATGTCGCTCCCGGTGAAGCAATTTTCATCTCGAATTCAGGCCACCTCTTCGCTCGCCAATGCGCAGAACCTGTTGAGGCAGCACCGTGTATTTTCGAATATGTGTACTTCGCTCGGCCCGATTCCGTCATCGATGGGATTTCAGTGTACAACGCACGGCTCAGTCAAGGCAAGAAGTTGGCAGAGCGGATTCTTGAGGCATGGCCCGACCATGACATCGACGCCGTCATCCCAGTTCCAGACTCTGGCCGTATTGCTGCTTTACAAATGGCAGAAACTTTGAACGTTGATTATCGAGAAGGATTCGTGAAGAATCGATACGTTGGTCGCACCTTCATCATGCCTGGACAAGCCCTTCGTGAAAAATCGGTCCGTCGAAAACTCAACGCCATCGAACATGAATTCTCTGGCAAAAACATCCTCCTTGTGGACGATTCAATTGTGCGAGGCACGACGAGTGCTCAAATCATTGAAATGGCGCGTGATGTCGGTGCTGCAAAGGTCTACTTCGCATCAGCGGCACCACCTGTGCGTCATCCGAACGTGTACGGCATCGATATGCCTGCCATCACTGAATTCATTGCGAATGGAAAAACCATCGAGGAAATCAACACCATCATCGGTAGCGATCGTTTGTTTTACCAATCGCTGGATGACCTAATTGAAGCAACCCAGATTGGCGAAGATGCGCCAAACCGGTTTGACACGAGTTGCTTCAGCGGGGAATACGTCACAGGGGACATCGATGAAGCATACCTCGAACGCCTGTTTGCCTCAAGAAACGATGCAGCCAAGTTCCAATCTTCTGAAGACGATGAAGTCATCGACATGCACAACGACGGCTCCTGAGGCGAGCGTGATGTCAGTGCAGCACGCTTGGGTCCTTCGCTTCGGTGAATTGGGCCTAAAGTCAAAGGCAGTTCGCCGGGGCTTCCAAAAAACACTGCGCAAAAATCTCATGCAATTAGCGGTGGACCACGAAGTACCACTTGTCCGAGGCCGAGAACGCCATCAAGACATGGTCTATTCAACGGCGCCAGTTGAGGATGTAGAAACACTTCTTTCCCACACCCTCGGCCTCGCTGCCTTCGAGCGGGTGACCACCTTGGGCGCCGATACAAACCCACGCCATGTAGCAGAACAATTGCTTGAGAACGACCCAAACAGAGGCGTAGCCAGAACATTTGGTGTTCGGGTCAAGAGGTTGGGTGAACGGGGCGAGTGGAACACACAGACCTATTCAGCAGCGCTTGGAACCGCGTTGTGTGACGCTGATAGCAGCCTTCGTGTGAACTTGAGGTCACCAGATCGCTGGTATCGGGTGATTCTGGAACCACACCAAATCGCACACCTCGAAACCCGAACCGATGGGCCCGGGGGCTTACCAGTTGGTGTTCAAGGAGATGTGCTTGCTCAAATACAATCCGAAGACGACTTCCTTGCAGCATTTTTGATTTTACGCAGAGGCACTCGCTTGATCCCTGTGCTTGGTACAAAGGAGGCTTACCTCAACCTCCTTCGGCGTTGGGATCCATATCTCGGCCGACGTTCTCGGATGCGAGATGAATCTGGAACCAGCCACCACCGTCCTGCATGGGGCGTAGTAGGCATGTTCTTACATGAAGCAGAGCCCTTTGTTATGCACCGCGAGGATTCGGTGAAAACAACACCTTTGTGCACCCTTCAACCGCTGATGGGCTGGACGCTTGAAGAAAAACAAGCCCTCCATCAGCACATTCTCGATCCGCTGCAATACCCATTGCACCCCGATGCTGAATCTTGGATTGATCGCTGATGCCTCATCAGTAAGGGGATGGGGTTATGTGGCACCCATCCATGTTCTATGTATGGTCCAAACACTTTCTGCGATGATTGCGTTCATGCCGGAGCGGAAGGTCACACATCTATGCCTTGCTGGCGACACCTCCTTCCTCGCATGGGCTGAACAAGGGGGGCGGGTCTCTTTCGGAACGCTTGAGCACCATCTTCCAGGCGAGGTGTCTGCCGTGTGGCACAACACAGCAACCGTTGTCGGGTTGTGTTCAAGAGGAAATCGCCTCTTTGCTTTGGATGAGTTGAACGGCCTTACATGTTTGAACGACGAAGGGCAAGTGGCGTGGTTCTCCGAAGTTCCCGGTGGTGGTTTTTCATTGCATCAAGGCCCAGAAAACATGGCTGTCATCGATGCATTAGGTCGTCTTCATCTAATTGGCTATGACGGAGCGAATGTTGAGCACGCACCTTCTGTCGACGGTGTGCTCAAAGCATGTTTCATCGACGAAACCCTCGTTTTGGCTTGTGAAGACGGTACCGTGCTCGCAATCCGAAAAAATTCAGTTGTTTGGCGACGCCCTGTCAGAGGAGAGGTTGGTGAATCAATCACAGCACTGGGGGCCGATCTTGATGGCCACCTTGTTCTTGGCAGGGAGGGCTATGCCCTCGTCGATGGAGAAGAAGAAGCACTGGAAATGGAAGTTTGGTGCCCAAGGACATTTGAGTTGATTCATCGGGCTGATTTGAAAAACCGGCTCACTCACTGTACCCCCGGCGCATCAGGCGTCCTCTGCGGCTTTGATGATGGCCTGGTCTCGAACTTTTCGAACGGCGTGTTTGAAGAAATTTTGAGAACAAATTACGCTATCCAAGAGCTTGTGGTAAGTGGTGAAAATCTCATTGTCTCTTCATGGTTTTACCTCTTCGGTCATCGAACCGATGAAGGCTTGTGGAAAATAGAGCACCAAGGCATGCCGACACAGGTCCTCGCATCACCCAATGGCAAGGTGTGTTTCTTTGCTGGCGATGATCAAAACGATTGGACTGACCCGGAACCTATTGGGTACTTCAGCCTTGATGAGGGCCTTTTCGATGTCGATGCAACCGAACTCACTGAGTGGTTTCAAAAGGGTTCAAATGAGCCACAACTTTCCGCCGATGAAATCTATAGAGTCGATGACTCGGTCGAGAACTTACTCACCGAAGATGAACGGGCTATGATGGGTAAATCGGTTGGAGCTTCCATTGAATCGCTTCAAGATGCTCTTGGTGATCTTGTGGACGAACTCGATGACACCACTGCGGATTTGGGTACGCTGAATGTTGACGCTGAAGGTTTGCTCGAGGCAATGAACGACGAACTCTCGAACATGGCATTGCTCCCCGACGAAGATTTGTTTGATGCGTTGAATGAATCTGTGGTCGCTCCTATTGCACCCGTTCCAAGAGCAGGAGATGACCGAACGATGGCCTGTGATTCAGATGGAACGGCAGTGGTTGTGCTCGATGGTCTTGGCTCAGAAGATGTTCAAAATCGAATCGTGATGTGGTCTTGGGTTGATGATACAGGAAAAGAAATCGCTTCACAACCGCAAGTCAAAGTACGCCTGGATGCGGGCGTGCATCGTTTTGAATTGAGAATTTGTGACAGCGATGGACGATGGTCAAGCGATTCCATTCAATTGACCTTGACCAAGGCTTAGGCTGATGAAGGGGTCCATCCTCGCATCATCATGGCCATCACCGACCCGTGGGTTGAATGCTTTTTTGTTGGCGCTCTTCAAATGCGATGTTCAGTTGTCACGGATCGTTCAACAGGCGACACCGTCATCATTGATGGTGGCAGTGAGCCAGGTCGGCTCATCGATTGGATTGATCGGTTTGGTGGAAGAGGTCCGGATTGGTCGAATGGGCCTTCGAGCATGGACGAAGCAGAACAGCAACACATCCCTGAACGAACCGTCATCGCTTTGGTCAACACCCACGCTCACTTCGATCACAGCGGTCATATTCCCGATTTGCTCGAACATTATCGAGTGAAATGGTACCTGCATGAGGATGATACGTACTTGCAGACGCTTGCGCAATCCTCAGCACGACGATGGGGCTTTGACGCCCCTGAGCCTGCAGTCGCCGACGAAGGATTGTTGCCTTCAACGATCATGTCCTTTGGGGCACTTGATTTCGAGGTCCTTCACACACCAGGCCACACCCTTGGTGGATGTTGCCTCAACCTTCTTGTCGACAACGGTGCCAACCACCTGTTCGTGGGTGATACGCTGTTCGCGGGATCAGTCGGTCGAACCGATCTGCCGGATACAGGTGGTGATTTTGAAGTTCTAGCCTCGTCTATCCACACCCAATTATGGCCACTTGAGGGTGATACAATCGTGTATCCGGGTCACGGACCTCTGACAACGATTGGCCACGAGCGAAGGACGAACCCCTTCGTCGGTGAAGGGGCTGGTGCAGGTGGGATGTTTGGTCGAGGCAAGTATGCCTGATCACGCCATCATGCTGGAGAGCGTAGACTGGAGCACTGGTAGCGCATCTTCCCAAGTTCCAACAATTCCGTAATCAGCATGCTGGAAAATAGGTGCGTCTGCGTCCTTGTTAATGGCTACGATGTACTTTGATGAGCGCATGCCTGCAAGGTGTTGAATTGCTCCTGAGATTCCAACAGCGATGTACAAGTTTGGGTTCACCGTCTTTCCAGTCTGTCCGACTTGCATGGAGTGAGGGATTGCCTCCCATGTGTCAACAGCAGCACGTGATGCGCCGACTGCGGCGCCAATGGTGTCCGCAATAGCTTCCAAGTGGACGAAATTGTCAGGGGAGCCCATTCCACGGCCACCAGAAATGATGATGTTTGCTTCTGCAACATCGAGGCGTTGAGACGCACGGGCCATGAATTCTTGAACAGCGGTTGCCATGTTGCCAGTTGTGTCGACAACAGCGACTTCACATGCGCCACCGCTCGGAGCGGCATCGAAGACATTCGCTCGAACGCTGACGACTGCAGGGCCTGATAGAGCCACAGTTTGCATGGCTTTTCCGGAGTACACCGGAGAGGTGAGTTGGTTTCCGTTGATCGCCACGACGTCTTGAACAACCGAGAGGTTGCGTCGTGCGGCGAGGCGAGCAGCGAGGTCCTTTGACTGAGGGGTTGCGGCGGTGAGAATGGTGCCAGCAGGAGCGACAGCGTCGAGTGCAGAGGCCCAGCCAGCAGCATCGTAGTGGGCGAACGCATCGGATTTTGCGGCGATGACTTTGCTCGCACCTTGAATGGACGCAGCAGCATCAGCGATTGATGCATCTGTGCATGGCACAATGACGATTGGTGCGCTTCCCATTGCAGCAGCAGCGGTGACGAGTTCGGAGGTTGTGGCGTGGATGGTTCCTTTTGCGATTTCAGCAATTACAATTGTATCTGTCATGGTGTTCACCTCAAATGACGTTTGCCTCATCTCTAAGCAAGCGTGCGACTTCGGCAGCAGCAGCGCCGCCTTCGTATGATTTCCCGGCGGGCTTTGCGGGTGGCATGCTGTGGGCTACGACCGAAACGGTTGAGCCTTGCATTGCCACAGTTTTGACTTCGACTTTAGCTTTCTTTGCCTGCATGATTCCTTTCACATTTGGCTTTCGGACCTTCATGTCACCCTTGTCGCAAGAAACGACCGCTGGGAGTGGGACGGAGATACGGGCGTTGCCACCTTCACTTGGTGCAACTACGGTCAAACCGTTTTCAAAAGCGACTGAAATCACATTCGAAACAGAGGCCCAACCGAGGCGCTCGGCGATGCCTGGTCCTGTTGAACCTGCACCGGTGTCGGCTGCTGACTTGCCACAGTAAACCACTTCAGCACCGATCTCAGTTAACACGGTAGCAAGAGCGGATTGAAGAGCGTTTGAGTCGTGTTCGTCCTCAGTGTCGATTCGAACAATGTGGTCGACGCCAATGGCTTTTGCGTCCTTGAGAACTTTGTCAGCCCCAGCTCCACCGAGGGTGAGTGCCGTGACTTCGCCACCGTTTGCTTCGCGGTGCTTGAGGGCTGTTTCAACCGCAAATTCGTCGTATGGGCTCATGACTTTCTTCACGGCCGACAAATCGACCCTGTCACCAGATACGACAATTTTTGCGTTGGTGTCTGGGACTTGCTTAACGAGAACGACGATGTTTGACATGGGGCACACGCTCCTCCTCAATGAGGGGACATTCCTCTCGACATGAATGGGATTCATGAACCTTAGCCCTGCCCAATCTACTCAAAATTGCCCGGTGCTGTCTGTCAGGCGAAACCTTTGAAAGCCGTCGCAATAGGGCTCAAGTTCCATGTCGAAGAAGAACGGAACAGAACCGACCCCCGAAGAAAAGAAACTCCTTGCAGCGTGGCGCACCTTCTTCCAGAAGAACTGCAAAGCAGACTTTGCAGCGTTGGCAACAAGCGAGGAAGATGTTTGGGGTTTCGAACTACAGTGGTCTTTGCTAGAGAGTCACAAGGGGCTCGGACAATCCTTCCTCAATGACATGGAAAAATGCCTTCACTCTGGACAAATTGTCATCGAGGAACAATTTCGAAATCACAATCTAAAGCCTCGCCCAATCATCCGAATCGTTGGGATTTCAGAGCTCCACCGCTACCACTTGGTCGACCTTCGAATGCGCGACAGGACCCGCTTTTTGCGCTTCGATGCCGTGGTGCACAGCACAAGCCGCGCCATGGGCTGGCTCAAGCGCTCTGCTTACACGTGCAATGAATGCACCCATGAATGGGTCATCAAGGAAGCTCTTGCGAGGGCGCGAACCAAAGCCGAAGCCTGCCCCATGTGCTTGAGAAGGGGCTTCGATTTGCTTCTTGAAGGTGCGAAGCGAGAGGACTTACCCGATCCAAGAGACATCCGAATGGACCTTGAGCGCAATTACTACGAAGACATTCAATACATCGAATTGTTCGATCCAACATGCCTCAGCGATGAGGAACTTCCCGATGATGTACCGACCATCACCGCAGTGGTCAGCGATGAATACGTCAACCAGTTTTCTCCTGGTCAATGCATCACTGTGAACGCACTCATCGGTGTTGATCATTTGCCTTCACGGGATTACATCCGTGACACACGTCGAATTCTTCGGCTCGACATTCACAGCGTAGAGGAAGGCTTCTCCCTCCATGAAGAGTGAATCACTTGCGCAATTTGTGAACCGCGTCAAGCGTTTCAGGTTTTGCTTCGAAGTGGGCAGCAACCGCTTCGAGCCCTCGACTGATGCCAGCAGCAACCCCGAGTTTTGCATCCAATGGGTGAAGGGTTCCATCGCTAACCGCTGCTTTGAACGCAGCGAGGTCTGTCCATGTCGAAGGCTCTCCAAACTTCGGGTTTGGTGTGACCACAATTTCGCCCCATTCAGGGAATACAACATGTTCTGCGAGTTCGTAGACCGGTGAATCATTGTCCTCTGGGTTGAGGTAGGCATGCTTCTTCATCTTGTTTCGAAGGATGTTTTCTGCATCGTGAAGCAAAATGGCTCCGGATGGATCTGATTTGCTCATTTTATGGTCAAAACTCTCCATCCGTTTTCCTGTAGCCTTGAGTGAGGAAATGATTGGTGTGTGGATGCAGGTGGCTTTTGCCCATCCCCATTTTGTAGCAACATCTCGCATGAACATGTGTGCCTTTCGTTGGTCCATGCCTCCAAGGGCTACATCGATTTTGAGTTCGAATATGTCGCTTGCTTGCATGGCTGGGTAGTAGAATTTGGAGAGGTCATGGTCAGAAGAAGCTTCATCTCGGCCCATGATGGTGAATGTTTTGCGTACCATGGCCAATGTTGCCCCTTTCGAGCACCGCAGCACTCTTGCCCAGTAGTCTCCATTGTTCATCAGCGTTGATGCCCACACAAAGCGAAGTTGACCGGGACCATCTCCTTCCTCAGGGTGACCCAACAGCGCACGGAATGTCTCTTCCATGTAGGTGGCTGTCGTTTGTATGTCTGCCATCACGCCGTCGTACTTGTCGTTGACCCATGCGTGCCAGTCTGCTAAGAAAATCAGGACGTTTGCGTCAGCATCTAACATTCTTCGAAGTTGGAGCGAAAGCACCTTCCAACCAATGTGCGCCTTTCCAGACGGTTCAAAACCAACATAGCAGCGAATTGTCCCATCGCCGCCGAGGCTTGTTCCATCGGCCAAACAATCCACGAGGTGGTTGATTCCAACAGTCTCCTCCACACTGCCCACCATCATGGCAAGGCGTGCTTTTTGCGCATCGTCCAGTTCTTGGATGCGTGGGCATTGTTCTGTATGTGGTTGAAGGATGGCTTCGATATCGATACCTATTCCCCCAATGTATGTTCAAAGCAGGTCGTTCAACTTCTTGACTTTGCCTTCGGATGGCGCCGTACCAGATTCAATCATCGATTCGAGTTCTGCAATCATTGCATGCGCCTTTTCGATGGTTGCTGCATCGAGACTGGTGCTCATTTCCATGGTCTTGTGAGCCATCTTGATCGCAGATTTGGCCTTAGAGAACTTCTTTGCTTCTTCCTTTGCTTTGTCGCCTCGTTGCTTCGGCGTGTAGCCAGTTGCTTCGTCCAAGAAGGAGGAGTATCGCTTTCGAGATTCCATTGCTTCTTCTCGACCGCCATCAGCGCTCAAGAAAGCAGAGAGGCCCGAACCCTTGAGTTGTTGAACATCGAGTGCGAGTTTGCCATCGGTGTCAAATTCGCCGCTGATATGGGTCATGATGCCGTATTTCCCGGTGAATGCCCCGTCTGCATTGACTTGTAGGTCGTTGAAATATTGAGCAGCCAACTTGGCTAAGCCTGCGTTACCGCCCATTTTTTTCTCTAACCCACGCTTGACTGCAAATCGCTCCATGGCCACTCCAAACGGCTCTTGAACATAAGGCTCACCGTGAAAAGAGAAGGCTGTGGGGCGTTGAAGTTGCAATTCGATTCTTCTGTGGGGTTTTTGTCCTAACGCACGCTGGCGGTGCTATGCGGAAGGCCTCGATTGCGTTGCTGATGATGCTGTTGATGATGGTGCCAAGTGTGCAATCACAACCTGAGTCACTGATTGACCTCAAACTTGAGGACACTCTTTCTGACAATGATCTCGGAATCAAAACTGGTGCCGTATCACCTGACGGACTCCGAGTGCTCATCGCAGGTGAAGATGGATATGCTCACCTCATATCGGCGACTGAGGCTGGTGATCGAGGGCAAGACATCGAACTCAATTCTGGACGCTCGGATACCTTCCAAGATGTGGCTTGGCACCCTGGTGCGAAAACTGCTTTGATGACTGGTGACTTTGGCATGGCCATGCGCTATGTCGCCTCCGATTACAGCATTGGACCTGTCAATGGTTCAGGGGCGATTTTTGGATTGAACATGACGGCCGTCGAATGGCGTCCTTCAGGGGACTATGCATACTTTGGAGCTGTTGATGGGAGCGTTTGGAAATTCTCAGAAGGCACAGGATTGGTCCAACTCGAGGGGACAGGTAGTTCTGCAGTTTCTGACATCACTTGCCATCGCCAGGAACAAATTTGCATTGTTGCTACCCTCAGCGATGGTCTTGCGACCATCGACCAAACACATCGGTTGACCTTCATCGCCGGCACAAGCACAGAGACATGGATTGGAGTTGATTGCGCCGACCCTACGCTCAACGAATGCGTTGGGTTTGCAAGCGGACTCAAGACACAAGCCATCCGACTTGATCTGCAGGATGCGGGTAAATCGACCACTGAGAACCTGATGCAGTTTGGGACGCTTTCCGGCGATTTCACTGCAGTTTCAAGAGGCTATGATGGAACCACCTTGATTCACATGGCGCCGTTCGCAACAGTCCGCCAACAACCGATTGTGTCGGAAGCTTTTGCACAAATCGTGGCAGAAGACGCCATTGAGTGGGATCCAATCATTGCTGGGCGGGCTCTCTCCGTCGTCTGGGAGAACGACCAGAGGGAAGGGTTCATCATCACCAGTTTTGGCAACATTGTGTCTTTTTCCCCGGAACCAGCCGTTGAGGTGGACAACAGCATCATGACCGTGGCCGTCCTTGCCGCAGTTGTGATTGCGGTGCCTGGGACCATATTGGGCCTTATTTACATGAACAGTTCAACCCTGCAACGCTTGTACAAAAACTGGCGCGGCATTTCGAAATCTTGATTCGGCTTCACGGCGTGTCTGCATGGTTAGGTTCTTGAAGCGCCTCTGTCCACAGGAATTTGAGGGCTCCCATGGAACCATACGAAGGCGTCGATTTTTACGACATTGAAAGTCTCTTGACTGAAGAAGAAATCATGATTCGCGACATGGTGCGCGACTGGGTTGACGAAGAAGTTCTCCCCAAGATTGAACACGCATGTGCTGAGGGCGTATTCCCTGATGAATGGCGCGTTGCGCTTGGGGAAATGGGCGTACTCGGTGCACCTCTCAAGGGCTATGGATGCCCTGGCCTCTCATACGTTGCCTACGGCTTAATCTGCCAAGAACTCGAGCGTGGCGACTCCGGACTGCGCTCTTTTGCTTCCGTTCAAGGATCGCTCGCCATGTACCCAATCTGGGATTTTGGTACTGAGGAACAGAAGAACCACTACTTGCCCAAGATGACCTCAGGCGAATGGGTTGGCTGCTTCGGATTAACCGAGCCAGATTACGGATCAAACCCCGGTGACATGATTACGAAAGCCGAGGACATGGGCGACCACTACTTGCTAAACGGGGCAAAGATGTGGATTACCAACGGAACCATTGCGGATGTGGCCGTTGTTTGGGCAAAACTTGACGGCGTCATCCGAGGTTTCATTGTCGAAAAGGGCGATGAAGGCTTTAGCGCACCTGAAATGAAAGGCAAGCACTCCCTCAAAGCATCGGTGACGAGCGAACTTGTGTTTCAAGACTGCAAGATTCCAAAAGACCGAATGCTTCCGGGTGTCAAGGGATTGCGCGGACCTTTCTCCTGCTTGAACAACGCTCGCTTCGGAATTTCGTGGGGCGCTCTTGGTGCAGCAATGTCCTGCTTCCACAGCGCAAAGACCTACGCCCTTTCTCGAATTCAATTCGACCATCCAATCGCCTCGTACCAATTGGTGCAAAACAAACTTGCGTGGATGCTCAGAGAGATCACCAAAGGACAACTTCTGGCCTACCATCTCGGTCGAAAGAAGGATGAAGGCACATGGTTCAACGAACAAATCTCTCTTGCCAAGATGAACAACGTCGATATTGCGCTGGAGATTGCTCGTGTTGCTCGTGACATCCACGGGGCAAACGGGGTCCTCGACGAATACCCAGTCATGCGACACATGGCAAACCTCGAATCAGTCAAGACCTACGAAGGGACTCATGACATTCACAACTTAATTCTCGGCCGATACATTACCGGAATCCAAGCCTTCACACGAACAGTGTGATTACCTGAGCAACGCATCGAAGCAGCGTTGTGGACGAAAGGGCATGCGCCCTTGGTTGATGGATGAGCGAAACGCTGCTGCGAGGTCGTCATGCCTTTTGACAAAACCCTGCTTGCGCACGGGGTGGTTGTGAATGGAATGCCTCACTTCCCGCACTCAGACTGCTGGGAGCAAACCGATGCGAGCGAGTCCGCCCCAGACCGGGTCAAGGAAGGCAGGAAGCAAGCGATGGCGCATGTACACAGCTGCTGCAAGGCTGATTTTTTGCACCTTGTTGAGTTTGACTCGCTTGGTGAACACATCGCCTTGCTCCTTCTCGATTTGACGAAGGATCTTGTCATAGAATGCAATCATTGCAGCAGGGGAGTAGCGTGTTCGGCGAGGAAGGAGTGGCAAGAGTTGGCGGGCTTCCTTAAGGTAGGTTCGGGCCCTTCGAGCATAATCCCTGCAATAGGGTTCCCATTGCTTGTTGAGCACCACTTGCTCGCCAAGTTCTGGTTCAGTGATTCCATTTGCTTCAAGTTCATCCAGTGGAAGATAGACACGGTCTCGTTGGATGTCTTCACCTACGTCCCGGAGTACGTTGGTCAACTGCATGAAAATCCCCCATGATTCGGCAAATTTCTTTGCCCGTGGGTCTTCATATCCGTAGATCTCTATGCACATCAATCCGACGACAGATGCGACTCTATAGCAGTAAACGTAGAGTTCGTCAAAACTTCGGTAGCGGTTGTTGTAGAGGTCATCTTCCATCCCTGAGATGAGGTCGTCAAAGACTTCACGACCAATCGAATATCGCTCAACAGTTTCCTTGAGCGCAAGGAACACCGGGTCGGTGGAATACACGTCTGAATAGCATGTAGAGAGTTTCTTTCTGAAGAAGAACAGCTGTGTGATCTTGTTGAGGTAGGCTTCCTCGTCGAGGATGGTCCCTTGGTCTTGGAGGCTCTCAAGTTGTTCTCTGTAGGCGACTGCTTCGGGGTCCATCTCACCTTGGCTTCCGGGGAATCGGTCTGCCCAGTCACCGTCAGCAATATCGTCCGCTCGACGGCAGAAGGCGTAAACGGCACACATTGCATGGCGCTGTTCATCTGGTAAATACTTGAACGAGTGATAGAAATTACCGGCTTCCCTCATGGTGAGTTCTTCGCAGTATCGGAATGCCAACTTCATCAATTCTTGAGGGGGTTGGTCGGACCAAATTGGAGCGTCTAGGTGTTCGAATGGATCAACCAGTTCGTTCTTTTCCCCTACAATTCCAATGAATGTGGCACCTTCTCGTAGCGCCTCCATTGCTGTGACGCTGACTGCTTTAACAGCATCTCTCGCCAACATTACACCCGCCCTCACGCGGTCAAGGGCCGTCATTGTCTCTTGTTGCTCGCCTTCTTCTCGGGTTGCAGCGTTCCCTTTGAGAGGGAACAGCAAATCCAGAGGTTTTCGGCGCTCGAGCATGGTGAACGATTCTTGCTCGACACTTCCCCTTTTTGAGACCTGCGGAAGTTTGCACCATTCTTTCCTTACCAAGGAGTCTCCAAATTTATGGCTGCGTGGGATTTAAAAGTGGTCTGTAAATGAATGTAAGTTTTCTCTTGCTTAGGTGCTATCATGGCATTTCATTGCAATATGGACGCCGAAGTACATCGGGTGAGTCTCGTATCAATAGTGGGGTTTTCCCCTCTTCGAGCAATTCACTTGCGGCTGTCTTTGTTTTTTTCAAGAAGTCGTTTAACGCCACCTGGAATCAAAAGAGCTCTCGGAAGACGACGGGCGTATGCCTTGATCTCGTCACGGGTCACTTTGATTCGCTCTTCTGAGTTGAGGATGTTCCCGGTGCGTAGCAATGTGACGGTCCGTTGGCCGATGAGCACTGGGAGCATACAGGAGGCCTTGAGCCTGAATTGCCCCTCTGGGAGCATGCGAATGTACTCCACTGCTGCTTCAAAATGTCCATTGGCTATGTCGAGGTATTCATTATAAAGCGGACGGAATCGATCGATGTGAGTGTGGTCAAGCAAGTCTTCGGGTTTGAGTCCATGACGAGCTAATGCATCACTTGGAATGTAGCAGCGTCCGAAACGCAAGTCTTCGGGAATATCTCTCAAGATATTGACCATTTGAAGTGCCTTTCCGAAACGAATCCCTTTCTCGAAAAATACAACCTCCTTTTCAGGTGTTAGGGACATGAGATGGGCCAGGGACATTTTTGTCCAAAACACGCCGACACATCCTGCCACCCGGTAGGTGTAGTCGTCCAACTGCTCATCGTTTGTCAAGGCAGAGATTGCACCGCCTTCATTCGCAGGTCCAAACCGCTCAAGGTCGAGCACTTGCCCCGCTACAATCACTTCGAGGCATTCGAGAATTCGCTGTTGATCTTCTGAATCGTAGACTGCGAGGCCATCAACAACATCCTGCACGTTTTGGAGCAGTTTTGCTTCGTTTTCATTGGTCTGAATTGCAGCAATCTGTGAAAAGTCAGGGAGGGTGTCTGAACGCCCTTGAGCAACGTCGTTGTATGAGGTAAGAAGGTCGAGAAGGACCTTTGTCTCACCGTGTTTGGAATCTGCAATTGTATCGGCCACTCTGGCAAGGAGATAGAGGAGTCCAATTTGCCCACGAATCTTCTTTGGCAAGTACTTCAAAGTCGGGTAAAACGATCGTGAAGTTGCTTCGAGGAGCGCATCAATTTTTGCGTTGATTAACACACTCATCCATGCCCCTCCGAACCTTCCGAATCGCTTTCTGTTCTTGACCCTGTGGGAGCGTGCATCATTCTCGCAACCTTGGTTGGTTACGAGGCGTTTCTTCTCAATGGTGCTGTGTTTGTGGGTGTTCCTCAAGCAAGACTTTAATTCAAGTCAACCCAACCCAGTCCCGAGGGGGTAGACCATGCAGTGCGGCTCGTGTGCGGAAGAAATTCCTAATGACAGTATTTTCTGCCCCGAATGCGGTGCTCGCCAAGAAGTCTCTCGTGCAGGAAGTTTCGCAAACACCGGGTCTGTTGGTCTCGGTGGTCAAGAAGTAACAGGTGGCCGAAACTTTGGCGTTGTCTCAGGAGAAGCAGTCCGTCAACAACGGGACATGGGCCAAGGACAAGCAGGTGGACTTCCTCCAGAAGTCCTTCAACAAATCGCCATGGGTGTTCAGCAACAACAAAACATTCCACAAGGTCAATTCCCGCCTCAGCAAGGCATGCCTCCAAACCAGACGGGGCAGTTCCCGCCACAAGGACTTCCGCCACAGCAAGGTATGCCTCCAAACCAGATGGGGCAATTCCCTCCTCAAGGACTTCCGCCACAGCAAGGCATGCCTCCAAACCAAATGGGGCAGTTCCCACCTCAAAACCAACAACCGAACAACGTCGTAGGTGGCGCTCGGTCAGATCTACCGCAGCAACTTCGTGGCCCTTCGCTTTCCAGTGGGGCAGTTCCTCAGAAGAACCCAGCAAATGTCACAGCGTTCAATCCCGGTGGCACCATGGTTGCCAACAACCCCTCTGCGTCTCCAACCGATGCAATGGTGAACCGCTTGGCTGAGGCTGAGCGGGCCATGAAAGATGAACGTCGAAGCCAGTGGTTGAACATCAACCAAACCCCTGCCGGCAATGTGCTTGCTTCACTTGGCGCAGAGTTGCCATCCCATTTGCGTGGCGGCGACAGCAACGCAGCCAAAGAAATCATGGCTGGCGCTCTTGGCCAGCCACCTGCCAACGCACCAGACGAAGCGTTGCTCCGCCGTATGTGCGAAGTGGCCGTCCGCAGAGTCGCCCGCAAGCGTGGTGTAGCAGTTGAAACGCCTCAAGCCAAGACCGACGGCGGGGAGCTCAAAATCAACGTGACTTATGTCGACGACGGGCGTGTCTTGGACACGCCTGATGACCTCAAGCAAGCCTTTGAACATGCGATTCAAACAGAGATGGCACTGAAAGGATTCGACCTCGTCCCAGTCCTCACCATCTTCCGATCCAAGGACGGAGAAGTCGAGAACCTTGACAAGCAACCAGAAGATGAAGAGGAAATGTTTGCCTGTGAAATCTGCGATGGACTTGTCAAGGAAAGCGACAATGAATGCCCTCACTGTGGTGCAATGTTCGAAGATGAGGAAGAAGAAGTTCAGGCCTCGCCAAAACGCTCGGGTCCACCTGGTCCCGGAAAGTCTGGCGGTCCTCCCGGTCC
>QXYC01000005.1 GCA_009887095.1 Candidatus Poseidoniales archaeon
GTTTCACGAGGTCAATTGGTCATTGAAACATCCCCATTACCCTCATAAACCCCCTCTTAGTCCCCGAAATCGCTGGTGATTGTTTTGGGTATGGCCGATGTCCTTCGTAAAATTAAGCAAGCGGAACAAGATGCCGAAAAGCAACTTGCTGACGCACAAGCAGAAGTCAGTAAAATTGCTGCAGATGCACGCCGTCAATCCGTGCAGATCATCGCCGATGCAACCGATGGTTCAGTAGCAGACACTCAGGCAACCCTCGATGCTGCACGTGCTCAAGCAAATTCTGAAGCAGACAGCGTTCACGCTGAAGGCCAGAAAAAGGTCGCTGAAATCGAATCCTCTGCCGCTAGCCGAAAGGACAAAGCCGTCACCCATCTACTGGACACGGTCTCTACACAGTGAGTTGGTATAATGTTCGCAACCACAGAGATGTCCCGCCTCACTGTGGCGGCTCCTGTTGGTAAGCTCGAAGAAGTGCTCCGCAAGTGTGCATCACTTTCCTGTGTCCACATTGAGGAGTACGAGCGCTTCCAAGATGGAATCGGTGTCGGGCGTGCGCTCTCAAGCGAGGGTGCAGACAAAACAAGCGCCATGCTGACCAAGGTTCGTGCTGTTACCTCTGCCGTCCAGGCCATCAATACCAAGGGGCCAATTACAGCAAAAGATGCAGCATCGATGATGGAATCCTTCGGACCGAAAGTCGATGATGCCCTCGCTTACCTCGAGACCATCCGAGAAAGTGAATCATCGATTTCCACCTTGGCTGATCAACTCCAAGTCTTGGAGCGACTTGCTCCTCTTGACATCCCATTGGAACTCATGGGAGGATTTGATGGCTTGGAAGTCTATGTCGGAGAAACACCCCGTGCCAGCAAATCAAAGGCAGTGTTCTCTGCTCTCGGTACTGAAATTCTTCTCCACTCCGCACCGGGCGTCGTGGCTGTTGCTTGCCAACCGCAGCACGCTGCAGAGGTCCAAATCTGCCTCGCCGAATTGGGTGCAAAGGCCGTTCAAATTCCATCAGGTGAAGGATCGCCTGCAAAGAAGGCAACAGCTGTTCGTGATGAAATGGTCACGCTGGAGAACACAATCGCATCTTCTCGTGAAGCGCTCGCCGCTTGGGTTGACCGAAACGCTCGTTCCCTCGTCGCTCTCGAAGAATTCTTGACCCGAGAAGACGCCATTTACACGGCACCTACATTAGTGGCTGTGAGCGATCAAGCATTTGCTTTGGACGGATGGGTTCCAACTTCGCAAGGTGACATGGTCAAGGCAGAACTTGGCAAGATTGCCTCGCACGTTGCCGTTGATGCGTACGTCGATCCTCATCACGGTCATGGCCATGATGACCACCACGACGATGCTCCGACTCATGCTAAGGAACTGGTCATGCTATCGGATTACTTGTTCAAGACGAAGCAATCCGTTTTCCAATTCTTCAAGGCCATCGATCTTGATGACTCCGGAAAAATAGATTCCTACGAATTCCAGCAAGCCCTAAAATCTTCGAACATTGGCGACCTTCCACCTTGGGACATTGGCCCCCTCGTTCAAGCGCTTGACTTGGATGGAGACGGAAAAATCAACCTGCCAGAACTCGACATCGCACTCACGATGGTCCGAGCAACTCCTGTTCAAGACGACCACCACGAAGAACCCGCTCCTCCAATCGAATTTGACAACGGAACGACCACTCAGCCGTTTGAACTTCTTGTCGACCTCGTCGGCCGCCCTAAGTACGGTACATTCGAGCCCTCGATGCTGATCATGATGACCTTCCCGTTCATGTACGGTATGATTCTTGGCGATTGGGGCTATGGTGTGGTCTTGCTAGCGCTTTCATTCTGGCTTGGTTCCAAACCATTCGCAGTTGATCCTCTCGCCCAAAAGGGCATGACAGTCCTTCGATGGATGGGTGTATGGTGTGTCATTTGGGGCATCATTTTTGCAGAAGGCTTCGGCTTTGTGTGGGATGGCAGCATGTATGATGCAACCGGCGTCCTCAAAGATGGATACCGTTGGGGACCAGACATTGCGATTCTGACCAGTTTCTATGGTTGGGCTCATGATGTGTTGGTGATGCCCGAATCTCTTGCAGTGTTGCTCGGCTTGGGTGACAGCGGTCATCCGTTTGTGATGATGCCTTTCCACCGAGCCAGTGCAGGTCACGGCCTCGAGCAATATGTTTCACTTGCTGTGTACCTCGGCGTGTTCCATATCTTCGTTGGTCTCATTATCGGATTCAAGAACGTCAACAAGGCGCACGGCCTAGATGCAGCGTTCTTCGAGAAGGGCTCCTGGCTGATGATCCTCATCGGCGGGTTCATGATTTGTCGAAACTTCATCATGGGTTACAACGGCTTGTTCGAACTTCAACCACTGTGGAACTTCCTGCTCATTGGCGGAATCCTTTGCCTCATCGTTGGCCTCGCTATCTACGAAGGATTCGGCTGGGCTGGTGGAATCCTCATGGGTCCAATTGAAACCTTTGGTTTGCTTGCAAACACCCTCTCTTACCTCCGAATTATGGCGGTTGGTGTCGCAGGTGTCAAAATCGCAGAAGTTTCAATCATCATGGGCTGGGAGAACATCTTGGTTGGCTTAGAAAACGGTGGAGCCTCGGGTTACCTTACCGCAGCGCTCTGCTTTGTCATCTTCATGTTCGTGCAAGTCTTCGCTCTTGCCCTCGGAATTCTTTCCCCAACAATTCACGCAGCCCGTCTCCACTTTGTGGAATGGATGGGCAAATTCTACGACGGAT
>QXYC01000006.1 GCA_009887095.1 Candidatus Poseidoniales archaeon
CGGTCATGGTTCCACCTCAGAGTTTGACGTTGACGTTCTTCACCTTGGTGTAGAAGCGCATGGCGTCTTGGCTTTGTTCAACACCGATGCCGGATTGCTTCCAACCGGTAAAGGCAGTTTGTGGGAAGGTGATTGGGTATTCGTTAATCGAGACCATACCGCTTTCCAAATCACGAGCCATCGAATGGGCCCGGCTGAGGTTGTTGGTCCAAATACCGTTGAGCAAGCCAAACGGAGAGTCGTTGGCCAGCGCAAGTGCTTCGGCGTCATCACTAAATTTGGTAACGGCCAAGACAGGTCCAAACAATTCATCATTGAACAGCAGGTTGTCTTTGTCAACACCAGTAACAACGGTTGCTTCCATGAAGGCCCCATCGCCATCAATGGCCTTTCCTCCACAGACGACGGTTCCGCCCATGGCGAGTCCAGCCTCAAGTTTCTCAAGCACTTCTGCACGGTGCGATTGGTGCACGAGGCTACCGATGCGCACGCCTTCTGCCATGCCAGGGCCAACCTTCCACTTGCCGACTTCGGCCACGACGGCGTCGACGAGTTCGTCATGAACATCTTCGTGGACAATGAGTCGGGATCCAGCCCAGCACATTTGACCTGCGTTCATGAAGATTCCAAAGCAGATTGCTTTTGCAGCGTATCGAAGGTTTGCATCTGGGAAGATGATGTTGGCACCTTTGCCACCCAATTCGAGGGTTACTGGCGTGAGGTTCTCGCTTGCCTTTGCCATCACGGCTTGACCTGTTGGCACGCCACCGGTCAGCACAACGCCATCGACGCCAGTGTGGCCTGCAAGTGCGTCACCAATGAGTCCGCCAGAGCCGGTGATCACCTGGAGCACACCGGATGGTAGCCCAACGTCTGCTTCTTCCATGGCCTTGGCCCAAGCGATGAGCGAGAGCGGGGTCCAAGAAGCTGGCTTTGCAATCACGGTGCATCCAGAGGCGAGCGCAGGTGCGATGGAGCGCAGTGCGAGTTGAAGCGGGAAGTTCCATGGAACGATGTGAACGGTCACACCAAGCGGTTGACGCAAGGTGTAGTTCAATCGGTTGCCAGGGACTGGGATGGTGGTTCCTTCGATTTTGTCGGAGAGACCTGCGAAGTATTCGAGGGTCCATGCTCCGTAGCGGATTTCTGACAATGCTTCTCGGAAGGTCTTGCCGTTGTTGTTGGATTCAATAGCGGCGAGTGCCTTTGCGTTAGCGTAGGTTGCCTGTGCCATTTTGTTCAGAATACGTCCACGTTGAGCAGGGTCCATTGCTTTCCATGATGCGTCGTTGAGGGCCGCACGTGAAGCCTCAACACAGCGGTTGACATCGGCGATGGTTGCCTTTGGGGTGGTGGCCATGACCTCGCCAGTCGCTGGGTTGAGAATGTCGGCTGTTGCTCCATCTTCTGCGTCACACCATTCACCGGCAATCCACATCTGTTCTGCGCTCATGTTTGACGCCAAGTGCTGTCCCCTCAAAGGCATTCGGTTGGCAATTTGTTGGTCTAAACCCCATCGAAGCCCCGACTTTGTGCGAAAAGACTCATCAATGCACCAACGCCACAGGTGAATATGGCTCGGAAGGTTGGTTTGGGGGAACAAGCCGCAAAGACCCTTGCTGCCCGAGCACCCCGTTTGCTGGTCATCGCTGGCGCAACCGGTACGGGAAAGTCCACTGCCTCGGTCCAACTTGCAGCCGAGTTGGGTTTTGCTCGTCTTCTCTCAACAGACGCCATCCGCGAAATCATGCGAGCTTGCGATCCTGATCGCACCCACTCCAACCTTCACCGCTCCTCTTTTTCAAAAGGCGATTCTGGCGAACCAGTCATCGATTGGCTCGATACCTGCCAAGCAGTTGAGGGTGGCATCGTCGCCACCATCGATCGTGCCCGACGAGAAGGCATCGACCTCCTGATTGAAGGGGTCCACATCAATCCGAGCGAACGACTGTTGAGGAGTTGGCGCGAAGCGGGTGGCATCGCTGTTGGCCTTGTGATGGTCGTCAGTGAAGAGGAGCGACACAAGAGCATGCTACGATCAAGAGATGCCCACTCGTTTCGAAGAGCAGACCGCTACCTCGCCGCTTTCCCACGAATTCGAGCCATTCAAAACGGTCTCACCGATCGAGCCAAAATTGCCTCATGGCCAGTGGTTGATGTTTCAATGGTCAAGAGTGATACAGGGCGCATCAAGCATCTGCTGGACGTAGCCTGGAACGAACACCAGAAGCGCTGATCATTCATGGGTGATGCTGAAATTCAGTGGCACGGTCATTATCGCATCACCATCCGATACGCCAAGTTCACCAGTGAATGTTAGCGTCGCAGCATCCGTTTCCGTCACTTGGATGTTGATCATCTTGACTTCAATGCCTCGAACTTCCCCGTGGTGGAGCATGTCATTGTGCACGCCATCCATTGCCGTTTCACCTGCTTCAAGCGGCTCAAGTCCGCCATCAATCCACAGTTGAGTTCGTGCTTCAACCAATTCTGGCAGGCCAGCGGTGACCTCCTGGGCTGTGACAATTACGCCATCGGAAGCGGTGTCGTGAGGGAGTGTGAGACCTGCGACCTTCACACCGAAAATCGCCATTGAAAGAAGGGACATCAAGAGCACAACCCCTGTTGCAAGAAGCATTTGCCCAGCATCACGGTCGCTCGAAGCGTTAAGGGATGAGTGTTGCATCAAGCAGCACCTCCTCTTGCCCACACATCGAGGGTCACAGTCCACGCGTCCGCACCAACCACCACAAGATGGTGGACGGTCACTGTCCCGCCTGCAGGTGTACCAGTCCGACCGTAAGGCGTCGCGACTCCACTGTTTTGCGTGAGCCAACAATTCGCTTCCTTTCCAACAGCAATGCTGTCCATGAGGAGCGTGCAAGCGCCATCGAGTTCGCCGTTTCCAAGCATCTCTTCGAGGCGGTTTTCGCCTTCGATTTCAGCATCGAGGCCGAGGGCGTAACGAACTGCATCATCGCCAGCAATTTCTAAGGACGCATCATGGGCCACGGATGGTGCATCTGGGACATGAACTCGAATGAGGAACGTCGCCGACATGAAGAACAGCCAAAACAACGTCAGCATCTCAAGGATGTGGACTTGTGCTTCCTCGTCTTGAATCATTCAACCACCGAAGTACAATCCTGCCGGAACAAACGCACCAGAGGATGGGTTCAGTCCGGGAACCTCTGTGATTCCGATCAAGTTCGGTGTGAACGCAAGGAAGTTGAACACGACTAAGGACACGAGGATCATCATGCCTGAGTGCTTGAATCCTGTTGAGAATCGACCGGTTGACATCAATCCCGCCATGGTGCCGTTGCCCACTGCCTGCATGGTGACACCATAGTAAAACACTGTCAGGAAAAACAGTGGGTCAATATTGCGGATGGTCATGTTTCCAATGGTTTGACCACCGCTGTCGCCACCATCTTCACCGCTGGAGTTTGAACCTGCAATCGCAGGAATAAAGACAACTGCAAGGGTGACAATGACACCAAGGAAAACGAAGTAAGAGGTCCAAATGACTGCGATGTAGGAGCCAATGGCTCTTCGTCGCTCCCCTTCAAGGAACTTCAATTCACGGGAGTCGTTTGCTGCTGTTACAAGAATATCGGAAATCTTTCCACCAGCGCGGTCGGCTTCAGCAATCAGTGCAATCGCCCGCTGAACCAGTGGCGTGCCAACACGGTCAGCGAATTGGCGAATCACGTCGCTGAATTTGATACCCCAACTCAGCTGATCTGACATTTTCTTGACTTCGTCATTCAGTGCACCGTATTCAGAAGTCGCAAGGGTTTGGACAGCTACCGTCATGGAAAGACCACCCTTCCAGTATTCCGCAAGGTCTCGAAGGAAATCAGGGAATTTTTCTTCCACTTCGTTTTTTGCACCCTCGACTCGCTCCCAGTAATACGAGGCAGGGTAAAGGAAAAAGAAGAACATCAGTCCGAAGAAGTTGAGGAAAATGAATGGGTGAATGCTGACGGGGCCAAGCGACACTTCGGGGCCAATCCAAAATGAAGCGTTGTTCATGTTCGATGGAATGCCGTCGAAGTAGTGCACGGTCACATCGAAGGTGACCTTTGAGAGGAACTTGCCTTCTTCGTTGGAAAAGGCGAGGAATTCGTACCGAGTGTCGGCCGGAATGTTTGCGATGGTAATCCCACATCCGTCGTTGTCGGGGTTGTTGTCATTATCGGTGGTGCCGTTGTGATAGTCGATGATCACGCCTTCTTGAGAGCGAATGGCAATTGTGTAATCGGTTGGTATGTCTGCACTCACACTGCAATTCGCCCACAGTGGTTGAGCGACGGCGATGCCACCTGTTTGCGATGGGTCAATTCCGGGCACGTCGAAATTTTTCCCACGTTTGGACACTGAGGTCCATTCCTCGCCGGTCCAACTCACCACATCTGCTTTGTCTTGAAGGATGGAACACGACTGATTGGCAGCGTAGGAGGGTTTCTGGTTCGTTTGGAATTGCGCACCCACGCTGTTGCCCATGCTGTCGGTTGCGGTTGCGCCACAGTAGACGTTGGTGAACATTGGTTCTCCGTTTGCAGTAGGGATGAAGCCTGAGTTGGTGGACCACACGATGGCAGTGGTAAGGCCAAGAAGGATGGACACGAAGAGGATTGCATACAACTTGGTTAGCGTGGAATCGTCCTTAGGAAGATCCAACTCAACGACAATCTTGTTCTTCTTTTTGCGTGCCATTTTTTTTCACCTCCTTACATGTCTTGTTCCTTGCTGCTCGTCCACACCAAAATTGCGTAGGCGATGTGAATCATTGGGACGAAACCGAGAACGATTCCGTAGAGCATGCCCTCAGACATTTGCGCTCCAGAACCTGAAACCCAGAACATGATGACGAGCATGACAATCAAGAACAGTGGCATAGCAACTGCCACCACAATGTATGATTCTGCAAGCAGTGCAATTGATTCAAGGAACATCTGCAAGCGTGTGCGGTTTTCTCTCATGTAGTGTTCTGCCCGGTTGAGGAAGTACAACTTGAGTTGCCCTCCAGCCGTCAGTGTTCCAACCATGCCTTGGAAAAATTCAGTCAACCACACAGATGCAGCACGGTCCACACTCATTTTCATCGCTGTAATCAGGTCGTATCCGAGCAATGTGACGTCTCGATAGACAAGTGCTGCGTCGTCTGCGACATCGCCGTAAATCTCCTTATTCATAGCAAGTGATCTGAAAATTTTCGAGGGTGTTGCGTTTGCTGCAGACATTGCAGCGGTGTAGGATGCAGCGTATGGGAGGTACTTCTCAATCATTGCACCACGGCGGTCAGCTTCTCGCTTTGCGCCACCTTTGTTGTACTTGAACGCTGCAAAGGGGATGATGAAGCCACCAAGGGCGACAATGATTGCCTTGACAGCGGGTGGGAACACTTGGTAGGCAAATTCATCGCAACCGTTTCCTGGTTTTGTTGGATCCACGAGGTCTTGGTTCCAATACTCCCACTCAAAACAATAATCCAAGGTTGCGGGATCTTGCATTGACTCCCAGTAGGCAATAATGCCGATGTCAGGAATGAAGAACAGGGACACAAAGCCCCAGCACACCAGAGTAATGGCGATGGTGGTCATGATGGCCGTGGCGAGGTACACCTCAGGCATCATTTTCATGGAGCCTTTGACGAGGTTCTCCGATAGTTCCTTGTCCGCCCTTGCTCGTTTCTTAACGACGCGTCCTAGGATTCTGTTGCAAATCCTTTGCCATGCCGTTAGGTCCATCGATGCTCACTCCTCAGGGTTCAACGCAATCCATCGACTCGGGCGAGAATTTCGTTTGGTCGCACATAATACTCTGTGACAATTTGAGACACTTGGTCTGCTTTTCGAATGTCGTTCAGCACCATCCACTCAAGGACGCGCTTTCGTGTTCGAAGTTCACGGCGCATGTCGTCTTGTGAATAGTTGATCTTGACCATGATTTTCTCCAGCACGTAGGATTTGCCGCTAAAGATGAAATCATCTGATGTAACGTCCCATCGGAACACTTCGTTGGTGATGATTTCCAATGAGTTCGGGTCGATACCGACAATCTCCACAAGTTGTTTTGTTCTTCGGACACGCTTTCCATTGATACGGGTCTGAATCTGAATCGCACATGCTTCCAGAGCCGGGAGAAGAACACGCGGGATGTCAATTGGTTTGTTTTCAAGCCGGTGAACAAGCGATGCAACCGAATCGGCGTGGACCGTGGAGTACGCGCAGTGGCCGGTCGCCATTGCTTGGAACAGAACATAGGCTTCTGCGCCACGGATTTCACCCACAATGATGTATTCTGGCCGTTCACGAAGCGCTGCTTTGAGCAACTCGAACTCACCGATCACACCGTCTGTGGATTCACCACCAAATCCTTGTCTGGTCAAACCCGGGACCCAGTTTGGCTGAGGGATGTTGACTTCACGAGTGGATTCGATTGACACGATTTTCATCTGCCACGGGATGAAGATGCACATTGCGTTGAGGGTGGTTGTCTTGCCGGATGCAGTACCGCCGACGAAGAGCATAGGGACTTCATTCTGGAATGCAATCCACAGGTAAGCGACCATGAGCGATGACATGGTGCGGAACGCAACGATGTCGGCTGGCGAGAACGGATCGTCCTTGAATCGTCGGATACAGAATGCAGAACCTCGTGTCGAGACTTCTCGGCCCAATTTCATGACAATTCGAGAACCATCCATCAGCGTTGCATCGAGCAAAGGGGAGGCAACTGAAATGTGCTTACCACATCGCTGTGCCAACTTGATGACGTAGGATTCGAGTTCGTGATCGGTTTTCCAAACACAGGTGGTCTCCACGGATTCGAACTTTCGGTGGTAAGCGAAAATCGGAACATTTGTTCCGTCGAGTGAAATGTCTTCCACGTTGATGTCGTTCATCAGCACGTCCATCTCACCGTAGCCAATCAAGTCGCGGCGCAGGTAATAGAAAATCTTCGACTTTGATTTCTTGTTGATTTTCATTCCATATGCCTTGATGACCTTGTCCATCGCTGTGCGAATGTAGGCCTCGGGGTTGGCATCGATTTCTTCGATGTTTGCCGTAAGGGAGCGAATGAAGATGTCAAGGATCTCGTCGCGCTGCTCTTGCTCTTTCTTGGTCATCGGGGGCTCGATGATTTGATAGATGATGTTGAGCGTTTGCTTGTCACGAACAATCCTTGCGAAGGCATGTGGGGGCATGACTGGGTACTTGTCTAATTCGTCGTATTGAGCGCGTTGTTGAGCCCGCTGACGCTTGCCCCCGCCTTTGTTGTTTTTTCTCGCCATACGCGCACCCCTTGCCGAAGCAATTTATCACAGGTTGTGGCCGACTATAACACTTGGGTGGATGAGGCACCCAAAACCGGCGTCCTGCGAACTGGAAACAAGTGGCCAATTGTGTGCATTAAGATGGTCGAATTCTAACAGGATTATGCACGAAACTCGCTAAACCAAGTTTGGCAATTTTCTTGGAAAGTGGCAAGGTCAAGGTTGTTGTCGATGCGGTGGTCTGCTTCGAGGATGATTTGGTCCAACCCCCATCCGATTTCGCGGGTGTCTCGAACTTCAAATGAGGCTCTGTCCCCATCTTCCGAACGACCCCGGTTTTGAATCCGAGTGAACCGGACGTCAGGTGATGCTTCAACAGCCACCGAAGCGAAAGCCTCCGACCACCGCTGCGAGAAGACGATTCGTTCTGCAGTGCCTCGCATTCCTTCGATCAGGACGATAGGGTGTGATTCGAGTAACCCATCCACTGCATCAGCCAAGCGAACAGCAAGCACATCCTCTCCATGCTCCGCTCGTAGTTGGGCTGCGACTTCTCCGAAGATGCCGGGTGTTTCTGCAAGGTTTTGACGCTTCACTTCAGCCCTCACCATGTCACCCATGGAAAGGACAGGGACGCCTTGCTGTTCCAAGACGGCTGCAAACTCTCCTTTGCCAGAGCCCGGCATTCCGCATACAGCGACAACCTTGCCCATGATTGATGGGCGAAGCCGAACGCACATCAAGATACCTGCTTTGATGCAACGCTTCGGCTCAATTCGAAAACTCAGCTTTGCCCCAACGTCGGTCCATCAGTTTCCATAGCAGAGCGGATGCGCCCAGCAAACAGACAGAGATCGCAATCATGCCCTTGTAACCCTGCTCCACCATGGATTGGTCATACATGGCAGAGGTTGCGGCGAGCCCATCTTGGCTTGCACGCTCCCACCAATTGCCGTAAAGCGATACATCGCCTTGGGTGAAGGAAAGCAAAAACAAACCAAGCAGCGGCAAGACGGTACCGATCCAAAACCAGATCATGACCGATGCATCGAAGATGGCTTTGTTGGGTCGCAAGCCCATCAAAAAAGCGGTGAGGGCAACGATGTAAATCGAGTTTGCAAACATCACGATGATGCTTGTTGGTAATGAGGTCCATTCGTCCAATTGCCATGCCATCAACACGATGAAAATTAACGAAATCCAAGAGGTTGCGAGGAAGTAAACGATGACTTTAGCTCGAATAAGTTGAGGCACCCGCAGGGGGAGTCCATTCATGAATTCGGGTGAATCGAGGATTGTTAACCATGAGTAGAAGTTGAATCCAAAGAAACCGAGGAACGGAGCATACGAGAGGAGATTGATCGGAATTGGGGCCTCAGCGAAATCCACCAACCAAGCCATGCCAAGCAACACCAGCAGCGGCACTGCGTAGGAAACGGTCATTTTCTTAATTGAGCCTGAACGGAATAAATCTACAAATTCTTTAGCGACAATGAGGCGGATTTCACCATCACCCAGGAAGCCCAATCGATTGTAAATCGGAACAAACATTTCCTCTCTCTGGACCACTGAGACATCAAAGTCATCGATGATCAGCGCACTTGCCAACAAACCAATAATCACGCACCCTCCCAACGCAGCACCTGCAATGAGCGGTGATTGATTTGACTGAACATAAAGGCCCCAGAGCACACCGTCGAGGTTTACTTGCCCAAGGCCCACTGCCACGCCGAACGCAACGATTGCCATTGGTCCAAAAAGAGTGTATGGCCGACCACGCATCCACAGCGCAGATCCGAGGAATGCAAACGCAAGGCCTTGGCCGAGGGTGATGATCATGGCGAGCCATGTCCAAGGCAGGCTTGACCACTCCAGTGGAGTGTTGACACCGTTAAATGTTTCAAGCAAAATGCCAAGGGCCATGCCGGCGATGACAGGGGATAGAATCAACATCACATAGAAGCACAAATCTTTGATGAAGTACGCAAAGTGGGCAACAGAGTTCGGCAATGGTTGGAGAGCTGGGGCTGCAAGCAGGTAATTTTTGGTGCCTGCTCGGTGGACGATGGCATCATGGCCGATGAATGCGAAGGTGCCCATGCCGAGGCTGAACATCAACAAAGGGAGGTGAAGTGCAAACCTCAATTCACCCCAAGTGAATGTTTTCTGTTCAATATCGGCCACTTGGGCGCTTGAATCACCGACGAGAAATTGCAGACCAACCGTCGTTAATGCGGTGATGAGGGTAAGGAGAAGCGGGAACAAGACGATTTGCCGCTTCTTAGCAAATTCGATGCTCTTCCGCCCTTCTTCTTTGAACATCACACGGAATGTAGCAGAAAATGATGCCCAGCCACGAAGCGGTTCATGCAGTTCTTGGCCTTGTGCAGAGGTGCCTAAGCCGGTGCTGAGGGGTGTACCTTCGGCCACATCGTCCCAATCTCGAGAAACAATTGTGGCGCCGGGCACGGTTATTCCTCCTCAGATTCCACGTTGGTTTCATTGCTTTTTTCTTCTCGTTCAACATCCTCGATTGAGCGGCCCACAAGTCGAATGAACACATCTTCAAGGGTCTCCTGTTTGTTTTTCTTGAGTCCTTTGACGGTTCCTGCAGCAAGCACACGCCCGTCATTAATGATGGCCATTCGGTTGCACATACGTTCCGCCATCTCCAAGACGTGAGAACAAAGGAAAATCGTCCCGCCATCCTTGACGTGATCGAGCAACCACTGACGGCACTTACGTTGGTAAATCGGGTCGAGGTTTGCGAAGGGTTCGTCCAGGAACAGAAGTTTTGGTTTGTGGATGAAGGCGGCAGCTAACATGACCTTCTGACGCTGACCTTTCGACAAATCCTTGCACATTGTGTCTCGCTTTTCGTCCATGCCAAACCAGTCAAGCCAATGTTCGACTTTTGTTTCAATGTCCTCGACGCGCCTTAGACGGGCTACGAATTCGAGAAATTCTTTTGGCGTCAAAAACGAAGGCGGTGATTCTGATTCTGGAACGATTCCAATGTTTGCTTTGACTTTTTGTGGGTCTGCAACGGCATCGACGCCTAATACTTCGATTTGGCCCTTGCTTGGCCGGAGTTGCCCGGTAAGGAGTTTGATGAACGTCGATTTACCAGCACCGTTTGGTCCAAAAACGCCAAAGAACTCACCGGCATGAACTTCCACGTTGAGTGGGTGAAGGGCGATGAAATCACCATACTTTTTCGCCATGTCGTTGGCCATGACAAGGGGTGCTTCCGATTCAACCATAGCCCTAGCAGGCGCTCATGGTCTTTGTATTCTTGGTTTTCAACTTCTGATGGCAGCGATGGATGGTGTCGGTGGACTGATGAACCACTGGGATATGGCACAAACATGAGCGCCCCACAAAACGATGCCGTCGTGATTGAAGAACACCCGATCAGCGAAGATGCAGATCTTGGGAGCATTGCCATGGTGACCATCAATCGGCCTGACAAATTGAATGCGCTCAATGCGGAGGTAATGAGTGGCATCAAAGCCATGGTCGAATGGGTTGAATTGACTCCACATGTCCGTGTTGTCATCATCACTGGTGCTCAACCAAACGATCCACCAGAAGGAAAGCGAGCAAAACCAAATGCATTTGTTGCTGGCGCAGATATCACTGAGTTTGTCGGCAAGAAAAGCGACGACATTCGAGTGATGTTCACCGATAACGCCGTGGAGGCGCTGTGGAATTTAAGCAAACCAACCATCGCAATGGTTGATGGGTTCGCCCTTGGCGGCGGTTGCGAAGTAGCATGCTCCTGTGACATTCGAATTGCAAGCACTCGTTCTCGATTTGGAACCCCGGAGGTCAACCTCGGTTTGATTCCTGGTTACGGAGCAACCCAACGGCTTGCTCGACTTGTCGGCTATGGGAAAACGATGGAGATGATCTTCACCGGTGAAGCAGTCAAAGCAGAGGAAGCACATCGAATTGGTCTTGCCAACAAGATTTGCGATGCGGACGAGTTGCTCGAAACAACGATGGCAATGGCTCGTATCATCGGTTCAAAATCGTCCAATACATTGGGCGTTGGTAAAGCAACGGTACGCGCTGCATTGGATGCAGGGCTCACGGAAGGCGTGGCCATCGAAGCCGAGGCGTTCGCCTCTTTGTTCGATTCGAAAGACAAAGAGATTGGCGTTCAAGCGTTCATCAACAGGGCTACGCCTGAATGGCAGCACGAGTGAAAAGTGTTGGTGTAGGAGGGACGGGAGCCGAAGCCCCCGAACCCCCGGCTCCCCCGTTTGACCGGGGTATGTGACGTCATTCAACGTCAGGTGGTGTCCTCACCGCCAATGGCGTTTGTAACCTGCTTCTTCAGCAACCTTGGCAAAGTGCTTCATGTGGGTCCGAACGTCCGGGCGACGCTCGAAACTCCGAGGGATGACCTTGCCGATCATGATGCCAGTTCCTTCCTCGAGGACTGTATCACATCGGATTTTGGCCAGTTCCTTCAGGAGCCACGCATTCTTTCGTGTGCGGGCCTCTTCGTCCTTGCAACAGGTGCGGTCATGCTGAACTTCACGTTTAGCTCGCCAATTTTCCTGTTCAAGTTTCGCCCTCTCAGCGCGACCCTTCTTCAATTTAGCCTTGCGTTCTTTCTCCTTCTCGGAGAGTGCACGCTTTGGTTCCTTCACAGGTGCTGTTTCACAGTTTGGTTTTGTCTTTTTATTCCCATCGCCGGGTTCAAAGGCCTTGGGAATGAAAACCCGCTTTCGAGTGATGCGGTTCTTTCCATTGTGGTTAGGCTTGTGGTGTTTCAATCTCTTCTTATTTCTCATGTATCCTCCGTTTTGCTTGTTTCGCAGTGTGCCGGGATGGCAAACCGCGCCCTTCCAAAGCGCCTCAACAAGTCCAGAAAACTGAACAAGTTCCACGCTCTGACGCTCAATTGCTTAAGGGCAAGCAGTTGGGGATTCATTGATTCATTGAGAAACACCTATTCTGCACGTTGTGCATTATTACTTGGACTCCACCCTATATAAAGGAAAAATTGGGATGTCCCTGATTTGAATCGAATCAAAGGTTGATGGCGAATTCAAAATCCGATGACAAGATGCCAAGCGATTCCAAAAACGGCCACATCTGCACACGCATGTGCGATCCACGCCACCCATATACTTCGGTACTGTAAATAAATCCACGAAAAAATCGCACCTCCGATAAACACCCCGAGGGACGCAATGAAGGTTCCAAGTGGACTGATGAACATCATCAGCGCAATCGTGTGATGGAGTGTGAACACGCCTGCTGAAAGAAAGATGGCCGTCCATTTGGCGCCCGTGAGTTGCTCTATTTTGGAGGTGATGAACCATCGAAAGACATACTCTTCGAGGACTGAATTTACGAACACCCAGAACAAAATGGCTCCAGCGAGCTGCGATGCAGTGGTGAGCCCGACCGGTTCAAGCAATTCATACAACGTTTGCTTGTCGATCATGATCTCCCCAAGCAGGAGGTAGGCGCCGATAACAGCAATCATCATGCCAACGCCCAGGGCAAATGAAACACCCCATCCGCCGTTGTTTGGCGGCGACCATGAGAAGGGTTTGCCTTCAATCTTCATGTGCCAAAAGACCGGGAGGCCAAACATCCACACTTTTGTGACGCAGAACACAAGCACAGCGAACAATCCTGCTTTGAAAACAAAACCAGTGATGATCGAGACGGTTGGGGCAATTGCGACCAAGCATAAGCCCAGCAAAGCAGTCGAACGCCCGAGCGTTCCAACCGAATCATCGACGGTTTCTTGGTCCATTGCTTGACGATTCGTCACCTTCGCCTTCAACTTTGAGCAGTTGGAACAGCCTCAGGACTGCATTTCATCCTTGAGCGCTGCAAGAGCGCCACTGGCTGCAGGCATTGGGAGTGGCGGGAGCGCCATGCCATCGCCAAGTTGTGGAAGTGGTGGAAGCGGTTTCCCTTCAGGGTCAAGCAAGACGGGAAGTTCTGGAACTTTTTCCTTCTTGACCTGCTCAAATCCGCTGTCAAGAGGTGTGCGGAGTTTGAGAATTCGTGCTTCATCAATGCGAATGAATGTAGCCCCGTAGATGTGGCCTGCTTCTGGATTTTCGGGCTCTACAAGCACAGCATGCCCGTGGCCAGGGGTTTGGAGCAGGGTAACGATGTCTTCGCCTGCAGTTTGATCCTCCCACATTTTTGCGGTCGATGCGCGAATTTCAGCCAGCTGACCCCTTCGCCGCTTTTCGATGCGTTCACGGATTGCATCATGTTGAATACGACGTTGCTTGACAGTTGCTTCGATATCTGCGTCTTCAACAGACTCAGCAGAGACTTCAATTACAAATTCGTCTGCAGTATGGACGTCTTCCATCTCAAGGGTGACTTCCACGAGTTCTTCTTCACCTTCTTCATGCTCGTAGTCCGCAGCAGCCAATGCTTGTGCTTTCTGCGCTTCAGCGGCTTGGATTTTTGCGAGTTTACGTTCTCGTAATGTGGCGCCGTCCATTGGTTCACGGGTCACTACCTCAGGAATGTCGAGTTGTTCCTCTTGGACCTCCTCGTATTCAGCGACAGGTTGGACATCTTGTGAAGAACGCTGCCTTCGTTGTTGGGGAGATGCTTTTGTTTCAGCCGAGCCGATGTACACCAAGCATCCGAGGATAATGGAGGCAATAAGTCCCCAAGCAACATTGTCTGTGAAGGCGCTCGCAAAAGCGATGTACACCGCAGTTGCGGTGAGGGCGTAAAACCCAGCCATCTTCTTAAGAAACGTCATGTGCCTCACCATTGCCAATATGGCCTAACTTATCATGCTGATGGCAGTTGCCGCAACAAGTCTTCAAGCGCCCGAGAACGATGACTGAATGTTTGCTTTTGTTCGATGGAGATTCCGCCAAAAGTTGCACCGTGTGTGCTTGTCACACCGTACTGGCCAGGGGGGAGTGGTTTGCCATCTTCATCAAGGTCTGATGGGACGAAAATTGGGTCGAAGCCAAAACCTTGACCCTCTGTGATGCCGTTCGAAATCCATCCAGGGCATGAACCGTTGCCGATGAAGACCTCGCCGTTAACCCACATAACCGCCACTGCTTGGAATGATGCCCGTCGGAGGTTTGCAGCCTGCACGGGGTCTTCTGAGCCAAGGTGGTTGAGCAACCTCAACATTCCTTGGCAACCAAGCGTCTGGAGTGCATAGGCTGCGTAAACGCCCGGAAAACCATCAAGTGCGTCAACAAATAATCCAGCATCTTCAACCAAAAGCAAGTCTTCTGGATGATCCATGAACGGGATTGCTTGCTCAATCTTTGCCATCGCAACTTCGGTGAGGGTCTCGGCTTGTGGTTCAATGATGGAACCATGGGCCACAACAAGTTGCTTTACATCGTATCCAAGAGGTTGCAAGTGGTGTGTTGCTTCCTTGACCTTGCCTGCGTTGCCAGTAAGAAACCATACGGTTCGTCCCATGCACTCCGCAGGTGGTGTGGGCTTTGAGATGTGCGCCCAATTGCACCATGAAAGACCGTCCTCTCCGGCAGCCTTGATAGCGATGGACTTGAGCGCACCCCATGCTTCAACACATTCTCCTCGTGGCTGCAGGCGGTGCGATTGGCGCTGCAATGAGGTACCTTGTCGGGGAATGGTTGGGCAACGATGGTTTCCCATACGCTACATTGAGCGTGAACCTGCTTGGTTCATTGGTTCTGGGTGTTGTGACGGTTGGGGTCGCTCAACATGTCATCTCTGAAAACCTTGCTTTTGTGTTTGCAACTGGTTTTCTGGGTGCTTTTACAACCATGTCTGCCTATTCTGTCGAAACCATCGCCATGTTCGATCGGGGGGATTCAACCCTCGCCTTTTCTTACATTGGCCTCACAATGCTGCTATGCCCCATTCTTGCGTTCATCGGTTGGAAAGTCGGCGAATCCGTTTGGTTGTAGATGACCGTTGTCCTACAGCATGGGTTTATGTATCGCTTCTTTGATGGACTGTTACGGTTCAGGAAGAGATTGTGACTTTCGTGCGCCCTAAGAGTTGAGACCATGAAACACACCACATTAATTGACACATTGAACGAAGCCCTCGGGTGGGAATTGCGGGCCATCAACATGTATGCACACTATGCAGCGAATGTCAAAGGCATTCATCGCCTACAGCTTTCACCGATGTTTGATGGTGAGGCAACTGAATCACTCGTTCATGCGAGCATTGTCCGAAAGGCGGTTGTCAAATTACAAGGCATTCCTGTGACGGAACGAAACCCGCACCCAATCACTCACACTACAGACTATGCTGAAATGTTGCAGTATTCCCTCGAAACAGAAACCAAAGCTGCTGCAGTGTACGGTGAAGTTATGATTCAACTCGAAGCAGCGGCCGACCAAGACCTCAGCGATGCGATTGAACAAATTTACCTCGCAGAGTTGCGAAGCGTGGAAGAACTTCGACTGTTGATGGAATGATCATCCGTGGTATCGAACGCGAGTTCGAACATTCTCAAGGCGTTGCAACACTTCTGAAGCAGTTGGAACAGCCCCACCTGTCTGTTCCATGGGCGGTCCTTGGCGTTCCTCTTCAGCCGTGTAGCCAGCGAGCAAGGCCTCGATCGCACCATCGATATCGGGGTGCGATGCTCCAAGAATTTCATCAACGACGTGTAAATCAATACCAAACCGCTCCACCTCATAATCGACCGCCGCAAGTCCAAAATCAATCAGCGTTGCATGCCCATCTTCGTTGATTAGCACGTTGTTGGTGGAAAGGTCGCCATGTGTGATGGCAAGTCTGTGGACATTACGGATGGCTGCCCCAGTGCTTGCTAAGGCGGTTTGTTTGAACGAGGCAGGCAGGCCATCATCTCGAAGCACATCGATGAGAGGACGGCCGGGCATGTGTTGCATCACCATGATGCCAGCACTCGGGTCCAAGTCGTAAAGCGCGGGAACAGCAATCCCTGCTCGGTGCATTCGAACCATCAACCTCGCTTCGCTCATCATCCGACGATGACCGAGGCGATGATCCAAATCAGGGTGACGCCACGCCCGAGTCCGTCGTTGTTTCCGAACCGCAGGTCGGCCCAGCCATGTGCCTGCCCACACCTCTGCTTCCGCCCCGAGATGCAAACGCTCACCGGCTTGGAAGACCATGTCAACGGGTTTCATCGCTGGTTTATCAAATCTTTAGAAGTGGATTGATTCAAAAGGGAATACATTGTGGGCAATTTGAACGACCATGACTGTGTCACTCCCAATGTGCTCCGTTGATTTCATGGACACCTCGCTTTCGTCCGAGGAGCAAGCAATCGCCGATCGTATCAGCGAATTGAAAGTGCAACTGGGCGATGACTTGCTAATTCTCGGCCATCACTACCAGCGTGACAGCATTGTGATGCACGCTGACTTCCTCGGTGATTCATTCATGCTCAGCCAAAAGGCGGCTGATTCGAATGCGAAATACATCGTTTTCTGCGGCGTTCATTTTATGGCTGAATCAGCCGACATTCTCACAAACGATGAACAGCACGTCATCCTCCCAAACCTGCGCGCAGGATGTTCAATGGCTGACATGGCAACTTTGCCCGAAGTCGAAGTGGCTTGGAAGGAAATTCTTGAACAAACTGGGTTGGTGGATCCAATCACTCGCCAAGACCCCGTTGAGTTGGCCCAGAATGATGATGCATACCTCGTTCCGGTCACGTACATGAACAGCAGTGCAGATCTCAAGGATTTTGTTGGTCGCCACGGAGGTATAGTTTGCACATCCACCAACGCAGCTGGTGCCCTACAATGGGCCTTTGACCGGGCCGGTGCAAACGGTTCAGTTCTCTTCTTCCCAGACCAGCACCTAGGAAGGAACACCGGAGCGGCAATGGGCATTGATGAATCCCTCATGCCAACTTGGACGCCAGGCATTGGCGCCATGGGTGAAATATCGGGCAGCCGCATCATTCTCTGGCATGGTTTCTGCTCCGTCCATAAGCGCTTCACAGTCCCCCAAATCGTGGACTTCCGTACCCGTGAACCTGAGGGCATTGTGGTGGTTCACCCTGAATGTCCGAAAGCGACGGTTGAGGCAAGCGATGCAAACGGTTCCACTCAGTTCATCAGGAACTTCGTTCAACAACAAGCCGCTGGCGCACGAATTGCCATCGGGACTGAAATCAACATGGTGGCAAGGCTTGCCCAAGAGCACCCCGACAAGCACATCGAGTGTTTGGACGAGGAAATATGCCCGTGTTCGACCATGTACATGATTCACCCTGCGTACTTGATGGACGTTCTCGAGCGAATCGTCGAGGGTGAAGTACCGAACAAAATCACCGTCCCAGCCTCGATTCAAGAAGGTTCACTGCTTGCACTTGAACGAATGCTGAGCATCAAGAAGTGAACTTACTCCTCTTCCGTGCCCTCAATGGCATGGCTTCGTTCTGCTTGTCGCTGATAGGCGTAGATGAACGCCAGCAAAAAGGCAGCGAGCAATCCAATCTGCAAAAGGAGGTTCGAGTACACTGTTAATTCAGGCGTCCAACTGTGGATGTGCACTGTCACGACTCCAAATTCGTCTTCCTCAAAATACACCAAATGGTCCGTAAGCACTTGAGGACCAAACTGATTCAACTCATCAGAGGTGAGCAAAAGCGTTTGATTCTCTGTGAGGTTCAAGAATTGAATTTCTCCGTCCATGTACTTTGCTTGCGGCTTTGTCGGATCGAAGTGGTCACGGGTTGACCATGCCAGAATTCCATTGTACATCGATGGGTCACTGACTCGATACTTCGGGTCACTTGCAAGCCATTGGCCATCATTGCTTCTGTTGTAGACCACCAAACGGTCGGTTGCGCTCACGTTTACCGTGGCTGCAAGGAAGGCTTCGTCAAACACGACGTCGACGATTGTTGCGTTGGGCATGTCGACAGGTGTTCCCCACTCCATCAGCACTGCGTCTTGCTCTTCGGGGGCTGTGGCATTGATTTCCTTGATGGCGATGGATCCCATGGCGCCGATTCGTGCGAAGTGAACTGTCGTCGGGGCGTCTTCGTAAACAATGGCCAATTCGACTTGATTCACCGCGACATGAGCGATTGAACGCTGATTGAGTCCGAGGTTGATATCCACGCCATGAACGTCCATAGCGCTCAAGTTTCCATCGGAAAGCATCACAATGTACGCGCTTGTTGCCGACGAGGAAAGGTACACCTCCTCAGGTTGTGTGCTCTCTTTATTGAGGATGTTCGCATACCCGCTATCGGTTCTTTTCGTAAGGTCAAACACCATCAACGATGTTGAATTCGCCACGGCTAATCGGTTGCTTTCAACATCGAACGGAGTGCTCAGACTGATGCTTCCATTCAGCATTTCAACTGGATCGAGTTCGAGGTTGCTTAGATCGTGGACGAGCATGACCGCGCCAGAACTTCGGTTGTCAATGGTCACCATCCACCCATCAGCCGCAGCCACTTCTTGCGGTGCTTCCACGCCACCAGCCGGGAGACTTTGGTGACTCAATTCCCATGTGATGACAGCAAAGAGGACAATGAAAATAGCCAGCACCATTGTTCCAGTCTCCCTGCTTGTCGGTTCCCTGAATCGCTTGACAAGGCCGTCAATTCGATTCCAAACAATTCCAATGGCTTTCTTTGGTTCAGTGAGAACGGTGACGACTCGGGAGTTGATGGTGCGTTCATCGAAGATGGACCACCACCCCTCGGACGTGCGGCCAGCGAGTGAAACAGCCAAGCTCGCAACGAGCACACCGCCAATGATATCGATGAACCAATGAATGCCGAGGTAAATGATGGCGAAGGCCGTGACGGCAGTGTAAACGAACACCAATGCTCTGTATTTGTTCCACCGTCGGTCCTCATCAAAGCGAGTTAAGCACAGCCACACGGCAAAAGGAATGCCAATGTGAAGGGAGGGGAATCCATTCGTGAACGGATCGATTCTGCGGAACCAGTCAGCTATTTCAGGCGTCAAATCATAGGCCAGGGTTTCCATGCCGGGGATGTAATCACCTGTGACTCGAACGTTGAAAAACAGGTAAAAGGGGATGGCAAGGATGTAGACCCATGCAATGGAAAGGGTCATTCTGTCTGCAATCCATCGGTCGTCGAAGAATGCAAAGTAGAAGATGGAAACATAGCAGATGAACATGAACCCAGCAACATAGAAATGCGTCAAAGCAACGGTGAGCCACTCTGTTTTGAAGGCGATTTGAACATCGTACGCAAGGCTTCCTTCGACGGCGAAAATCCACGGCGTCATGTCAAGGCCCGTGTTGGCCATGATGATTCTGTCCAACTGGTCGAGGATGTCTTTTGAATTGTAAATAAGGAAGACAATCACAATGTGAATCCAGTATCGGCGGAAGAAATCAATGAAGGTGGGAAGGGTGATCTTCATCCACGGTTGCTTGAACACCGGCAACAACAGGACACCGAGCGCCAGTGCGCTGATTAACCATGTCAGGTAAATGCCGTCCAAGTCTTGACCTCCAACCCCTGCGGGGTTGTCATTGCCTCATCAAACCCTCGCCGAACTCCCCATGCTTTCATGGATTGTGGGTTTCACCAAGCGCCGTGGACGTAGGGCTTGCCATTGTCCGGGTCTCGGCGGTTGGCAATGTCCCAAATTCGCTCAAAGCGGTAAATGCCACTTGAGCATCCAGTTGTCCATTCGAACCCAAGAGCGTAATTACCAACGGTGCGAACCTGTGGCTTTTCTTTTGGAAAGGCTTCGACTTGTCGACGGAGTGTTTTGCTCGACTCGTCTTCGTTGCGAAGCGGTGAGCATTTCGCACACGGGCACGCATGCCTCAAGTCGTCGTAGGTGACGGTGAACTCTGCATCGGTGTCGTAGGTGAGCACGACATCAACATCCCTGCGCTCAAAGCGGGATAAGCGTGGCATTTCTTCACTCATATCATCGCCTCAAATAATTTCCAAACTTGGTTGGTCGGCATCAACAATTTGTTCTTGCAATGCTTTGACAACACCAGAGAATGCGATTGCAGATGGGCCTTCGGGTTCGCTCACAATTCGGTGAACTCCATCATCTCCGCCCCGGACAAACCCAGGATCGAACGGCAAGGCTCCCAAGAATGGAACGCCAAATTCCTCTGCAGTGGATTTTCCTCCGCCTTCCTTGAAGATGTCAATGGTGATTGCAAATTCGCCGTCGTTGTTGGTGGTGGCTTTGAGCGTCTTTCCTGCTGGGCCAGCGATTTGAACTTCGCTGTTTGGTGCAGCCTTTCCGTTGATTGTGTAGCCGCTCATGTTCTCGACAACGCCGAGAACCGGTACCTTCAGTGATTCTGAGAATGTGATTGACTTTCTGCTGTCGAGCAACGCGACGTCCTGTGGTGTCGTGACAATCACCATGCCATCAATGTCTGGGAGGGATTGCGCAACGGTGAGCGGCTCGTCAGAAGTACCGGGGGGGAAATCGATGATCAAATAATCGAGGTCGCCCCATTCGACATCGCCGATGAATTGCTGAATAGCGCCGAGTTTGATTGGTCCCCGCCATACGACTGGCGTGTCTTCGTTGTCCAAAAGAAACGCCATTGAGATGACCTTGACGCCGAGGTGGCCTTGAGCTGGATGGATTCGCCCAGATTCAACATGCAGACGACGACCATCAAGCCCCATCATCTTCGGAACGTTTGGTCCGGTGATGTCAATATCGAGGATTCCGACTTTGAGTCCTTGTTGTGCCAATGCGAGCGCAAGGCCAGTGGAGACCGTCGACTTTCCAACACCCCCCTTTCCAGAAAGGACCATGACTTTGTGCTTGATTTTCTTACCAATTTCGGCCATGGACATCTTTCGCTTCATCTGAGCGTAAGCCTGTTCCATCTGCTTCTGTTCTTGAGGGGATGCTTCAGCAGGTGCTTCGCCGCTGTTTGCTCCGTGTTTGGTGACCGGGGAATCGGACATAATCAGTGGACTCAAAGGGGCTACTTCAATCCACCTTCCCAAAGCCCATTACGAAAGCCTACGATCTGTGAGAGCATGAGTTGCCAGAGTCAAGAGCACAAACGCCGCACTGAGCAGGATGTTGAAGGTCTGTCCTGCGTATGCATACGCCAGACCGATGGCAAGTGGAATGCTAATCCAAGAACCAATCCTATGGGCGAGCTTTCGAACCTCCAGATTTTCCTTTTTGAGCATCCACGAAAGGCACCATCCGAGAAGAAACGTCATGCAAGTGAGGGATGTTGCAATCACTCTGAACGCCAGGGTCCAATCCTTGGCTGCAGCGACAATGTGTGCAGCAAACAGGAGAGTGTACACAACGGCAGCAAACGCGACCGTTTTCGCAACCGACGCTCCCACCTTCATGATTGGACCACGCAGTAGGGGTTTGAGAACACTCCTCTTTAGACTATAGAAATTTGCTTAATACTGTTGGCGGCATAGGGATACCATGCGCCTCTTGTTTGTCTGTGTTGGGAACTCTTGCCGTTCACAGATGGCAGAAGGATTAGCCAAAGCGATGGGCCACCAAGCAGACTCGGCAGGAACCCACCCTGCCTCCGCCATCGCACCAAATGCGGTGACGGTTTTGGAGGCGCGAGGCATCGCTACCGAGGGAATGCAACCAAAGAGCGTTGACGGTTTTTCAGCCGATGATTACGATCTTGTCATCTCAATGGGCTGCGGCGTGCAATGCCCCGTCATGCGAATTGATCATGATTGGGGACTTGAAGACCCCGTTGGTGGTCCGCTATCGCTGTATGAGGCAACGGCAAATGAAATTCAACGGCGGCTAAATTTGCTGTGAATTGATTCACTCTTCTTCCTTTGCAGGGACGTCGCCCAGGCCATCAAGTTCGATGGTGAGGACACTGACCACTCGAGTTCGCTGTCCTTCTTGCTCAATCGTTTCCGAAGAACATGCGATGTTGCCAATGATTACTTCGCTCGGCAGTCCTTGTGCAATGATTCCATTTCTTCGGCGGCAGACTTCTGCGACATCGACCGCTCGGCCGATCGTTGCCCCTCTTGCCACAAGCTGAACGCGTCGCTCACCTTCTTCCATGGCCATGACAACCGCTCTGACATAGGCGTGAAGTGGTTTTTTTCCGATAAAAATCGTTCTTCTGTCGCTCAAATCAGTCCCTCTTCGGCCTTCCTTGGAGGAGGCATTGCATAATCATTGGGCCGCCTTTGAACACATTGATTTGACGAAAATGGCTTGCAGTGTGTCGGATGGTGCGAGCGCCGGGACTCGAACCCGGGTTCAAGCGTTGGCAACGCTCGGTGATAACCACTACACTACGCTCGCAGGGTTATCCGTTCCACTGAGCAGGGGTATAAACCGTTATCGGCCAATGAGCATGCTCACTGATGGCCGAACATATCCTCGCCATCGCCTCGTTTTGGACCGTTGCGTATGGAAATCACAATCATGACGGCAACGCCAATGCCAAACATGACCAGAATGCCAATGAGGATTCCATCAGAGAGGAAATTCCCATCAGTGCTGATCACCGAAGCACCTTCCTCTGAAAGTTTCACATTGATCGATGTGTATCCTGTCGCTTCTCCATACGAGTCGGAGGCCTGAACAATCACTTCGTGTGTGCCGATTGGTATGCTTTGTCGCACGCTCATTTCAACGGTGTAAATTCCATCACCGGGCACTCGGTCTCCGTTGAGACCTTCATCGTTCATCGATACCCATGTTGCTTGCGTGCCAAGCGGCGCAAACACACCTAAATTGGCTCGGGCTATGGCGATTCCATCGGTGTCATAAATCTCAATTTCGAGCAAAGCAGTAGATGTACCATCCCCTTTTGTGAGGGCCAGGTTGTCCGGAGCCACGATTGATGGCGGCGTGTTGAACACCATGAGGGTCACTGGATTCATCACGCCGTCTGGGATGGCATGCTCACCATACAGATTAGCGAATGTGGTGTTTGCAGTTTGTCCATGCCATGCTTCGACGATTGATTTTCGACCAAGGGCATCCGTGAGGATGAATTGGAGTTCATGTTCGCCAGGGGCAATCGTTTCTGGGATTGAGAAATTGCCAGCCCAGATGCCTGAAGATTCGACTAAATCCACAAGGTCGCCGCCTTTCATTCGCATGTCGATTTGAACCGCATCAACACCGTGCCCGTCATAGGCTTGGGCGTTGATGACGACCGTTGTGCCACGTGGTCCACGGTCAGGGAGCATTTCCACATTTGTGAGGCGGGGTCCTTGATTCACCACTTGCACCGTGCTTTGGCCATCCATGACTGAACCGAACCAATCGACCGCAGTGACATCGAGGGTGATGTTTCCAACTTCAAGTCCCTTGACAACATGGCGGGTGGTGTATCGATCATCGCCGATGACAGCATCGCCGTCAAGCCCTCGGTCGTTCATGGTCACGATGCCACCGCCCAACGGCGTCAAATCCACGGTAACGGACTCGATGTTGAATTCAGCATCTGTGATGTGGGCCACAAGCGTACCAGTGCTTCCACCTTCACCAATCGCCAATCCTTCGAGGAAGTCCATGCTGACGAGGACTGGGGCAGAGTTGTTTTCTGCCGTGATGATGGAAGGGGAAAGGATGCGCTCCACCACTTGTGATTCACTGAACAGAGCGGTGTCATTTTCTTCACCAAAAGGAAGTTCCAAACTTCGCACGATGCTCGACACAAGGCCCATGAGCGGCCCTTCATCGACAATAGATCCGTTCGCAACGCCTCCGGAGTCACCGTATGTACCCGTCCAATGCACGACAGATAGGTTGAATCCATCGCGCGGGTCGTTTCCGGTAGCGTATGCTTCCACAGTTAATTCAAGGCCGTCTTCACCGTTGAGGTGGACCAGATCGTGCGCCATCATTGGAATCGGCATGAGTCCAGTTTCACGGACAATTGTGATATCCCCAAGAATTTCTTGTGCTTCTGGTTGGGTTGCATTTCGTTGAAGTGGGCTTCGTGCTGGTTTCTCATCGCCACTCGAGGCGTCGGCACCGGTTTCTTCCCAAATGATTCGAACTGTTCTGTTGTCCCAATCAGACTGAACCACTTGGTAGTCCCATGTTTCGTTGTGGGATGCGCCAATGCCATCGCCGCCAAAGAAGCCGCCTCCAACGCCCGTGAGATTGAACCATGTTTCTTGATGAATCACGTTGACAAGGAACACCAATCCAGTGGCGTTGGCTTGGTCACCAGTCGCTTCGATGGTTCTCACGATGCCAAAGCTGCCTTGGGCGTCACCTGTGATGATGCCGTCGATGTGGAGGTCGTCGGTGAGGGTTGTACCATCCTCGATGAGTGTGTGGAAATCAAGAATGGTGCCATTGACTTGGACGCTTGAATTTTCATCGCTTTCTCCAAACCCAAATGTGCCGCTGCCGACGAGTTCTTCCTTGTGTTCAGTGCGCACGCCATCTTCCCAGCGTTCGATCGCAGTAAGGCCATCAAGGTCAATGTCAAATCGACTTTCGTCGTCTTCGAGGATCATGCTCGCAAGGGCTTCAAATTGGGTATGGTCGAGGCGGCGCACCCCATTTTCATCCCATGTTTCGAGGTAAAGCACACTGATGTCGCCATCGATGGTGAGCGTTCCATCCTCATCGTCACCGTTGATGTCGAGCGCTCCTGTTGCCTCAAGGTTCACTCGTTCGGAGATGTTCCCATCGATCATGGTTCGATTGAACCGCCCGTCGGAGACGTTTGCCACAATCCTCGTCGTAGCGCCGTCATCTTCCGTGATGATGAGAAGGCTTCCCTCGCCGCGTGCATCGAATACTTGGGAAGTGAGCAAGCCTGATGCGATGGTTTCATTTTTCCAAATGGAGTTCAAATCAAGGCTGAGGGTTGTTTCGCTCTCGTTTGTAACTTCGGTGGAGAGGAGGCTGCCATTGCCAAGTTCCCAAGAGTTGAGGGTTAGCCCCACACGCTCTTGCCAACCTTGTCCGACAAAGGCAAGGGCGAAAACCTGCGTACCATTTTCATCTTGGTAAGTTTGGTTGAGATCCCATGTTGTGCTGGTCATTACTTCGTGATCAGCCATTGGTTGGTTCCATGTACCAACGGTGAGTTCCCTGCTGGTGCTTACCGGTTGCTCCAATGCCACACCGTTCATGCTTGTGATGGTCGCAAGAAGTTCGATTTCATCACCCCATTGCAGGCTTGTGTTAAATTCGATATCTGCCGTGCGGAGATTATTCTCAATTTGCCATGTAATGAGCGCCTCATTCGCTAACGCTGCGCCATCTCGACGGTGGTCAAGGCTTACATTGACTTCGTAGGCTTCCTGGTCAGCAAATGTGAGGGTGTAGGCGTGGCGAATGCCAGCGTCCCCGTCATCAGTCCAGGCGGTGGTAATGCTGGGCGCTGTGGGCTGCCCCTCTGCCTGCACGCTGAAAGCAATAGGGAGCAACATCAGAGCGCAAAGAAGGATAGCGTTCCCTCTTGAGTTGAGGTTCATGGTCGAACTTCCTGAGCGCTCCTTTACAACACTTGTGGGGACAAGTGCCGTGTTTCAAAGGTTCAATACGTAACCAAAGAGCAAGGGTGCAACGATGCTTGCATCGCTTTCGATGACAAATTTTGGTGTTTCTTTGGCGATCTTGCCCCATGTGATTTTTTCATTTGGTGGTGCTCCGGAGTAGCCACCATAGGAAGGTGATGATTCACTGATTTGGGCGAACCACGACCATAACGGTGCGGTGCGTTCAAGATCTTGGTTCAACATCGGTACAACGCAAATCGGGAAATCACCCGCGATGCCGCCACCGATTTGTAAGAAGGCGAGGGGTGTGTCCGCTGCTTGATACCAATCTGCAAGACGAATCATGTAAGCGATTCCACCGGCTATTGAGGATTGGTCGACCTTTCCTTCGATGCACCGAGCAGCGAAAATATTGCCCATGGTCGAATCTTCCCATCCCGGGACAAATAACGGAAGGTCTGCTTCAGCGGCTGCGAGCAACCACGAAGCCTCGGGGTCTGCTTGGTATGCATTGATGAGGTCACCTGACGTGAGTAGGTCGTAGAAGTATTCGTGGGGCAGGAAGGATTTGTTGGCCTCGGATGCGTCAGACCATCGCTTTTGGAGATGATGTTCGATTTTGCGAAACGCTTCATCTTCCGGAATGCAGGTGTCGGTGACTCGGTTCAGCCCACGCTCAAGCAAGGCTGCATCATCTGCTGCAGACAGGCTGCGCCAATCATCAATGCGCTCGTAAGCATCGTGCGCCACTAAATTAAACACATCTTCCTCAAGATTTGCACCGGTGCATGAAATGCCTGCAATGTGGCCTGCTTTGATCATCGGGGCCAAGCTTCTGCCAAGTTCCGCCGTGCTCATGGCGCCTGCAAGTGTGACAAAGAGTCGGCCTCCGTTTGCGAGAAAATCTGTCAGCGATGTGGCAGTTGCTGCGAGAGCACCTGCGTTGAAGTGACGATAGTGTTCATCGACAAACGCTCGGATGGACACACTCAAGCCTCCTTGTGAAGAAATCGGTCATGCACAGACCTTCGTTCAAGGGTCAAGTTTGGCATGGTTTTGGTAAGTTCATCTTGGATGTAATCAGCGATGACTGCTGGATCGGTTCCACCACAAGTGAAGCAATCCACAGCCAGCCAGCCTTGCTCCGAATAGCAGTGTGCGGACACGTGGCTTTCATCAAGCAACACGACGGCAGCAAAACCCACAGGTGACACAGTTCCGTCGAACTGGACCACATTTGCATGCACATTCCGCGCATCGCTTTGTGCGACGGCCCGCTCGAGGAGTTCAAGCATCCAAGCGCCGTCTTCTTCCACTTGGGCTTCATAGCCTGTGAAATCAAGGAAAATATGTGTCCCATGTGCGTTCATCATCTCTGCCCCCTTTGCTCTTGATTCGTACCGTTCATGGTTGAAATATGGTTGTGGCGGTCAATTCAGTTGAGAGAAATACCCACACATTGGTCCAGTTCGTTGCTTTCCTTTGGCTTCATGAGTCGAAATCCATCGCCCCTCTCTTCGGGCCTTTAAATGGCAAGCAACCGTTTTTGTCGCGAGCATTGCAGCATTAAATTCAGTGAGTGGACTGTGGTCGTTTGTGGCGATTTCATTGACATCAGCGCTGATGACCGTTGCGTTTGGTGCGGCGAACACCGCTTCGATTGTTTCGATGGCCTGCCAGAACGTCAAGCCACCTGGGACCGGTGTGCCAGTGGCTGGAACAAGACTTGCATCGAGTCCATCGATGTCGATTGTTAGGTGGACGGGACCCTTGATCTCACCCAGTGCCTTCAGCCAAGATTGCCACACAGCAGCTCCGGTGCCGTGTGCTTGGGTGTCTTTAGCAAAGAATGTCGAGATTTTTTCATCGCTTTCAATGCGAAGCGATTCCTCATGGCTGTACGCTCGTACGCCAACTTGCATCAACCGGCCGATGCCCATATCGAGCGACCTTGATGCTGCGCAAGCATGTGAAAACACTTCGCCATCCAACGCAGAACGCAGGTCGGCATGTGCGTCAATTTGCACCACAGTGAGCCGGCTAAGGTCGCCAGCAATCATGGGGTGGTGCTGCAATGCCCACACAAATGGGGGAAGGATTCCGTGTTCGCCGCCAAGTGCAATTGGAAACACATCGCCAGCGCACCAAGGGGAAAGGTGCGATGCCAGTTCATCAAGTTGAGAGCGCAGGTTTGGCCCTTTTCCTTCCCATGCCTCTGCAGTGTGAATGTGTGAGCCTGCTGGCAGATCATCGCCTAGATGCTCGTCGAACAATTCAACTTGCCCACTTGCTGCAAGGCAAGCGGCAGGGCCTTCTGCTGTGCCTTGCCCATACGAGGTGGTTAATTCGTACGGGAGCGGCAGCACCGCGACATCGACGTCATCTCCGGGCTCAGGAAGTCCGAGAAAATTGCCTTCAGCGTAGGAGTCGCTCACAGTTAGGGGTTTAGGGTTGTCTTCTTGAGGCTGTTGTTGAGGGTTGTTTATACCCACTCGGCGTGTGTAGGAGATGTTGAGGGGTAAAATGAAGCGGATAGGCGCCTGTTTCGGCGGGCGATCTTTTCCATTTGGCGGCGTCAATTCGCCGGCTCAGGGCCGATTTCATGAAAATCCGCCGATGGTTCTATATGTGTCGGATGACAATACAATAGAGTGTCTGCGGGAGAAGTTGCGCGCCGGTGCGGCTTCCCCCTCGACGAGGTGATAACATGACAATGACACTCGCGGAATTAACCAAAGCCATTCAACAACACATCGATTTGGAGATGGATGCTGAAGTCGCTCAAGGGATGGCAGAGCACGCACTCGGCTTCTTTGGCTTCTACAATCGTATCATCGACAATGCACTGGAGCCAACCGATCGAAACTTGTTCTACATGTTCCAAGACTACGACCTCTTGACCACTGAGTCAGAAGAGACCACACTATGGGACGGTCGTGAGTGGAGGATTCACTACTGGAAGTTCAAGCCAGACCTTCGAGAGCGCGTCGAAGCATACATGCAACGAAACCTCGAACCTGAAGACATCGACCCATATGCAGACATTTACGGTGGCAGCAATGCCCTCAGCCCAATTGGGACCATTTGGACCAGAGAATCCGAGAAGGTGGTCAATCCGAACGCCTTCACCTCGGACTGGTGATGTTCTCAGGTAGGCAAGCGTTTTTGTTGTTTAGCGGGAAGGGGTGCACATGCGAGTTGCTGTGGGTCTTGTCGTCTGTATGCTTCTTGCAAGCATTCCTGTTTCCACTGCTCAATCTGATTCGGGCGAAGCAGACGCTTGGCCTGGAGACCCAGTTGACAGCCACGTCCACATGACGTGGGCTGCATTGACTCTTGAAGTCAATGAATGGGCCGATGATTATCCGGAAATCGTCGACCTTACGAGCATTGGTCAATCGGAATTAGGCAAGACATTGTGGGTTGTCAGGCTTTCAAATTGGTCGATGGAGACCAAATTCGATGGAAGTCCGAAAGAAGTCGTCTATATTGACGGCGGCCATCACGGGAATGAATACCTTGGCACAGCCCTCGCTTGGTTGTCTGCAAAATGGTACATCAACGGTTGGGCAGAAGGCAATCAAGAAGCAATCGATGCACTCGACAACACGGAACTTCATATCACAATTATGTTGAACCCGGACGGAAATGATATTGACACGCGATGGAACATCAATCAAGTCGATCTGAACCGAAATTACGACCATTATTGGAACACATGCCCAACCACACAACCCGGCAGCAGTGCGTTCAGTGAATCAGAGACCGCTTCAAATGGCGTGTACATGAACACGGTCGTTCCCGATGCAGACCTGTATGTAACAATGCACACTGGCGTATGGATCATGCTCTATCCGTGGGGCAAGTGGCCTGAACAACCCGCTGACTGGGAGTTGTATCACAAAATCCGGGAAGATGTCCAAAATAACATATCGAGCATTCCAATTCAAAATGCAAATCAAGGCTTGTATCCCAATTGTGGGACAAGCAGGGACTACGGCTATGGAGTGATGGGCTATCCTACTTTCACCTTTGAAACCGATGATGAACAGTTTGTTCCAGGCTCATTTGAGAACTTGAATGAACGATTGGGTGAAGAGATGGATGTCATGAGGTTCTTGATCAACAACGTGTGGTATAACCGTGCCCGTTTGAATGTACAGAGTTTCTTAATCGATGGCGATAGCATCGATGTATCGGTTGACAATCTTGGCCATGCTTCAACAACAAACGCCACCCTTCAGTACCTCGATGCGAATGGCATGATGGTGTGGAACTCATCGACTTTTGGCGTGAACGCGACCAACAGCACAACTCTAAGCCTTGACGCAGCAAACCTCTCGATGATCGACGGCGGAACATTTGCCCTTAATTACCAAGTTCGTGTGATTGAATCCTCCCGGTGGGTCAATGAGCCACTGGATGGCGTCGAAATTGTGATTGAGGAATCTGAAGAAACCTCGTTCCTAATCGGCTACGGCCTGTTCAATCCTCTTAGCCTCATGGCCTGCTTCATTGCTGTTGCAGCCATAGCCAACGAGCGCAAAGAAATGGACGAAGCGGCTTAATCCACTCATTTTGTTCTAATTGGTCGACGCGAGTATTGAAGTGCTCTAGGCACTTAGGGGTATTAGGTGAACCCATGAAGGTCAGCGTTAGCTCAGGACACAACATCAACGGAACTCTAATCATGCCCATTTTTCAAGGAACAGACGCTGTTCCAGAAGCACATGCAGAAGGCATGCACACGGCGCTCAAGAGCCAAATGAACACCGTCCTCGGTGACGGCGATTTCAAAGGAAAGGCAAAGTCGACCATGTCCCTTATGGGAACCGATGGTGGAAAAGCAATGCTCGTAGGGCTTGGTAAGGAAGACGATGCAGATGTTCACGCCTACCGAAAGGCAGGTGCAGCAGTGATCGCAGGGCGCAAGAAGTCCCACGGTACGGAACTCACCGTCCGCTTTGCCGCAACTTCGGTTGATTGCATGGCAGCCTTCGCAGAAGGCATGATGCTTCGTGATTACTCCTTTGACAAGTACAAGGCTGAAGACGAGGACAAGGAAGAGGAACTCACAGTTCGAGTCACTTGTGATTCGGGACAAGAGAAAGAACTCTCTTCCATGATTCACACACTCCACGGTGTCGCATCGGGTGTCCATCTTTCCCGCGACCTTGGCAACATGCCTCCAAACGACATGTACCCCGAAGCCTTCGCCGACCAAGCATGGGAATGGGCAAAGAACTACGACAACGTCGAAGTGACCATCATCAATTACGACCAAGCTATCAAAGCCGGTATGGGCGGTCTTGTGGCTGTCGGCATGGGCTCCTCGAGGAAGCCTTGCATGGTTATTTTTGAACTCAACAGTGCCAAGAAAGGCCGTGGTCCAATGCTTGTCGGCAAGGGCATCACCTTCGACACGGGCGGTATCTCCCTCAAGCCTGGCGCAAACATGGACGAAATGAAGTACGACATGGGTGGCTCCGCTACTGTGTTCGGGACCATGGAAGCACTCGCTTCGACCGGCTTCGAAGGCAAGGTCACAGCCATCACATGCATGGCAGAAAACATGCCAGCAGCAAACGCTCAACGGCCTGGTGACGTCATCACAACGCTCTCTGGAAAGACCATTGAAGTCCTCAACACCGATGCTGAAGGACGCCTCGTTCTTTCTGATGGTCTTTGGAAGGCTGGTGAATTTGACCCAGAATACATCATCGATTTCGCCACCCTCACAGGTGCTTGTGTCGTGGCACTCGGTCACGAAGCAACCGGACTTTGGTCCAATGACGATGACTTCAGAACCCGGATTCACGAGGCTGGAAACGCTGTTGGTGAACTCGCATGGCCTATGCCACTGCTCCCTGCGTTTGAGAAGGAAATGACCGATTCAAAAATCGCAGACACTCGCAACCTTGGCGCAGGCCGCTGGGGCGGTGCAAACACCGCTGCAGCCTTCCTCAAGCAATTCGTTCCAAACCGAAACTACGAGAAGGATGGCGAACAGATCCCATGGGCTCACATGGACATCGCTGGAACCTATTGGGGTGCAAAGACCAACACCATGGTTGGAACCGGTGCCACAGGTGTTCACGTTCGTACCATGTACCATCTAATCACCAACGGATGAGAAGGTTCTCTGGACCTTCGAGGGCGTGGTGATTGTGCGGCGAAGGGCATCAATCCCCGCTCGTATCAACATCATCGGTGAACACACCGATTACCTTGGCGGACTTGCCTTACCCTTCGCAAGCGATCATCGCCTTGTCCTCACCGCCACACAGGCGGAACAGACAACCGGTGACGAAACGGTGGTTGATTTATGGCGTGCTGCGGGCGGTTGGCCTGCGACGTTGGAGATTGAGAGCACCATTCCAATCGGCGCTGGCATGTCGTCATCAGCAGCGTTGTGCTTGGCCATCGTGTTGTGCGCACAAGGCCCACAAGACGCACTTGCGGCGTGCAAAGAAGCACAACGTCTCGAGCATCAGGTGTTGAAGACACCGTGTGGTTTGCTCGATCAAATGGCGATGATGATGAGTTCAGAGAAGCATGCCGTTTTGATTGACTTTGCCACGATGGATTGCAAACCGTTCCTCCTCCCTGATGATTGGTTGTTCAAAACAGTCGATTCAGGAATCCGTCGACAGTTGAGTGAAACAGAATTTGGCGCTTCTTCGGATGCTCAGGTGTTGAGCCGGCATGCCACGGAAGAAAACCTCCGGGTGCGCCAAGCGCTAGGCGCTTCATGCGTTGAACTCGGCGCCCTGCTCAACGCTTCGCACGCTTCGCTGCAGTCCATTGGCGTTAGCACGCCCGAAATCGACGACCTCGTCGCTGACCTCCAATCAACCCCCGGAGTCCTTGGCGCTCGAATGATGGGCGGCGGTTTTGGTGGAATGATCTTGGTGGCTGTCGAGGGTTCGGAGATCCTCCCCGATGTGCCACTGCTCAAAGCCTCACAATGTGGATTCCTTGAGAAAGGTTTCGAGTAAAGCGAGACGCTCAGGCGTTCCCATGTCCCAAAAGGCAGTTTGGTCGAGATGGACGGCGGCTTTTCCACTCAAGGCGGGGTAGACCGTTTCTTCCCAACTCCATACGCCCTCTTTTCCATGTTCGAGGACAACAGATTTCTCTACAACACTCGTTCCGGATTCATAGCCATTCAAGTCGCTGGTTTGTGTCGTCTTGTTGTAGGCCTCCAAGCGTCCTTCTGCGTGTTTGAGGTTCATCTGTTCGTGCTTGGTCGTTGCTGTCATTGTGAGCGGTGCTCCTGCTTTCTCGTGTGTTTTGAGCAGGCTGTGATAGTCGATCGGATGAAGGTCATCGCCCCAGAGAAGAATGAATCGGTCTTCGAGCAAGGAGCGAGCGTTCCATAGAGCTCCGCCTGTGCCAAGTGGTGTGGGTTCTTGGTGGAAATTCACAACCATGCCTGGGTGGGTGAATTCATCGAACTGTTCACCAAGATGCCCTGTTAAGACAAGGGCGTTGAGGCAACCTTGGCGTTGGGCCCAGTCGAGGATATGACTGAGAATTGGTTTACCATTCACTTCGACGAGCGACTTTGGAATGCGTTCAGTGACTTCACCGAGGCGTGTGCCGAGGCCACCTGCCATGATGACCACCTGTGGGGTGCGGTGGGATTTGACAATGGATGCGTAGGTCGCGCCACTTTCTTTCAAGGTGCGCTGTTTGGTTTCAAAGTCGACATGGTAGAGTCCAAACCGCTGGTCATATCCCTCTGCCCATTCGAAATTATCCATCAAACTCCAGTGATAGAACCCTCGTACATCGAGCCCATCAGCGATGGCTTCAGCAGTGATTTGTAGATGTCGGCGAATGTGTTCAGGGCGCATGTCGTCGTCGTCATCGGCCACACCGTTTTCTGTGACAATGATTGGAAGACCGAGTCCTTTGACCATCTCAAAAGCTCGACGCAGGCCTTCTGCATACATTGGATATCTGAAGTCGGTTCGTTGTTCCCACGGCCGAATCAATGGGTCAATCTCCACCTTCGTTGGCATAAACGGCGTGGCGAGTAAATGCGTGTAATAATTCACGCCAATGAAGTCTGAACTGTTTTTCAATCCAGGGACTCGTTTGGCTCTAAGGGCCGAAGGTGGTTTGAAACGGCCGGTCCGAACACCGTTGATCCAGCACCGGTTGAACATCCCATCAAGCACCCTTGCTTGAAGCCAGTGAAGAGGGTTCCATCTTCTGTACGGGTCGAACAAGTTGATGTTTTTCACAAGTCCGATTTCACACAACCCTCCGTTCTCCATTCCTTTGAGCGTTTGGTAGCATGTGGCGTGCGCTCTCATCATGTTCATGGCAACGGCTTTGGCTCGCTTGAAGGAACGCACACCGGGAGGGAATTCGCCCAGAACATACCCCATTGTTGTGAACACGGCAGGTTCGTTGATGGTGCACCACCACCTTACGCGGTCACTCAACAAGGCAAACATTCGCTTTGAAAAATCAATCCAATGGTGAAGGTTTTCTTCTCGTTCAAATCCACCTTTTTCTTCCCACCAAATGGGTTGAGTAAAGTGATGCAGGGTCGCCATGGGCTGAATCCCATTCGCAAGCAATTCATCGACTAAATCGCTGTACCATTGCGCAGCCTGCTCGTTCCATTCGCCTTCTTGAGGAACGATTCGTGACCATTCGATGGAAAACCGGTAATGAGAGACACCAAGATCTGTAATCAATCCGATGTCCTCTGTCCTTCGATTCCAATGGTCGCAAGCCTCTCCACTGAGTTGCTTGCTCTTCGAACGTGGTTCAAACGCAGACCAGTTGTTGGTGTTTCCACCTTCAATTTGGTGCGATGCAGTTGCAACACCCCACATGAACTGCTTTGGAAACGCGGTTCCATCTTCGAGTGAATCGTACTTGACCTTGGTCCAATCACGGTGCTCCTCGGTCCACATGGTTTGACCATCTGGGGGGGATAGAAGAGCCTTATCCCATGACCGGTGGGCTTTGAGGGTACAGTCGTCTGACTTTGTTGTTGAGTTGAGAGGTGCGGATAGCGGGAGTTGAACCCACGACAAAAGGTTGGAAACCTCCTATGATACCACTTCACCATATCCGCACGATGTGGTAATCCGTCCGAGAAGCCTCTCATTATTGAGGCAATCGGTCGAGTCCTTCTGTGCTTCAACTGATGCCCGGTGGCGGTGGTGGTGCCCTGCCGTTGAAGCCAAAGGCTTGTCGTCGTGGGTCATTGCTGGCGTTCTTGCTTCGTTCCAATCGTTGACTGATCAAATCCCGGGCGCGCTCCAATCGTTCTTCTGCAGCCTTCTTCTTGCTTGCATTTCCACGAATCATGAGCATACCCATCAAGAAGAACAGCACTAAACCACCAATGGCAGCTTGGACAATTGCATTCTCGAGGATTGAAGCAAGAAGCCCCTCATCCCCGCTCGACTCTTCCTCGACAACGATGTTTGAATCGTAGGCCTTGAGCGTAATGGATACCGTGTCCATACCGACATCCGATCCCGGTTCTTTTGCAACCAAGACCAATTGATAGGTTCCGGCGTAGCGAGCCACGCCGTCGAATGTGATGGTTTGGGAACCGCCACTGTTTGGCGTGAAGGTGATCACTTGGGTCTGAGAGCTCGCAGTGATTGCGGAAATGGCTTGCCACTCCACTCGCACCGTGACTTCTTCGATTTCAGTGGATACCGTACACTGGAAGTTGAACCAGCCTCCACCAACGATGTCAATGTCGTCGATGGGAGTGCATTCCATGCTCCCCTCTGCGGAGTTACGGGTTGGATCGGTTGGCCAATGATCTGGTTTGAATGCACCAGCCGATTCATTGTCACCCCATCCATCTCCATCTTGGTCCAACCACTGGCTTGCTTCGTTGGGGAAGGCATCTTCATCGTCGCCATACCCGTCTTGATCCGCATCAGGGCAACCCCGTGTGGCTCCAAGGTTCGAAGTTCCAAAGTCATCAGGGCATCCATCTCCATCGGTTCCATCTGGATTGTCACCATATCCATCTTCATCAGAGTCATACCATTGTGAGGCATCACCAAGCCACAGGTCTGCATCATCGCTGACGCCATCATTGTCGTCGTCAGGGCACCCAAATTGATCCACTGTTGAGGTTCCAATTACGGTTGGGCAAGCATCTGGTTGTGTGCCATTGGGATTGTCACCGTATCCATCGCCATCTTGATCGGACCACTGAGTTGCATCATCTGGGAATGCGTCGTTGTCTTGGGAAGAACCATCGTTGTCACCATCGGGGCATCCATACACATCGACGTTCGACAAACCGTATTCGGTTGGGCAGGCATCTGGGAGGGCACCCGCTGCATTGTCACCGTATCCATCACCGTCTTGGTCTTCCCATTGTGTCGGCTCAAGCGGTAAAGCGTCTGCTCCGTTGCTCTCATTCCAATCAATGTCGTTTCCACCAGCGATGGTTGGGTTCGAGTATCCGTCTCCATCAGCGTCTCTGCATCCAACTCGGTCTTGGGTTGAATTTCCTGCCACGAGTGCGCAATCGTCCAAAAGATCGTCAACACCATCGCCATCAGAATCCTGAGAACGGGTTGGGTCATCGGGGAAGGCATCGCTCATGTTTGACATTCCATCGCCGTCATCATCAGGACAGCCATATCGGTCAAGTGTCGAATTTCCAGGGACACCGGGGCATGCATCAGGCAGTGGTCCAGTTGCATTGTCGCCGTAACCATCACCGTCTTGGTCCAACCATTGGTTGGCTAGGTCTGGAAGTGCATCGTTGGCATCATCCCAGCCATCGCCGTCAGTGTCGATGCACCCGTAACGGTTCCCATTGGTGGAATTGCCAGGCACGCCGGGACACGCATCGGCTGTCGTGCCGCCAGGGTTGTCCCCGTACCCATCACCATCAATGTCAGACCATTGTGTCACGTCATTTGGGTGCGAGTCTTCTTGATCAGCCCATCCATCTTGGTCAAGGTCTGAACATCCCAACGTGCCGTTTTGCCATGAATTTCCGACTTCTGTCGGGCAGTCATCAGCAAGGTTTCCTGAAGCATTGTCACCAAACCCATCCCCATCAGTATCGGTTGTTTGAGTTGGATCGGTCTTGAACGCGTCGGAACCATTGTTCGCAACAGTCCAGTTGGCGTCTGGGTCAGAAACTCCATCGCCGTCTGTGTCAGGACAGCCGACACGATCGATTGTTGAAGTTCCTGCATACAGTGGGCAGGCGTCATCGATTTGGTCTGCAACGCCATCATTGTCGAAATCAGACCATCTGAGGATATCTGAAGGGAACGCATCTGCGCCATCTTCCGCTCGCCAAAGAGCATCTGGATCCGAGTAGGTGTCACCATCTGAATCGAGGCAGCCGTATCGGTCTGAACTTGAGGTGCCAGCATCGTTAATGCAAGCATCGGGGGTGGTTCCCGTAGGATTGTCACCAAATCCGTCGCTGTCAGTATCCACCCACTGAGTGGAATCAGATGGCCATACGTCTGCACCATCGGCAATGGTCCAAACAGGGCCATTGGTTCCAGTGAGATCTTCATCGGAGGAGCCATCACCATCGGTGTCAGGGCAACCATATCGGTCCCGTGTTGAGGTGCCTGGGACTGTTGAGCAAGTGTCTGGTTGGTTGCCGGCTGCATTGTCTCCGTACCCGTCGCTGTCGCTGTCGCTCCATTGGGTTGGGTCGTTCATGAATGCGTCCGCTCCTTGGGCAATGGTGTAGCCCGCAGCGGGGTCAGCGTACCCGTCACCGTCAGTGTCTGTGCAACCAAGCCGACCGAGTTCGCTCGAAGTCCCACTTATGGTTGGGCAGTCATCTGCATCGTTTCCAGAACTGTTGTCTCCATAGCCATCGCCATCAGCATCGGCCCATTGCGTGACATCGCTCGGGAATGCATCTGCGCCATTTAGGGCAGCAGTCCATGTTGCGTCGGGGTCGGAATAGCCATCGCCATCGCTGTCTGTGCATCCGAGACGGTCTTGGCTTGAGCTTCCGCTCACCGCTGGGCAGCTATCGCCGAGTGTTGCAGGAGGAGGGTTGTCACCATAGCCATCGCCATCGGTGTCGACCCACTGTGTTGAATCACCAGTGAATGCATCTGCACCATCGGTGACCAACCACACTGGGCCGTTGGTTCCAGTTGGATCTGGATCGCTGTATCCGTCGCTGTCGTCGTCAGGGCAACCACTTCGGTCTTGGCTGGAGGTTCCGGCAACAGTCTCGCATGCATCAGCACCGAGGGCAACCGTCCATAGAACATCGGGGTCGGAGAATGAATCACTATCGCTGTCTGGGCAACCGTAACGGTCACCTGTTGATGTGCCAACGACTGCGATGCAGCCGTCGGGACTCACACCTGCTTGGTTGTCGCCATAGCCATCGCCATCGGTGTCGGCCCATTGCGTGATTTCGTTGATGAATGCGTCTGCTCCGTTTGCCACGGTCCATGTTGCATTTGGATCTGAGTATCCATCACCATCTGTGTCGGGGCAGCCAACTCGGTCTTGAGTCGATGTACCCGGGACAATGAGGCAGTCGTCTTCATCGTCTTCAATGCCATCGAAATCCATGTCTTCAGTCAAGTTCACCAAATCAGTGTCGAGGTTGAGTGCGACCGCAAAATGTTGGGGGCCAGTAGGGACGCTTGTACCCAAGACATGAACTTCCCAACTGCCCTGTGCAGGTGATGCAAAACTCAGGGCACGCAGGTTGTCGAGGTTGTTTGAGAGGTTGGTCCATGTGCCCGACGGGTCCTTGACGGCCAAATCTAAATCGTTCACCAGATTCGTGCTTGCAGCAGGTGTGCTCGCTGGATCTGTCCAAGAGAGCGCCACTCGCAAGTCCGGGGATGCTGGGGGCACGATGAAACTCCAGCCTCTCTCTTCGCTGGTTTGAACTGAGTCACCGTCAATCCATGTGGTGTTGACCGCACTGCGTAAATCAACCAAGCCCCAGCCTTCGTGAATGTTCGGTGCCGGTTCACCCGCTCCGTTTGTGGAGGAGGAATACTGTCCTTGCATGTCTCGGGCCGACGCCGTGAAAATTGCTTTCACCAAGGATGAATTTGGGTCGGAATGACCTTCGTTGTCGATGAGGTGTTGGGTGATCAGTGCCGCAGCCCCTGCAGTGAGGGGGCATGACATGCTCGTTCCTCCCATGAATGTGTAATTCGAATTACCCGAGTACGCACCCCATCCAGTGCTGGTTGTCGACCTTGATTTGGTTGAGAGGATGAAGCTACCCGGCGCAGTGATGTCGGGTTTCATTCGCCCATCATCAGTTGGGCCTCGGCTTGAAAAAGCAGCCAATCCCTCAGAGTTGTCTGCCATTCGATCAGAGTTGACAGGATCGCTTGGGTACTCGACAGGCCACCATCCACCCCATTCAGATGTGATTGTAGGGCGGTCGTTCTCACCTGCGGCAACAGTGATGACGTTCTTTCCAGTGGCTGGTGAGCCGAGTGAATCATCGTCAATTTCGCCATCAGAATTTCCATCGACCCCGCTGTTTCCGGCGGAGAAAAGAATCGTCATATTCTGGTATGTTCGGGCGCTGGAATCCGCTTGCATCGAACCAGAGGTGTAGGCTCCAGCAACACTTGATCCCCATGAATTGGTGTGCACGCGGCTGCCGTTTTCCCACGCAGGTTCAAACATCGTGGTGTAATCTGAAGGAATTCCGGTGAGGTAGTAGCCGCCATCACTGTCACAATATTGCTCTGTAGCTTGCATGTAAAGGCGGGCTTCAGGTGCTGCGCCACGAATGGCCCCTCCAGTATTGGTGCCATCGCCAAGAACCGAGCCTGCAACGTGTGTACCATGGCCGGTATCAAGGTCTTCAGCTCCGTCGTCGTTGCTCGATGCACCACACGAAGAAGTCCATCCAGGGGACATCGGGAAGGAGACAATATCGACAATGTGGTCCCGCAAATCAGGATGCATGTTGCTGTTGTTGACGCCGTTGTCGAGCCCTGTGTCTGAGACGGTGACGATGATGCCGCTTCCATCGAGTCCGCTCCACGAGGCGTCAATGCCGGACATGATGGTTGGGTCCCAGACTTGATCCGTGTTCATCACCGTGTCTGCCACGTCGTTGTGGAGCGTGTGCCATGGACGTTCTTCAATCCATTCGATTTCATCTTGAGCCGCCAGCCAAGCAATCGCTGTTGGCTTGATAATGGCAGTTGCAAAACGCCCTTGGTGGTATTCAAGGACGATGTCATCCCGGCTGTTGATGCCTTCTGGCAATGCCTCGCCGCTGAGGACAAGGTTTGCGGAAGCCACGCCCTCTCGGACAAAGAGGTTCTCAGTGGTCATTTCCAACCCCGTAATTCCTTTGACGAGGTTTTCCCTCACCTTGTCGACGCCGTCCAGTTTGACGATGCCTTCAACGTTGAGTTCGGTCAGTTCTTCGATTGTATGACCCTGTAAGTTGCAATGGAATCCATTTGGTGGCAAAAACGAATGGCAATCGATGCCGGCTGCCTCGAGTTCGTTGAACCAAGGCGATGGAACTGGGAAGGTGTGAGTGATGACAAACCATCCCTCAAGGGTTTCTCCCATTCCGCTCCATGCGGACCATTCGTGCACTGGAATGACAGAAGCGTCTCGATAAATGAGGTCAATTGCACCCATGCCCTCGGCGGGATCAAACCACCCGTTCGCAAGGTCACCAGAGGGGTGAAGGTCAACGGTGGATAGCAAATCCAAATCCACCTCGGTGTCCACTGCTCGAGCGGGTGTTTCAGCAGAGCCAAAGAAAGTGACAGGGGCTAGAACTTGAATCAGCATGAGGGCTGAGAAGAGAAGGGCGCTCCGACGGCGATGCTGCGTCATGGGCCTCGATGGTCGCGGCTCCCACATGAATGATTGGTTGGGATGGAAGTGTTATGCATGCTGCGGCGAGGGTTCAAATGGCGCGCGCTCGGGGGGCAGTTTATGACGAGAGGGCGTAGCGGCAAGGTCGATTCAATGGCTCCTGACGATATCAACGAGAATCATCAGGTTCTCGGCCGTCAAGTTTGGAGGGTTATTCCCTACGCAAAGCGCTACCCTCGCCGTCTCCTTGCAGGTTTTGTTGGCAATGCCTGCGCCCGCATTGTGGACCTTGTACCGTTCGTTGCCATTGGATGGGCCGTTGATTATTTCACTTCCAAAACTGACGGAGGCATCGGGAAAATGGTTGGGCCCGGCATCGTTCAAGATGCTGTCAACGCTCTCCACAGTGACCCTGCAGTTGGCTACGGGTTCATGATTTTCCTTGGCTTTGCTATGCTTGCAGTGTTCCAAGGCATTTCTGAATATTCATGGCAAACACTCGGCTACAAGATTCAGCACGACTTGCGCATGGATGCAACAAAGTCCCTGATCGACATGGAAGCGTCGTATTACGACATGCGGCAAACTGGTCAAATCATGTCGGTTCTTTCAAGCGACGTCAATCAATTGGAAGATGTTGTTTCGGACTCATCGACGTCCATCATCAGGATTGTGTTCACGTTCCTCACAGCGTTTGTGATCCTCGTTTCGATGTCATGGAAATTAGCCGGAGTGTTGTTTGGACCAATTATTTTCATCATTCCATGCGTCTACTGGTTCTCGACTCGTGTGCAACGCAAGTACCGAAAGCAACGTGAATCAACAGGGGATATTCATGCGGTGCTCGAGAACCTCATCAGCGGTATTTCAGTGGTTCAAGCCTACAATGCACAAAGCTGGGAAGCAAACCGGGTGAGCCGTGAATCCGGCTCTTATCGAGACCAAGCGATGGGTGCCAGCAAGGACCGGAACCGCTTCCTTCCGATGATTTACGTGATTGCTGGTGTAGCCTTTGGATTGCTTGTCACCGCCGGTGGCTGGTTGGCCAGTGAGGGTGAAATCTCAACTGGACAACTCGTGACCTTCTTGTTGATCAGCACTCGAATGACCATGCCTATGTTCATCTTTGGAATCCTCATCAATCAACTACAACGTGGTGAAGCAGCAGCACGCCGCGTCTTTGCAGCAATTGATTTAGAACCCACAATTACCGACGCAGAAGATGCTGTCGAACTGGAAGAAGGCATTACCTCCGTTGAATTCCGAAATGTTCACTTCACATATCCAAACACCACCATCAAGGTGTTGAGCGGCATTTCCTTTGTTGCAAATGGCGGCGATTTCCTCGGCGTCATGGGTCACACTGGGGCCGGAAAAACCACGATTCTCAAACTGCTCATGCGCTACTATGTTCCTGATAGCGGCGATGTGCTGATCAACGGTCGAAGCATCAATGATTACACCCTTGACTCGGTTCGTGACAAAATTGGTTTCGTATCACAAGAGCCATTTTTGTTCTACGGCACGGTTCGTGACAATGTCAAATACAACCAAGAAGCGACCGAAGAAGAACTCAAACAAGCACTCAAACTTGCAGGCGCATGGGACTTCATTCAAGATTTGGAAGACAACTTGGACACCATGGTTGGCGACCGCGGTGCAAAACTCAGCGGTGGACAACGAGCCCGTGTTTCGCTTGCAAGGGCTTTATTGAAGGCGCCAAGTTTGTTGATTCTCGATGAAGCATCCAGTGCTTTGGATGCTGAGACTGAACGCAAGATCCAAGAGAACTTGATCGCTTCTGGCTCTGGCCGTGCGACCATCGCAGTCGCTCACCGCTTGAGCACCATCCGCAATGCGAACGAAATTCTTTCGATGGTTGATGGCGCCGTCGTTGAACGTGGTACTCACGACTCACTCGTGGCCGCTGGTGGCGTGTATGCGAGCCAGTGGACCATTCAAACCGGTGACATGGCTGGGTTGAGTTCGAGCGACGATTAGATGCGCTCTTGAATAGGTCGCAGCACAGTTGTCTTTTCTTCCTCATCCTTGCCAAACCAATTGTCGCCCATAATGATGGCCACAGAGATGGCCACGAACAGCGGGATGCCGATAATAAGCGACCAAATTCCAAGGCTCAATCCCTTGAAGAAATATTCCTCGAGCATTTCTGAAATCACGATGATGCCAACAAACACAAGGATTCGACTGACACTAAGGATGGCTCGAACAACGCCCCAAATCTCCTCTTCATCGGTCCGTTGATCTGGGCGGTCGAGTTCAGCGAGCCGATCTGCAATGCTTCGACGCGCCATGTGAGTGGATTTTGGTGGCCGTCAAAGGTGTTGCCCACGTCGAACTGCTTGTTGATTGGGTTTCAGGATAGAATCCTAACGGCCGAATGCCTGCAAGATGCGAGGTTTATGCCGTACGAACGCGATCGTCAATCTGAGCGCCTTCACCAGCCTTTCCGCCGGTTCGACGGATTTCACGCCATGCTTTGTTGACGCCTTGGCCGTAAGCCCAGTGCGCTAAGAAGACGAACAGTGGTGCGAAAAACACAGTGCCGAAGGATCGGTGCGGTGAGGTGCCTATGGCGGCACCGAGCCATGCAAGAGCGATGTAAAATCCGATGAAAACGGGTAAGATGTGGGCGAAGATGCGTTCAATCGGCCATTCACCAGAAAGCGTCAACCAATACTCGTCTGCCAATCCGCCGTTGAGTGCGCCGTAGGCAATAGCCAGCAATGTGGCAACCACGAGCCATGGGAAGAAACCGATTGCAGTGTGTGACCACACGGCAATTTCAGGCCAGCGCTTGTTGGCGACCATTCGGGTGTAGCCATAATTTCGCATTTGCTTCATGTAGGGCTTGAACGGGCGGCGCCTTCGATGTGGCATCACGTTTGATGGGTCGATGAATAACTTGTGGCCGGCTCGTTGGATTTTCGCATCGAGCACAACGTCCTCGGCACCAATGCACCCGGGTTCGAAGAAATCGACTTCCCGCAGGTTCGCCATTCTGTGAGCGCAATTCACGCCAGGGTTGTGAGTGATTGGCACGAGTTCGCCTTTTGGCTGGGCTCCGTAGCGAGTGCCTGCGGTCATGAAGCGTGTGCAGAATGCCACATCGGCGCACTTTGCTCCGAAGGGGTCTTCATCGGGTGCGAAGTTTGGTCCACCAACAGCGCCAACATTGTCGTCCTTGAACCATCGAACCAATTTTTCGACCCAATCCAACGGAGGAATGGTGTCGTCGTCTGTGAACAGCACGAGTTCATGATCCATCTGCCTGAGAGCATAATTGCAAGCATCTGCTCGGTTCCGAGACGGGTCTTCAATCCATGTTGCGCCATACTTTTCGCACACCTGCTTGGTGTGGTCTTTCGATTTGGAATCGGCGATGATGATTTCGAAATCGCTGTAGGTTTGCTTGGAAAGGCGTTCGAGCACAATGTCGAGTTCATCTGCATTGTTGATGGTTGGAATTAACACTGCGATTTTGAACGGCGTACCGTCGGCTTTCAACAAAGGGTCGACCGAGGCAGGTCCTTCGCTCATGGTTTGGCGAAGGTCGCTTTCCATAAGAATGCAAGGGC
>QXYC01000007.1 GCA_009887095.1 Candidatus Poseidoniales archaeon
TCGTCTGGTTGGCGAGCACGTGAGCCGAAGATTCTTTTTTGAAAATCAAATTTGGACAGCTGAGGTAGCACTTGGTGCCGGGGCCCTCGATGAAGTGGTTGAAGCAGAAGATCTCATCAACCGATCGATCGAGGTCGCCACAAATTGGAGTCAGTGGGGCAACCATTTCCGAGAAGCGACCAAACATCTTCTCCACGTCCAAACGATGAACGATTTTGAGACGCACCTCAAGCACGAGCAAACACTGATTGAGGCTGCAGGAACGACGCCTGAATTCAAAGAAGGTGTCTCAAAATTCCTGGGGAATTAGCATTGTTAGGATTCGAATTGTCTTTACAACTCAAACGTCAATGATTCCACCGTAGGGCATGAACATGAGATGATGGGAAGACTCGTAATTGCGAACCCAACCTTGTGACTCATTTCTAAATTGAATCAATGGAGCGAAACTTGCATCCATGAACCGCCATTGTCGAACGAGCATGCCAAACTTTTCTCGCAGGCCGAACATACGTTGCATGGTGAATTGGTGACGTGAGACAAGAATCAGTTCTTCTGTTCTCATTCCACGCATGTGTTTTCGGATTCTGCTCCGGATTTTCCGAATGATGTCTTCTAATTCGATGTCAGGGTGATCGACAAAAATCACCAATCGTGGATTGAACGGCCCAGGTACGCCGCCGGGAAACACGTTGCACCCCCCATCAGGACCATATTCAGAAGCAATTCGATCGATGTCGCCACCATCGAAAGGACGGGGTTCTTCCCAATGCACATCACAGGTTTGGGTTTGGCCGCAACTTGGGCACGGGTCGGTTGGTCGGTGGTGGTCCGATGTTACTTTTTCACCGTGCCATAATGCTCCATGTTCTGCGCAATATCCTCTCAATACAAACATGTAAGTCGTACATCCTCTACCTTATTTGAATGTCAACCTGTTTACAACATCTGAAAGAAAATTCCTCGTCTCGTTTTGGCTAGGATTAAATGAAATGAGTTCTATGTTCGCTTCATGGCAAAGTCGAAGGATCCTGCAAAGGTGATTGAAGCCCTCACCGAGGAGAACAAGAAATTGAAAGCGGATCTAGCAAAGGTACCAAAGCCAGGAATCACACTCGTTGACAATCAAACTTCTCTCTTCGTTTTTGATGAATTTGAACTCCACCCTGCAGTTCACGGTTGGTTTACCAGCCCTAAGGTGAAGTCAACCGAGCGGCACGATAAGATTACCAAAGCACTCAATATTGGCATGCTGGCTCTTTGGCAGGGAAGAGTAGCTCACGCTTTGAATACGTTCAAGGATGAACTACAATCGGAAATTGAGCTCGTTCAAATGTATGCTGATTCTTTGCAAGAGAGGCTCGAGAAAGACAACAAATACAAAACTGATCAAGAGATTACTGTTGCGGATGCTTTAGAAGCCTACATCAAAGAAAAGAAATACAGTGACACAGTTGAAGTTACAGGAACTGCCGGAACTGATAGTGGCAACAAAACTGGCGATGTTCTGGCGTTGGTAAAAGATGGGCGAGATTCAGAAAATCTTGGCATTGAGATCAAGTTCACCAAAAAATACGGATTGGGCGACACCACCGCAAATTCAAACGATGGAGGCCGGAAAAAAGGCAAAACAAACTACAGGGCTGCCGGCGATAATGCTGTATCTCAGTTAATTGAAACGAGAGCGAACCGGAATTCCAAATATGCCATTTTTGTTATCGACCAGCACTTGAACCCTCTGCAAGGTCCACCTGTCCAATACTTCCCGGCATATTCTGGCTTCATTGTATCAGTTGACTCTCTTTCTAACGACTTTACCTCATTGGAGATTTGTTATGAAATAGCGAGAAAAATGACGTTGTCCTCACGCAAAATAGTGGACAACGAATTCGCTGTTCTCGAATATTTATTGAAGGATTTGGCATTTGTCTTGAACCGTCAAGGATACCTAAAGGATGCTGGAAAAACAATCATCAAACAGATCACTAAATCTCACAAAGACAACATGAAGGTCGTTACAGAACAAATATCTGTGTTTGATGCTGAGTTAACTGCCATGAAAACTTCCATTGACAACACAATGTCGATCCTGGACAACTTTTTCACTAGCGGTGAAATTAGTGCCAATGATATGTTCTTGAATTACATTCGCGACCAAGAAAGCAAGCAATGGGCGAGCGTTAAAGCAGACACTGCTGAATGGGCCAAAAAGGTTGAAGCAAGAGCAGCCGCTGAGGCTGAAGAAGAATAACCTCATTCACCATTCAAAGAAACCTTGACCTGATTTCTGACCAAGGTGACCCTTGGCCACCATCTCTTCCAACAACGGATGAGGCGCATAGCGATCGTCATTGAACGAACGTTGTAGGTTGAGCAGAATGTCTCGACGGACATCCAATCCAACAAGATCGGTCAACTTGAGGGGGCCCATTGGGTGCTTGTAGCCAAGCACCATGGCCGTATCGATGTCTTCAGCACTCGCCACACCATCAGCAAGCATGCGAATGGCTTCGTTACCAAGGACAACACCAAGGCGGCTTGTGGCAAAACCTGGCACGTCCTTGACAAGAATCGTGGTCTTGCCCATGGCCACACCAGCAGCTTCTGCGGCTGCGACTGTCGCATCACTGGTTGATTCATGACGAACGAGTTCGAGCAGTTTCATGATTGGAACAGGGTTGAAGAAATGCATGCCGATGACCTGTTCAGGCCGGGTGGTGGCTGCAGCGATACCTGCAATCGAAAGCGAGGACGTGTTGGTGCCAAGGATCGCATGAGCCGGGGCCAAGCGGTCAAGATCAGCAAAGATGCTGTGCTTCAAATCTGGAATTTCGGGAACCGCTTCAATCACCATGTCAGCGTTTCCTACCGCTTCGGCGAGGTCTCCGACAGCGTGGAGTCGAGCGCCCCATTCTGCCTTTTGCTCAAGGGTCGTTTTGCCACGAGCGATGCCTTTGTCCCAAAACGCGTCGATGCGATCCATGCCACGTTCCAAACCTTCTGGGAATGCGTCGAACAGATTGGTTTTCCAGCCTGCTTGGGCACAAACTTGCGCAATTCCTGCACCCATGGTTCCTGCACCGATCACGGCAACTTCTCGAATCTCCATGCCCCATGCGACGGGGCCGAACTTCATGATGCTTCCTCGACCGCCGCCTTCTGGCTTTGAGCCAACCACACGCCACCAACGATGAGGACAAACGAAAGCAAAAGTGGAACCCCGAGTTTTTCGTCCAACAGCAGCCATCCGCTGAAGATGCCAAATGGAGGTACGAGGTAGACATACAAGGCTGCTTTTCCAGCGCCAATGGTTCGGATTCCATCAGCAAACCAAACATACGAGATAACCGTGGAGAACACCGCCAAAAACACAAGAGAAATCCAACCCTCTGTGTTCGAATCTGGTACGCCAACGCTCAGTGTTTCGACCACTGCCGGAGGCGTCAGCAGGATGAGCCCCGCCACAGAGGACCACACGGTCAAGTGAAGCGGTGACAGGGTCGCTTTCGCATCAGGTGCGGGGGTGTTCATGGCGCGTTTCATCAGAATGTTATTGCAAGCCCAAGCAAATGCTGCTGCAGCGATTAGCAAATCACCAAGGGCACGTTCGGCAATTGGAATATCGACATTCGGAGAATAGAGGAACAGGATTGTTACCCCGATGATTCCCAAGGCCAGTCCTGTTGCCAGTCGCCAATGCAGGCGCTCGTTTAGGAACACAATAGCAAGAAGGGCCGTGAAGAACGGATTGAAGGTGATCATGAGGGAGGCATCGCCTGCTGCTGTGTACTTCATTCCGTAGAGGAAGAAGGCTTGGTAGACAACTGTTGAGAAAAAGCCAATCATTGCTACGCGCTTCCATTCACCTCTTGTTGGGAAAAGCCAGTTATCGGTGGCTTGGAGGTACAACGCAAAACAGCCGATAGCGACAACGTACCGAATCCATGCTGCTGTAAATGGTGCCATTTGGTCGGCTAAGACCCGTCCTGCGGGCCAACCAAACCCCCAAACGGCGGCGACAAGTACGAGTTTAAGATGAACTTTCCAATGGTTCATTCAAACCGCTCCAAACCGAGTTGGAGCATGCGAGATCGGGGCAAACCAATCTCTGGTAAGCCGGCTGCTGGAGCGTACTTCTTCAGCCCTTCTAAACGTGACACATAGAGCCCGTAGGAGGCAATGTCGTCCGGCAAATAGGGAGTTGGAACGCCCATTCGAGTAAGGGTTGCGCATGCTGCTTCAGAATAGATGGGGAAGAGGTTGGTGCTAAAATGCATCCATTCAGAAACACGCTGTGCATCAATGTTGTCGAGTGTCAACAGGTGTTCGAGCATTGAAACGTCGGGGTATGTGGTGGTTCGAAGGGTCATTTCGACTTCATTGGTGATGTCTTCGGGCCACGCAAACGGTTGGTGATTCGACCATTGATCGGCGATTCGAATGTGTTCGAGCGACGCTTCCGTTTCGATTGAGAATAATGCTTTAGCGTAATTTTCGTCGTCCACGCTGTCAGCAACCAAGGTCGGCAACGCCTCGTAAAAGGCTTCACAGAGTTCAACGTTTACACCGTACAGTGCAACTGGTATCATGTGATTCCACTCCATTTAAGCTCAGGCCTTGGCGCCAATACCGGAAGCGATTTGGCGCGCTGACATTGGCTTGTTTGCAACCCAATCTTGCTTGAAGAGTTCCTTGAGGTCTTCCTCATCTTGAGCACTTGGCAGAACAGTTCCAAGGTAGGCTTGATACTCATCTTCTGAGCCTTCAAACACATCACCCTCGAGTGTGCAATTGACCTTCTTGAAGGCGCCAATGTCTCGGTGGAAATTTTCGTGAGGCACAAAGAGTTGGGGAGCACCTTCAGGGAGGTAGCCGTTGAGTTTCTGGACTTCTCCGACAATCTCTGCATGGTAGTGGCCACGTGCTTCTTCGTTGAGAACTTCCTTGTCGACTTCAACACCAGCTTCGAGTTTCTTGCGTTCGTCCCATCGGCCTTTCACGCCCCAAACATAGGACCAGTGTGCAGATGAAGATGCATCAACGCCAAACAGATCGTGAGCGGTTGAAACCCACTTGTTGATGTAGCGTTGGAGCATATCAAGTGGGATTACTCCGGCTTTGATGACTCGGCGCAATCCGTTTGAACCGGTTCCAAGGTGGAAGGATTCTTCCTTGAGCATTGGTCCCATCGATGCAGCCAACGGCTTGAACGCAGAGGTAGAGAGCATGCCCAACTGGAACTTACCATCTCGGTCAACAAACATGGTGTAGCAGAAGAAATCGAGCCAGTGCGGCATTGGGCGGTTGAACGCACCGAGCAAGCGGTCGCCGTCCTGAGCATTGCGCTCGAGGAGTTTTTGCGCTTCACGTCGCCCTTGTTGTCCAAAGTAAGTCATGAGAAGGTGTGCCATTTGCCATCCGTGGCGTTGCTCCTCGGCCATGATGCGTGCTGCAGCGTATCGGTCATAGTCGGTTGGAGCGCTGGCGAGCAAGTGGCGTTGTTGCTCCACGGACGCGAATTCAGTATCGCCTTGAACGGTGATCATTGCAACGAGCGCATCTCGCATGCTTTGGTGAGGTACTTGGAGGGAGCGCTCCCACTTTGGACGTCCTGCGTAGTCTCCGAACTCAATCAAATCGCCTGCTCGGTCCCAATCATACTGAACAGATAGGTCAAAGTCGCCCATCCATTCTCTGTTAAAGCCGACGCGGTCTTGCCATTCGCCGAAGTTTGCAATCCAGTCTTCCCATGTGTTCGGTAGGTTGTCCATGTGTTTGCCTTAACGCCGCCTACCTTATTGCCTTTGCGAACATGTTCGTGCGAACATGTTAGGGGCTTCGTTTGCGCACTTCGTCTGCAAACGCATGCATGATTGTTGATTCGATCCGTTGTAGTTGAGCGGATAAAGTCGATTTTGCAACGTCCAACTTAGCCGCAAGGGCTGTCAGTGTCACACGTCGAGGCACGTCGTAGAATCCTTCTTGTGTGGCTGTATCAAACACCAAGCGTTGCCTGGGCGTGAGCATTCTTGATGAGACACCCCGAGTCGACAACAATCGATATGGAATGCGCTCGTCATCGAAGCCCGCGATGAGATCACGCACTTTTCCTTGAGCGCAAGCAATTGTCCAATCAACCCAACCGTCTCGGACTTCAAACGGAGTGTGTGGAATCACGCCAACCCTTAGCAACGGTTTGAGGAAACCACCTCCACCTGCAATAATGTCGACAGCAAATTGCTGTGAACCAAAAGATCGAACCTCTTCAATTCCCGGATGTTCGCCCACAGTGATGGTAATGTCTTCACTGCATGATGCTTTCGCCGTACCACGGCCTTTCATCAAAGGCATGTGTTCCTCAATCCGTAAGATGGCTGAAGGATGGCTCCGAGTCACATCCCCTGCCCAGTGCCCTTCAGGCAACCGAACTTCGATGCGGACCTGTTGGACGCCCATGGAAAGATGTAGGGTGGCTTCCTATTGAAGGTACTCAAGCCGATCAGAGGCTACGAGTGGTTTCGATTTTGCGAACAGTGCCAGAGGCCACGTCAATCACTTCGCTGAAGGTCGTGGTGGTTGTTTCACCCAGAACTACGCCTGGGAGATAGCCATCGCAAACGCCGGAGGCTGCAAAAATAGCATCTTCGCTTTTGCACAAATCCTTGGCCTGCCAAAGGCGGGTGAGGTCGTCACCAACCATGTTTCCAGCCCTTGCTTCCTCTTCGTCTGAACGAAACACAAGACGCCCCTCAAAAACACCACCCAAACCACGAATGGCGGTGGCCGAAATGACGCCTTCTGGTGCAGCACCAATCCCCATCAAGAGGTCGAAGGGTCCATCGGGGCGAGCTGCCCAAATCGCGCCAGAAACATCGCCATCGCCCATCAACTCAAGTTGAGCGCCGCTGGCTCGTATCTCTTTGAAGAGGTCTGCATGCCGATCGCGGTCAAGGGCAACGACACGCACGTCTTCGACCGCTTTGTCGAGCGCCGATGCTGTTTGCTCAAGGTTGTAGGCAACACCGCCATCAAGGCTAATTTCACCAACCAATTCCGGACCACCGGCGATTTTGTCCATGTAACAATCCGGTGCATGCAGGAGCGCCCCCCGAGGAGCTGCAGCAAGCACTGCAATGGAGTTAGGTGAATTGTCGGCGCAATTGTTCGTGCATTCAAGCGGGTCGACGGCGATGTCGATCCTTGGGGCACCGGCAACACCAACCATGTTGCCGATTTCCTCCCCAATGTAGAGCATTGGGGCTTCATCGCGTTCGCCCTCACCAATTGCCACTCGTCCGTCAAACGGGACGGTGTCAAACGTTCGGCGCATGGCTTCGACCGCAGCCTCATCAGCCTTGTCTTTTTCACCTAAACCGCGCCATGCTGCGCTTGAGATAGCAGCTTGATCAACGGCTTCGAGGAAGTGATGGTAGAGGTTGCCAACGCCGGCCATGGGTGATGACGAGCGCGGCCCATCCATGAATGAAACGGTCAAACGGAACGCGCCCTTTGGCGAGGAGCGCCCGTGGCCATCGACTTGGCTAGACGTCAATCACGGTGAGGGGCGTAACCCCAAACCTTGGTGGTGATGATGCACATGACGATGATTTTACCAAAGTCCCACAGAAGGAAGGGTTCTGTACCCCATGCGTAAGCTTGAGTCATATCAACACCATATGACTCTGCCAACCAGAGGGTGCCAAAAGCGTAGACAGGAAGCATGGCGAAGGCCCAACAAATCAGTTGTGCTGGGATGTCTGCAATACCGGCATTGTACGATCGGTCAAGCCCCTCTGCAACAAGAGCGGAAGCAAACGGGAAGGCAATCAAATAACCCCCAGAGGCGATGAGCGCCCCGCCCTCAAACAACATGTCGCCACCCGATGAAAACACCGGAGCGCCGAGCGCACCAACCATGAGGTACAACGCTCCAGAGACAAAAGCGTCATTTCGTCGCAGGTAGACGCCTGTGGCAAGCACGGCAAATGTTTGCAAGGTGAACGGCACAGGCGTTATGCTGGTTAGCACCGTCACTTGAGCGCATAAGGCGGTGAGGCCAGCAAAGAAAACAATACCAACGGCTCGCTCGTTCAACGTGATGTTTTGGCCCCTTAAGGCGAGGTGCCATCGCATGGGATTCGACAGGAGGGACGGGTTGACCATGTCGTTTCGGTTGTTGGTTGGGTTCTTAGTGATTCACGCTTGGCGAGGGGCTTTCCTCGATTCTTGGGCCAATAGGGTTGGCAAGCGCAAGGTGCATGAAAAAGAAACACGGTGTTCAGAGCGTGCCTTTGAATTTCTCAACCACAACGACGTCCGTGATTGAGGTACCTGGGTATTGCCCTGAACCGTCCTTTTCCAAGGATTTGACCATATCAAGAGCGCAAAGCAAGCCCGCACAGACGCCTGTTAAGGCCTCCATTTCGATACCAGTTTTGTAATGAGCCGATACGAACACAGTGCACCGCAACGCATGCCCCTCCCAATCCCATGTGACATTGCAGCCTTCGAGGGGAATCGGATGGCAGTGTGGTATGATTCTTGGTGTGTCTTTGACGGCTTGGATAGCCGCAATGGTCGATGCTTCAAGCACATCTCCTTTTTTGACTGATTTTTCTTGGATGGCTGCAACGGTGGCCGGTGACAAATGAAGCAAGCCCGTGGCCGTTGCATGCCGTTCCACAACTGGCTTTGATCCAATTTGTACAATGCCTTCGATTTCTTTTCCCATGATGAATCCCTCAGCCCAAGCCAGCCTTCCAAGTCGCCCCTTCGGTCGTGACTTCTTTTTTCCACAAGGGGGCTTGCTTCTTGAGTTCGTCGATGAGCCATTCACACGCCCTGAACGCCTCCTTTCGGTGTGGACTGCCAACATGAATGGAGACAATAGGTTCCTGTGGCCCGACCGAGCCAACTCTGTGAGCCATGGCTACGCAATGAACGCCGTGCAATCCAATTGCTTGTTCAGCTAATCCATGCAGAACTGAAGCAAGTTGCTCTTGCCAAGCATCGAATTCCAAACGGATGACTTCACTGTCCCCTTCTGTTCCACGAGTGATCCCCAGAAAAGAGACCACTGCACCACACCCATCCAACGGAAGTTTGGCTTTGAGGGCGTTTTCATCAAGCGCATTTACCGCCTCTTCGATGATGATGCGCCCGTTCATGCACACACGAAGAGAACGCATCATTCAAACCCCACGCCTCCATGGGGTTACCCATGGGCGACGAGGCGGCTATCCACATCATGGGGGCTGGCCTCTCCGGCCTTGCCGCCGCCACCCTTCTTGCGAGGGCTGGAAAGGAAGTGCATGTCCACGACGTGCGGGCAGATTCAGGTGCACGGTTTGACGGTGATTTCCAAGCCTTAGAAAATTGGAGCATGGACGAAGATTTCTTCGACCAATTGAAGGAATGGGGCTTTGATGCATCTGAATTCAAGGCAACCGAATTCGACGTCGTCGACCTCATCCACCCAGATGACAAAATTACGCAAGCCACCACCTCGAAAGTGGCTTACAGAATTGTCGAACGGGGTACATCGGAGCATACCATCGATCAAGGCTTCAAACGCCAAGCACTCGCTGCGGGAGCAAAAATCCACTACAAATCACGTGTGAAGGAAGAGGATTGCACGATCATCGCATGTGGGCCAAAAGGAACTTCTGCCGTCGCTTATGGGGAAATATTCCACACCGACCATCCAAATCACATCGGGTTCCAGCTCAACGACCACCTTGCCCCAGGCTCATACTCATACCTCATCATCATCGATGGTGTTGGGCTTATTTGCACATGCCTTTGGCGAAAGCAGAAGAAAAGTGAACGATTCCTTAACGAGACCATTGCCTGGTATGAGGCGCACTATCCGAACCTAAACCGCACGCCAATCAAGCGCGTTGGGGGCAAGGGAGACTTCACGATCAATCGGAATTACAAGCAAGACGGTCGTTACTATGTTGGCGAATCAGGCGGGCTTCAAGATTTCATGTGGGGTTTTGGCATGCGAATGGCCGTATGGTCGGGCGTTCTTGCCGCAAACGACATTCTTGGTAAAGGCGATTATGAAGCGGATGTGAGGAAGTACCTCATGCCCTATGTCCGCACAAGCGTTGCAAACCGTTGGCTGATGAACCGCGTTGGGGATCGCACCTTCAAGCGAATGTGCAACGCATGGATGAAGGACCAGAAGAAAAAAGGCGATGGATTGATCTGGATTGGCAACCTCTTCAAACCAAAATGGTACAAGAGTATCCTGTACCGTGTGGTCAGCCCGTTCATGTTGCAAAGCGACCCGAAAGCAATGGGCAGAGGCGTGCGCCGGATGCCCTTCAGAAAAGCACTCAAGCGCGATGTCTGGGAACAGTCAGAAGCAGCCAAGGCGGTTGGCGCTCAATGGGATGCAGCCCGTCGAAAGGGAGGAAAAACCTCATTCGCTGATGATGTTGAAACCCCCAAGGATGAGCAATCCGAGCATGCGATTTCTTCATAATACGGGTCCGTGTGGCTTGACGCATGGACGACCTACACGGATTGACCCTTGAACCAATGCCTAACCGACTTGTCAACTACGGTGTCACCAACAACGGCATCGCAGTGATCGAACTCACCTCAGACTCAGCAGGTGCTCCACTTGAAGGCGCAAACGACCGTTCCCCAAACACCTACACCCACGAAATGATGCGAGACATCGATACTGCAATCGTCAAGGCACGTTTTGATGACGATGTGACCTGCATTGTGCTCACTGGAAACGGCGCATCCTTCTTCTCCGCAGGCGCTTCGATTCAGATGCTCAACAGCGTGACTCCAGGCTTCAAGTACAACTTCTGCCTCCACGCAAACGAAACTCTTTCTCGACTTGAGCAAACTTCCAAACTTGTTGTCTGCGCAATCAATGGACACGCAGTTGGAGGCGGACTTGAAATCGCTATGGCGGCTGACATTCGAATCGCACGAAAGAACTCCGGCAAGGTCGGACTTCCTGAAATCAACCTTGGTGTTCTCGCAGGCACCGGTGGTACCGCTCGCTTGACCCGCTTGATTGGGAAGGCAAAAGCGCTCGAGATGATGGTTACAGGCGAACTCATGTCCTTTGAGGACGCACACGGTTGCAACCTTATCAACCACATTTGGGAAGGATCTGCTGATGACTTCCGCCGAGACATTCTCGACTGGTGTGGACAATTCACCCTACCAAACAAGGCTGTCAAAGCCGTTGGAAACATCAAGCGTTCCTGCCAAACCGGTCCTGAAATTCCTTTCGAGTACCACTTGGCCCTTGAGCGTGAATTGCAAGCATCCTTGTTCAACAGCAGCGACGCCAAGGAAGGCATCGCAGCATACGTCGAAAAGCGTGTTGCAAACTTCACCGGTCAGTGAACCGAACACAGCGAATCGAACAAAACCGTGTGATGCGGTTTGTTGATGCTTGGCCATGTGCTTAGTGCATGCTTGGCCACAGGAATTTTGGCCGCAGTCTTGAAGTTCCCCCCACCTCTGGCTCGGTCCACAGGTGAGCCGATGAGCAAGTACAACGTTCCAGCCGATGTCCCCAACGATTTGATTGACACATACATCTCGAACATGGATGCTGCAACTGCTGGAACTGGTAAGATGAACCTCTTCGCTTGCGACCAAAAAATCGAACACCTCAACGATGACTTCTATGATGGTGGCGCAAAAATCCCCCTCACGTCGAACAACCCTGGTCATTTCTTTGAAATCGGCCAACGATGCCATGACGCAGGCACCATTGGCGTCCTTGCTGGCCAACTCGGCCTCATTTCCCAATACGCACGGGATTATCCGGACCTGCCTTATCTCGTCAAATTGAACTCAAAATCCCACATGGTCAAAACTGCTCAACGCGACCCAATCTCACAAGCCATGTGGGATATGGATGATGTCATGGCCCTTGCGCACAACGGGATTAACGTCGTGGGCATTGGTTACACGGTGTACATCGGCAGCGAATACGAGCACGAGATGTTCTCTGAAGCCGCTCAATTCATTCGTCAAGCACACGAACTTGGCATGATTGCCGTGGTTTGGATGTACCCTCGAGGTCAAGCTGTTGCCGACGAGAAAGACCCTCAATTGATCTCAGGCGCTGCTGGTGTCGCTGCTTGCCTCGGTGCAGACTTTGCCAAGGTCAACTACCCTGGAGCGTTTGATGGCATGACTCGCCCAGAATCCCTTGCGATTGCTGCAGAAGCTGCTGGACGAACTGGCATTATCTGCTCTGGCGGCGGCTCGCTCCCAGCAAAGGACTTCCTTCAGCGACTCCATGATCAAATGAGCGTCGGCAACTGCATGGGTGCGGCAACTGGTAGAAACATTCACCAGCGAACCACAGAAGAAGCGGTTCGAATGACGGCAGCCTGTCATGCAATTATCTGCGAGGATGCATCAGTTGCTGAAGCCATGGCCATCTTCGAAGGCAACTGAGCGGATTGTATCAACTCCCGACTTCGGATGAGTGGTTAACACACTGCAACAGTGAATCACGCGTAGCCTTGGCTTCGTTCAGGATGTCGAAGCCAACTTCATGTGCCGACGGTGTAGTCATCGAGGTAGGCAAGTTGAGCATCTGTGAGGACATCGATGCTGAAACCAAGGGTCTCGAGTTTGGTCGTTGCCAAATCTTGATCTTGCTCCGTAGTGATGTCGTAAACAGCGTTGTCCATCGATGCACCTTCTCTTGCCAATCGGCACAAGGAGAGGAACTGGTTGGCGAAGGACATGTCCATCACTTCGGATGGGTGGCCTTCAGCAGCAGCGAGGTTGACCAAGCGGCCTCGTGCGAGTAAGAAAACTCGACGACCATCTGGCATGAGGAACTCTTCGTTGTCTGGACGAATCGTTCGAACCGAACTGGAGAGTTCTTCGAGGTCAGTGATTTTGATTTCACAGTCGTAGTGTCCGGTGTTTGCAATAATTGCGCCGTCCTTCATGGATTCAAAGTGGCGTCCAACGATGACGTCCTCCATTCCGGTTGCCGTGCAGAAAATGTCGCCGATCTTTGCAGCTTCATCCATGGTCATGACCCGATAGCCTTCCATGACAGCCCGGAGTGCTGGGAGAGGATCGACTTCGGTGATAATGACGTTCGCACCCATGCCGCGGGCTCGCATTGCTACACCGCTACCGCAGTGTCCGAAACCTGCAACGACGAAGGTTTTGCCAGCAAGAAGGACCGATGTAGCCCGAAGAATACCGTCAATGGTGGATTGACCTGTGCCGTAGACATTGTCGAAGTCCCACTTGGTTACAGCATCGTTCACTGCAATCACTGGATAGCGAAGGTCACCGGCAGCGCCCATTGCCCGCAAGCGGTGAACACCCGTTGTCGTCTCTTCTGTTCCGCCAATGACGCCTTCAGCATATTCTGATTTGTCGCCGTGGACACGGACAATAAGATCTGCACCGTCGTCGAGTGTGAGTGTGGGCTTGAATTCGAGGGTTCGGTCGATGCACCAGTAGAAATCCTCGTTGGATTGTCCGTGCCATGCGTGGACTGAGTAGCCCTCACGTGCGAGGTACGCTGCGACGCTGTCTTGAGTTGAGAGTGGGTTGCAGCCAGACCAGGAAATCTCGGCACCTGCTGCTCCAATCGCTTCGACCAGCACTGCAGTTTCTTTGGTGACGTGGAGGCATCCAGCCACTCGCATGCCCGCAAGCGGTTTCGTGCGCTCTGCTTCTTCTTTGAGTTTGGCAAGCACTGGCATTCGAGCACGGGCCCAATCGACACGCAGGGCGCCTTCATCAGCCAATTTCATGTCACGAACGGTGTAGGTTTCGGTTGCATCTAAGCCTTCCATGCCAATGCGACATGTTCGCCCCATTTGAAGTCTATCGTACGAACGGCATGAGCGATCGTAGCAACCTCATCAGGGAGCGGTTCAAAGCGTTGCCAGAAGCAATCAAAGACGGTTGTTGGAAGCGCCAGTGGTGACGTTTCCATCATTATCGATGATGATTGGTGTGCCTTCTTCCCAGCCAGGGCAGTTGGTGGAAACCCAGTTGCGGGTGGCCCACTCGCAGATGTCGTAGCCGCCAGAAAGAATGCCGGAGCGCTTGATGTAGCCGACCTTCACGATGTCTTTGTCCTTAGAGAGCACGTTACCGAGCTGTTGACTGGTGGTTCCGTGTCGCATGGTGCTGTTGATGTGTTCCAGGATCTCGGCCGTGTTGCGCGGTCGGTCGCCTAGGAATTTCTTGATCTTCTCTCTAATTCGGGTTGTTTTCATGCGTTTTTCCTCCTGTCATGAGGCACTTTCCCAGTGATGGTGGGTGCCACTGCTACAGATGAACGAGGCCGCTCATATAACCATTCCTCCGAAGAAAGGTTCTTCGTTACCATTGATGACCGTTTCAGCATAGAAATTGGATGCCGCCAACAAACAATGTAAGTAAAAAGTCACATCTCCAGTGGAAATGTATAACTTAATGTAACTAGTTAGTCTTTACAGTGAAAGATTTATCAACGCTCACCCAAACCCACGAGACAAGGTGACTCTTGGTGTCGAAGGGCCGCATTCGAAGCAATTACCAGCGGCGTGTGCTGAATTGGTTACTCGATGGAGGCGGCACAGTATCCGATGTTGCAGGGGCACTGACCTTGCAAATGCCACACGCCTCTCTTGCGCTCCGCCAATTGAGGGAACGTGGCGATGTCCTAAGAGAAGATCAAACCGGCATTCGAGGGGCGTTACACTTCATCACCGAACAAGGAAGGCTACGATTGGAGCTGGACGCGCTTGCAAGACTGAAGGATGCGCCACTCAATGCGCCCCCTCTGGCTGATGGTATTTTGCTGGGTCACGATGGTCAACATGTCTTGCTTGGTTATGTGAAACCGTTGTTATCAGAACTGATTTACCTGCCTCAGCAGGGTGTTCAAGCCACGATGACACCTGGAAATGATTCCAATGGAAACAAAGGGGGGTCTTGGGCCGTCGTTCGCACCGATTCGACCCGCTGGTACGACCTTGCCACATTGGAACCGACAGTTGCACCACCGACCATGGACCTCGGCACCCTCACAGATTGGTCAACCCGCTCACCCTCAATCTGTGTGGTTCATGCAAAACTCATCGATGCCACCGCACAATGGAGCATGGCACCGGGCACGTGGTTCGAAACCGGAAAAAGCGTCGATGCTGCAGACCTTACCCTCAACTATGGCAAGCACACCCTCGGCCACACAATTGGAAACAGGGTCACAATCCGCCCACCAATGTCAATCCATGGCCATCTCTCTTCGAAGGTTGGTCGCAAAATGGCCCTTGAAGCCTTGTCAGAGGAAGCCCTTGTGTTCGAACACATTCGGCAATCAAGCGGGGAACGAACCTTGCCATTGGAAGCATTGTGGTACTGGCTGCGGAAAAAACATCCGAGATTGGCGAATGTCAAACTGGAGAATAAATTTCAAGACCTGTGTCGATATTTGATTGGCAAGGGTTCGTCGCCACCCTCTATTTCACTTCAACGAGCGCTCTTGTCCGACTTCGGAAAGGCGAACTGGACACTGGGCGAAGTGTTGTCGAACATCAATTTCTCCGGTACGACGAGCGAGGGAGCCAGCGCTTTGATTGAATGGTACCTCGTAGACACGGATCGTGAATGCGTTGTCGAATGGGAGCATCAAGTCGAAGCCAACAGAACCTTGCTTGAAGATCTGCTCGCCTCCCAACGTTGCAGATTGCTGTTGACCTCAAGCGGCGAACCACAAAGGCTTGCCCATTCCGCTGCAGCGTTGAGAACATCTGGTGAGTTGGGTGTCGTGTCACTTCACTTGGGCCGAGGAAAAACATTCTCAGTAAAATTGCAGGAATCAAATCGAGATTCTCGTATTGCAGCGGTCCATGAGCGAATACCAACCACCGCATCTGAAATGCTCAAAGCAAAAAGCGACGAAGTATATGACCATGAGAGCTTTACCACACTCACCTCCTCACTCGAGCAACGAGCCACCATATGGCACGCTTTGTCACTGTATCCCAAAGGCGACGAACGGTGGGCCAACCAAGTTGAGACCTCCTTTCCTCTTGCTGCATGGATTGGCACCCCCGACAGTGAGCGAAGCAGCAGGTGGATTCGATTGCGCAATGTGCTCCCAACAGGTTGGGCTGATTTGTTACCAATCGATGCGTGTGAGAGTTCCACCCTCATTCGTGCGATGCCAGTCTCCTCTCCCTTGTGGGCCAATCAAGCGCTTGACAAAGTGCGTCAACGTTTTACACATAACATTCAATCCATCCTCAACTACGAAACATACCTTGAGGATGAACAATTGAACACTTGGATGAGTGCTGCAGTCCTTCTAACATCACAACATTTGCCCGATGAGTTCCAACCAATGATCGAGCGGTCATGTGAACTGTGGTTGCGAGAGCCGCATGCAGTCACGCAAGTCCTCGAGGCTCTGTTCCCCCAAGGTTCACCACTCAATGAGCGGAACCAGGCTTGCATGCAAATGTGTTTGAACGCAGCACCGAATCAGCCTCGCACATCGATGCTCCATGCATGGGGTGCTGCTGTTGGAATGATTGAGCACAACGAACCAATGTCACCTGATAGCCTGCGAACGCTCATGGGAACGTTACCAACCGCATGGTGGTCAGTTTGGGCTGGTGATTGGCTCCTCATACAACTCTCATCCAGTTCGGGTCGAAGGTGGTTAAGCGACCAAGACATCGCATGGCCCGCCCTCATCGCACGCCCCCCCGGGGAACGAAGTGGCTTACCTGGACTCCCGATACAACATCCTGAAGGCATGCTTGCGCTCGAAGATGTGCTCCAAATTCACCTGATCGAAGACGGCGTAGGTAAACCATCGCTCCTCGATGTACACGACATGCTTGCGACCGTCGTGCGTCAAGAACCGGTTCATTACGGACGAACCCACCCGCTTGTGGGATGGCTTGCTCGCCCAGTTGAAGCATGGCCACGAATTGGAATCGAGGCCCTACAACAAGGAGACGAAGAGGTTGGCGCCCTCCTCTATGCCCGTTCATTTGCTCATCGACTTGAATGAGCGCCCTGCACGATGTATTGAAAAAGGGTTGGCAGGTGGTTTGCATTGCCGTACCAGCAACATCAGGCAGAGCTACTGTGAAATTGCTGTGAAGTCTGATACCAAGTGTACGGTGCGCAATCGAAGACTGGGATGACCCTTCGGGGGATGATTCCCGGTGCAAACGCGCTTAAACCAACCGGTAGGTTATGGGTCCTCGTGCGACGTCAGAATGAACACGAGACAACCACCCTTCCGGACAGCACACCCTGGCGCTGGGTCAGGCCCTCGAGCTTTGCGATGAAATGGGCCGTTACGCGCCGGGGTACAGCCTTTCTTTTTCTTCTACGAAACCGTGCTCACTGACGACTGCAAAGCGATGCAATCAAAGAGCCGCTTCACCCACCGTTGTACATGACCAATGAGCAACGCTACCGCTGTTGCCTCGTTGGCGGAACTTTTGATCGACTTCATGCAGGGCATCGATTGCTTCTGGAGGCGGCCTACAAACACGCAACTGAAGTTGAAGTCCATATCACCACGGATGCCATGGCCGAACAAAAATCGATGTTTGTCCTTGATTTCGAACAACGTCGATGTGACATCTTAGATTGGGCAGCAACAAAATCCGCTTCTGCGATTACCGTGCATGCTCTTGAGGATTCTTTTGGTCCTGCTCCAACGCACAGCAAAGCAGATTCGATTGTCGCCACGCCTGAAACCATTGGCATGTGCCATGCCATTAACGAACAGCGCCAAACCAACGGGCTTGCACCTTTGAACATCATTGAGGTGATGCACCTCAAAGGCATTGAAGGCGGCATCATTAGTTCTTCAGCCATACGAAATGGAGGAATGGACCCCGAGGGCCATCCATGGATGCTAAAGTCGCTCCGTGAATCAACCCTAAAAATGGCCCCGGCGCTTGATTCAGAATTGAAAACACCAATGGGCACCCTTTTTGCAGGGCCAGAAAACGACCCCGAAGTCGCCATGGCCGCAGCCTTGGACGGTATGCCACCGCATGTCAATCTCCTCGTCGCCGTCGGTGATGTAACCACAAAAACGCTCCTGGAGATGGGTGTTACACCCGATTTGGCACTCATCGATGGCATGACCAAGCGATCGAAATTAGATCCGGAGCACCTCGTAAATCCTGAGGCGTTCGAACACAGATTGGGTGCGGAAAACCCACCAGGTCTCCTCACGCCATCCTTGTGTGCTGCCCTCCAAACTGCGCTCCGCGCAGAAGCTCCGTTGTTGCTTGAAGTCGACGGGGAAGAAGACCTTGCGCCGCTCGTCATCCACTGTTTCGCTCCACTTGGCACCGTGGTGTTGTATGGCCAGCCACGCACAGGCGTTGTGATGCAAATCACAACACTCGCTGTCAAAGAACGCTGCAGGAATTTGATCAATCTCTTCGAGGTGATGGATTGAACCCTAATCCCTTGGTCTCAGTGACCGTTTGTGTCAGGGATGGCGAAGATTGGGTCGATGGTTGCCTCGAAGCACTCAAAGCACAAACCTACAGGCCACTGGAAATAATTGCAGTGGATGACGGTTCAACGGATGCTTCGAAGGAACGCTTACTAAAATGGAAGGACGAGGAAGGGGATCCGTCGATTCGAGTGCTCACTCAATCCGCAAAGGGCCTCTCTGCGGGGCGCCAATGGGCGGTCGAAGAAGCGAGGGGTGAATGGGTGGCCATCACCGACATCGATGTTCGCCCCGAACCAGATTGGATTGAAACAATGGTTGCAGAAACGAAACCAATTGCCGACGGAGAATCCATTGTAGCTGTCACTGGACGCACCGTCTTCGCCCACGATGGCGATGTTGTCAGCCGTGTCCGTTCGATGGAAATTGCTCGGAAATACAGAGCAAGGCCACGAAAAACAAGTCTTGCGAACGGTCCCTGTTCGATGTTTCGACGAAGTTCGCTCCAATCGATTGGGGGATTCAATCCTGATTGGTACCATGCTGAAGACATGGAAGTCAGTTTGAGGCTCATCGAGGCTGGTGGAAGCATCATTTACGCACCAAGTGCAGTCGTGAACCACGTTCCAGAAATCGAACGGAAGCGGTTTCTTGGGAAACGAAAGCGAGACGCTCGAGCTCACGTACGAATCCTTCGGCATTTTCCCCGGCGCAAGCGAATTGGCCCAGGCCTTGATTTCATCGGAAGTTCAACGCTCGTCCTGATGGTTCTCCCCTTGTGGATCTCTGCCCTTCTTTCCGGATTGCCATTTGCATTCAAGGCCCTGACAATGAGTGACTGGTCATGGGCCGTTGCTCAACAATGGTGGCAAACCAAAATACTGCTTTCGACCGCATCCCTCATACTCATTCATGAATTCATTTTGTGGAGAGGGCCTCTTGGCGAAGTCAATCGAGGCGCCTTGCGAGCCGGTACGTTTGGCTTGAAGGAAATCTGGAACATCCGGCGTTTGACCTTCCGCTGGAGCATTGCTCTATGGCAAGGATTGTTACTTGGGATGCTTGACGCACTCCGTTCGAGAAACGGACACCGACCGTTGTTCAAGGGATTCGACGACAAACTCAGTTGAGTGTTTCATCGCCTTCAGGAGCGTTGGCGGACGCTTTGAGCGCGAAACCGAACGCAATCAATGCGATGCTGACGGAGTACACGCCAGGGTCTGTCCAGCCGGTGTATGTGATGCCGTAATATGCGTAGAACGCAAAACCAAGAAGAAGGCACCATGCTGCAAAGAGCATTGACCAGCCCTTGTGGGATGGATCTGCGAGTGCTGGCCATGTGTCGTTGACCAAGAGTCCTTTTGCCCATGCTCCAATGCCTCCTTCTTCACCAGCAATGGTTTTGAAACCAAGGCCTGCGAGTGCGGCGCAGAGTCCAATGAAGACGAAATCAGATGCAACAAGTTGCATGCCATCTTGCTTCATCTCAAAAGCTGCATTGGTTGTTTCGAAGGTGAAAAGGCCGCCCCATGACCAATGATAGGTAGGGTGAGCGAGTCCCATGATGTTGAGAACTGCAAGCATGATGCCCCACAAGCCGAGGGCGATGAACCATTGCGAAACTCCCTTCGACGGGTTGGTGATTGCGGCCATGAGGCTGTTCGAACCGTCGTTCTCATCTTTGCTCATAGATTGCGCCACCTGCCTTTTGGATATAAGCACACCGAATCAGCGACGCAGAAGAACACCTGAATCTCAGAGGCGAGATTGATGCCTGTATGGTCGCTCAAACACTTCCTTCATTTGTGATTCTGAATCCACCATAATGCCTTCAGCATCGATGTTTTGAGGAATGCACGAGTTGATTTCCTTGGTTCTTCCATAGCGTCCACGGGAGACCGTTCGGGCCGTGATGAGGCCAAGCATGTCCAAATTCGAGATGAGTCCGGAAACGCGACGTTGAGTCAACGGATTCTGCCTCACATAGCGGCAAGCCTGAGCGTAGACATCGTACACTTCACCGGTCTGAATATTTCTCAAACCGTTTCGTTCGTTCAAGAGAATTGCAGCGAGAACCAATTTTTGTTGGCTGGGGAGTGAGGCAAGCACTGGGTGCATTTGGTCGGCTTCCAACTGATGTTGTGCCATGCGAACATGCGCCTGAGTAACACATTCATCGCCTGATTGCTCTGCTTTTTCAGTTGACACACGTAACAGGTCCAATGCACAGCGGGCATCGCCATGCTCTTGTGCTGCAATTGCGGAACAGAGGGCGATCACGCTGTCGTCTAGAGCACCCTCGACGAGCGCACCCTCGGCGCGTTGGCGGAGAATATTCTGGAGTTGCATGGCGTCGTACGGATTGAACACAACATCGGATTGCCCAAGTCGTGAGCGAACTCTGGGGTCGAGGAAATCTGTGAATTTGAGATCGTTTGAGATGCCAATGACACATGCGCGCGCCGTCTTCAAGGAAGCGTTGATGCTGGTGAGGTTGTAGAGAAGGTCATCGCCCGCTTTGCGCACGAGGTGATCGATTTCGTCGAGAATGATAACGAACACGCCACCTCGCTTGTCCATGCGACGGACGAGTTCGCCAAACACTCGATCGGTTGGCCAGCCCGTGAATGGAATTTCATCAATTTCATGAGATTCGAGAAGAGAATTTCCTAAGTGACTGAGCACACGGTATTGTGTATCGATTTGGCGGCAGTTGACCATGATGCTCTGGACCGGGCGATTGAGTTCTCTTCCCTTTGCTTCAAGCTCATCGCACACATAGGAGGTGACGGCTGTTTTTCCAGCGCCCGTCACACCGTAGAGCGTCATGTTCGAAGGAATGTGTCCGTTGAGCGCTTCAACAAGGTTGAACGTGAGTTTTTCAATCTCGCTTTTCCGGTGTGGGAGATTCTTTGGACGGAAGTCGTGGCGAAGAACTTCCTTGTCAACAAACAGGGTTTTACGCGTAAGGAAGTCATCAAAGATGTTTCCAGACATGATAATTCCTCAGTTTCAGCGTATGCCCGTCAAACCACCGGAGTGGTCGATGCGCGACAATGTGCGTGAGTCCGAGTCCCCCTCATAAGCATGTCCACTCGTTCAAAGTCGTCAGGCCAATTTGTTGAAAAATCACTCTTCGCTTTGAGACTATAAAGGCAAAGGACATTTAAGTCAAAAAGAGAAAAATAACTCCACAAAAGGACAATTTTTTGTCCCTTTTCCGGAAATGAATTCTATGTTGATTCTTTCAGTTCACTCGCCATGAAGTTCCATGCCGATTCATTCGAAGGCCATCTTCGGCATGATGAACATTCGAAGGATGGATTGGATATGTGTCAGTAACCGTTGGCTCCCAACCAGATCCCGGGGTATCGATGAATGAATGCGTGATGATGAATACGACGTTTGGGGTCGCCTTGGCAAGCGCATCGACGTCCGAAGGCTTGTGGTGGGTGTCGGAAGCAACCCATTCCGGAATGCCCATTTCGAGGATTGCCATGCTTGTTTCTGCAATTTCTTGATACAGCAACTCACAGGGTCCTGAATCGCCGCTGTGAACAAATCCGCCATCCTTCCCTTTGTTGAAATGATAGCCATACGGATCCACTGATTCGTCATGATACACCTTGAATCGGTGCCACGTCAAGCCGCAGTCGAGTTCACCATCTGCTTCCTCCCTCCACTGTATTCGTTCAAAAATAGCCTCAAGACTGCCAGGGTAAGCGAGGTCGCAAAGTTGTTTCAACCGTTCCTTGACACCCTTCGCTGCGACAACAGTGAGCGGCTTTTCGTGCGCTCGGTCTGAGATGTAGGTTCGTTCGAGAAGAAGAAAAGGGAAACCGAACACATGATCCCCGTGAACATGAGTGATGAAGATGGTTTCAATGTCACTGACTGAATGACCTTCACGTCGGAAACTAGCAAGGGCCGTCGGTGGACAATCAATGATGTGTTTCCCATCAATCATGGCAAAGGAATGGTACCGGCCGTAAGGAAGGAAAGCATTGCCTGTTCCAAGCATCACCACCTCCTGCGCCATGGTGGTCGGTATCGGTGCTTGCTCTTGTTTTCATCGGTTGCCAATACATATCTTGATACGCACATCATTTGATTTAAGTTCATGCCAGAAGGCCCTGAAATCCGTCGTGCAGCGGACCGTCTTGGCAAAGCCCTCATTGGAAAAAAAATCGAACAATGCAGGTTGCCCTACGGTACCTTCACCGGGCGTGAACATTTGATTGAAGATCAGATGGTGGTTGATGTCACAAGTCAAGCCAAAGCAATGCTCATCCGATTTGGGAATGGATGGACCATGTACAGTCACAATCAACTCTACGGGCGATGGACTGTCAACAAAGTAACCACTGAAAGCAGATTGCGACGCACCCTTCGTGCCGAATTTTGCACAGATAAGCATGCTGTTCGCCTTTGGTCTGCTACCGACATTGATTTGATCCCAACCGAAGAAGAACCCCTCCATTCGTTTCTCTCGAAACTTGGCCCAGATGTTTTGCACAAGGATGTGGACGAAGAGGTGCTGTATCATCAACTCAAATCAAAGAAATGTTTTCGGAAAAAAGGCGCCACGTTGATGCTTGATCAGCGCAGTTTCGCCGGCTTAGGCAATTATTTGAGATCCGAAATTCTCTTTGCCGCAAGCATCCACCCAGACGATCGCCCCTGTGATCTTTCAGATTCAGCCCTTCGAACTTGGGCTCGAGCGATTAAACAAGTCACAGTCCAGGCCTACGAAACGGGCGGTGTGACGGTTCCAGCCGATGTCGCAAAGGCAGGCAAACAACGAGGCGAACCTCGACGGACATGGCGGCATTATGCCTTTTGTCGTAACGAACGCCCGTGCCTCAAATGTGGGACGCTCGTGGTGCGGCTGCGTTACGGTGGCCGGCGACTTGATCACTGCCCTACATGCCAATCACCGCATCGGTGATTCACTGCTCATCAGGGCGAAGGGTGCGGCCGTTTGCCAAAGCGTCCTGAACATTGAGGAATGTTTGATGGTCAAGCTGCTTCATTTCTTTATTCCGTTTTGCGACGTTCCTCAACGCCATAGAGAGGCGATGATTACCGGCAAATGCATGTGAGTGTCGCTCTAAGTACGCCCAATAAAGCCGTCCGATTGGGCATGTCTTCTTTGGGTGGAATTCACAAGACTTGCAATGGTTGCTCATTCGATTGATGTAAGCCGAACCTGCGACATAGGGCTTGGTCATCATCGCAGAGCCGAGTGCAAAGGTTCCCATTCCGAAGACATTTGGTTCAACAACCCAGTCGTATGCATCGATAAACGCTGCGTGAAACCAATCCGTGAGTTCTCTTGGTTGAACATCGAGAAGGTGTGCTATGTTGCTCAACACCATTAACCTTGGAATGTGGTGAGTCCAACCTTCCTCCATCACAGAGGCAACTGATTCATCCAAGCAAGCAAGACCACTTTTTTGACCCCAGTAAGCCTTGGGCAACGGGAATGTTTGTTCGAGATGATTTGGATGAGGTTCGCCATCCAACGGAGCGGCATCATACCATTGAGCGTCCCTTCGAGCGAGGGATCTGTTGACTTCCAAGGTACGGAATCCATCTGTCACTTCATGAATGTGGTGCACGTATTCACGCCAAATTAGCTGCCGCAAAAACCCCTCTATATTGTTGAGTTCAGCCTTGCTCTCGAGCGCCATTTCGGCTGCTTGTTGTGGCATGACTCGATGGAGGTTGAGAAGAGAGGCGAGGCGAGTGTGGAACAACCCGCGGCTTTCAGTCGACATGGCGTCTTCATAGGTTCCAAAGTGAGATAAGCAGGACCGGGCAAATTCCATCGAGGCTGCAATGTCTGCTTCCGATGTCGGAATCTGAGTGAAATCAACGGATCCTGGGTGGTCAGAATACACATCGTCGACCATCGTCTTGACCTCATGATCAATACCATCAGGAGTGAAGGCAGGGGGGGCGGGCGCAACAGGATCGCCTCGCCAAGGTTTGCGATTCTCCTCATCAAAGCTGTATTTGTCGCCAACCGGTTGTGCGTCAACCATGAGCCAGCCAGTTTCTTTTCGCACCCTTCGATAAAATCGGTCCATGCGGAACGGTGGAGCAGTCCCCACGGTTTCGGTGAACCAAGAGCGAGGGGTGAGCCAACCGTTGTGAGGATGGGTGACTAGAGCCCCTGATTCAATGAGGGGCTGGAGTTCCATTCGAGTTGAGTATTCAGCAAACTCAACACAATGTATGGGCCCAACTTCGTTGGCCAGAACGGTGAGCGTTTCAGCGTAGGAACCTTGAGTCACGAGGTAGTTAATCGGGTAACCAGCCTCCTGTGCTTCGAGAGCAAAATGACGTTGATTCGACAAGAGAAGTGCTAACTTCTGTTTGTGGTAAGGTCGGGAACGACCTTTGGATGCTGACTCTATGAACACAAGACCAACGGTTCCAACCATTTGTTCGATTGTTTTGAACAGCGAGAGATTGAGTTGATCGTACGCGACAAACACCCATGAATCAACATTGTACGGACCCTCTTGAATTGAGTTCCCAAACCCCTTGGAGACGGTGCTGGCGTTCAATCTCTTCATCGGCTCAGCTCCGAAGATGTGCATCAACAACACTCGCCACACGTTCGGCGGATTGAAGCGCCCCTTCCACGCTGCCGTGAAGTGTGTGGTCACCACATTCGAATCCATTGAGGCGTGGGGTCGCCTCGAGCAAGCGTTGCGAGCCGACTTCAGGCAGGGCGTGCTCAATGTGTTGGGTTGCGAGCAGGCGCCATTCGGGTGCTTCATCGGGGAACCACTGATTGACTTCGTTTCGCACCGCTGATTCAACAGATTCTGCTGTTGTCAAGCCAAGCGCGTCAGCGCGTTCGCCCACGACTGTCACGGTCACGAGCGAGCGACCCATTGGTGCGTAACTTGGCTGGACATCTGATGGGACGGCAAGGTGAGCGACGACTCCGTCATTTTGCTTGACATCTGCATTGAGGAGCACATGATTGGAAGCAAGAGGCGAATGTTCGGCATCGAAATGCAGTGTCCATACGTGTCGCTTTTCAAGATGCTGAGTGCTGTTAAAGGCCCGAATCACAGCGTCGAACGAGGTGTTTTCACCATCAATGTTCACGGTCGTTTCGTCGATAACGGTCACATCGCAATTGAGATGGATGTTTTCATCGCCAAGCCTCTGAGCGAGTTGTCGAGGCGCAGAAACGATGCCGTCCTTCGGCAGCACCATGTTCCCTTTGGACATCATTCGGAATACAAATCGGAACATTCGTTCATTGGTTCGTAAGTCATCTTCTAAGAAAATACCAGAGAAAAGCGGATGAAAGAATCGGTTGATCATGGAGCTCGAGAAGCCATTCGCCTTCAGGTACGCCTTTGTTGCGTCGTTACCACCTTGGAACACTCGGTCGGTAGCGCCACGGCGAACGGCAAAACGAAGGCGAGCGACACGGAGTAAATCAAAAGGTGAAGCAAAGCGATTGAGACCGCTCAGCATCCCTTGAATTGGCCGACGAAACGGGTCAGCCATTCGCCAAAATTTGGGCTTCTTTTTTCGTTGTTGAACAATGAGGGCACCCGGCTCGAAGGCCATCGCACCCATGGCGTTGAAATCGAAAGCCCGTTGGGAAGTTGGATACGCCGTCTGCATCACATGAAAGCCATGATCGAGCAGAAAACCATCCACCTTGTCGGTCGCCATTCGTCCGCCGACGCTGCCTGAACGCTCGTAGACGGCCACCTCGTGACCTGCGGCCTGGAGAAGTGTTGCACAACGCAAACCTGACAGTCCTGCGCCAACTATTGCAATCGAGGCCATAAGCGCACCTCAAATGTTCAATTTGGTCTGGAATTCTTCGAGGAAAGGACCCATTGACTGGATGAGGAGAGCGTCAGGGTGGGTCCGAATCACAAGTCCATCGAGGTACATCAGCGCCCGAATGATTGGGAATGCTTCCTCTCCAAAGATTGCTCCAGCATGTTCAACCGCTGCTTTGACAGTTTTCATCATGATTCGTGTGAGGCTTTGTTCACCCACTGGTTTCTTTTCAAAATCTGTATAAATTTCAGTCATTGTTGAATAATACTTGGCCAGTTTCTTTGGTGTTGGGTTGACCTCAGTCATTGCGAGCAAGGCATCAAACGCTTGTTGCATTTCTTGCCGAGAAAGATGGTCAAAAAAGTGGAACAGCGCATGTGCCACCTTTTTCGGTGCATGGCAAATGGCTCCGTTGTCAATGAACACAAATTTTCCGTTGGGGTCAACGATGCAATTTCCGGGGTGAAGATCTCCGTGAAAGGTTCCGATGCCAAAGAGGAAAGCGCCGTGGATTCTGAAGAACTGCAACAGGAAATCCCATGTAAGTGCCTTTTCTTCAATCCCTTCTTCGAGGGACATTCCTTCAACAAATTCAGAAACGAGAATATCTGCATTGGAGAGTTCTGGGTAATAGATCGGAAATCGCAAGAGGTCCATCTGGAACTGGTCGGCAAGCGAGTCTTTGATTGCAGCGAGTTCTTCTGCACCTTTGATTTCATTTCGGAGGTCGAGTTCTCGTAGTGTGTAGTCTGCTACGTGATTAATCAACGCCATTGGGTTGCCAACCTTGCGTAGTTTGGGTGCAAAGATCAGGAAAATACGAAGCCATCGTCGCATTCGAACAACTTCTTTTTTGAATTCCACAGCGTTGGTTTGTTTGATGAATTTAATCACCACTTCTTCACCGGTCTTCAGGCGCCCACGGTGCACTTGGCCCACCGAAGCTGCTGCGAGTGGTTCATCGTCGATTGATTCGAACGCATCCATAAATCCGGCTGGAGCCTTTAGAGCGATGGTTTCGTGCAGGTTTTCGGAGGCGATGGACGCCGCATGCTGGTAGAGTTGTTGCAGTTGTCGCGCCTTTTCGACACCTAAAAGATCAGGACGAAGCGCAAAGATTTGGGCGAGTTTCACGGCGATGAGGCCCTGCCTTTGAATCCAATCGAGGTCTGCTGGTTTCTTCCTTAGAATCTGCCGCATGAAGCGGAAGAATGTCAGCATCTTCATGCTTTTGAGTCAAGGCTTTGGCTTATCAAGAGATGTTTTCATTCTAACAAATCTTCGTCTGTTTCGTCAATGAAAACAAGGGTGTATCGCCACGCATCTGGACCTTCTGACTCCCTGCGAATTCGTACGTTTCCGTTCTCGGGATATCGTGCTAGAAGCGCTCCTTCGATGATGCCGTCATCGAGTTGCCACAACGGCAGTACATCGTCACCGTCCGTAGCAGGGTGAGCGAGGTTGACAATGATGTGGAAGAATGGATCTGCATTGTAGTCTAATTCACCAAGACCTGCATGCTCCCACCAATCCATGAGTTCATTCAAGAATTCAACATGGCCTTCGATCTTCCGGAGGCTGAAGGAAAGTTCTTCACCAATTCGTTGGCCAACTTGTCGGAGCATGGTCCCGAGATCAATCCCCAGTTCATGCAGACTGCTCATGCGTCCATCTTGCAAAGCGGCCCTCGCTTGGTTGATTTCGCTGCTCGAGGCAAGGAACGATTCCGGGTTGAATGGAACATCTTCTTCTGGCAGGTCTTCGCTAACTTTGAGGGCTTGGCGGAACTGTTCTAGGAAGGATCCTTGACCGACTGTGAGACGCAATGGATCGACGATTCGTTCTTCTGTGAATCGCTTCTTTGCAGTTTCGATGTCGATGGCCTTGGTCCAAATCGCATTCACGAAATCGCTGTGTGATGTCGCAAAGACTTCTGAATTGACAACAAGAGCCGCATCATCGCGACCACGGCCCACTGGGTTTTCTTCAACGTGGAGGAACTGAATGACGTTGCCAGTATCTTGGAGCACGCCAAGCGATGCAACCTCATCCGAATGGCGAACCGCTATTGATTCGTGGAGTTGGTCGTAGAATCGCACGGTTCGGCGGTCGAGTTGAGCAAGGACAGTCACCATGACCCCACGTTCAGCAGCAGAGTTGACCTCTTCAAGTCCAACTGAGCGGCACAGATGGAGAATTCCAAAACGTCCGAGAAGCAAGACCAGACGTTCTTCTGCCTGTGCGGCAAATTCACCGATTCGCTTGTGGATGTGCTCCCTTCCTTTGAGGACAGCAAACTTTGCATTTGCGTCTTCTGCCGAATCGTCATTGCTTTCCTCGTAGTCTGCTGTCGCACCTGACATGATGGCGTCGAAGGCCTTGGAAGTGCGTTCGATTCGATCCCGTTGTTCATTCAGAAGTCGCTTGAACAAAACAGGTAACGAAGAGCATGAAAACCTCATCGGGCGGTCTGCGGTGACCGAAACCAAACCGATTTCGGTGAGCCGGGAAAGTGAGTTGTAGGCATCAAGGCGGTTTGTACCCAGTTCCTTTGCCAGTTCGCTTGCTTTGAGTTCCTTGGAGGAGGAAAGGATGACCAGCGAGCGGGCTTCACGTTCCGAAAGGCCTGCATCTTCGAACAATTCGAACCAGTTCATTTCATTGAACCCCCTGATGAGAGTTCACTGAACTTGTCGAGGATGCGCGCAACGTGCCGACGAGGTCGGAAGAGCCAGTCGTAGCAATAGTGAACCGTTCGGTCAGGACCAATGAGGAATGAGGATTTCGCCGGGAATCTCCCGAGGAAAACTGGGACGCCAAACGCATCAGCGACGAGGCGCTCAGGATCACTGAGCAACGGGAACGGGAGATTCAGTTCCTCCTTGAACCTTCGATGATCTTCAACGGAGTCCTGACTGATACCAATGACTTCTACAGGAGGGGTGAGGGATTGGAAGAGATCGTATTGTTCCTTGAACGTCAAGCAACCACGCTTGCAAGTTGGGGAACCGTCCTTGGCATAAAAGAAAACAACTTTCCATTTGCCGTCGAAGTCAGAGAGAGAAAAGGCCTCGCCGTTGGAGGAGGGGAGTGTGAATTCGGGCGCTGTTTCTCCTGAAAGTTTGTTGGCCATATTGTCCCCTCAAAATTCCCACTTAAAATGTAGTGGGTTCAAGCCTGTTCAGGAATGAGGTGACCCATTCGCTTTTGCTTGGTGGAGAGGTAATGATCGTTGTACTCGCATCGACCAGCCAAATGAGGCATGCGCTCGTCGACGCGAATCCCGTTTGAGCGGAGACCACGGATTTTGAGTGGGTTGTTCGTCATTAATTTCACTTGGGTAACACCGACACTGCGTAACATATCTGCGCAGAACGAATAATCTCGAGCGTCGGCTGGTAGATTGAGCGCAAGGTTTGCATCGAGTGTATCATAGCCGACATCTTGGAGAGCGTAAGCCTTGATTTTTGCTTCAAGACCAATGCCTCGGCCTTCCTGACGCATGTAGAGAATGGCCCCTGAGCCTTCCTCTTGTATACGGGCCATGGACGCCTGGAGTTGTGGGCCACAGTCACACTTCAACGAGCCAAATGCATCGCCGGTCAGGCATTCCGAATGGATTCGCACGATCGGTACAGATTGAGAGTCGTCGAGACCTACGGAGAGGACGGAGTGCTCACCGCCCATGTCGTCGACAAACACCCTCATTCTGAAGTTCCCGTGTTCCGTTGGTAGGTTGGCGTCTGCCTTTACTTTTGAGGCGTCTACATCGTATGGTGACATATCGGTAAATTTCACGGATTCTATTATAAAATCCTGTTTCAAATCGTGTGAGAATCAAAACAGTCCTTTATACGCACCTCTTCACAAAAACCACCATGCACAGTGTGGATTGCGATGTTGGCGTTGCCGCCATAGTCCGCCGCGCACGCTCCATTCTGCTCGTTAAGGAACAGCGTGGAAAATACGAAGGCCGCTGGGGTCTTCCTAAGGGTTACGTCGATGAAGGCGAGCTCCCAAGGAACGCTGCACTCAGAGAACTCAAAGAAGAGTGCAATGTAGACGGAACCGTCCTCGGCGTTCAATCTGTACGGGAGCGTCTCCTCGAGGGCATGCCTGCGATTTTTATCGCATACTTAGTCGATATACCACCTTCCGCCGTTCCGCTCCCTAACGACGAGGTTTCAGAAGCGACCTTCATCCCAATCGAGCAGTTCGCTGAGTTGAACTGGATCAGCGACGCCATGCACGCCATGGCTGTCAACGCGGTCAATTCCAAGCATATCCTCTCATCAAACGACTACGAGCACGAACGAGGCCATCCTTATGTCCTCCACACCCTTCCCAATCTTCGAGGTGGAGTGAGATGAACCCCCGACTTGTCGAACGGGTGCACACCCTCAACACAAGCCCAATCAATGAAGATGGGGAATACGTGCTCTACTGGATGATTGCCAACCGTAGGTATCATTCAAACGCTGCTCTCGAATACGCAGCCCACATGGCCGAACAGCACAATGTCCCCCTTTTGGTTCTTGAGGAAATCTCGACACGGCACAAGTTCGCAAACGATCGGATAACCTCCTTTATGGTCCAGGGCATGCTCGATAACATTCGAGTGTTCAGGGACAATAAAATCAGGTACATCCCTTGGGTCGAGACACCTCTCTCTGGTCAAATCGGAAAATTACACGAACTTGCACCGAAAGCAGTGATGGTCATCAGCGATGATTTCCCTACATACTACCCCCGAAAAGCAGTCGAAAGTGCATCGAAATCGTTGTCGGTCCGATTCCTAACGGTGGACTCAAACGGGGTGTTCCCGATGTCTTGGACTGAACGGCCATACCCCACCGCTCACGGATTCAGGCGATTCGTTCACGAGCGTTTCGTCGAGTGCATGGAAACATGGCCCTCGCACAACCCAATACCTGCTGAACACACGCTGTGGATGGAAGACAATGAATTCAACGCCATTGTCCAAAACTCAAAACTCGGTGTCACGCCGTTTGAGTGGCTGTGGCGTGCCGGTGAACAAGGCTCATCCGGGCGTGATGCACTTTCCACCCTCGACATCGACCATTCCATTCCGCCAGTTGCAAACGTACGAGGTGGCCGAGACACTGCCGTGCGAATGCTAAGGGAATTCCTCTCGAACAGACTCAATCGCTATCACGAAGACCGAAATCAAGTCAAAAACCCGGCCACGAGTGGCCTTTCCCCATGGTTCCACTTCGGCCACCTATCAACCGTTGAGGTTGTGCAAAACATTCTCGATAGAAATGGATGGATGCCCGATCTCATCAACGCCCCGCGGCGCGGAGCGAGAGCAGGTTGGTGGGGACTGCCCGAACCGGTCGAAGCGTTCCTCGATCAAATCATAACATGGCGAGAACTTGGATTTAACAATGCATACCACAATCCAGAACACAACCACTTCGCTTCCTTGCCCGATTGGGCCAAAATCACCCTCTCCGAACACGCCGACGATGAACGGACGACCTACACACTCAAACAGATACGAGAAGCAGACACTCACGACGAAATCTGGAACGCTGCGCAACGGCAACTTGTCCGAAAAGGAATCATTCACAATTACCTGCGAATGCTTTGGGGAAAACGTATCCTCGAATGGGCGTCATCACCCGAACAAGCTGCTGAATGGATGATTGAACTCAACGACACCTACGCACTTGACGGGCGCGATCCGAATTCCTACACGGGAATTTTCTGGGTCCTCGGACGGCACGACCGAGCATGGGGTCCAGAGCGGGCCATCTTCGGGAAAATCCGCTACATGTCATCTGAAAACACACGGCGAAAGTTCGATCTCAAACCCTACCTCCAAGAGTTTGGCCACTGAACACGAGGCGTTGGCATGGAATACACACACATCACCCAGGTCCCCGACGACATCGAGACCACCTTTGCCTGGCATGAACGAAAGGGATCCTTCCGAAGATTGATGCCGCCATGGGAAGAGGTAGAGGAAGTTCGAGCGGACCCAACCCTCGAAAATGGTTCCGAACGAATTTTCAGGTTCCCGATGGGCCCAATCAAACTTCAATGGATTGCAAGGCACAAAGGCTACAACCCACCACACGCATTCGCCGATGACATGATCAAAGGACCATTCAAGTCATGGTCACACGTCCACGCCTTCATCTCAAATGATGACGGAACCTGCCGAATCGAAGACAGGGTCGAATTCAGGGTGCCTCTTGGCGGCCTTGGCCGTCTGGTGGCAGGCAGAAGTGTTCGAAAGCGAATCGATCGAATGTTCAATGCCCGAGGCATTCGGCTGACTAGAGACATACAACGTCACAAGGAATTCAAGCACATGCCTCGGAAGAAGATTCTGATTGCTGGGTCTTCAGGACTCATCGGAAGGCAACTCGTTGCGTTTCTCGACACGGGTAATCACGAGGTCTGGCGACTTGTGCGAAGAACACCAGTAAAAGACGCCCAAGAAATCCAGTGGGACCCAAAGAACGGCACACTCGATGCAGCATCGCTGGAAGGTTTTGATGCTGTCATTCACCTTGGTGGCGCAGGCATTGGCGACAAACGCTGGAGCAAGAAACGGATGGAGTTCATTCGAACCAGTCGAACTGAAAGCACTGGCCTGCTAGCAAGGACATTAGCAAACCTCGAGAACAAACCTGAAGTGTTTATGATTGCCAGCGCCATTGGATATTACGGAAATCGTGGCAACGAAGAACTCACTGAATCATCGAAGGCGGGGGAAGGCTACCTCCCTGAAACATGCATCGCATGGGAAGCTGCTGCTCAACCGGCCAAGGATGCTGGAATTCGCACGATCCACACCCGCTCTGGAGGCATCGTGTTGGATGCAACCGGCGGAGGCCTTGGCCAAATGCTCCTCCCAGCAAAGCTCGGCGCTGGCGGACCCATCGGCCGTGGCCGACAATGGCTCTCATGGATTTCGATGGACGATGAAGTCTACGCAATGCACCATCTCTTGATGACACAATCGTGTGAAGGTGCCTACAACCTCGTGTCTCCAGGCATCGTTCCTCAGAAGCAATTTGCGAAGGTATTGGGGAAGGTTCTGCGAAGGCCTGCTTTCATTCCAACACCGCCGTTTGGCATATGGATCTTGTTCGGCAAGATGGGCGTCACGCTGACAACAGACAGCACCAAAGTTCTTCCCAAGCGATTGATCGACATTGGCTATCGATTCGAACACCCAACGCTCGAGCCGGCTCTCCGAGACACGCTCGGATTGTGGAAGTAAAAGGCAAGTGTCCAAACTGATCGTTCAAACAGGTCCGAAGGAGGGCGGCGAACACAATGCCAAGGCATTGACCAATCGTTCAGTCGAGACTTGGTGTGAACAACGTCGATAGAGCAACTTGCATCTTCCTGTAG
>QXYC01000008.1 GCA_009887095.1 Candidatus Poseidoniales archaeon
GCTACCAAGCAGAAGCAGAAGGTACACGAGCGGTTCTCGAAGCAAAGGCTGCGGGTTACTCTCAACTTGTTGCAAGCGCTGGTGGCGACGCCCGTGCGGCTGCTACGCTCCTGATGGTCGAGAAGATGGAAGAATTGGTTGCACGACAAACAGAAGCAATCTCCAACCTCAAGATCGACAAGATCACAGTATGGGACTCCGGAAACGGAGCAAACGGCGAAGGTGGATCAACCTCCAACTTCATCTCCTCCCTCATGCAAAGCCTACCACCAGTCCACGATGTGGCAAAGATGGCTGGCGTTGAATTGCCAGAGTACCTTGGTCACATCAAGGACGAGTGAAGCCACACGGCGCCCAAATGCGGGTCCTCAAACTGCGTTCATGGCGCTGGTTTGAGCCGAGGGATTGAAAGCCAAAACGACACGGACCAAGGTCTATGGCAAGCGACTTGGAAATTGCTCGAGCAGCAACACTCGAACCGATTGAAACCATTGCATGGAAATTAGGCATTTCAAGCCACGAACTTCTCCCAATGGGAAGAGGCATGGCCAAAATCACCTGGGAAGCCCTAAGCGAGCGCTTTTCACGCCCTCAAGGCAGCCTTGTCCTCGTCACATCTGTCAACCCCACTCCGTTTGGCGAGGGAAAAACCGTGACGACAATCGGACTCACTCAGGCCCTGTGCGCCATTGGCCAATCTGCCACATGTGTGATTCGGGAACCATCAATGGGTCCAGTGTTTGGCATCAAAGGCGGTGCAGCGGGTGGCGGTCAATCCCAAGTTCTCCCAATGGAAGAAATTAACCTCCATTTTACCGGCGATTTGCATGCCGTTACTTCTGCGCACAACCTTCTCTCAGCCCTCGTCGACAACCACATTAAGCATGGAAACGCAACAAAACTAGATCCAACTCGCATCTTTTGGCCAAGAGTCATCGACATGAACGACCGTGCGTTGAGAAATGTCACTGTTGGACTTGGTGGGCCAGCGAATGGCAACCCACGGCAAGACCGATTTGATATCACAGCAGCAAGCGAAGTCATGGCCATCTTGGTCCTTGCAAAAGACTACGCAGATTTGCGAAGCCGTCTTGGCAACATCGTGGTTGGGCAATCCACAGATGGAAACCCTGTCAAAGCAGAAGAAATGGGGGCCGCAGGAGCCATGGCACTGCTGCTCAGAAACGCATTCCTACCAAATTTAGTTCAAACACTGGAGGGGAATCCAGCGTTCATTCATGGTGGACCATTTGCAAACATCGCTCATGGCAATTCAAGCATCATAGGCGACCGTTTGGCACTTGGCGCTGCAGACATTGTCGTCACTGAAGCAGGCTTTGGATCTGACATGGGGGCTGAGAAATTCATGCACATCAAGGCAGCGAACTCGGGTAAAGCACCAGATTGTGTGGTTATGAACGTCACCGTCCGCTCCATGAAGTTGCACGGCGGTGCTTTTGGTAGCCGTGGAGGCTATCGCCCAAGTCGAGAAGAATTAGATGCTGAGAACATTGAGGCCGTGAAGCAGGGGGCTCAAGGGAACTTAGACCGTCATATTAGGAACATGGCCGGATTTGGCATGCCCGTTATCGTATCAATCAACAGATTCACGGCAGACACCGATGGAGAACTCGAGGCTTTAACGGCGGCTGCCCGAGCAAGCGGAGCGCATGCAGTCACCCTTACAGAAGTCCATGCCAACGGTGGTAAAGGTGGAGAACCACTGGCCAAAGCCGTCGTTTCTGCAATTCAAGACCATGTTGCAGCAGGCCGTCCATTCACACCACTCTTCCTGAAAGATGCCCCTGTCATGGAGAAAGTCAACGGAATCGCAAAGCGAATCTACAAGGCGGAAGGCGTCGTTGTCGAAGCGAAAGCAAAGAAACAACTGGCAGCAATCGAATCATGGGGCTATGGGCACCTTCCCGTGTGCATGGCGAAAACACAGTACTCATTCTCACATGATGCAGGTCAACTTGGAGCTCCAGTCGGGTTCACAATCCCAGTCAGAGAGTTCCGCCTCAACGCTGGAGCAGGATTCATTGTGGCCGTCCTTGGGAACATGATGACCATGCCTGGTTTGCCAAAGCGACCGGCTGCGGCAGATATGGACATGGATGAAAACGGCCAACTAACCGGCGTATTTGGGTGACCAGAATGAAAATTTTGAAGCGCGAGCCCACGCTTTGGCGTTTGCGTGTCGAATCCGACGATGACCTTTGGACGCTCTCCCACCTCGCACGACCCGGCCTTCAACTGGGCATGCTTGGGGAGCGACGTGACCAAACCACCTCCGGTGAAGAGGGAGGCAGAGCGAAGGTGGCAGAACGAAAAAAAATGTGGATTCGCCTCAACATCGAGACAACGGAATACCAAGCATTTAGTGAGTCACTCCGAATTCATGGCATCATTGACGAGGCTAAATTCGATGTGGGTATGCACCACACCCATGTGGTGGAAGTTCGTGATGAGGTCGAGATCACAGCGGCCTCAGCGTTCACAACAGCGGACGACGACCTCTTGCGCGAGTCTGAAAAGGCCGCACAACAGGTGAGCGTCGCTTTGGCAATGGTTGAAAACGACGAGATTGTCTTGTTTTACATCACGCCACGAGGCCTCAAAGAAGGGGCAACATGGACAATGCGCGGTGGAGGAAAACGTGGCGACATCAAGCAATCTTCGGGAATCACCGCAACCTTCCGCTCAAATGTCATCAAAGCAGTCAAAGCCACCCTCGATGAAACGACACCGCTTCTTCTCTGTGGGCCCGGTCACGCAAGGGAAACCCTGCTCAAGGAATTCCAAGCATCCGGCGAGGTTCGATTGATGAAGTCAATTGCGACTTCAATGGCTGGACGAGCAGGCGCCAACGAATTGCTTCGTGAAGGCCTCGCCGGCGATTTACTCAGCGAATACGCCATTACCAAAGAAACGACGTTGTTAGACGAAGCATGGAAGCGCTTGTCCACAAATGGCGCCGTCGCCTATGGGCCGAAGGACCTCATGAGGGCGATGGAGGAAGGTGCAATTGAGACGTTCCTGATCACTGCAGAACTGCTCCGAAGCACTGATGCCTCCATTGACGGGATGCAATGGTCCACATGGGTCAACGGACTGTCTGCCATTGGGGCAGACCTGATTCAGTGTTCGTCAGACCACGATGCCGGCCAGCAACTAATTGGAATGGGTGGAGCAATCGCCCTTTTACGCTACACAATGTGAGGGAAAAAATGAGAATCGTGAACCTTGATGAGTTGGGCGACAACCCACGCCAAGCCATGGCAGGAGCTCGTTGGTTGGTGATGAAAGGTTCGCAAGTGGCCCAATCCACTGGATTGTTAATGTTCACAGAACTTGACGATATACTCGTGGCTGTCGATCATCGAGGCGCTGTGCCTCAGCCAGGATTATGGCAACGAGCCGTTCACTGCATCATGATTGATGGAACCGCAGAGGAAGCAGAAGCATTTCGACGTTCTTCTGGTATTACCAAAGTGATTGCTGAGTCAAGTGAACCAATTGAAACTCACCTATGGTAGATGGGTCTGGAGGGATTTGAACCCTCGATCAACGCCGTGTAAGGGCGGTGTCATAACCACTAGACCACAGACCCAACCCATCGTGGAAGCCCCGGTTCTTGAAGCCATTGCAGGAGGGTTAACCTCAAAGGCGATGAGCCACGCCCCCAAAATGAATGGATGAAGATGTCCAAGCGGCCGCTGCTCGGCTGGTGCGCCGCCTCAAAGAGGGTGGCCACACCATCACCGTAGCAGAATCTTGTACAGGAGGATTGCTCGCGAGCGCCTTCACAGATATCGCAGGCGCCTCACAATGGTTCAACCAATCGTGGGTCACCTATTCCAACGAATCAAAAATGACTGAACTTGGCGTCAGCGCCGATCTTTTGGAAAAGAAAGGGGCTGTCTCAGCTGGTGTCGCTATGGCCATGGCACAAGGTGCTGTCAAGCGAGCAAATGCAAGCATTGCCATTTCAATCACCGGCATCGCAGGACCATCCAACGATGGAACCAACAAAAAAGTCGGCATGGTGTATGTGGGCATTGCCTCCTCAACAAACTGGGCGAACGCCGAATCGACACAAATAGGTGGAAACAGAGCAGAAAATAAAATTGCATTCGTTCATTTTGCTCTTCTCACAGCCATTCGTTGCTGGGACGACGCAATGGCCCTTGCAGAAGAGAACAAGCGGGCTGAAGATGAAGCCTTGATAGCAAAGGCAAAAGCGGAGGCCCTCTTTGAAATCGAACGGGCTCAGCGGGATGCTGCTGCTCGTGAAGCCACGCCCTGGAAGGGTGATGAATGGGATGGTACAAATGGCCAACCTGACAAAGATGATGAGATCGATTCGGACATCGAGTGGTAATTCACTTTCGCCTTTCAGACCTCACCCACCGGTGTGCTTTTGGAGGGGCTACGCCACCTTGAGCCCATGGGTGCCCCGTGGGAAGAGATTCTCCCTGTTCTTCGGAAGAGGGGGATTGTCCCAACTGCGTCCGTTCGGCAAGATTTGATCGAATTGGATGACCTTCAATCCGTGCTCGATTGCGCTGAAGCGGTTGGATTTGAGCGCGGTTTTCTCACTGCTGAAATCCTCGAAGACATGATGGCGGTTTGGCGAGGTAAGCAGCGAATGATGGCTGCCTCCACGAGCAATGCGGTCGTCGCCCCAACCACACCTACGAAAGCAGTGCCTGCGCAGGTGGCAACAGACCTTGGTCGAACAATTGCGCCCGTCCACGAACCAGAACCACTGGACATTCGATTCCGCAACAACTTACCAGACTGGAAGGAGTCAGATTACAGTGAGCATGCAAGCGATGCATCGAGTGACATCTTGGTTCATTATGACATCACAGGGAACAGCACAACTGAAGGTAAAATGTCGGACATCACATCGTGCTTTAGTGACCGTTTGCAAAGCATTCGAAAGATGATTATACAAAATTCCAGACTGCCAAGAACGCCGACTGAAATTGCACGACTGCATGCAGAAAGCAGTCGCTACCAGGGCTATGAGAACAAAGCAGTGGCCATTGGGCTTGTCAATGAACCAAGGTACACCAAGAATGGGCATCTGATTTGGAACCTTGAGGATGAAACTGGTGAACTGACCTGTTTGCTCACCAAAAGAAAAGGCGATGATCGTGACCGTGCCCATGAACAAATTTTGGAAGCCGGATTGATGCCTGATGATGTGCTCGGAGTATCGGGGACCTTCAGTCAAACAGGCGATATGTTCTACGTTGACGATCTGCATTTCCCAATGAAAGACAGGCACGTGAAGGCAAGCGCAGAACACGGCGTGAGCGTGGCATTCCTGTCCGATATCCACGTAGGATCCAAGACCTTCCTTGAAGCACAATGGCACAAGATGGTTCGATGGTTCCACACCGACCCACTTGCTAAGACCATCAAGTACCTCATTCTCTCAGGAGACTGTGTCGATGGCGTAGGAATCTATCCCGGACAAGACAGTGAATTATCCATCCCCGATTTGTTTGGACAGTACCAAGAATTTGCACGCCTGTTGGAACTGCTGCCAGAATGGGTTGAATGCGTGATGCTCCCTGGAAACCACGATGCTGTCCGACCCGCAGAACCTCAACCTACGTTTGAAAAAGATATCCAGCAAGATTTCAACACCACCACATTCGTTGGAAACCCCTGTGACTTCTCGCTTCATGGTGTTCGGTTGTTATCTTACCATGGAAAGTCGATTGACGATTTCGTAGCAGGCCTTCGAACCGTGACCTATGCCGACCCAGTGGAAGCAATGAGACAAATGCTCCGCAGACGGCACTTAGCCCCCCAATGGGGTGGAAAAACGCCATTATCTCCCGAACCGGAAGATGGGCTTGTGATTCGTGAAGTCCCTGATATCTTTGTCACCGGCCACGTGCATGGACATGCGTGTATCGATTACAAGGGCACGACGTTGATCTGTTCCAGCACATGGCAGGACCAAACTTCCTACCAACGGATGCTTGGTTTCCAACCGAAACCATGTATGCTGACAATTGTCAATTTGAAGAGTCATGCAACAACGGCCATACCATTTGCCTGAGGATTAAACGCCAAGGTACGGCGCTACATCAAGCAGGTTTTTTCCCATCACAATTGGAACGCCGGCTTCCTCAAAAGATGAGATTGATGAATCTCGGGTTGGATTGAATCCAATGAAATGTCCGCCTTCAATGTGCATGGATAAATCCATTTCGGAATCGCCGAGACTAACACAACCTTCTGCCGTTAGGCCATTCATTTCCAACAAGCGTTCGATGATCTCGCCTTTGCCAGTGGCATGGAGACGGCACACACCCTCGTCGCTCAAGGTGTCATCATCATTGAATACAAACCCATTCGCAATCCAATCATCAACCTTCAGCATTGCAGCAATGGAGGCGACAAACAAGTCGACACCAGCACTCACAATAGCGACAAAGATGCCCTTGTCTTGCAATCGTTGCACTAGCTCTCTGGCACCGGACATCAGCTGCACACCTGCATAGGCCCGAAACAGGTCATCTTTGTGAATGGGATCTTCGATTGATTTCCATTTTTTTATGTCAAGACGCATGAACTCTGTGTCGGTGATCTCACCCCGAATGAATCGTTGCAAATTCTCAGCGTTGTCTGTACCGAAGTGGTCGTGCAAGGTCCGCCACGAACTGACAGCATCGACAAGTACACCGTCGCAATCAAACACCACACATGTCACGTCAGTAAGCGGGCTTGGCGCTGTTGAATGGGTGTTCATGCTTCACGCAGGTTCGTCTGCTTTGAAAGGCTTCGCAACCAGATGGGAGAGAAAAGAAATCACAGAAGTGAAAAAAGGGGGGGCCGAAGACAGGGGGCCCCTTTCGGAAACCCCCTGCGTTCGGGCAGGCTTTCCACCGCTCGGGTGGATCATCCCATCACTGGGATGTTGGGAGGCAGAAGGGAAAGGGACCTGAGTCCCTTTCCCTAATGCGTCCGATTGTCTTCACGTCGGTCTTGAACCTCAAGCCTTGGTGTCGTATGACAAATCGTTCCAGGTCTTGAGCAAAGCGCCCTTTCCTACGCTAGGTGCGTAGGTCAACTGGATTGTCACGTCTTCCAAAGGTGTGCCGTCTGGGGCGTGGGTTCGCACAAAGATGGTGTCTCCAGTGTTGAAGGTCGAAACAGAGTCTGCTCCTTCCTTGTTCACTTGGTCGACAAAGGTGACGAACTCGTCACTGTTGTCCGGGTTGAACCCGTAGACACCGTTTGTGTCAGCCATGTTGGCATCATGCGTTGCCGTGTTACCGTCTGCATCAGTGTAGATGATTCGGAGCACAACAGCTTGTGTTGCCAAGTCTGTTTCAGACGCTTGCACTGTAATTCGCCAGTGGCCGGTCTCAGCATCGAAGCCGTCGATGTCTTCGATATCGAAGGTGATCCGAGGAACACCCTTGGTATCGACATCAGCGAGGCTGCTTGCCCAAACGTAGATCACACCAGAGAGCACGACGGTGATTGCGACCATCAAGATGGTAGCAATCACTGGGCTCACTGCAGCGTCGTCATCGACCATGGTCTCGGCGACTTCTTCTTCATCGTCAGCACGGCGGCTGGAGAAGGCGAGGGCGCTCACGAAGAGACCAGTTAGGCTGACCACAACGATGCTTGGTGCAAACGATGGGACCGAGGAGGCACCGATGGTACGAACAACGCTTGGGAGCGATTGGCTCGTAGCTTCGAAGGTGCCAGGTGGCTGGTTGGCGTGGTTACAGATCGAGCCGACTTCAAGGGACGTCATTCGGTTGTTACACCAGTTGCTGTCCTCAAGGAGTGGTCGACGCTCGGAGGTCTGGGTAGCGTTGCTACCGTACTGTCCAGGCTTGGACCAGTCAGCGCCCTGGATGCCGTTGTTGTTGGCACGGTGGGATGCTGGGTCGTCGGTCTGGAAGCGGTCCGAGACTGCTGCAGTCAAGTCACATGGGTCGTTCAAGCAGGTCAGAACATCCATTTCAACCCACACATTGGTGGTATCCTTGGTGATGTAGACCATTTCATCGAAGTCCACAGTTGTTCCATAAGATGGAACAGTGTAGTATCGAGTTGGCTCGTCTTCTGTGTGTCCGTCCGAGTGGAAGGTCACAGCAAGCATGTGATCGTAGGTGAACGGTCCTTCGTCGCCACCAGCGCCGACAGCAACAGTGACTGGCACATAGGTACCGGTCATGATGTTGGTCACGCCGTTGAAGTCGAAGCCAGAGACGCTGTCTAGGTAGTAGTCAGCGACTTGCTCACGAACGTTTTCGACACGGACACCGATTTCGATGTCATCTTGGCCTTGTTGGTAGGCTGCGATTGGCATCAATGTGGTGTCGTAGTTTGGCACGTAGCTTGGGGCAGTTGCGGTGTCCTCGAGGACCAAGCGGATCTTACAGAACTCGGAGCCAGATGGACCGATTTGGTGGATACCGTTGTCGTTGAGGTAGTCAATTTCCCAATCCTTAGCGTTGGTCGTTGCGTCAGGGATCAGTGTGAACACGAGTTGGTCACCAACGATGGTTGTGGTGAAGTAGTTCGTGTATGTGCACTGAACAGTTGGTTCAACGGTCCATGTGAGGTCAGAGAGGTTGTGGTCAACATCGGACATCACTGCGCTTAGGTCGTAGGTCAAGTTCTCGGTCGACGTGTCGTCTTCCATCAAACTGATTTGCCAAGGTGCCACAGGGATGGAGCCGTTACCGGCTTCCATGACCGTACCGTTCTGTCGGTCCCAAGCAGGGATCACAGGTGCGTCGTTCACTGGTGCAACGGAGAAGTCGACATCGTAAGGAATCGCTTCACTGTTTTCCACAGCGTCGTCAGACAAGGTGAGGGTCACCGTACAGGTACCACCGAGTTCGTTGTTGGTGTTCTCGGTAATGACAAGCTCGTTGAGTGCGTTGACTTCAACGCTGAATGCGATACAGTCAGTCACGCTTGCGTCCCAGTCGTAGACTTGGCGGTCAGGCGATTGCTCGTTTGCCATGTCACGGACGTAGGACTTGCTGGCGTTCGACACGTTTCCGAGGAACTTGCTGTGGACACCAAAGCCTTCTGCAAGGATGTTGGTGAATGCGTCATCTTGGGAGAAGATTGGCATGCAGTCAAGGTCTTCCACGTTGCAGATCACAGGTGCGTCGTTGACGTTAACAACCTCGAACGTGATGTTCTTGGTGTCAGACAATCCGTTGCTGTCGACAACAATGAACTCGTATTCCATGGTACCGAATTGGTCATCCAATGGCGTGATGGTCACTGCGTGTCCGTTCTGGGACCAATCGACGAGAACATTGTCGTAGGCGACAAGGTTTCCAGCGGTGGAGGACCAGGTGAGGTCTGCTTCGATGTCTTGCACGTCGTCAGCCATGTTGGTGAGGCTGAAGGTGTAAGCACCGGAGTCTTCGTTCACGGTCACGTCGGCCAACGAGGTCTGGATTTCTGGGCAGGCACGAGCCATGTCCATGTTCAGGTTCACGTTGGTAGCGAGGGAGACATCTTCGGTGGTTGCCCAGTCGAATTCACAGTCTGCTTCGGTCTTGATCATCACATCGTAGTTCTTTGCTGCACTTGGCGTGTTGCTGCCCTTGTAGGAACGGTACACAAGCACTTCGTCAGAAATAGCACCTGTCAACAAGTCATCGTGCGTGAGCTCGACGGTCATGTATTCAGTGAAGCTCTGCAAGGTGTTTGCACTGTCGATGGTTTGAGTCGGGTGAACCGTACTCACATCTGCAGTGGTCTCGCCTTGGACGATTGCCACGATGTCAACTTGGTCAGGAGTTCCACCAATTCGTGAGAATGGGATGGAAATCTCTGTCAAGGATCCAGAGGATGCCATGTCGACAGTTGCCGTGCTGAGGGAAGTTGGTCCCCAGCCGAGGAAACCGTAACTGTACAAGTCGTAAGAAGACTCACTGTCTGCCCAAAGCACGTAGTTTGCTTGGAACGGCAGTGTGTGTTCTCCACCGAGGTTGTATCCAGTGCTGCTTCCTGCACCATCGACGCTGAGGTAGATGAGCAAGTCGCTTGTGGAGAGGTCTTCACCGGTGAGACCGATGTAAAGGTCGTCTCCTTCGATGTAGGTCACCATCATGTCGTTGGTTCCGTCACCGCTCATCATACCAGGCATTGCGTAGCCAGATGGGTTGAGGGCGTTTCCACCGTTCCAGTCTGCATCCGAACCATCAACGTTCATGACTTCAGGTTGGAAGCTTGTGGAGACATAGGAAGCACGGGTTCCGTCGGTTGACTGAATGAGCATGCTGACTTCCTTGGTAGGCGCCGATGTCAAGTGAGTCGAGGTCATCGAGAACAGGTTTGCTTCGTCAATGGTAGCAGACGAATCGACAATCAACTTCGAGGCATCGATTGTGTTACCGATCGAGGTCACGTAGGCATTTGTGCCAGCGTTGATTTGGTTGTCAGCATCTGCCCAGGTCATGTTTTCAACAGTTCCCTGAGATTCCACGACTTCGAGAGCAGTGGTTGCATCAACCGTACCACCGTCCCAGCGGAACGGAGAGTTTTCGACGTACATACCAACAAGGCCAGAGGCGTCCATTGGATAGACCCAAACATCATCGCTGTCGACAACATAGAGACCAGTACCGGTCGTTCCACCGTCAACAGTTGCGGTGATCGCAGTCACGGTTGCGTCATCGACGTAGACACCATAGGAGTCTCCAGCGAGGTCTGCAGAGCCAGTGAGGATCAAATCTCCACTTGTCTTTAGAACACCAGTGTCGTATCCGCTGATGGATGTACCTGACAAGGTCAGGATGTCACCGTTTGCGTTGTCTGCATCAATTCCGTAGGTGGAGGAGGTTCCGTCACCTTGGAAGGTAGAGTCAGCGTCAGTTACGTCACAGTCGCTGATGATCATAGCACCGTCAGAGAGGGTCACTGTGTTTCGAGCACTGTTGATTGTTACACCAGCACAGTCTTCCATGAGGAGACCGACTGCGTTAGGTGAAACACGACCAGCAGACAACTCAATGGTGTTGTCAGCGATTGTTGGACCGGAATATCCGCCCGCAGCACCGCCTTCGACCATGAAGACATCTGTACCACCATCACCATACGAGTCTCGTAGGGTGAGTGTGTAGTTTCCTGCATCGGTGTAGGTTACCAGTGGTTCGTAAGCAGTGTTGCTCGCGAACGTGTTGGTGGTCCACGCATCTTGTGTGCCGTCTGGCTTGTCGATGGTGATGCTTGCTTCATAGCCCCACGAATCGGTCTGAATGTTAACCGCCATGGTCTTGCCAGCAGCAAGTGTCACTGTACAGGTTGTAGGTCCGGTATTGTACGAGTACGATCGGATCGTACAGAGGGAACTGGTTGGCGCTGGTGGGGTCGTCATGGAGTCCATCACGATACCGCCGTCTGCGTCAATCAAGGTGTTGTTGTCCACGTCTCCGTATCCACCGTTGATATCGATACCTGCATGAGCAGCATCGCCGTTACCATTGATGGTGTTTCCAGTGAGGGTGAAGTCTTGAGCACCGTTCATGTAAATTCCATTCGCCAAGGTGTTGATGGTGTTGTCAGAGATGACAGCTCCTTCGTGGCCACCAGGGTAGAACGCAATTGCACCGTTGCTGGTATCACCGCTGTTGAAGGTGTTACCAGTGACGATTGCAGAGTCTGCGTCACCACTTGTGTAGAACCAAACATCTGCAATTTCGCCACCATCGTTGAACGTGTTGTCCGCAATGGTGATGTTGTCTGCTCCAAGCACACCGTTGTGGTAGCTGTAGTAGGTTGCACGCTCGAGCATGATACCGACACCACAGTTGTTGAAGGTGTTACCGGAGATGATGCCACCGTCGCCACCAGAAACCTGCATGCAGATGTCTGTGACTTGGATTGCGTTGTTCAATGAGGTGTAGCCCTTGTAGTGTGTAATGGTCGAGTTGGTGATCGCTAGTTCTTCAACTTCCCAGTTGTAGTTGTTGTTCCAGTTGTAACCATTTGCAACCTCGATCGTCGCAATGTTGGAGAAGATCGAATTGTTAGCAACGAGGTTTGCATAGTTGTAGAAGTAATCACCAAGTTGGATACCGTAAGCATCGTCTGTGTCTTCATCCACTGCAACGCCGTACATACCACCGTCATTCATGTAGAATCCGGTGCCACCTGGGCTCTTGCTGTACCAGCGTTGGTTTCCGTAGAAATCATAGACACCAGTTGCAAGCAATGTCGAGCCGTTGAAGTTGTAGTCCGTTCCACCGTTGAGGTAGATGTACGGAACGTCAACCATGACGACTTCGTTGCTCAAACTGGAGCTGATACCACCGTAGTAACCGTATTCGGTCACTGTGCCACCGTCGCCATCGCTGAGTGTTCGTGAACTCGAGGTCGAGAACGATCCATCACAAGGAGCGACAGTTTGGTATGCACTGCTCGAACTGTACCAGCAGACACGGTGAGAAATCTTCTGAGTCAATGCAATTGATTCAGTGTTTCCTGCCGCATCAGTCAATGACACACCAACATCCGCATATCGGAAGTCAGCAATGTTGTCAGTTGAAGAGGTGTAATCATACTCGACTTCAGCAACGGTCAAGGCTGTGTATCCAGCAAGGGATGGCACGTCTTTTCCACCGCTGTCAACGGTTGCTGTTACGAACTTGATGTCGCTTGCAACACCATTTGCACCGGTTGTTGCTGCACCTGCTGCACCACCGTCTGCATCAAGTAGAGTAACCGTTGCACCAGCAACGGCATTCGTATCTGCAGTGAGGGTAATGTCAACAGTTCGCATTCGAGTGAACAGTCCAGTTCCAGTAACATCGACAGAATCCACATCAATGGTTCCTTCGACGAAGTCAACCTGAGAGCTACCAGTGATCACAACATCTTCGACGTTGTTCATGGTCATGTCTGTCAGGGTGATTTCGGCCGAACCTGCGGATTCAATTCCAACAGCGTTAGAAGAGATGGTCATTCCAGTCATCGACACTGGGTTGTCAGTGTTGGTTCCGTACTTGAACGCAGCACCGCCGCTGTTCGTCACAGTTCCAGTCAACTCACCACTGAGGTCCTTTGCATAGTAAACACCAGCAGAGGTTTGGCTGTCCAAATCAAGGTTCTTGAGATCAACAGACCCAGATGCAGAGTTACCAATGAGGACACCATAGGTGCCGCCGTCAACTTCCAATCCATCAATGATTGCTGCTGCTTGTCCAGTAATTTCGAGACCAGCATCTGTCGGTGAGGTAACTGCGATGTTTTCGAGGTTACCAGCTGCGTATGCGCCACCGATTTCGATACCAGTGTCTGCACCGGTGATCGAGCCGTCCTTGAAGAGAGGCGTGCCGGATTCACGGACGTAGCCACCGAGGTCTGCTGCATTGTCTCCTGCACGAGCGACAAACTCCAAGCGATCTTGGAAGTTGTCAGCACGGTTGTGCAAGACATCAATGTACATCGAGACCTTGGAAATGTTAGCAGCCGAGATATCAACGGTAGGCATGGTCAAACGAGCACCTTGACCTGGACTCATGTAGTACGAGTAGGCATAATCAAGACAAACGTTGTACGAAGATGGGTATCCGCCACCATAGCCTTCAGGAGGCGTGAATGGTCCGTTGGTGCCACCGTGGTATGAGGTGTAGTAGTAACCCCAGTAGTGGTATGGGTAGTAGGCGTATGAGCCAGTTGGGCTAACTCCTTCGATGTTCTCCCAGCCGAAACCAAACTGATCTGGTGCTTCGTAGTAAGCAGGGTACGATGGGGTTGATCCTGGACCACCTGGCCAGTAGCGCCACATGTAGTAGAAGTAGCCCTCAAAGCTCGATGGGTAGTTAGGCCCGTAGGAGTAACCGTAGTAGTCACAAGACCAACTTGGAACACCACCGGTTGCGCCTGCAGCGTAGGTAGCGGTCGAACCGACACCAGACGCTGGGTCAGCAGCACTGTATGGGTAGTATCCAAGGTCAGAGGATTGGGTAATGTTCCAAGCGTTTCCGTCGGTGTCTTCCAATTCAATGTTGTATCGGTCAGTGATCATGTAGTACTTGGAGGTCGCATAGTTGTAGGTTGGGTGAGCGTTACCGCCGCCATAGATACTGTTGTATCCAACCTGCAAGAAGTCGTTACCCAAGTAGGTCGACAAGTCGATCTTGTAGGTCTTCCATCCAGTGTTTTCACCGCTGAGCAAGGTACTGCGGTAAATGGTAGGAAGAGACATACCGCCGTAGATATCAACACCAACGGTGTTGTCAGTCGCGGTAAATCCGTCAACTTGAGGAGCGCCGTTGTAGGCTTGAATACCAACAGCAGCGTTCTTCACAATCACATTCTCGATGCTGCCGCCGGATGCTTCGACCCAGAGAGCAGTACCGGTTTGACCGGTGTTGATGATGCTTGAATCCGAGATGTCCACAGTTCCGCCGTTCACCTTGACCGTAGCCATGGTGGAACTTGGTGCGGATGAACCGTACACGGTAGCACTGTCGCTCATCACAAGGGTGGCGCCGGACCCGATCACGAGTGCTGCGTCAGTCGTTGAGTCTTGAGCGACATCACGTAGAACACCGCCTTCGAGTGCGAGGGTTCCATCTTGGATGTCCAAGTGCAGACCATAGGTACTGGAAACAGCCTTGACTGTACCAACTGCGAGCGTATCAGGTGATACGGAAACAGTAAGTGAGCCACCGTCGCTGATCGTAAGAACTGGCGAACTGGTTGCTGTGCTCTTGACCTTTAGGACAGATCCCAAGAGGATGATGTTACATCCATCGAGTTCGAGGTCTGCTGCCAAGGTCATTGGTGTGCTGTCGAAAACATATGCGTTCAGTCCTGCGTTGTAGGTTGTTGCAAGCGTTGTGTTTGCAGCAATCCAAGCACAGTCCATTCCGGCTTGGTCGAATTCCACAGGAGCAGGTTCAAGCAAGAGGTCAATCGTGTCACCAACGGTGTAAGTACCGTCAGTAGGGTACCATGAATCAGTGTACATGGTTTCGTTTTGACCTGCTGCACCGAAGGCTCGCAAGTTGTGATCATCGTAGTTGTTTCCTGATTCATCAGAAGTGATGACCCAAACAGTTGCCATTCCGCTACCATCTGTGATGTGAGAGCCAACTTCGAAAAGTTCGCTACCCGACGAGTCAACGAGGGTTGCACTGACATAGTGGCCTGATTTGTAGACCGCAGTGAGTGCGCCGTTGATCACAGCGTTTCGGTATGTGTAAGCTGTAGCGATTCCACCGTACCAGATTTCAGAAGAGGACGAGGACGTAACCATGCCATCTGTTCCATCGTAAGCAGTTGTTGAACCGTCGATGAGCACTTCAATCAAGCGCACATCGGAGTTGGTGTCAGCGTATGCAAAGTCTGCAAGGCCTGTACCAGAGGTCGTAACGTCCGTTTCACCGAGGGTAACAACGGAGTAACGTGCGTAAACCATTGGATCAACGGTGTTGCTGTGAGTGAACTCAGATTCGTGGATGGTTACTGTGTTAGCAGCAACTGAACATCCATTGGAACTGAGTCCATCCATCTCTCCACCGTTGATTGCGATGTTCCAACCGCAGCCACTCACAGTCACTGCATCCGCATCCATCAGGTTCATGTTAACGAGGTCTGATGTGATGGCGTTTCCAGTCATTGTGAATGCACCCATGGTGACATCGTCAAAGGTACCTGGTTGCGTACGGGTCATGGAGAAGTCGCCCATGGTCACGTCGTCAAAGACAGCGTGATCACCAGCAGCTCCACTTCCTGTGCTCACAGTGCCACCAGGTGTGATGGTCACTGGAGCTGTACCGAAGTCAACAGTGGTCATTACAATTGAATCCATTGCTTCAATCGAAACTGTTGCGTAGTCATCTGCGATGAAGTTGTTCAACATCACGTCGCTTCCACTTCCAGCAGCGGAGCCAAGAGCGGTTCCGGATTGTGCGGTGGTTGCGGTTGCAGTCACGTTGGTCACTGTCACGCTTGCGAAGTCAACATCAATGAGGTTGACATATGCGTTGAGGATGGTCGTGTTCTCAAGGAACAAAGATCCACCAGTCGAACCGTCGACGTTGACGATTGCACCGTCTCCGGCGTTACCGTCTTGGTTACAGTTCTTCATTGCACCCTCAGTGAGGATTGCGATGGTGTCTTCAGCGAAGTCGAAACAAGATGCATCTGTTCCGTCAACGTTGAAGTTGCTCATTGCAACAACTGTGCCTTGTCCACTGCCGTGGGAGAACGCCGAGCCAACATCTGTGAAGGTCACATGGTCCATTGTGAAGTTACCCACGTTGGAGTTGGTGCTTGGCGAAGATCCGTGGCGAGAACCAGCAGAGATAGCAGCGTCGGATGTGTTCTTGAAGTCAACATAGTTGAAGACGTGACGGTCATCGGTGCCAGTTGAACAAGCAGCAGTGAATGCCATGCCCTTCCATTCAGCACCATTTGCACCCTCAAAGAGGATGTGGTCGGTGCTGTTTCCGTTGAGCGTCATTTGATCACAAGTGCCGTCAAACGAGATACCCTTTCCATCAGCTATCTGAACGGTTACGCCAGGTTGGATGGTCAAATCAGCCGAAATAGTGAGGTAATCACCGCTTGGGTTGATTCGGATTGGGCTGTCTGTTGCGTCCCATGTGGTGTCTTGAGTAATGTCAGAGGAGACATCTGTACCCTTACCTTCGAAAGGCATGGTACGGTAGTACACACCGCAATCGTAGTTGCTGTTCTGGTAGCAGTAGTATGTTCCGTAGTACGACCAGTATGGTGCGATTGTACCTGCTCGAGCAAAGCTGCTCGAAGAGTATGGCAACTGTGGCATGTTTCCATACCAAGTGGTCATGCTTCGAACCAGTGCAGTGGATCCAGAACTCAAGAAGTGCATGTTTCCGTGTCGTCCGAGGTTGATACGGTCGTTGCTGTCCGTGTAGTTGTAGTCGGTACCAAAGTAGGTAAAGTTGAACCCATCTGGCATTGGGATGTTGTCTGCACACTTGTTAGCCCATGTGTTCCAGTAGTAGCTGGAAGCACAGTAGTAACCGGACGGGGTACCAGATGAGGAACCCATGACGTCAGAGGCGTCTGCGTTCACCAATCCAGTGAGCCCACGGTCGAACGACTCGTAGCTGCTACCGGTCGCCGTGGTGGAGATTCGGTAGTTTGCAGGGTGAGGGTTCGTTCCAGTGATGTATTGTGTGCTGGTTCGATGTCGGATGGTTTGACCCATTGTTCGGGTTTGATCCATGAATCCGACAGTTGCAGCATCGTACGAGTTCGTACAAGCGTCGTCGTACTTGAACTCGATTTCGTTGGTCACGTCATAGAAGACTGCCTGGTAGGTACAGGTGTCGGTCGTGGAGTAACCCATGTCTCGCCATTCGACGATGAACATCTTGTTCGGGTCACCAACTGAGAATGTTTCAGTTGAAGTAGTCTTCACGTTGATTCCAGATGCGACGGTTGAAACGTCTTGAGCCTTCATGTAGTATTCGACAGTGTCGCCGCGTTCAAGGTCTTCAATATCTGCAGACCAATCACAGGAGTCCAAGGAACATTCTGCGCGGGTGCTACCAGACTCTTGAGTCATGACAACAGCCGTCCAGGTGCCTGCAGTTCCGCCATCAGGCGTCACTCGGTAGTACATGGTAGGTCCAACGCCAGCGGATGTGCTTACGTTGAGTCCTGTTGGTGGGTCTCCACCGTCGGCGAGGCTAGCAGTGATCGTTCGTGTCTTGCTGTGGGAATCAGCAAGCGCAGAATGGGTGAATTCAGGTTTGAACGTATCAGGTGTTGGCGCAACATTGCCGAACTTGTAGGTGACGTCACCGCTGGAAGCGATTCGTCCGTAGTAACCCATACCGAGAGCGAATCCGCTCCACTTGTAGTTCGTAATTGAGTTGTATGCTCCTGCATAGTAGTAGGCAGGGGAACAATCGTTGTACGAACTGTATGGACTTCGCCAGAAGTAGGTGAAACCGTTGCTGGTCACACACAAACGGTTGGCGTTTGTTCCAGCGCCGCCGGTTTCGTTACCGAATCCGAACTTGCCGAACATGCCACCGTAGTCGCTGCCCAAGGTGATCTTGTATGCGTTGGTATAACCGTAGGATCGGCTGCTGTCAGCGGAAGTTCCGCCAGACAATGCTTCATCAATATCAGTCGCGGTTCCAATTCCAACCATTGCAAAGGCATCCTCGCCGCTGTCGTAAAGGAACATGAGGTTCATGCCCGGTCCGTTAGCTGCGGAGATGGTAAGGTATCCACCATCGTCCTTGTGCAGTTGGTCGATGTTCGATCGTGTGCCGCCCATTCCGTTGTATCCAGAGGAAGCGGTGGTGGTGTGCTGAGCAATCCAATTTCCGTAGAAGTAGTACGATGAGGAGTAGAAGCAAGAGCTGCTACCTGTGCCACAACTCGAAGTGTCAAATTCGAAGTAGAATTCGTCGTTCGAGTCGAAGTGAGTCATCTGTCGGTCGATGTATTGGTTTGCACCTGGCGAGTAGTAGCTGCTTGCGTGCACATCAGTTGTGAGCACGGTCAATTTCTTTGCAGTACCTGCATCTTCCACGTCATCTACTGCGAAGTAGTATGGCGTTGGTGTGTTTTGGGAACCAGTGAGTGCAGGATCGTATCCGACGTTAGCACCGTTCGCGACGTTGAGGTCTTGGTACTTCCAGTAGTACTCGACGTAGTCGCCAGCCGAGATGGTCGGCGTGGTGGCCTTGAATCGGCACTCAGAGGAAGTCGAACTGCATGTTCCAATGCTCGTTGCGGTCACGCTGGTAAAGGAACCATTGTTGAGCGCATAGTTGAGCGTTGGTGCGTTTGCAGTTGTCGTATCAATTCCAGACAGGTCGGTAAGGGTCGTAAAGAATGTACGAGCGCCTTCGACAAAGGAAGTGATTCCTGTGTATGGAACGAAGCTAGAAACTGGTGCATCTGCATCAGTACCACCAGAGTAGGTGATTTCGATGTAGGAGTTGTAGGATCCAGAGTTCGAGGTGTAACTGTAAAGGTATGTGTTTGCAGTAATCTTCTGTCCGATTCCAACAGTACCAGAGTTCGTTTGTGCCGAGGTGATGTAACCTGCTGCGGTGCTTGAAGCACAGGTCGTCGAGGAAGTACAGACGTCTGCAGTCTTCCATCCAGAGTTACCGATTGAGTAGGTGTCAAACGTTGCACTGTTCCAAACCGAGGTAATCATTCGGCGCGAGTTTGCGTTGTTGTAATTGCTACCTGTGAGCACTTGGCTTCCTGTGAGCGCACCCGAACATGTGCCTGTTGGCATCGTGTGAGAGTACGAACTGAGCGTTGGCGAACCACAGTTTTCCAGAACTGCTGCCTTCACGGATGTCGACGAACTACCGGATCGGTAGTTGAGGTACGACTTCCACTTGATGGAGTCAACAGTTGCTCCGGATGGGAGAGCGTTGCTGGAAGTGAATGTGTAGCGGTGCCATGGCATGTATCGCATCTGTCCGTAATACTTGTAGGTATAGCGGGATGTACTGGAGTAACAGTTGCGGTAGTAACGGTAGCAGTATCCACCGGCATTGCTGTAGACCTTGATGGTCGGGTCGATCGCAAGCGGGAACACACGGTCTTCCGACATCAACCAGTCTGCTTCCACAGCGGTCGTGATGATAACTTGTGGGCCGAAAACTTGGATGAAGAAAGTAGCCGTGTATGGTGCATCCGAGCCTTCTTCAATAACAAGAGGGACTGGGATCTCGGCAAGGAGTTCACCGGTCTCAACGTGTCGGATTTCGAGGGCTTCCTGGGTTTGAGTCATATCTTCGCCGAGCATTTCATCGCCGAGGTAGAGCGCAAATCCAGATGGAATTTGGATGGTTTCCGAAAGACCGAACCAAGCAGCGTTTGGCTCAAGCACAGGTCGCTCGCGGATGACGAGGTTCTGCTTGAGTTGCGTCGATTCGACAGTGTAGTCGAGGTCGAAGCCTTCTGCGACTGGGTACCTTAGGACGTTTCCACCAACAGTCACGCCATCTTGCGAAGGAGCGACTTGGTATGGTTGAGGCGCAGTGCCTGTTTCGTCCAAGGTAACGACCATTGGGGCGATGCCCGTGATGATTGGATCAACGAATTGGTTCGGTTGAACTGCGACACCGTAAGCCATTTCAGGAGCGAAATGTGTGGTGTACGTGTTTTCAGTCACTTCCCAACCGTTCGTAGTTGCGACGACATTCAAGTTGATGTCATCCCATGCACCACTGTCGTCCATGTAGTGGACAGGTGTTGCGTGGTTTAGCTGCGCAAACTTGCCATCTTCTGTGACGTAGGTCTTGGTCGTTTGGTCTCTCATGCCGATTAGTTCATCGGATGGTTCATATTCATAGTCAGTGTCTTTTACAGCGTCTGGCAAAGCAAAGAGATCACTCTCTGCTGTGTCGTTTGTATCTACAAACTCCACGTCGCTTGCGTTGTTGTCGACGAACCCAGCCATAGGCATGAGGGCCATCAAAGCGCACAACAGCAGTGCGATGCCAATGCCGCTGAAGACTGACGTTTTCTTGTTGTTCTTATTTCCCAACATGTGTCATTCACCCATACGGATTGTATGCAAAGCATCCCACGCTCTGCACCCCTTATAGGAGTTGGGGTACGAAATATTTGAATTCACGGATTCAGATAGATTATCGAAACGATGTACTGAAGGCCAGAATCAAGACAAATCTCCCTGCTCATGGAACACAAGGAAAGTTTTGAAAATTATCTCAAAAGGATCCATGAAGCAGATGGTCTGTATCAAGCATTGGCCCAGTCCCCTGTTTAGGAACAACACACCGAGAATGAATGATGTGGTGGCTGCACAAAATTTGCATCAAAAAATAACTTTCGCAAAAAAAAGAATGTAAGGGGTCCGAGAGGGCCGTCGAAACGGCCCCCTCGGCGGCTCTTCTCCTCGCAAGGAGACGGTGAAGGGTGTACCTTCAGGTCAGATCAGTAATCCCAATCTTTGTTATCTTCGTCATCATTTCCACCACGGGAAAGGATGAACGCACCGACCACAAATGCAACGAGAACAACGCCTGCAATCATGCCCCAGGCCACCATTGGGATTTCTCCTTCTGGTGTTTCGCCCGTGACGTTGGTACCGTCGTCAACGTTGGATGTATCAGCATCTCGCTGGTAGTCGATGCTGTTGAGGGCAGCTGCTGCTGCAGTGTTGCCCAATGCATCGACTGGAACAGCCGTGAAGTAGTAGGTGTAGGTTCCTGCTGCTTTTGGCTTGTCAATCACCACATCAGTGGTGGTTGTCGAAACGCACGTATCTGGCATGTTTGCTGTATTGAAGGTGCCACGTTGGTAGCACACGTTCCATGAAGCGACATCGTATGTTTCGCCAGTTGCGTCCCAATCGACGATCCATGTTTCTCCACTTTCCGAGACTGCGAAATTCATGGCAGACACGCCGCCGTCAACAGACTTGTCAGCGGTCACGTTTCCAACACCCTTTGGTGTCGAACATCCAACAGTGTTACAGATTTCAACGACCACATTGTAGTAAGCGTTGTGAACGGTGTTTGATCCGGAGTAGGAGAACGTGGTTGTCCCAACACCCAATCCGGTTGTGAATGCGTCGGTGCATCCAGCATCGCCTTCACAGATGGTAATGTCAATGCTATCGGATTCAAGCATGGTTCCGTCGACGCCCCAGTTGAGGACAATCGCTCCGCCCTTTGCTGCTGCTGCACTGAATCCAGTGATGCTTGCGTCTGGGACATCTGCTTGAGCGAGTGAACCGCCCATGAGCACGAGATCACCAGCAGAGAGCACTGGGCTGTCTGCAGGGAGTGCGTATTCGAAGACTTCGGTTGTTGCGTCAACATCGCTTGCTTCTGATGCGATAAGGGTCCACAGACCTGCATCAGTCACATACCAAAGAGAGGTAGCACCGAGATCCTTTGCCACGGTGACACTCATCGATTGTTCGAGGACGTCCGAGGCCGAGAAGGTCGTGCCTGGTGCGTACTCGACAGCTCCGACTGCACTGTATGTGCCGGAATAGCCTGGCAACTCCTTGTTCTCGTAGTTTGAGAGAGCAGCATCTGTAGCTGTGATTGAGAATTCACTTGGTGCGTAATACTTGATGGCGTATGATACAGTGATTCCAGCATCAGTGGTAGCAGAGCCCCCACCGTTGTTCCAGATGGTCAGCATCAATTCTTGGCTGGTCGACCCGCCGTTCGCATCGTAAACTGTGAACGAGACTGGGAAGGCGGTCACGTACGAATCTAGGATTGGGATGGTGCACGATTGTGTTTGGCTGCTTCGTTCGCAACCTGGCAACTCGTTGCCTGCATTTGACCACGAGTACTCGAGGCCAGCAGCCGATGGGTCGTCAACATCGAACACCGTAGCAGACATTTGCAATGGTGTCTCTTGTCCGGTGAACAACTCGCCTTCATTCATCAAGTCAAGGGAGAGAATCATTGGGTCGTTGTTACGAACATCGACGGTCATGCTTCGATCGTTGTTGGAGGGGCGTGCATCGTTGGTTTTTCCTTCGAGCGTCAATGAAGCGGCGAAAGTGTGCTCACCGGTGTCGAGGTTGGTCATCATGCAAGCATATCCGGTCAATTCACCAGGGAGATCAGGGTTTCCGTCGCCAGTTGAGTCATAAAGTGAGGTTCCGAGTTCCTTGTGCATGTAGGAAGGTTCGAGGCCAGTTTCGCAGGAGTTTGCGACAATGGTTGATTCAACGCCTTCTGGGTTGGTGATGGTGAGCGTCACGTTCCAGTCGTAGTTAACGGATGCATCGCTTCCTCGGTGCTCAACTTCCACGTGGAAGTAAGAGATACCAACGTTGAGGTCTGCAGGTGCATCGTCGCTCATCATACTGGTAGGGTTACCAGTTCCATCAGCGTTGTAGCCTTGAGCGACCGTCATTCGAGCGACACGGATGTCGTGATATGTTGCTTCGCTACCGAGAATTTCGTCGTCATCAGTGCTCGGATACGAGTCTTGAGTGAAGGTTTCTTCGCAAATCTGGTTCCACGTCTCGTTTGTGGCAGGATCTGTTTCTTGGCAAGAATCAAATTGGCTGTATTGAGTGTAACTCACCAATTGAGCTGTAAGCCCGTAGGATGCTTCCTCTGCGGAGCCATCGAATGTCAAACTGCCGCCGTAGGTATACTCGGTCAAGTAAGGGAGCACGGTTCGGACATCTGAGTCGACGGCCGGAGGATCGGTTGATACATTGGTGAATGTTTCAACAGTGGTCGAGGTTCCAACCACTAGGTCGTAGAATGCATCTGCGTAGAGGTCTGTGCCGTCGTCCGCTTGGAGAGCGGTAATGTCGCCACTGCCCTTGAGGCGAATGGTCACGCCACGTGGGTCAAAGGTATCCGACCCGTTTGCGATAACAGAAAGGGTCCAAGCTTTGACACCTGCACCAGATTCTGCCACCTTGCCGCTGTCCCATGAGAGATCGACTTGAATATCATACCAGTTTTCAACGCTCACTTCAATTGTTTGTGCGTCGTTTCCTGCATCGGAATCGGAGGGGGTATCAGCGAGAACTTCGACGATGTAGTTACCAACAATTGGCGTCCATTCAATCTGATTTCCACCGTACCTGAGAATATACTTGCCGCCGCCAAGGACATCGCCTTGGGCCAAGGAAGTGAAATCACATAGGTTCGCATTTCCACAGATGACATCTGTGTTTTGCCATTGGAGATCGTTTCCTGCTGCGTCCTTTGCGAGCATTGTTGGATTTCCATCACCGTCAGAGAGGAAAACGCTGACGGTGTAGGAGAGTTCTGTGATGTCAACATCGCCACTGTTTTGGATGTAGGCTTCGAAGTTGGTGATCTCTCCGGCGTTCAATGTGTTTCGACAGCCTGCGTTTGTACAGGTTGTTTCTTTCGGGCTTGTGATGGCAATGACTTCAGCATCTGCGCCGGAGCGAGCACTGGTTTCTTCGACATCAACGGTTTCTTGCAACTCGGCCATGTCGATGCTTGCCATGAGGCTAAGCAACAACATTGCAACGAGAATCATAGGGGTTTTTTTATTCATATCTATACCTCCGATGGTTCGGTACTCCCGAGCACGTCATGCGTCGTATTTATACTATAGGAGCAATGTTTTGTGAAATCGCTTTGAAATGGGTGATGGAATCGAAGCGAATTTGCTCACTAAATAAGAGGGGAAACACCGTTCAGCAAGGCGATAAGACATCCATCACTCTTCCGAATTTGGGGGGCAAATGGAATTTTATCGGTGAAACGCATTGAAATGGAAGTCATCTCCAAGTGAATCCGACTTATGCTTCGCGTAACGCAGCAGACGGTGGAACGAGCGATGCTTTCCGAATCGGATAGGCAGTAGCGGCCAAAACGAGAGCAAGACCGCCAAAAATCACGAGGGAAATGGTAGTGATAGGGAGGCTAAAGCTTGCACCTTGATCCTTCCAAAATGTCTCGTAAAGGGCACGATGGAAGCCGATTGCAATCGCAGCACCGTTCAGCATCCCTAGAACGGCGACCCAAACCACTTCGATCATAAACGTCGACATAACCATGCTTCGCCGATAGCCGAGCGCTCTGAGAATTCCGATTGTTTTGGTGCGTTCAGACACCGAGCGGACAGTCACCACACCAATTCCTGCTATTCCGACGATCAACCCCAGCGAGAGATACGCTTCGAAAATAGCCAACAGTGCCAACACGAGTGACTGGATGACCATGACATCCTCTGCGATGATCGAAACTTGTACGCCGTCATCGTTCAATCCGAGTTCCAATTGCTCTGCGAGCTCCTGTGAGGCAAGGCGAACATCAGAACCCTTCCCCATTGGCGAAATCGGCGCATCAGAGGCAACGAAACTGGGGCTTGCTTGAGCCCCGTCTTCAACGCTCACATACATCCGAGTGAGGCGAGCGTCAAATTGTTCGATGGCTGGTTCATCAGCAATCCACACCCCTGCTGAAAACAAATATGAAGACTGTTCCATAAAGCCGGCAACCTTGACAATTTTGGCATTCCCTGGGTTGGAAGTATCAATTAGCGAAATTGATTCCCCAATTGAAAAACTTAGGGTGGAAAGTCCACTCCCATCGGCGACAGATTCGAGTCCAAAGGAAGCATCAACGATGACCAAATCCTCTCGGTCGCTGACCGTCATCCACACCTGTTGTTCGGTCGTACCAAGGCTCGGGTCCCATGTGTAAAGTGGCAATCCGCCGTGCTCTGAGAAATTGTCATCAAACCCACGCAGAAGGTAGGGCATCCTGTCACCTTCTGCATTCTCGAGGAACACCTGGCTTCGATGAATCCTCGCTACTGAATCAATGGAATCAGCAGACGCTTGTGACAGATTCCAATCTGCATGGTCAGCAGGTAGTTCGATCGGACGAGCCCGAGACCCCGTGAGCAGAAGCTCATAATCGCCTTCTGCTTCCTCGACAAAGGAACTGGAGTAGTTATCGAATTGCTCCGCATACCCGCTGAGAACTACCACTGAAAAGACGGTGATTGAAAACATGCCCATCACGACAGCCGTGCGAACAGGCGAAGACAACGGGTGAGCGAGGGCAACTGGCAGCACTGGGCCAAATCGCTTGGTCAAGCGCTTCGACTTCCCTAACCGCCCCACGAGAATCGGTGCAGCGCTCGTCAACAAAAGGACTCCAGCAAACACTTCCACAAGCCCAAGGACAATGAAGGAGAGTTCGTCGGGCGTCATCCCTTTCCGAATTGGGTCGAGGCTGTGCAGCCCAACGGTCCACACGAGCAAGGCTAAGCCCAGCGAAGCACATGTGTTCCGTCCAGCGTGCCGATGAAGATGAGCCCAGCGAGCGTTCCTTCGTTTCAGAATCGAAGGGAGTTCAACCGTTAAGAAAGGTACCAAAGCGATGAGCAAACAAACCCCCGACACGACCCATAGGAAGTAAGCAAAACCACTGCTTAGGCCAAGCACGGCAAGAATGGCCAAAGAAAGGAGGCCCGCACCTAAGAAGAGAATTTGCACAAGCACGAGCAACCACGAAACGGATTGTGCTTGCGGTTCTTTACCACCACGCAGCGCAACGACAATGTTCGTCCGGGCGGTCCACACGGCTGTGGCCCAAAGAGTCCCAATGGCCAAGAGGAAGCCCCATGACCATCCAGCAAAGATCGAGGCCCAAGCCCATTCAAACAGAAATTGACCTGAACCAACTGAAGAAAACATGCTTTGGAATCCAATGCTGATAAACCAAGCAAGACCCAAACCCCCGACAGAACCAACAATGCAGGAAAGGCTTGCCACCATGGCCCCTTCCATGACAGCAAGGGAACGTGCATCTGATTGGGACATACCAAGGGACCGAAGGGTTCCGAATTCGCTGCGCCTTGCTTCTGCCAGCATGAGAACAATGGTGAGTACAAGCAGCACTCCTGCCGCGATTGTAAACGAACCAAAGACGAGGAACATGGCAGCTAACACACCAGACGACTCGGAAGCCAACGCTGCTGCGTCGACCTTGACAGGTCGGACGTTCAAATTGAGATCCTCAGCCGAAGCCAATTCATCAAGCCACAAACGAAGCGTTGCCTCAGCATCATCACCTGCGTTCGAGGGTGTCAAAACAATCAGGCTGCGTTCATTCTCACCGGCAGATGCAAGTTCTTCTGCATCGGTGAGGCTTACCAATCCCAGCACAACGGCATCAAGTTCAGCCAATCCCTCAAGCCCTTCGACATCGGAGTAATACCCTGCATGTTTCAGTCTGTAGGCTGTGTCGTCACCGAATGCGTAGGGAATCAATCCCTTCACCCAAAACGCATCTGTGCCCTCAAGATCCAGTTCGAGAAGGCGCTGGCTCACTTCGATGGTCCCGTTTTCGGTGGCAAAGGGGGCGTTTTCACCGCCAAAAGCCAGCAACATTTGCGGCACGGTTCCAAAACCGCCTGCGGTTGAGAGGACCGGCAAACGGATTGACTCAATGGCTCCGGTGGTTGAACTCCAGCGAACCAATCCGCCTTCAGAGGTGCACCATGACTGTGGAGGAGTGAACAGGACCAAAGAAGCGACACCGTTGCATCGTTCATGTTCGTTAGGCTCGCTCTGGCTTGATGAATCAGCGGGCCAGTCTCCCTCATTGATGGGTTCAAAGAGAGCGTTTCGTTCAACCTCGGCAGAAGCGTATCGATCGATGGACAAGAGGCCTTCGATCTCAATATAGATTCCATCCTCAATCACCAATTCAATGCCGACTATTTTGGAAGGAACTGGAACTTCCAAATCCCGCATCGAGTGAATTGAAAAATCAGAACTGAAGGTATGGAGTTGAATGGATGACTCATTTGCTCCAACAGCCCACCATTCTCCGTTATGGGTTGCCACAGCATGCATCGTTCCTGATGAATCGTAAGAGGCCCACGCCTCCTCGTCGAGTTCGGATTCAGAACCGATGATGAGCCCATCTGAATGCGCAACGAGACCATAGTGGCCATCTTCAGAGAGGGTGAAGTCAAGCACAGAAGATCCATCAGGAACACGCCACATCCACGCCTCACCTTTGCCGTCAATTTGGTAGCCAAACCCAGAATCGCTGACATGCCAAAGGGCTCGGTCGCCTTCAGCGAGCGTGTGAATTTCAGTGGATGCCAGCGTAAGCAGTGGTTCGTCCTCGTACTCGACATCAATCAGAGGCACCTGGAGTACTTCCAACATCGAATCCATTCCAAGGGATGTCAGGTTCCCCCGTAAAGCAAGCGTATCGTGACCTGACAAGCGTCCAAGGCCTCGGTCCGATGAGAGGGTCAGCGCTCCAGTCGAGGCATCCTCGTCGATGTTCAACCCTACATCTTCGGTGCGAAGCACATCATCGAGGTGAACTTCGATTCCTTCCACAAGAGCAGGAATTGTATCTGCGTCATCGTATGCATCATCAACAGCATAGTACACGGTGTTGAGCACTCCGTCCATGCTTTGCAAGCGCTGAGCAGTGGCTAAGTCGGTGAACAGTGCAGCAGCAGATGTCCCCGCTGCAGCGCCTTGACCAGTGTTTGGAACCACCTTGAGCACTGTGGCCAACGACGTCGAGCGTTGCCTTTGATTTTCTTCGGTGACATACCAGCCTAATTCAATAACATCACCTTGTGCAAGGTCAAGTTCCTTCGCCAAAATGGCGTTCACAGCAACATGGAGTGTTGTGTCTGCTTCGTTGGACGCAGCGATATCTGCATACCGAAGCCCGTCGTTCTCACCTATGTCTGGCCAAATCCCCTCAGCATCAATCGTGCTGTTGAACGCCAGCCATGTAACACTGGGGAGCGAACGAAGTTCCCCTTCGACGCTTACGCCTGCAACCAGACCTTGTTGTTGGCCTAACAACGCTCGATCGAGTGTATCGTCGCCCTGAAGACGAGACCAGACATCGTTGGCCACATTCTCTGAGATGGTGACGCGCTCACCTGTGGACAAATCCAACCCCGAGATGGTGATGTCAGTTTCACCCCATGCCCCTTCAATTTCGTACTGAACGGTTGCGTCAAGGGAGTCGCCCACCACGAGTGAGGAAGTGATGATTGCAGATGCAATCACCAATCCAAGCATGAGAAGGGCGGCTTGCCTTTTGCGTCTCAACACAGTTTCCCGTGCAAGTCGCCAAACCACAAGGCGTTGTGGAACAAGCAATGGTTGGATGAAGATCATCGACACAATCCCGAAGGAAAAGGACCCAACAAAGCGGGTTGCTCCTTCGACAGAGCACCAACTCAGCAGCCCAAAAGCGAGGGTGGCGTCAACAACGGGTACCACCACCAATCCGACGCTGCAGAGGAGGCTGATCTTGTGCGCACGGGTGAGCCCCCATGTCCCTGCTACAGCCACAATGGCTGTCAAAACAAGCAACACGGTAAGGGCGAGGAGCAGGATTATTCCTCCTCATGTTGAGTAACTGGGTTCACAATGAGTCCGTCATCCATTTGGATGACTCGATCGCACAGCGTTGCGATGTTGGCATCGTGAGTTACGATGAGAAAGGTGGTGTCTTGTTCTGAATTCAGTCGCTTGAGAAGCGTGAGAACTTCTGCCGATGTTTTCGAGTCCAAATTCCCAGTTGGCTCGTCGCAAAGAATCACTGAAGGACGGTGAACAATGGCTCTGGCCACTGCGACTCGCTGTTGCTGCCCACCAGAAAGTTCGGCGGGACGATGTTGACTTCGCTCTTCAAGACCGACATCTTTCAATGCTTCAAGCGCTCTCTTGCGGGCATCACTAGCCCCATGGCCAAGGAGGAGCAACGGAAGTTCTACATTTTCAACTGCGGATAGAACTGGAAGCAGGTTAAAGTCTTGGAAAATGAATCCAAGATACTTGGAGCGCATTGAGGTGCGTTCATTATCTGAGATGCCAAAAAGCGGTTGGTTGTTGACCGTGACGGTGCCTGCAGTGGGTTCATCGATTCCCGATAACACATTCAACAGGGTTGTTTTACCACAACCAGATGGACCCATAATGGCCACCATTTCACCCGTTTGTAGTGTGAGGTGAACACCCCGTACAGCTTCCACTGTGGAGGTTCCTGAAGCATAGAGTTTCCAAACACCATTGGCTTGCATCGCTGCGCTCATGCCACAAGGAGGACCGAGTGCGTTGATAAACTACCGCTTGAAACCCGAACCATGAGTGGACAAGGTTACGGAAGCGTTCGTGTCATCGCCTTTGGGCCACTGGCAGAATTTCTTGGGTCTCGAAGTCACAAGGTCCAACTCCAGAACCAAATGAGCATCGAAGATGTGGTGTTTGATCTCGGAGCAGAATCATGGATTGACAAAGGCCTGATTGTTGCCCTTAATGGTGAGCATTGCCCCTTGGACATTCACCCCTCAAATGGTGACGAAATCGCTCTTTTGCCGCCCGTATCTGGTGGATGAACCGATGCGAGCCCCTATCTCAAGCCGAAGCCTTCAACACCATTGGCCTGCACCCACACACTGAGGAAGCGTCATGATTGGTGGCTTGGGTCCGTTGGAAATGTTTGTCCTTGTCGGTGTATTCTTCATTTTGTTTGGAGCAGAACGATTGCCAAAAATGGCAAACGCTCTCGGACGCTCCAAAGGGGAATTCCAGAAGGGACTGGCGGATACAACCCGCGCCGTGGACCCATCAAAAATGATTGAAGACCTCGATGCCGGCGGGCGCACTGCTGAGCAGCGATTGTTTGAGCGAGCAAAAGCAGTTGGCATCGATCCAGCGGGAATGGAAGTTTCCGAGATTGAAAAGAAAGTCGAAGCCCTCGAAAGCCTGGAATCTGATGAATGATTCAACGAGCCCTTTTGACGTTCATCGGAGACCCGCACACATCGCAGTCGGCCACAGAGCCTTTCTTAGAACGGTCCACATTTGCAGGTACTGGGCTTGTCGCTCTACAGCCAGTGCATCTCAATTCCCAACGCCATACCTGTTTTGCCCCAACTGTACCAACGGATTTCGTCGGACGTTGAAGCGCCTGCATGGTGTTCTGTAGCCGGTAGTCATCGGTCACGAGGGTCGCATCAAGAGCGATGGCAAGCGCCAGAACATCCACATCGACATCGGACAGCCGTGGCAAATCCCCGCTTGATGCAGCCGCTTCCTTTGCGTCTTGAAGCCACGCAGATGGAACATCTCGCCATTCGATTGAGTCAAGCGATTGGACGAGCAGAGAGCGCTGCGGAGAGACCCTTTCCAATTCTGCTTGTTGACTGATTGCACACACGCCATCAGCCAGTTGGTCAACCGGCCAGTGCAGCAAAGCGGCTGTATCAAGGACTCGCATGCAACCATCCACCGGCGAACATACTCCATGAACTCACCGCCCACCCACATCTTCATATCAAGGGGCACAGGGTTCCAACCATGTCATGGAAGGAGTCCATCTTGGAACTCTTCGATGTCTTTGGCCCTGCAAGTCTGGCGGTGATCTCTGCTACAGAGGCCATCATACAACCGGTACCACCCGACGTTGTATACATTCCAATGCTGCTCAATGACATTGGGCGAACCGATGTCGTGATTGGCCTTTGGTTGGTCATCACCCTTTCCTCGGTGCTCGGCTCCCTCATTGGGTATTGGATCGGTCAGAAGTGGGGCCGTTCCCTTGTGACTCGCTTTGGTTCCGAGGCGCATGTGCAAAAAATTGAGGCATTGACACACCGATACGGAACATTTGGAATTTTCATTGCTGCTTTTTCTCCAATCCCGTACAAACTATTCGGTTGGATCGCCGGAATGGGAGAAATGGAAAAGAAACCATTCCTCGCTGCTGGACTCGTTGGTCGAGGCCTGAGATTTGGCCTTGAAGCTGTCTTTATCGGAATTTATGGTGAGCAAGCGTTCGATGCAATGATGTGGTTCTTGGACAACGAAATCCTGTTCGCAGTGCTCCTCATTGTTGCCGGTGGTGCAATCTGGTGGGCATGGAACTGGTGGAATGGACTCGAAATCGCAGCCACTGAAGGCAACTGATTCCAACCATCGCGTCCCACATCGGCACACCACACACGAGCGAATCATTATGAAGGGGTGGTCGGTGGAACGCCTGTCGCTCGTGTGGTGTAGCTAGGTCCATCATAGTGGGTTTTCATCCCGCCGACCCGGGTTCGAATCCCGGCACGAGCACCATAGGAAAAAACAGGTCCGCAGTCGCTTGTTTAGAAAAAGTACATTGGTATTTTTACAACCGTCTAAATTGTTCGAACCCGGCAGGTTCAATTCAAGCCAAGGTTCCATTTTGGAAATCGAGAAGCGCTTGGTGAATTTCTTCTCGCGTGTTCATGACAAACGGCCCATAGCGGGCGATCGGTTCATTCAACTCAGGTCCTGCTAAGATGAGGAATTCTGCATCCTCTTTTGTTGCCTCTAACAACACCTCGTCGCCATCGGTCATCAAAGCCAATTGGCCATCTTGCACCGTGCGGCCGCCAAGATTTACACTCCCTCCAAAGACGTAAACCATGCCGTTTAGCCCTTGTTCAATCGATTGTACGTGGGCGCCACCTTGCTCGATCTTCATGTGGATGTACGTGATGGGAATCACAGTATCAATAACGGCCTGAATCCCCATTGTTTGACCTGCAATCACATTCGCCCATACTTTGCCATCCTCAGAACGAACGCTTGGAATTTCAGCAGCTGGAATGTCTTGGTACCGTGGAGCCATCATCTTGTCCTTGGCTGGCAGATTGACCCAAATTTGGAACCCGTGAGAGGTACCACCGGTTTTGTAAAATTCATCTTGTGGGAGTTCAGAGTGAATGATGCCTCGACCTGCAGTCATCCACTGAACATCGCCAGGATTGAGGTCGCCTTTGTTCCCCGCACTGTCCCGATGTTGCATGGCACCTTGAATCATGTACGTCACCGTTTCAAAGCCCCTGTGAGGATGGTCCGGAGCACCGATTGCAGCGTACGGGTCCCAGTGAACCGGCCCCATTTCATCAAGCAGTAAGAACGGACTCATCAGTGAGCCCATGGCTGCCGGTCGGCGGACGGGGAATCCTCCGCCTTCAAGAACCGTGTGAGTGGGGACTGTTGTTTTCAAAGATCGCCGATTCATTGAATCACCCCTTGGACAAGCGCATCAATCGTGGCATGGTTGATTGGTTTCTTGGAATTCACAATGGCCACTCGCCCGAGAACATTTGCTCCAAGGTGTGCAAATTGAATGCGCATGGAGGTCATGAGGTTGTGACCTCCGCCGCCACTATGGCTGGCTAAGGCGACTGGCTTGCCGTTGAAGTGTTGGCGGAAATTATCGCTGCGAGTGGAAAGCCATGCAATGAAATTGGTGAGTACGGGCGGCATGGAACCGTTGTACTCGGGAGCACAGACAATCAATCCTGTCGCAGATTCGACTTGGTGTGCTGCCTCTACAAACATTGGCATTTGAGGATTCGATTTGTCCGTCGCCGTTGTGTACATTGGTAAGTTCAGTTCGTCAAGGAGAAGCACTTGTGAGTTGACCCCTGCGGTCATAAGGCGTTGCTCGAACTCCTTTGCAAGTTCTACATTCGACCCTGACGAGGCAACGAGAATAGCGACTTTCTTCATGTCAGCCCCACTGTGGCGTCCTTCTTTAAGCCGGAGGTACAACAGGGCTACCATTGAATTCTGTATGCGATGAGTAAGGCACCAAGACCGGTTGGGACCAACGCCATTGCTAACAAGCCGAGAATCATGCTTTGCACACTCTCCTCTGATGATGTTTCGTCGGCGTCCGGTTCTTTTTCTTCTTCGTCATCCTCACAGGTTGTGATGTATGGGTTGCAGTCGATGCCCGTTTCGTTGTTGTCTTCTGGATCTTCATAATCGATGTCTTCGGTCTTATCTTGACATCCATCTGCGTCAGAATCCGTCTGGTTATAGGATTGCCATTCCAAATCACCTTTCTGACACGAATCATCAATGTCAGCCACGCCATCATTGTCATCATCGAGGTCTTCGTCTGAGTCACGGCAACCGTCACCATCGTAATCCAACACTGGATCTGAAATCCAGTCCATCTCGCCACGTTGGCATACATCGAGGTAATCAGGAACGCCGTCATTGTCATCGTCGTCATCTTCAAATTCATCTTCACATCCATCTGAATCAAAATCAGTTTCAATGTTTGACTCCCAATTCGTAGACTCTTTTCCGCAGAAATCAAGGGTATCAGGAACCAAGTCATTATCATCGTCCAAATCCTCTGACAGGTCTTGACATCCGTCGCCATCGAAATCGGTTTCTTCGTAAGAAATCCAACCCAACTCGCCTGTTGGGCAATCGTCAGATAGATCGAGAACCAAGTCGTTATCGTCATCAAGATCTTCATTCATGTCTTGGCAACCGTCGGTGTCGTAGTCGGTCACTAAGGAGGAAGTCCACTCAACATCGCCCACTGGGCAATCATCGTCTGCATCGGGGACACCATCGTTGTCATCATCATCGTCTTCTTGTTGGTCGAGACAACCGTCTTGATCCCGGTCAAGCATATCGGTTGGCTCCCAGTTGGTAAACCCGAGAGGGCACACATCGTCTGTATCGGAGAACGTGTCATTGTCATCGTCTTCGTCTTCCTCAGCATCGTTGCAACCATCGCCGTCATGGTCTGTGAGTTCGGATGAAATCCAACCCATGATCCCTTTGCTGCAGTCATCAAAGATATCCGACACCATGTCGTTATCGTCGTCCGAATCTTCGGTGGAGTCTTGACACCCATCATTGTCATAATCCGTGGTAGGACCAGCTGTCCAATCCAAAGCACCTGCTTTGCAAGCGTCTTGACCGTTAAGCATGCCATCGTTGTCCCAATCGTCGTCTTCGTATTGATCGTAGCAGCCGTCTTGGTCATAATCGAGACCAGCGACTGGACTTGAGAGCCAACCGATCCAACCGGTCGGGCAATCATCAACATCATCGAGAACGCCGTCGTTATCGTCGTCATCGTCCTCAACATCGTCCTTGCATCCATCGTAATCGTGATCAGTCCCTTCTTCTGAGGTCCAATCAAGGATTGTGTTTTGGCACAAATCGAGGTAGTCTGTCACGCCGTCGTTGTCATCATCGTCGTCCTCCATGTCATCTTGGCATCCGTCGGAGTCAAAATCGGTCTCAGCGGATGGCAGCCAGCCAATATCGCCTCGAGGGCATTGATCTTCGGAGTCGGTGATGGTGTCATTATCATCGTCGTCATCCTCAGTTTCATCCCGGCAGCCATCAGCATCGTGATCTGTCATTATGCTGCTAATCCAGTTGATGTCGCCGTAGTGACATAGATCTGCAACATCAAGAATGCCGTCATCATCGTCATCAAGGTCTTCTTCTAAGTTGTATGAGGGGTGGAACTGATCCAGACAGCCATCGCCATCATGGTCGGTGTAAGGAGAGAGAATGAGGGGCCAATTATCAATGCCCTTCGGACACGAGTCGTCAAGATCGAAGACCCGGTCGTTGTCATCGTCCATGTCTTCACTTGCATCGCGACAACCGTCGTCGTCATAATCGGTCACAACGCCACCTCCGTCTTGGTTCACTGCAATCCATCCGACTTCGCCGGTTGGACAATCGTCGAGGTTGTCAGTCACACCGTCGTTGTCGTCGTCATCGTCTTCGGAGGCATCGTTACAACCGTCGCCATCATGATCAGAACTCACATTTGAAGTCCACCCAAGGTCACCCGGCATGCATTGGTCATCGCCATCTAAGATGAGGTCATTGTCATCATCGAGATCCTCGGTTAGGTCCCTACAACCATCTGAATCGTAGTCATTTGCCGGGGTTGAGGTCCAATTAAGCTCGCCTAATCGGCAATCATCATCCGTGTCACGAACACCATCATTGTCATCGTCGAGGTCTTCTTGAGCGTCTTGGCAGCCATCGCTGTCATAGTCAGTGGCTCCAGAAGAGACCCAACCAATGTCACCTTTTACACAGACATCGACATCGTCGAGGACACCATCGTCATCATCATCATCATCCTCTGTGTCGTCTTTACAGCCATCGGAATCGTAATCATTGGTGAGCGATGGCGTCCAACCAGTCAATCCCTTCGGACAATTATCGTTGAGATCAATCACACCATCATTGTCATCGTCCATGTCCTCAAGGTCATCTTGGCAACCATCACCATCATAGTCGGTCGTTGAATTGGATGTCCATCCAATATCGCCAGGGGTACAATCGTCGTTGGAGTCAAGCAGACCGTCGTTGTCATCATCGTCATCTTCGGTGGAGTCTCGACAACCGTCTTGGTCGTGATCATTAGCGATACTGGAAGTCCATCCCAGTTCGCCAAACCTGCATTTGTCATTGTCGTCGGAGAGGGTCCAATTTCCGTCAAATCCGGCATCAGGAATGCCATCATTATCGTCATCATTATCACACGGATCGCCCAAGCCATCCGAATCATAATCGGCCTGAGTTGGGTTGTGATGGAAAGGACAATTATCACTCGAGTCGCTTACACCGTCGTTGTCATCGTCTGCGTCCTCGTTCGCATCGTTGCACCCATCGCCATCTCGGTCTGTGTTCCAACTGACGGTCCACCCCATGCTGCCCTTCGGGCATTCATCCGGGGCGATGTAGCGCCAGCCGTTCCCCCACGTGATGGCGTAACCATTGTCACACTTGCTGGCAGTTTGAACGAGTGAGCCACCATAGGTGGAGTTACCGCCAACATCGCAGAGGTTGTCATTGTCGTCATCGAGGTCTTCGCTTGAGTCTTGGCACCCATCAGAGTCGTAATCCGTGCTTATTGAGGGCGTCCAACCCATGTTGCCGCGAGGGCAATCATCAGATGTATCCGGTATGCCGTCTTCGTCATCGTCGAGGTCTTCGTTCGAGTAATCTTTGCAACCATCTTGGTCACGGTCGGTGAGGCTTGTTGAGACCCAACTTAATTCACCGGTTTTACAATCATCAACTGAGTCATTGACCCCATCATTGTCATCGTCATCGTCTTCGGTGCTGTCGTGGCATCCGTCGGAATCATAATCATTCGCAGCAGACGAAACCCACTGCTGAGCACCCTGTGCACAATTGTCATCCACGTCGTCAACACCATCGTTGTCGTCATCTGGATCGCATACATCGCCGAGGGAATCGAAATCGTAGTTGTTTTGGTTGGCATTGGCGTCAACAGGGCAATTATCGCTGGAATCAGACGTTCCATCGTTGTCATCATCGGAATCTTCAGTTGCATCATTACAACCATCACCGTCGACATCCGTGGTCGGGTTTGAAACCCAATTGAGCAAACCCTTCGCACACAAATCGGAGCCGTCGGCTACACCATCGTTGTCATCATCAGCGTCCTCACCCGCATCACGGCAGCCATCGCTGTCATAATCCGTTGTGGTGCTTGGTGACCATCCGACATCACCATCAGGGCATTGGTCACTGCCGTCGAGGAGTCCATCGTTGTCATCGTCGCCATCTTCGCCAGCGTCTTCACAGCCATCACCGTCATTGTCAGTCGCGCTGGAGGAGATCCAATTCAGACTTCCAGCTGGGCAGTCGTCGTCATCATCCTCAACGCCGTCATTGTCCTTGTCATCATCTTCTGAATTGTCCTGGCAACCATCACCGTCGTAATCGGTTGAAGGGGTGGAAGTCCAACCCAAATCGCCCGTTTGGCAAACATCAGGCGCAAGGTCAAGAACGCCATCATTGTCATCGTCATCGTCTTCGCCGCTGTCTTGACAACCATCTGAATCGTAATCAGTGGAGGAACTGGGCGCCCATCCAACATCGCCTGTTGGGCAACCATCGGAACCGTCTGCAATTCCATCATTATCGTCATCGTCGTCCTCGGAAGAAGCATCTTGACAGCCATCGCCATCGTTGTCAGTGGCTGGAGTGGAGGTCCAACTGAGATCACCCGTGGGGCAAGCATCACTTCCATCGGTTACACCGTCATTGTCATCATCGGTGTCTTCACCGCTGTCTTGGCAACCATCGCTGTCATAGTCTGTCGAAGGCGATGGAATCCAATTCATATCACCGGTTTCGCAGTCATCAGCGGCGTCGAGAACGCTGTCATCATCGTCATCGGTGTCTTCACTGCTGTCTTGACAGCCATCAGAATCGTAATCAGTACCGGCGTTGGAAGTCCAACCTTTGTCACCTGGCGTGCAAGCATCAAGGCCATCATCGACCCCATCATTGTCATCATCCGTGTCTTCGCTGCTGTCTTGACAACCATCGTCATCATGATCCGTTGCAGTCGAGGAAATCCAATTCAGTTCACCCGTTGGACAATCGTCAAAGGCATCTGGCTGTCCATCGTTGTCGTCATCAATGTCTTCATTAGTGTCGTCTTTGCACCCATCTGAGTCATAGTCTGTCGAAGTTGTTGGCGTCCATCCAATCTCACCCATTGGGCAATCATCATTGGCATCAGAAACTGAATCGTTGTCGTCATCATCGTCCTCTGGCTCATTATCACGGCAACCGTCAGAATCGTGGTCTGTGGATGTCGATGATGTCCATCCAAGCACACCTATAGGGCAGTCATCAACGCCATCGGCGACCCCATCGTCATCATCATCTGAATCCTCATCTGAATCCCGGCAGCCATCTGAATCGTGGTCGGTGAAGGAGGTGGAATTCCATCCGGTCGCCCCGTTTGGGCAGGAATCGTCAACGTCACTCACGTTGTCGCCATCCGTATCCGTGCTACGAGTGCTTTCGAGGGAAGTGAATGGGTCCTCTAGTTCAACGATTGAGGGGTGAATGGCAACCGAAAGAGCGCTGAAAATAAACAAGGCAAGGGAACAGAAAACTGCAAATTTTTTGCGTGTCGCCTCCCCATCCATGCTAAAAGGTAAGGGAGTGGTCTTTTTATCCTTCCGTTTGGCATTGTAAAGCACAAATTCACCAGTTCTTCTTCGTTTCTGCTCTCACTTAGTGGTATTGGCTTTAGGATTGCTCGATGAAAAGAACTTCATGCCACAACAGGAAGCCACAAGCATGGTCGGAGTGCGAGTCTTTGGCGATGTTGATTCGCACCAAGGTTGGGTGAAGCAATCTGGGTTCGATGTTTCCTCAGATGATGACAACGCATCCCGGGTGCTCATTTGCACATATGACAACAGGTCAGAAGACCCCTTGCTTCGACTCGATGGGACGATTTCTCCGATGCGGGAAGCCATGACTTTTGTTCAAGTAAATGAGGTGAAATGCGTCGTTTTGGTCACCGATGGGGCAGGGTACGCTGGAACGCGAAAGGTTCCAAACGCGCCGGCAAGCGCAACCTTCGTCGATGTTCACGGCATGGGCAGCCTCACATCCGAAGTGCTCGCCAACATTGCAATCAAGGCTGGCGCCCAAGTGACCATCATCCAGGGCGACCCATTGACGCAAGAAGAAACACGAACTGCAATCATTGATGCACTCAAACAAATCTGAGTATTTTGTGGCCTGTTCAGTGCGTTAAAGTAGGTTCGTCGTTTCGAAGCACCATGAGCGAATCAGTCGTGCTAAACGATGCGGCAAAAGCAGACACAGACTTTCTTCTTTACACTGGTAACTTTTGTGGCTACTGCACCGCTGCCAAGCGATTATTGGAGCGAAAAGGGCTTGCATTCACCGAACTTAATTTCGACGCTGGCGATGCGGATCGACATGAAATTGTTGAGGCAACAGGCCACCGCACCGTGCCAGTCATTCTTGACCTACGACAGGAACAACCCGTTTTCATCGGTGGTTTCACCGAATTACAGTCATACTTGTCCTAAGGCAGTCAGCCACTCTTTGAGCGCATCATGGTGCTCCATTGGAATCATATGGCCCTTCTTGTGCTCAATCAATTCAAGTGCCCAACCTGCTGCTTCAAAGGTGTGAGCAACCGCCCATCCATCCTGTATCGACACCCGAACGTCCCGCTCACCGTGCATCCAGAACAGGTGTTTTGAATCAAGTTCTGACAAACGGAGCCCCAATTCCATTCCGCGAACCAATCGTGTTCCGATGGCCACGACACCGATGATTCGATCTGCCATTGGCAATTGTAACATTTCTTGAGCCATCGCACCACCCTGTGAGAAACCACCAACGACAAGAGGTCCCATTGGCGCCTGTTCAGCAATTAATTGCTCGAGTTGTGAAAGGCTTGAGTCAACATCAATCAGTTCCCTTCTCGAGAGGTTCATGCGTCGCGTTGCATCGGCATCTTCGTTCTCATACCGCCACCATGTGCGACCCCTTCGAGGATGCATGTACCGCGCTTCGGGGACAATTAAGGTCCATCCTTCAGGGAGGACTTTTTCGGCGAATGGACGCATCATGCTGGCATCGCCAGTCATTCCGTGCATCATTACCAAGGTAGGCATGAGAACGCCTCAGAGGGTGTATTCGAAGACTTGAGCGCCCGCTACCCGGAGATGAATGAACGACTCTTGCCCACGGACTGTGATGGTGAGCGAGTATTCTCCTGAGTTCGAAGGGATGGTTCCGATAGCGCCTTTCTCTGTTGCTCCTGAGCCCCATGCACGGGTCAGTGGGGATGCACCTGCGTGGTCCTTCATTGAGAGCGATCCCGAGGCTGGCCCACCGGACGCAATTTCTACATCGAGGTACCATACAAGTGTGTCCCAATCTCCATCGTTTGGATGACCTTCATCGAGGAATGTGTCGTAGACATCTTGGTCGTTCTCTTCATACAGAGAATCAAGTAAATCACGAGCGCGGTAGAAATATACGTCGCCAGTGTAGCCACTTCGAGCTAGGTTGAGATCCATTCGCAACTGACGGACACCTTCAGCATCCGTCCATACAAAACTCTCCATGAACCCCTTGCTGCCGCTGAATGTGTACTTTAGTTCGTGCCCTTCTGCAGAAATGGCGGTCACACGTGCGTTGCCGTTGGTGATCGAATCAGTGGTTGCTGTCCACTCTTGTCCCAGCAGCGTGAATGTCCATGTGTCCCCAACTGTCCATGGGAAGGAAAAGACAGATTGTGCCTCTCCATTTTCATACACAGACAAGCCAGCCATGGTCACACGCCCCAAAAACGGATTATGGTTGATCACAGCATGGCGTTGCGCTTCTCGTTCGGATGAGATGCCAAGTTGGTACAGACCTTCCCCTTCATCGATTTCAGCGACGACCAAGCGAGCGCTGTCTTCACCAAACTGTGGCGTGATGAATGTGTAGAGCCACTGATCGCCGACCTCCCACTCAGGAAGCGCCTTCTGGGCTTCTGTCGTCGTGTCTTCTGATGAACCAGCCATTGTACCGTCTGTGCAGCCTGCGAGTGTGGTCGAGCAGACGAACAGCGCCACGAGGACGAGTGCACGTAGGCTTCCCTTCATGTTCTTCCGTACAGTGAGGCCTTCAAGAGCCTAACGCTTGGCAGGGGTATCAAAGAAGACCAGTCTCACTTAGCTTTCCAGTTCCAGCCATCACGACAGCAACAATGGACATCAACTTGATGAGAATGTTGAGCGAAGGACCGGAGGTGTCCTTGAATGGATCGCCGACTGTGTCGCCAATGATGGCGGCATCGTGAGCATTATCGCCTTTCTTGGCACCCTCAATGTGGCCCTGTTCGATTGCTTTCTTGGCATTGTCCCATGCACCACCAGCGTTGGCCATGAAGAGCGCCATGAGCACACCGGTGACGAGGGAACCGGCAAGAAGACCGCCAAGGGCGTTGTATCCAAGGCTGAAACCAACAATCACTGGAGCCACAATCGCGACGACACCTGGTCCGACCATTTCACGGAGAGCGGCCTTGGTCGAGATATCAACACAGGTTTGGGAATCTGGCTTCACGCCTTCCTTACCTTCAAGAAGACCAGGAATTTCCCTGAATTGGCGTCGGATTTCGACAACCATGTCACCTGCAGCCTTACCGACTGAGGTCATGGTCATTGCAGCCACCACAAATGGAAGACCGCCACCAATCAGAAGTCCAATAACAACTATTGGTTCAGTGAGTTCAAGGTTCAACTTGTCAGCACCGATGGCTGCAGTGTATGCTGCAAAGAGTGCGAGAGCGGTGAGTGCAGCAGATCCGATGGCGAATCCTTTGCCGACTGCAGCAGTTGTGTTTCCGATTGAATCGAGTTCGTCGGTGATGGCACGAACATCGTCGCCAAGAGCACACATTTCTGCAATACCGCCAGCGTTGTCAGCAACAGGCCCGTAGGCGTCAACAGTCATTGTGACACCCACTGTTCCGAGCATGCCCATTGCGGCCATTGCGATGCAGTACAGCCCGTATTTGTCGCCACCAAACTCATTGGCTCCAAGGATACCAAGAGAGATGAGAAGCACTGGGATGAACGTCGACATCATACCAACAGACAATCCTGCGATTGCGTTGGTTGCTGGGCCAGTCTTGGACATCTCACCAATGTGAGGGATTGCCTTTGTCTTGATACCGAACACAGGTTCAATTCCGGTGTAGTATTCAGTGACAAGGCCGATCAAGATACCGATGACGCTTCCGAGAACAACGGAGTGCATGATGCCGTAATTGACTTCAATGAGTCCGAGATTGATTGCGAGGTAGCCACCTGCCCAAAACAAAACCGCAGCGATGAATGTGGTGTTTCGCAACGCTGCTGCAGGGTCTTTACCGTTCTTGAGGAAGGACATTGAGAACACACCAATGATGGAGGCAGTGTACCCGATGAATCCGAGAAGGATTGGGAGAAGCACATAATCTCCAGCGCTTGCCGTATCGAAGTCGTTTGCAATGATCATTGCTGCGATGATGGATCCGACGAAGGATTCGAAGATATCCGCACCCATTCCAGCGACGTCGCCGACGTTGTCACCGACGTTGTCTGCAATGACGCCCGGGTTGCGTGGGTCGTCTTCAGGAATACCTGCTTCAACCTTACCAACGAGGTCTGCACCGACGTCAGCAGCCTTGGTGTAAATACCGCCACCGACACGAGCGAAGAGGGCAATGGATGATGCACCCATACCGAAACCTGCAGCAGCGCTGACTGGATTCATCACACCGTCAGTAGTTTCCCCAGCGCTTAGCCAGAAAGCGATGAGCGAGATTCCGAGAAGCCCAAGTCCTCCAACGGAAAGGCCCATGACGGCCCCGCCGTTGTATGAAACTGCGAGTGCACCAGCTTGTCCGTCGTTCTTGGCAGCCATTGCGGTTCGACCGTTTGCGGAGGTTGCAGCTCGCATTCCAGAGAATCCTGCGAGCACGGATGCAATTGCACCTGCAAAGAATGCAATCGCCGTTTCGATGTCGTTAAGCCATGCGAGGACAGCACCAACGACGACGACGAACACACTGAGAACTTTGTATTCTGCAAAGAGGAACGCCATGGCTCCATCTTGGATTTCTTGAGTGATTTCCGCAACTTTGTCATTGTCAATCTTCACTTTGTTTACTTGTTGGTAAAGCACAAACGCAATGACAAGTCCGACGAGACCTGCACCTGCGGCAATCATTGGTATATTTTCCATCATAATAGAACACCTGTGCCTCGGCGACCAAAGAACCCCTCATAAGTGGTTCCCCCTGTAAAACACCTTATTCCGTACTTTTTCAGACCGTTCTGTGTTCACCACGAGGCTTTTCTGAATCGCACCAGCAAGCAATCGTTGAAAGAGGAGAAACCCGAGGCGGACTCATGACCATCACCGCCGAGGAGGTGCTTGCCGAAATTGGGCCGGTGCAAGAAATCCTTGACGAACACGATGGCGTCGTGACCGTACTCGACACCAGCGATGGCAACATTATGCTCTCGCTTGATGGAGGTTGCAATGGTTGCTCCTCAACGCCTATGACGGCCATGCAAATCTATTATTCACTCAAAAAACTCGAAGCGATCAACGACGTCATCTTCGTGAACGGCGAGTTGCCGGAGTACATGCGAACCTTCATCGACCAAAAAATGGCCAAAGAAGCCATGGCTGGCAACTCCACTGCTGAGGATGAAGGCCCACAGCCCAAGGGCGAAATTGTCTGATCACTCTTCGCCTTTGTCTTTGCCGATGGTGTGAGGATTAGCACCGAAGGACACATTTTCTCCTTTGATGTTCATTCGAGCTGAAATTGCAAGCACAATGCACACCACCGAGAGCGGTTTCGGCAGGTAGTTCGAACCCCACAACGTCCCACCCGAAAGAGATAGCCACCATAACACACCGGCTGCTGCGATGAGGGTGAGTGCGATGATGTTCTGAACGATTTGTTCCACCGAAGGTGAACGAGAAAAGGTCGCAATGAAGGTGAACAATATTGCAGATAGGCCACAAAGCCCTTCCGCCAATCGTTCGATGGTTGCTGGGTCGACCATAGTAAAGGCACGAGCCCGCAGTTCTTCAATGTGAAGTCCACATCCTTTCAAACGCAATCTTTGACAAGGGTCGCCGGTTCAGCAGAACCATGGCAGGCAACGGTTTCTCACTTCCAAAACCACGTCCGAGTGGCCCCCCATACTTTTCTCGCAACCAAGTGGCAAATGCATTGCACCAAGTGGCTGTGCTTTTGGAACTTCAAGGTGCGAATGTATTCCGGGTTCGATCTTACCAGAATGCAAGCCGTATGCTTGGTTCTCTAACCGAAGATTTAGGCGAACTGGTGGCCACAGGCCGACTTCTCGAAATGAAGGGCATCGGAAAGGGACTTGGTTCTGCATTGACTCAAGTGGTTGGCGAAGGCCGTTGGCCCAGTGATTGGATTGAACTCCATGCCTCCACGCCAGAGGGTTTGATCGAAATGCTGGGTATACCCGGCCTTGGTCCGAAGCGAATCAAACTGATGCACGAAGAACTCGGCGTCGACTCGGTGGCAGCGCTCAAAGAAGCTGCAGAAGCCGACAAAATCGCCCCGATGAAAGGATTTGGAAAAAAATCTCAAGCCAGAATGTTGGATGGCATCGATTTGCTTGCTCGCTTCCGTGCTCGACGAAGGCTCGATATTGGTCTGATGTACGGGGAAGCCTTCGAAGCACGCGTCAGCCAAATTGATGGCGTTGTGAAAGCCCAACTTGCAGGCAGTGCGCGACGTCGAAAAGAGACCATTGGCGACCTTGACTTGGTCGTCGCTGTGGAAAAAGAACACCATGAACGGGTCGCCAATGCAATTCTTAGCCTCCCCGGAATCGCCGATGTCAAAGGTGCAGGGGACTCTAAAATCAGTTTAATCCTCGACACCACCATCTTCGAAGAAGGCTTCACTGTTGGCCATATTGACCCGAATGTACTCGATGCAATTGGCGGTGACGACTACGAACAATTGGAAAGCGGTGGAACCATTGATGCACAAGTGCGATTGGTGCCGCCTGGTGTGTTCCCGTTCACCTTGGCATACTTCACCGGCAGCAAAGAGCACAACATTGCCATGCGCCAACGAGCCATCGATCGTGGCCTCCGATTGAACGAATTTGGTTTGATACCCGAAGCCAAAGCAGGGGATCTGAAAGGGATGGCAGCTGCGCAATATTCGCTTGACGCCCTTGATGAAGCCGCCATTTACAAGCACCTGGAGTTAGAATGGGTCACCCCGGAGCTGAGGGAAGACACCGGTGAAATTGATGCTGCACAGCACAATGGATTGCCAAAACTGGTGACAAACGCCGACATGCGTGGGGCGTGGCACAACCACACCACGCTGTCGGACGGTGAAGCGAGCCTCGAAGAAATGGCAAATACAGCCCAAAAACTCGGGTGGAGTTGGTTGGGCATCGCCGACCATTCACCGACGCTCAAAGTCGCCAATGGGGCAAGCGCAGATGACCTCCTTGAGCAAGGCGCTACCATCCGAGCCTACAACAAAGCATGGGCCGACGATGGTGTTGACTTCAGGTTGTACCACGGTGTTGAGTCTGACATCTTGCCGGGCGGAAAGCTTGACCATCCAGATGATGTCCTCGCCCAACTCGATTACACGGTGGCTTCTGTGCACGCTATTTCCAAGTGGCGAGCACGTGATGAAATAGAGAACACTGAGGAACTACTGAAGTGCATAGATCATCCATCAACAACAGTCTTGGGCCACCCAACGGGGCGAATCCTTCAGGGCCGAGATGGCTACGAAGTGGATTTGTTTGCAGTGCTGGAACATATGGCAGACCATAACAACGAAGGGCGCCTTAAGGCAGTCGAACTCAACGCAAGCCCATACCGCTTGGATTTAGACTGGCGATTGTGCAAGCATGCAAAGGGACTCGGCGTCCCTGTCATCATCAACCCAGATGCGCATTCCCTGCGTGGACTTGCCGACATCAGTTACGGCGTGATGGCAGCGCGTAAGGGTTGGTTAGAAGCCCCTGACGTTCTCAATTCGCTCGATGCGAAGGCCCTCTCTGCCCTTCTTTGAGCCAGTTGTGCGATGCACACCTTCTTGACTCGCCGCCTCATCCTCCCGACATGCGCATGTTGCGGACACTGATCATGGGGGGCGTTATGCTCATCCCCGGTATCCTTCTCGGTTTCGTAATCTGGTACCTCGCTGGCGGCGAAGCGGTCACCGAGCCAGTTGAGAGCATCGTTTGCAACGGCATCCCAATGCTTTCTGTCATCTCAGGTCTCGTATTTGGTTGGAAGACTGGCGAAGCCTACTCGGTCAAGATGGATCCAAACTGAGCGTGAAAAGCCATGAAGCGTTCAGAGAAAGCCGAACGCATTGTTGAGATGCTGGAGGAACTCTACCCCGAGACGCCGGTTCCCCTCGACCACACAAACCACTTCGAACTCTTAGTTGCAGTGCTCATGAGCGCCCAAACAACTGACCTCAAAGTGAATGAGGTCACACCGGCGCTTTTTGCGAAGGCAAACACGCCCCATGCAATGGCAGAACTCCCAGTAGAAACCATCCTTAATGACATACGCCAAGTTGGGTTGGCTCCCACGAAGGCAAAGAACATCAAGCGACTTTCAGAATTACTTGTCGAGCGCCATGATGGCATTATTCCCGACTCTTTTGAGGCGCTCGAGGCCCTCCCTGGTGTCGGCCACAAGACTGCAGGCGTCGTCTTGGCCCAAGCATTTGGTATCCCTGCTTTTCCCATTGACACCCACATCCATCGCCTCGGTGCTCGCTGGGGCCTTTCCAACGGCACCACTGTTGAACGTACAGAACGGGATTTGAAGGCGATTTTTCCGAAAGAACTCTGGAATAAACTCCATCTCCAAATCATCTTCTTTGGTCGAGAATACTGTCCAGCACGCCGGCATGATTTGACACAGTGCCCAATTTGTTCTTGGGCAGCAACCAAGAAGCGAATCGCCGAAGAAGCACGCCGTTGATCACAGAATGTTGAGGCTTCGAGCTGCCAAGTTTGCTACAACCAATACACCGAGGATCATGCCGGTGACACGAAGCGCAGTGTGATGACTTGTTGCAGTGTGTGATTCCCGAAGGAGTGCGTATCCAATTAGACCCATTCCCACAGTTTGAAGGATGACGCCAATGGATGAAACGACCCTGTTAAGATCCGTGTAGCCGTCCACATCTTTGAGGTATTGACTCAATTCATCGAGCCCAGCATCAGCGTCTGGTTCGTCAGGAGGGCCCCACATCGTCACAACTTGAACAAACAACGTTGCAGCAATAATGAGGATGATTCCAATCATGAGCCAACGCTCAAAGGAATAGGCTAACTTGGTCTTGTCGAACCCTTTGGCTGGCTGGTAAGGAGACACCGGAGCGGGTTGAGGTTGGGCGGATGGAGCAGGGGGCTGAGGCAATCCTTGCATGGCCATCCATCTCGTTGGAAGTTATTGTGTTTCGGTTGCAAAAGAGTCAGACACCGAAGATTCCCGAGGCGCTCTCGAGGACAACCGAGGTGAGGAAGGAGGTGATTCCTGCAACCCACAGCAATTGAATGGCCTGACCAAGAGCAGTGGTCCTTCCGCCACCTCGCAGGCGGTTTGAAATCATGGAAACCGCTGCTACTTGGAAGAGGATGAGAATTGAAACGATGATTTTGAACATCCGTATGTTCTCGCCAACAGCCGAAGCATCTTCCATCACAGGGAGTGCCAGATCAGAACCAAACCGTGAGAGAGCGGACACATCGGTTTCAACGAATCCTTCAGCGACACCTGCAATCGAGTCACCAAGTTTCAAGACAATTGCAATTGTTACGTTGAGGCTTGTTACGGTTGCAATGAGCAAACCAAGTGCCACGCCCCGCATTGTGTTTGCAGAGAGCGCACGACGTCGTCGCAGGGACAGGAGATTTCCAACTGAACGGGATACCATCTCTGCAGTTGCCGCCGGCTGACCAGACGATTGAGACCCTTCGATGTAGATACGGGTGTATCTTGAGATGACTGCGGAATTGGTATCTGCTGTGAAATAATCCCAGGCCCGGTCTGAATCGATGCGCGTGGACAAGCGCTTTTCCAACCGGTCAATGGAGTTGTCAAGCACACCGAAGTCAATGCCTCGAAGGGCCTTGATGGTCGCTGAAGGCTCGGCAGACCGTGCTTGAGCGGTTCCACCCAAAGCTCGGATGAAATCAGGATATGTTTCATCGCGACGAAGAACTTGTCCTTCTTCACGCCCAACCATGAAGGCTGGAATCAGCATAGGAGAGAGTGGAGCAACAACCAGCAACAGGCCATAGCGATCCCACTGAGCACTCACTTCTTGCCATGATGCCAAGATGACAATGACGGTGATTGCAAAAAGAATCGTTGTGATGAGGCTGGCGCCAACCAACGCTCGAAGGAAGTTGACCCGAAACGGCGTATCCATTTCATCACGGGCGAAAGTAGGATCTTCAGGAATGGTTGAATTAAACGCCATCACGCCCCCGATTTGAACGATTGTGAACAACAAACCTGCAAGGAGAAGGAAGCGCAAGCGGCTTGCGATTTCGATTGGTGCATCCGTAGGTGAACCCGTTTCGAACAGCACAAGATGGATGCCAGCAATCACCAAACCAAACAAACCCGCAGAAACCAGCGAGACATAGATTTCCTTCATCGTGTCAACGGACTCCAGACGTGTGTCGTACAGAGTGGTGTATTGCTCTGCAATTGTCTCTTGTTCAGAGCGCATGAACTCATCGATTGGCTGACCTGCTTCGATGGAAAACGCCATTCGGTCGAGGAAATCAGCCCACAGTGGACTTGGACTTTGTTGGGCTACAATTCGTGAAGCTTCAGGTAGCGAAGTGTGCCATTTATCGACAAGAGTTTCAATCCGTTGAACCTCTGTTGCCAGTTCACCATAGTCCCGCATCTGCTTGAGAATGTCGAAGATGGATTGCGCACCGACTTCACCAAGCGAAAGAATACCCATTCGAGTGATGAACATGTGCATTTCTTTTTCGATGAGTGTTGCAGATCGTTGGACATCGAGAATAGGAAACACAATCGCTGCCCCACCGGATAGGAGGGGAAGGAGTGTCAGTAAGAAAACCCCAGAAATGCCGGAAAACAATGCCCCATCTGCCAATCCACCTGTGACAATGATGATGAGAATCGCCATGAAGAAACCAGCAGCAGCCGCTCCACCGACAAACAATGCGAGGAAACGCAGCACCGGCATTTCAAGCCGCCGCAAAGCGATTTGCCACATCGACATTCGCTGCATACATCATCCCTCAATCGTGGTTAATACCCTTCCATGAATCGATGGCACGGTCAAAATGGTCCCAGCCGCTGTTGTAGTAAATCCCCAACAGATCGAACACATCGTCGTAGTGCGTCAAGTCACGATCGACCATCTTCTGGAGCGCAGCGGCTCGCTTGAGCATCTCATCGTAAATGTCACGCTTGTTTGCAAAACCAGCCATTGCAGCAATTTTATTCTCAAGCAAATGGCTTTGGAACATACCACGGAAGTAATGCTTGTCCTTGACTGGGTCCCATTCGAACATACCACGAGTGAGAACACCATCGCTGTGCTTGTTGTATCCAATGACTTCGTCAATTCCTGTGACACGTCGGGCGATACCGCCACCGGGCGCTTCCACCACTTCCTGGAAAATCGCAAAGTTGAGGTTGTCAAAGAAACGAATCGGGACATTGATTGGGTCACCCGTGAATCGTTGAATCATTTTGACAATGGACGATGCGTGGAAGGTTGCAATAACTGGGTGACCTGTCTGCATTGCTTGGAAAGCAGTCGCACCCTCAACACCACGAATTTCACCGATGATGATGTAACGCGGACGGCTACGAAGCGCTGCTTTGAGCAAATCGAACATCTCGACACGAGATTCTTCATTCTTTGATGAACGGGTCACAAGACGTTGCCAAATCTTGTGACGAACCTTCACTTCAGGGGTGTCTTCCGCTGAGTAAATCTTGACATTGTGATCAATGAAGGGAAGAATTGCGTTGAGCGTCGTGGTCTTACCTGAAGCAGTTTCTCCAGACACAAGAACAGACATGCCGTATTCTAAGCAAATCCAAATGTATGCAGCCACTTGTGACGAAATGGTACCCCAAGCAATGAGTTGAGTGATAGAAATTGTTTCTTCAGCGAACTTACGAATCGTGAAAGATGGACCGAGCATCGAAACGTCGTCCGAGAAAATGATGTTGATACGAGAACCATCAAGGAGTGCACCGTCGATGATCGGTTTGTTATCCGAAACCGGCCTTCCAATACGTTCGGACATAGCACGGAGGAACCGCGAAAGCATCTCTCGTTCACGGAATCGTATGTTCGAGGTGACCATTCCAAACACCTTGTGATCCATGTGGACGTGCTTGAGACCAATCGAGTGAATATCTTCCAGCATCTCGTCAGAGAGAAGCGGTTCGAGTGGACCATTGCGAATCAAATCACGAATCACAATGTATTCGAGGCGAGTGCGTTGCTCTTGATTAACGACAATTCGTTTGTCATCCATCCCAAGCATTTCCCAAAGTCGTCCTTGTCGCCTTGGGCTCAAACCGAGTTCGGTATCCAAAACCGTGTACCGTTCAACCATTTGGCGAAGGATGTTCTCGAATTCATTATCAGTTGTGAATGAAGGAGCAGTCGGTGCTTCTTGGAGAAGGGTTTCAGTGAGTTCACGTCGGATGTTTTCTTCTTCTTCAGTGAGTTGTGGTTCGAGTCCAAACCACAGCACTTGGCCACCGCCTTCTTCGTCAGCAGGGGGCTCGTAAATGTGGACAAAAATTGGCTCTTTGGCCAAATAAATGAGATTGAGTGGGCGTTCTTTCTTGGCATCACGGTCGAGTTCACCGTAGTAGATCGGCCTTGTACCGTACCGTGCTTCGAAGTCACGCACCCAATCTGCTACGTGAGCGTGGGCTGCCATGACGCCGTTGAGGTCGCCTTTTGCAAATCGAGGTTCGTCGGCCATTCAGATTCCTCCTCAGCTCACCGCGGTGATGTCGACAATGAAGCCCATGCTTGGTTCAACACGCCATCCAATGGAAGTCTGTGTTGGACCTGCAGCCCTCAAAAATCGAGTGACGACAATGTTTCTTTTGATTTCACCACCAATCATGGTGGTTTGTAGGTCGAGAACAACTTCAGCGGATGCCCGCATGTTGTGCATCAGTTTGTGATCCATTTCTTCGGGGTCCACACAAAGCATGAGTGAGCGGCCATCAGCACAGATTCGACGAAGCCTCTGCATCATCGAAAATCGCTCCGTTTCATCCAATGAATCTGGCATCAACGAACTTGCGGCGTCGATAATGACAACATCTGCTAAAGCGATGGCATCGGATTCAAGCAATTCTTCCAAGCCCACATTGGGGAGCGCTTCAGCGATTGTTCCAAAACGAGAGAACACCATGAGTTGCCCTTCACGGATGGCATCGGTGATGCCATACCCAATGGACTCCATTTGTTCAATCCATCCTCGTGTGGTGAGTTCCGTGGTGATCACAAGCACTTTCACGCCATTTTCGACCATTCCGTACGCAAGGCGCTGAGAGATCAGTGATTTTCCACCACCGACTGCACCCTGCAACACATATAGGGAACGATTTGGCATGCGCAATCCCATCGAGTCGGCCAGCGAATCAGTTTCTAAATCATAAGGAAAACCATCTTCCATTGGCTTGTGTGCTTTCAAAAATGGATCGTCTGTCATGAGAGCCTCACCTCGGTGTTGAGCGATGCGCTTGCGGAAAGTCCGCCAATTGTTTCAGATGTTGCCACCGCATACAAGGCAACATCGTCCCCTTCTGCATAACCGGATACACCCGTGTATTGCAACTCAATTTCCAAGAGGACATTTGAGTTCCATTCTGTGGCAGTTCCAACAAAAGAGACTGATATTGCGGTCGGAGAACGACCATCAACAAACACGCTCAGTTGATTTTCATCCATAGGGTGTTGACCCGTGTTCAATGCATAGAAGGTAATCGTTTCAGTGGAGGTCGAATTATCAAAATCAACCATCATCGGATCTCCAGCAAACTCAATGCTCAGTTCCGAAGAAAGTTGAGCACCACGCTGTTGAACTTGTGCGACCTTCGCCGTATTTGTCCATTCTGTGATCAATAAAGCGCTCACAGCGCTTGAAATCAACAACCCCGTGATGAGCATGATGAATGTTGAAGCTCCACCGTCTGCCATGTTCAAACCTCAGATTGCTTCTGCAGCAACAAACCCTGCAGAGGTGGTTACGAATCGTGAGGTGAGCGTTGGCGGAGAAGGGAGGATTAGATCCACCGTTTCTCCAACATACCAATTCTCTGATGCAAAATCAGGAGTTGCTTGGTTTTGGGCCCAACCTTGGAGGTGGATGGTGCTGAACTGTGTGGGGGAATCCCCATCAAAGAACATCCAAACATTCTCCGTTTTGAGTGTCATGTCGCCTGTATTTGTGAGGTTCGCGTAAAAGATATCACCGGACGTAAAGGTGAACGTTGGCGTAGGTGTCAGCGTGCCCTGACCACTTACCGTGATGCTTGTTGGGGGGGTTGTGTACGAACCGTGGCTGGTGATCACCACAGAATTTACATCGATTTCCCCAGAAGTCACAGTAAAGGTAGCGGCAAAGCCACCCAAACCAGCGCCGCCATTTGCGACAAGTGTTCCATTTACGACACCAGAACCGGAACCGGTCCCAGTCACCGCAACGGTAAGAATCGCTCCTTCGACAAGGGAAGCATCGTCAATGACAAACCTCGGCACGGGATCGGCTGCTGCATCAAGAACCTCCATTGAGGTCTCCATTTGATACGACATTGTTTGAACGGCCATGGAAAACACAACCAACAATGAGACCCCAATAATGAGGCCACCGATTCCAACCGAGCCTGCCATATCAGGCTTCACCTCGGAGGGATCTCACACTTCGCCATGAACTGACAAGGGATGAGAACGTAAGCAATTCTTTGTGCGGCAAATGATCGTCAAGCGCAGCCTCGGATTCCCCGGGCTCTGCGAGTTGAACAATTGCCATGACGGATCGTCCTTCTTCGTCGCTCAGCATACCGGAGGCCATGGCCTTCTGGGTAAAGCTGACCGCTGCCATGCCCGACATGTGGTCGAGCAAGAGTGCGGAGACGGTTGGTGCACCAACGCTGTTTGCGTCAGCTGTCGCACCACGGGACGGAGCATGCAAGAATGGATTTGCTGCGAGGGCTTGAGCCTCGTAGAGTTCCACCAATGGTGCTTCGTCCACTTCTTTGAGACGATTGTTTCCGGTGACGGGAATGACTTCACCGCTTGCAGTGACGATTGTATCGCCACTGAGCGCTGCTTCATCCATGTCAACTTCGTCAGGAGAGCCCTCTTCAGCAGGGGCTTGGGGGGTCTCTTCGAGACGAACTTCAACCATGCGAAGCACATCCTCGACCATGTCGAGGCGGCTGCTGATCAAACGTTCGAGTCCGGACGTGTCAACGGTCGTGTTCACCGGTGCGGCAGGTGCTGGAGCGAGGCTAGCCGCCACGCTCGGCACACTGCCGATGCTGTTGAGTCGTGCCTTTGTAGGACCGGGGGAGATGGTCCACGCATCTTCTTCACCGAGTTCGCCTTCCTCTGGGAGAGGGACTTGCTCAATGGCGATGTTCGCCATGATCTTGAGACGATCTTCGGTTAATGCTGCGTCTTCATCTCGGTCCTTGTTTGCACTGCCACCAAATGGCCAGGCCATCATAATTCCTCCTCTAAGGGGATGCCCTCTCGAGCGCCACCCTCAGAAGACATCAAACGACCTTTGACCCAGTAGCGGTATCTTGGACTGAGAGGGTTTCGAAGGTTGTACCTCCGGACCCGACGTGGATGTACATTTGTACACTTGCGCCAGTTCCAACAGTTCCAGCTTCACAGTCGCTACCACCGGCACTGCCAGCGATGAGCATTGTGTAACCGGTTGCAGGGGACATTTCCACAGCGTTTCCACCAGTGCCGTCCATGAGGACAGTGTTTCCAACGTTTCCTTCAACGACTGCTGCGCCGCCGCACATCAACTGGTAGCTGATGCTTGCGACTGGAGCAGGTTCGCTGCCAGGAGCGAGGCGAACGAACAACTTGTATCCGTTTGCGTCAACGTAAGCGGAGTTGATCATGACCTTTCCTGCCATGTTGTCTGCTGTGTCGTCACCTGTTTGCTGAGCGTTTTGTTGCAATGCTTCAGCAGTTTGGATGATCACGGCTGCTGCGACTGCTGCAACGAGGATCAAGGCAATGAAGACAATCATTGCACCAATACCAATTGCTGCAACCTTGTCGTCTTGGAGTTCAGTTGTGTGAGTGTTCGACTTCATACAACCACCAATCCTCGGTCGACGCTTCCGCCGTAGCTCAACAGTTCGTAGGTGAATCCACCAGAACCGGATTGAATCATGAATTCGTGAGCAGCGTTCACTGCAGGAGGGCATTCGGTAGCGCCTGCAAGAGCGAGCGTGATGCTGTAGGTCGCCCCTGTTTCGAGGGTCGCTGATGCACCGGCTTGTCCGACTTCGCTTGCGCCAGTGAAGTCGCCTTCACTGCCTTGAGCGCCACAGACAATTGCCCACATGACATCGCCAGCCTGAATTTCATCAGAACCTGGAGCAAGCTCGAAGGTCACCAAGATGGATGTTGCTGGATCAGTTGCACCAGTCGTAATCACGCTCTTGATGAAGATCTTCGAAGCCAACAAATCTGTTGTCTCTTCGCCGGTCGTCTGTGCGTTTTGTTGCAATTGCTCTGCAGTCTGAATAATGACTGCTGCTGCAACCGCCGCAACAAGAATCAGAGCAATGAACACAATCATTGCACCAATACCAATTGCAGCGATGTTATCGCTGTTTTCGTTCGTATTTTCTTTCATATTTTTTCACCATTTTTTGTTTTTGTATCCCCCATTCAGGGTGGACTGTGAGCGGTTCAGGCGTTGCCTCCTGAACCAATGTTGATGCGCAACGGCATGCGAATAAGAGCGACTTCATCTGGTGCCAGTCGGTTGATGAATGGCACTGAATCGGTGGTGAAGCCCGGAGGGATCCACGGCGAGAGAACGATGTCTTGCAACGGCTCCATTGAGCGGTTTTGGGCGCGAATGGTGGCGGTAATGTCGCCAGTACGCATTTCATAGGAGGTGGCGACCGCTAATTTACGGGACAATGGGATTTCATCCGCTCCGTAACGGCGGTTGGCCTTCACTTCGAATCGGAGCGGGAGGTTCCCTCCGGGTGCGATGATTGGAAGATCGACTGAGGAGGGAACACATGTCCATCCATCTGGTACTGGTGGTGCAAGTCGCATGCCGGGCATGGCGACAGGACCATCGTTGATGATTCGGACGATGAGGACGCCTTCATCGCCACCAGCAGGCCATCGCGTGTCAAGACCGAGCCAAAAGTGGCGGAACAAGAACGGGTTGAGTGTTGCGGTGTTGCCGCCAATGAGGTCGTCGACAAGATGCTCAACTTCACCTGCTGCAACGCCAACGTCACCAATTTCTGCTGCGCCGGTTGCAGAATGGAGTCGGAGAAGAATTGTTTCGACTTCCTCCTCATTGATTTTCTTCTCATTAAGGAGCCTGTGGAGCATGGCAATATTTCGTCGGAGATGAAGAACATCCTCTTCCAACAAAGCGAGGGACTGTTCGGCTTTCTTGACAGATTTACGCGCTGCTTTCAACTTGTGTCGATTGAGGAAGACCTTGGCGTCAGCAATATCGACTTCAGTTCCTGCCAGAGAGTTGGATTCATCTTGAACCACACCAAAGACAAGCGATTCGAGTTCCCTCGATGCTGCAATCAAGCGGTCAGCGGAATCTTTGCTGGCAGCGATAGCCGCACGTGCTTCTTCCACTTCCCCTTCAGACATGTCTGTCGTGATCGTTCGTTCCTCGTTCAATTCAGAGGATTCGAGGTCGAACTGGGCGTCAACTTCGTCCAAGAGCATGGTCGGATCATCAATAACATCAACATCGCCCTTAGACATCCTCATTCACCTCCTCTGTAGGAACTTCTGCGTCGAGAATGGTTCCCACGGTTGCAGTGGTGGAGATATCTCCAAAGATTTCGTCAAGGTTCAATCCGTCGCCTGCTAATTCGTTGAACAAGCGGGCCGGGTCGCCGAGGTCTCGCTCGATACGAGTGGCTTTGACTTCAACGTCGGTGAGGCGTCCGTACAAGTTGCCGTAAGCACGGTCTGCGCGCTGGATGATAAACCAAACACCAAGCATGACAATCGTGATGTATACGACCAAGGAGACCATGTTGTTCTGGTCATTGTAGAGTTGTGGTGGCAATCCAAGAACGACAGCAACGAAACCGAGAACTGGCACGGCAAGGATGACACTCAGTTGTCGCCGGCTATCTTTGAGAGCGGCAAAGTGATCGGCGTAGAGGGTTGAGACGCCACGGCGAGCACGCTGGTAATCTTCGTGAATGAGTTTGAATTCCTCTGCGCTCACCCAACTCATACGCCAGATCCACAATGCTGTTGCAACGAGAACACCTAGGCCCCAGAACGGGACGTCGAGCAGGTGGAAAGAGAAACCGAATCCGAGCACGCCGGCATAGACTGCCATGAGGCGGAACTTCTCGTTTTGGCCTGTAAGCCTCAAGAGAATGATGGATGTAATGAGGCAGACCATGAGTGCAACAAAACTTGTTGAAACACCTGGAGAGGTGGATTCAACATTGAGTTCGATGGTACGCACGTCGTTTCCAACAACGTTCTTGTCCATGTAGAACGCATCGACTGTTGCCGTACAGTCAGTCATTTCGGACTGCTCCCACCAATCGATGGAGTCAGGTTGGATTCGCCAGTCAAGAACAACTGAATCACCAGGCCCAAGAATACCAATCATAGGGACAACTTCTGGACCTGAAAGAATCGTTGCGGAAGGGCACACAAGGGCCACGTCCACGCCAAGTGCGGTTGCGGTGCCCGCATTGGTCACGGTGAGGAGGAGGTCGAATTCCTCGCCTTCCTCAAGCGTTAGCATTTCAATGGATTCAACCAATGGGTCAGCGAAGACATCCAATTCGAAATTGAAGGTTTCTTCATCGTACACAGTGTAGGAATTGTTCTCCGTTGGGTGGTAAAGGCGGAACGTCATCTCCCAGCCATCGCCGGAAAGGATCTTTCCTCGGTCTGGTGCGTTAACGGAGATCCTGAGGGGCGCAGACGTATCCCAAGCATTTCGTGCCGGCAAGCTAATCCTCGAAAGTTCGCCTTGGGTACCAGAAGCGCAGGAAGCAGAGGAGAGCGGAAGAATCACTTCGGTGTTGTTTGCATCGGGGAGAATGACCTTGAATTCCCATGGATATTCTGCTTCATTGAGGTTAAGTGCGGCGAAGTCGAGGATACGGACCGCACTGCACAGTTCGATTTCGTAAGCAGCACTCAATGCTTGACCGTTTGGAATGTGAGAGTAAATGATGTCGACATCAATTGGAGCATCCCCCACTTCTGGCCTGAGCACAATATCGCCTGTGCTAAAGAACCTCGACATCTTGAGGTTGGTTGCGTACGATGCGTTGCCCTGAACCGTTTCATCAACCGGTTCATAATAGATTTTGAAATCTGCTTGAAGCGAAAGGTCGGGCTCGAAATTCAAAGCCTTCACGCTGAAAATGTGTGTGATTGGAACACCGACTGGGAGATAGAGCGTTGAAGGAGCACCCGTTTCCATGGCCCAATCGCTCGAGCCGACTTCGAGACCAGCCCGGTTCACAGAATAGCCGACATTGACTTCGACATCTCGGTTACCGGTGTTGGTGAGTGCAACTTCCCATGTGCGAGTTCCTTGACGGTAGAATTCCATCACTGCCGGCCATGCTTCTGCTTCGAGCGCAAAGATTGCTCCGACTCGGAGCTGGATGGTGAAGCTGGTCTTGAAGGCAAACGTCGAAGCATCATAGACAGAGAGTGTTAGGTTGTGGACTGAACCATCGGCAAGCGACTGTTCTCCACCAAGGCTTGGGACGCTCACTACAATCTGACCCGTGATGGTCTGATTGATCTGGAGAGTCATACCGATTTCGTTGACATCTGTCGTCCAGTTTCCTTCGACGGCGGGTGTGACGAGGACCGATTCCTCTAAGTTCCCGATGTTCGTTAGGTTGAACTCGATGTTGGTCATTTGACCCGGCGTTACCCCAATCACAAGTGGAGCATCGATTCGAATATCCGAACTCTTCGTAATGTTTGCAGTAATGGTTGCAGACATGTTGACTGCGCCCGTTTCGTCTTCGACCCAAATAACGACCTCATACATTTGATCAGCACTTGCAGAGGCTGTTGGAATCACGTTCACCTTGATAATTTCCTCATATCCTGGAGCCACAAGCAGCGATGGATTGGAGTCGAGTTCAAAGATGACATCACCGGCAAGACTGTTATCAATCCAAACATTGTAGGTGGTTGGGGCGTTGCCTGTATTTTTGACCTTGACTGTCTTGAACTCGTCGTAATCCGTTGGGTCAACCGAGATGTGCTGGGTGAGAGGGAACAAAGTGCCGTTTCTCAGTTCACCAACTCGCACAGGGAGAATGTGCTCGCCAATGGAAGCGCCAGTGTCCCGTTCTTCGATGGTGATGGTCAGTGGAACAATCGAATTCGCTGGGACGAATGGGTCTGTCTCGATGAGCAGTTCGACGATTGTTTGGTGAGCCGAACCAGATGCAGGGAAATCGGCGACATCCGCTGAGAGGTTGTCCACGATATCCGTGGTTCCGTTAAACTGAACAATCCAGTCGTCTGGGACATCAGAGATTCGGAGGCGGTAGGATGCGAGATCGTTTCCAATGTTGGCGAATGGGAAGGCAACAGCGGTTTCAACGCCGACTTCCACATCAACGGGACCATCTTCGAGGATTTCCGCTCCGAGGACTGTTGGCACGGTGATGGTGAGGTTTCGTGTGACTGGGTTGGCAGTAACGCCGCTTCCAGCATGCACGCCGCCCAAGGTGGGTGTTACGGTCACGGAGAGCGTCAGGGTCCCAGAGAGCGGATAATCGTCATCGGGTCCTTGAATGGCTAGAATCGCAGGAGAGGTGTCGCCCGGCTTCAATCCGGTGAGTTGTGGCGGAGAGACCACAGCACTCCAGCGACTGGCTTCAGAAAAGCCTCCGGTGTTGGCAGCAAGGAAGGACAGCCCGCTGACCTCAATGTCCGCACTCAGCGTTTCATCGATATCAGCAAACAAATTGTGGCGAACTTCGACGTTCAGGCCGAGCACATCTTCGAGTCCTTGCCCGTTCCGGGCTGCGACGACCTCTGCTTGAGTCAATTCGAGTTCGAGCGTTGGCAAGCCAGGGTCAACAACAATGGTAGGGAGGACTTCGATGCCCGCTGATGCTTGCGTAGGAATTCCGCCGCCTGCAGCACGGGCTTGTAGCCACACTTGCAGGGGCTGGCCTGCAAGGTTGAATTCACCAGGATCGAGTGGGCTCTTGATTGGAGGCACCTTCACATTGATTGGAATTTGAACCGTTGCTGATCTGTTAATGAACGTGGACCATTGATCGCATGCTTGACCTTGGATGTCGAGTTCCCAGTTGTTTGCTGAGACGGACAGGCCGCAATCAAAAGCAAATTCAGCGCCGACGTTCCCAGCATTGGTAACGTTGGCAATAATGGTGCTGCTGTCACCGGGCAACAGTTCGGTGGTGTCAGTTGGCATTTCGATTGATGCGATGTATGATTCACCGGCTTGTACAACTGCTGTGGTGACAAGTTCGTATCCATCTTGAATCGAAAGGAGTGTGAGCGTGATCGCAGAGGCATTGGAACGGTTTTCCCCGAGTGGCACCGTCACAGGAATGCCAATGGAGGTTGTAGCGCCTGGCGAGAGGGCTGCAGTGGAACTACCCACCGCACTGGTGGAAGCCCAGTTTCGGTTTGTAGGATTGGTTGTAATCGAAGAAATTTGGAAGGAATCTTGGACCCCACCTGTGTTTTTCAAGAGGAAGGTGAGGGTCCCAGTTTGGCCGGGTTCAATGGAGCGGTCGCCGAGTGAGGAAAGGGATGCTGTGTAATTGGAAAGACGCACGGTGACGCTGGCAATAGTTGGGGCATCGTTCCAAAGAGTCCCGTTGTAGAGGATCTTCGCATCAAGCGTCCAAAGGCCCGAAAGAGCCGAGGGGTCGTAGGAGAGGGTGAGATCTTCTGGACTGGCCGGAGCGTAAAGCGAACCAGAACGCAGGGTTTGGGTGTTTGAGTAATACACAAAGGAGTTCGATGGATTGGATTGCTCGGTCAATGTGACCTCCATCACTGCAGAGATGTTCTTCACACCGTTGTTTCGCACTGAGGCGCTGATGGTTTGCACTGTTCGTGTCAAGCCAACGCTTGTCTCGCCGGGTGCGAGGGTTGGAACAGTGTCTGAAACTGAGATGCCGCTGTGGTTGTTCTTGACATCGAAGTCCTTTCGTTGTTCGTTATTGGCTGGATTGCTATCCCCGTTGCCCGAGACGCGAGCAAAGAGCGTTTGGTCATCGCCAGTGGTGGCAGTCCATGGAATGATGATTGGGTTTGAAGTTGTCAGGGCAGGGATGGTACCCAACGAAATCGTGGTCACAATGTATTCGCCTGCTGTTGGCGAGCCTTTGTGGACAAGTTGCAACGATGCCGGGCCACCGACATCACCAGTGTTTCGAACAACAACACGGATGTCATGCTCTGCTGGCTCAACTGTGATGCCATCACCGCGGTCGACTGAACCTGCGCCGCTCATGGTCATGACCGTGACGCCAAAGTCAGGAGCTGCTCGACCAGATGTATCGGCACCAGTCGAACCGATGAGGGGCGTAGCGGTTGGAATCAAGAACAGAAGAATCAGCGCCATGGCGAGTTTCGTCGAGGCACGTTGTGGATTACGCAGAGGCCCCACCCCCGTCTGGCTTATCGAAACGATCGATGGTGACTCGCTTGCCTTGAGACTTCCATTGGGCGAGGAGTTGGTGGAGAAGTCGGTCGTGTTCCTGTTCGGAGATACCCAAGCGGCGACGCTCCTCCCAGAGGAGAAGTTGCTCAGTGCGCGTCAACAGTGCGTCACGAAGGTACAACTCAAGGGTTCGGCGGTATGCGTCCCTGTCCGAGATAGCATAGACGATTGTATCCCCTGGCAATTGATCCGAGCGATGTTGAATGAGGTTGCCAAGTGTCAATGCTTCATCGTAGGAGACATTGCGCTTGTCGAGGTCGGTTTGGATGGCGCTTGCGATGGCCTGCAAATCGAACTTGGTCGAGACGCGCTGAATACGCTTGAAGTACCGACGAGAACGTCGAGACATACGCGATGCGACCATACCACTTGGTCTACCTGCCGGTTATTGAAAGAATCGGTCGCCATCCACCGATATAAGCAGTATGAATCGATATTGATTCATACTGCATAAAAGACCTACTGAGGACTCTTCTTGACGGCATATCGGCAGATTTCACCACAAAATAGCGAAAATCACGGACAAAGCAACCCTTCTTGGACTACGGGCAGGTGCAATGACCATGAGCGAAGCAATAACCCACGAAAATGGAGCACAAGCCCCCCGGTTTTCAGCACATGACTCAGCAGGAACACTCCATGAACTCGAAGGGTACATGGCGGACGGAAAAACAGTCATTGTTTACTTCTATCCACGTGATTCCACACCAGGCTGCACAAAACAAGCATGCGACTTTAGAGACAACATGGCGTTGTTGCAGTCAGAGAACATCATCGTGCTCGGCGTGTCAAAAGACTCGGAAGCATCCCACGAGCGATTCATTGCAAAGCAGGAACTCAATTTTCCACTCCTTCTCGACACTGAGGGCGATCTTCACGAAACATTCGGGACATGGCGAATGAAGAAAAATTACGGAAGAGAATACATGGGATGCGTGCGTTCAACATTCGTCATCAATCCTGATGGAAGCTTCAAGTGGCTCAGATACAACGTAAGAGCCAAGGGTCACGTATCGATGTTGATGCGTGAACTCGGTTTGGTAGAATGAAGGTGTCCCGATGGCGAACAACCAACGCCAAACACTCCCCCACGAAAGCGTGGCTTGGAACCCCTGTCACATCGGTGAAGGGCTCGTCAATGGTGAGAGGTGCTCCATTGGCGCCCTTGCCCATATCGGCCGAAATGTCACGCTGGGAGACGGTTGTCGGATCCAAGGCGGCGCTTACATCGCTGACGGATGTGTCATCGGCGACGGCGTCTTCGTCGGACCGAATGCAACCATGCTCAATGACAAGTACCCTCCTTCAAGAAATGCAAAACACTGGACGCCTGTGAAAATTGAATCAAACGCCGTTATTGGCGGAGGCGCCACGGTCTTACCAAGCGTCACGGTTGGCGAGAATGCTGTCCTCGCTGCAGGTTCGACCCTCACAAAGGACCTACCAGCAGATGAAGTGTGGGCGGGCAACCCGGCCACATTGTTGATGACTCGGGCCGAATACGAACAAAAGGGCGGACGTTGAACTTCAAGGAGGATACACCATGGACGAGAAAGGAATCATTGCCGATTATTTGCGAAAGTGCAATGCGTACGCTGAAGCATCGATTGCTCGAAAGGAAGCCAGAGGCGTATTAGAAGAGATAGCTGCGTGGAAATCCTACATTGAATTCAATGAACACGCCATCACCGAGTTGGGCAATGGAAAACTCGATGCTTGGTTCACGCCTTCCCCAACGCCAAGCATGACCGGCGCACTGCGCATGGATGCAGAGGAAATGGAACACCCGGTTCGCGCTGGGTGGCTCTCAGGTTTGCTATCACCGAGGCCCCTCGTGATCGCCTCGACCCAAGATGAGGATGGAAACCTCAACTTAGCCCCCTACACCTCAGTCATGGCGGTTTCCACAGGACCACCCCTGCTGATTGCCTCCTTCAGTTGCAACCGTGAAGGAAAATACCGAGACACCCTGCTCAACTTACGAAGCACCAAGCGAGCCATTCTTCACATGATGCCATCCAACTTCGAGACTGTGAAAGCCATCGATGAAACCGCAGCACCCCTCCCGAAGGACGAGAGTGAATGGAACATGGCAGGATTCACCCATCACCCCGATGAGCCACTTCTCATCAACGAGTCAGTTGCAGCGATTGAAGTAGAATTCCTCGAAGACCGGCCGTTACCCGACGCTGTAGCACGCCTGGCCGTGTTCCGAGTCAAAGCACTGTGGACCACAAGCGAAACAATGCCGGCTGAAGGCCTCAATGTTCTCTGCCAGCATGGCCATGACCGACTAACCCCCGCTCCTGCCCAATGGGGAGAAAAAGTGGCAAAGCATTACCGCCGCTAAACATCAGCGTAAGGCAACCCAGGTGAGCGATAGACCGTTTGCCAAATCAGTTCGCGCACGCCACCCGAGGTGTGCCTCCGCCAATGTAGTGTCAGGCCAGCGCCTCACTGCATCACCATGATAGCCTTCAGAAAATTCCACAGTCGGAAGAGGTTGGTTCCAAGAGGCATCGGCTTGGACAGTTTCGAAGATGCGTTTCTGCAATTCTAAGATGCTCACTTCCTCGGTCGAGCCAATGTTGAAAGCCATACCAGAAAGGGTTCCGCCCGAGACACTGAGGTCCATTAAGCCAGCTTTGAGAAAGCCGCTCGTGATGTCGTCGATGTAGGTGAACGAGCGAGTTTGGGAACCTTGATTGTGGATTTGCAGGGGTGAAGAGGACAGAACTGCGTTGAAAAACATCGCAACGACTTGCCCGTAATCACCACCGTTCAATCGTGGACCGTAGGCGTTGAATGGGCGCACAATTCGGACATCCAATCCCTCCCGTGCAGCGTGCTGTGCTGCAACCTCGTCAAGGTACTTGCTTGCCCCATAGGAGTGCCGTTGATGCTGTTGTGGATCACTGAATTGCATTGGATTGCCATTCTGAATTGGCTGTACCTCGGCGTCTCCAAACGCTTCTGGCGAGGAGGCGAGCACATACCGTGCATCGTTCGCCATTGCGAGTTCCAAAGTTCTCAGCGTCCCATTGATGTTGACATCAATCACCGAATGTGCTGCTTCATGAAACCATTTCGTACCGTTGATTGCTGCGAGGTGGTACACAAGATCGAGGCCACCAAGAGATTCCACGCATGCATCCAATGCCTCAACATTTCGCACGTCGTCGTTTTGAAATTGGAATGCTGGATGCGGCATGAGATGCTCGATGTTGGCAAGCGACCCCCTGAACAGCGAGTCCAAAGCAAGGACTTCGTGACCCTCATCAAGAAGTGCTTCACACAACGAAGTGCCGAGGAATCCCGCTCCCCCTGTGACTAAAATTTTGAGAGGCATCGGGTTCAACTCGCTCGTTCAAGAACCGTGATGGTTACCACGCCATTTTCCGAAGTCATCTCAACCAGATCACCATCGTTAATGTCCATACAAGGGTCGCCATCGAACGCATGACCGTAGGGTACATTGAGAAGCGAACAGGCAGGCAAGGTGAGCGGACACACATCACTGTTCACAATGGCCTTAGGTCCTTTTCCAGTGTACAAAAGTCCCATCAGTACATACGGAGCAACCGTTGAGCCCGAGCCTTTTGGATAGATCAAAATGGTGTCTTCAATGGCACGCCCGTCGAGTGGGTGGCCAAATTCCTCGACCACACCAGTGTCCCTGTTGACATAGCCAAGGTATGTGATCGGTACATCCGTCACCATGGCTTTCCCACGAACGGAAAAGGATGCTTGACTGAGAAGCCCTTCACCGACAAGTGTCGTTGAACCAGTCTGAATGGTTTTGTTGCTTGCGTGTTGAGGCTGAGCCTTTGAGGCAAGCGTCGGTCGTTCACCTGCAGAAAGGCTTGCATCGAAGGCATGAGCAACACAGTCTTCGATCGAAAGAACGCTTGTTGGCAATCGATTCAGCCCGCTGGTAAGGTAGTGTTCTGCTTTCAGGGAATTTGTCAGCAGATGATTGTACTTTGAACGATTGTAAGGGGTGACTTCGGGGCATGTATCCTTGAGAATCACAGCACCTGCATGCTCAAGCACATCGATGCTTCCATCGGCAACAGCCAGTTCGAAATTCTCTCCACTGGTGAACACCCAGAGCCTTTGGTCGGGAATTTTCGAACCCATTTCAGCATACGAGCGAACAGCGGATGCAGTGATGCGGATTTCTTCCAAACTTGCTTGGGGGCAACCAATCACAACGAGATCGACTTGGCCTTGAGGGGCTAAGTCTGCGTATCGAGCAGCCAAATCATCGGCCGTAAAGGTGAGGATTCCTTGCCATCCATCCTCAGGTGCAGACCATTCCTCTTCCGAAATACGGTCGAGTGGCGGGTCTGCAGACAGACCTTCTGCCCACAGCATTGGCGTTCCATAATTTGCTGCTGCTGCAGTCAGTGCTTTCTTTCTGGCAAAACTTGCGCGCTCGGGAAGCCCTCGAATGAACGGCATTGGACCCCATGGGAGGCGCCAACCTGGACGAACTTGCTTGCCAATCCAATCGCCAAACACAGACCAATCCGAGAGGGTGATCAACTCGCATTCAACATTGACGAGCATGTTTGGCGTTCGGTTTGACTCCAAGTGCAAACCCCATTTCGGAGCATAGCCAGTCAGAGCGGTCGCAAGAGCAGAAAGACCTGATTCTCTGTTTGTAATCAGCGAAGTCCATGTGTTGGAAAAGCAGACTGCATTTGATTCAGCCCATGAGGCGATGCCAGAAGTGTCCTCGATGCCTCGGTCGTAAGGGGTGCATGAAAGGGTTGCATCGAGGCCAAGGGCCTCGTAGGCTTGAACAATCTCAAACTGTTGCTCCAAGAATTCTGGCCATTCAATGTCCATTTCCTTCATTTTCTCTTTGTCACAGCCTGCGGAATTCAGCGTTGTCGGGATGACAACCGTTCCATCGCCTGAACTTGAGAGATCCGCCAAGAAGCGACGAAGTCCATGCCCGCCGGTGATCACCGATACGCCAGAAACGTGAGCGTGGTCCACTTCAATGAAGCCTTCAGCACCAGCAGTGATGGCCAAATCCACAACTAAGCGTGCTGCTTTTTGGCGCGTTGGCCCTTCCTCCCCAGCAAGTTGGGCGGCGAGTCGCTTGGGCAAGTCCATGCTTGAGCGAGGCCGACCACGCTCATGAACTCACCCCTTGAGTGACGAAGGCTGTACTGAGGCGTTGAATCACAAAAAGTGCCGAAAATAGCCAGAACCGAAGCATTTGATACCATTGAGGTTCTTCTGCAATCATATGTCACCCCCCAATGAACAGGATGGTCCGACCCTTATCGCAGGTGAACCTGCCCAGACAGAAACCAGCAAACCTGTGCCTGCACTCCCGGGTGCTGCAGATGCTGAACAACCGATTCAAACCGGTTCTACACGCCGAAGAAAAATCCTTGCCGTTCTGCAAGTGCTCTTGCTTGTTGGCGCTCTTGGCATCTCCAGCTACGCCATGTACACCGTTGCCACGTTTTCCGAAGACAGTCCAAACGTCGAGCCATCGACTGAGTTGCTCATCCGTACCGAAGGTCGGGATGCTGATGGATTATGCAGCAATGGTGGTTCATTGATCCTCATCGGCGCTGACCAAAATTTGAATCAGTACCTCGATGGCGAGGAAGTCACCTCAACAACAACGCTTTGCCATGGTGAACGAGGTCCTTCCGGCTATTCTGGCTCTGGCGCAACAGGGGCATCAAGCCTTATCACGACGGTGCCAATCGATGTTGGAAACGAAACCTGCATGGCAGGGGGGATTCTCATTCAATCAGGAATTGATGTCAATGAGAACGCAGCACTGGATGAAGGAGAGGAGGAAACATTCAACCTGCTGTGCAACGGTCCGCTTGGCCTCACTGGCTCTCAAGGTGGCCAAGGCAATGATGGTGCAGCGGGGGTGCAAGGTGGCGATGGAGCACCCGCCCTTGTGCATCAAAAACAACCACCTGCGAGCGTTTGCTCGAATGGCGTAATGATTCAATTTGGCATCGATGACGGTGCAGGTGACGGTGTGGCCCTTGACGGTACCATGCACAATGATGAGGTTCGAAGCAGCCTCAACATCTGCAGCCAAGCCCTTCGTGTCGGAGCAATTGACGACTACAACAATGGCATATCCGATGGAATCAACTATGCATGCAACGAACTCATCTGGCTTCCAGACGCTGAGGTGCTGCTCACGGCTGGCTCGAATGGCGCAGATGGATGTGAATTGTGGGCAAGCGACGGCACTGCTGAAGAATCTGGAATGCTGCTGAATCTTCACCCGAGTGGCGACTCGTTGCCAGGTCGCTATGCTGGCTTCTCTTTGATCGAAACGGATGTTGGTGAACGCGTGGTGTTCGATGCTGACGATGGGGTTCATGGACGCCAGTTATGGGTCACGGATGGAACGGCCAGTGGAACACTGCGACTTACCAGCACCAGCAGCACCGATGTGACTGGCCACGTGACAACCATGGCTTGGAACGATGGTTTGGTGCTCTTGAACACGCCAAACACCATGCTCTGGACCAATGGTACGGCAACCATCGATCTGCTTCAACACGAATCACTGAACCAAAGTTTGACTCAAGATGACAGAATCACGTTGTCCGAGCTTTCAGCCTTCCAAGCAGACATGCTCGAGGAAGAGGACGGATGGCTTTGGTTTTCTGCCAAATCAACAGCGGGAATTGAACCCTATGCATTGCACACCGATGGGCGATTCCTCGCATGGGATTTAGTGGCGGGTGATGCAAATGTTGGCGCTTCAATCGATGTTGATGATGGTCGAGTTCTTGTCGCCGATAACGGCCAGGGCCGTCAACTCGTCCGATTGGGCCATGACGGTTCGCACCAATGGTTGACGAACTTGATGAACACCAACACAGGAGCACAATCCAATCATGTTGGAGAACACCTCGGCCTGCACCGAATCGGAGATCGAATCGTGTTTGATGCCCTTACCTCGGGCGTTGATCCTCAATTATGGATGCACAACTTGACCCAAGCCACGACAAGCCTTCTTTCGACAAGCATCGGCGCTCCTGGCGACTTGGTTGGCGGCATCGTTCACCAAGACCGAGTGTGGTTCGACTGTGTTGCACCAAACATAGCTCAGGAGATTTGTTCGACGGATGGGACACCTGCTGGCACCCAAACTGAGACAGACCTGCGCGCGGGTTCTGCGAGCGCCCTCGTGCGAGGGTTTGCATCCACTGGCCAGCATTTGTTCGTGGTCGCGAGTGGACAGGTTGATGGAGATGAAACTGGTTCATGCCTGTGGGAACTCACTGCTGGTAGCGGTGCTGAACTGCAATACGACCCTTGGCCTGGTTTCAATAACAATTCTTACGCAGCAACATATGGCTCCATTCATGCAACGGAACATCACATCTTCCTGACAGCAAACAACGGTGTGACCGGTCAAGAATGGCATGCTTACAGCCATGAGCAACTGAGCGGAACATGGCTGATATGGTCGGCGTGATCAGCGAAGGTGAACGCAGTAGGGGCAGGAAACTTCCACTACGTATGAGGGCGATTGCTGTTCTTCGGCCGTCAACGGCTGACGGCACGCAAAGCACTGAATTGCTTCGGACTCTTTGAGTTCTGGCGTGAGTGCAACACGGTGATCGAAGACAAAGCAGTCCCCATTCCAATGTGAACCACCGACTTCTTCGAAATAACCAAGAATGCCACCTTCGAGTTGTCTGACATCTTTGAAACCCGCCTCAAGCATCACGACGCTTGCTTTCTCACAACGGATGCCGCCTGTGCAAAACATGACCACGGGCGTATCTTTGAGTTCATCTGGCATGGCCTCAACAGCTGCTGGAAAGGCGCGGAAACTCTTGATATCGAGATCCATGGCGTTTTCAAACGTCCCCAAACGAATTTCGTAATCGTTTCGTGTGTCAAGAACAGTCACTGCTTTTCCATCATCAAGCCATTTCTTGAACTCTTTAGGGGCAATTGAATCACCGGTGAACACCGCAGGTTGAACTTCGTCCATCCCAATAGAAATGATTTCTTTCTTGAGCCGAACGTTCATTCGATTGAATGGTTGATAATCCGTGTGAGATATTTTCAGAGGAATATCGAGAAAGCGCACATCTGAGTCGAGAAAAGCAAGAAACTCATCCACCCCATGTTGAGTACCTGCCAAAAAGAAATTGATGCCTTCATGCGCAAGGAGAATGGTTCCTCGCAAGCCCGAGGCCTTGCAAGCCTCGGTCATCGGCGGACGTAATTCGTCGCGATCTGGGAGGTCAACAAACCGATACCCGGCGATGTTGACGATTGAGTCGCTCATGGCGTGGCTAGAAGGTGATGCCTTTCATTCGTTCGGCGTTCAAGACCGGCGCCAATCATGGCGCGAAGCCAAAGGACGGCGCCATCCTTGACCAAAGGCACGGCTTGAGACACGCGGTGCGGGCGACATCTGCCAGCGCTTGTGCTCGTTCCGTTCCAGTCGAGTGAGTACATCGAGCACCATCGCCGGGTCGTGGCCCTGCTCAGCGATGCTTTCACCATCGAGCCCGCCCTCAATGTGAGCGCGCAGGATTGCATCCAAAACCGGGTAGGGTGGCAATGAATCCTCGTCAATTTGATCGGGAGCGAGTTCAGCAGATGGCGGCTTGGTGCGAGTGGAGGCATTCACTGGGGCCGTCAAGCCTTGTTGTTCAGCCCGCAGATTGAACACATCCGCCAAGCCATAGACTTGCATTTTGTACAAATCACCAAGGGGCGTGTAGCCACCAGCCATGTCACCATAGAGCGTGCAGTAGCCTTGGGCGAGTTCTGATTTATTTCCAGTGGCAATGGCCATGCTTCCTTGGGCGTTGGCATGAGCCATGACGATTAAGCCACGCAGACGTGCTTGCAAATTTTCACCTGCCACTTGCGCTCCTTGTTCGAGCATGCCGCCGATTGACCCTTCAACCGATGCATGCATGGAATCGATTGGTATCGTATCGAACTTGAGCCCCAGCGACGTGGCCGTATGCGCTGCATCGTCAATGGAGTGTTGGGAGGAATGCCTCGAAGGCATGGCAATTCCAGTCACATTCTCTGGCCCAACCGCCGCGGCTGCAACACAGGCAGCAACGGCTGAATCAATACCACCAGAGAGACCGAGCACAATGGATTTGATACCAGACTTCCGACAATAATCAGTAAGACCCGTCACCACCGCATCCGTTAGATCATGGAGCACCTCACGCTCGTGCTCTCGACCGTCGTCGTCTGGCTGAAGGCGCCGAAGTTGATCATCGCCCACATCCAATGCATCAGAGGCTGTTGAGGGGAGCCATTCACAAGCATTCGGATCATCAAGATGAACCATGAGAACGCCCTCTTTCCACGCAGGAGCAATCACAACGGTGCCATCTGGCCACGCCACAAGTGAATTCCCATCGAACAATAAATCATCATTGCCACCAACTTGGTTCGCCATCAAAAATGGGTGATTGAGAATGGAGGCAGCGGTTCGGCACACATGTATTCGTGACGCCAGTTTATCCGAATGGTAAGGCGAAGCGGAGAGGTTCACCGTTGCATCAAGTTTCACACCTTGACGCCCCCATTCAGCAAGGGATTCGATTGGGTCTGCAGCGTAGGTCGACGGGGTCATATCGGCCGCTTGCCAAGCATCCTCGCACACGGTGACACCCAAATCGAGACCGGCAATTGTTCGGGCAATTCCTGGCCGGTTGTCGGGTTTGAAATATCGGGCTTCGTCGAAGACATCGTATGTGGGCAGGAGTTGCTTACGAGCAACGATGCGGTTACCATTCGGCTGTTTTGAGGCGAGCGGGCCACAGCGAACCACCCCATTGCTTGGCAACTGTTTCGGATGGTCTGGGGCGAGCGGGGCGCCGACGAGGATTGGAATGGAAACAGAAAGGGCGCTCGCTTTGGATTGCGCTTTGACGACAAAGTCGGGCTGAAGCAGTAAATCACGGGGTGGATAACCGCAAATCGCCAACTCGGTGCTCAGGCCCAATGTTGCTCCGTGAATCGCAGCCAGTTCGGCCAGTGCTTCAAGGCGTGTCGCATTGCCGTGGAGATCCCCCACGGTCGAATCTCCCTGGAGCAGTGCAATGGTTCGGGACATCGAATTCAGCGCCTTCTTAGTCGTGCCTTACGATGTTTCCTTGTGAATCTTTGTACCACCATTCGTTGGTTTTCTTGTCGTGGTACCACCAGTAGCCATCAGAGCCGCGAACCCAATCGGTGGCTTCTTCTTCGGCAGCTTGCGTTGCTGCTGCAGTTGCGGTCGTTGCTTTGACCGTTGAGTCATCCGCTAATGAACCGAAGAGATCTGCATCGTCGTCCTCATCTTCATCTTCGAGTTCTGAAGAATACTCGTCCCAATCATACACTGCCTTCGAACCTCTCTTGCGGGTCATACGAGATGCGTAAATCAATCCGGTGACAACAATCGAGATGAACAGAAGGCCCGCAACTGAGCCAATGATTGGGTTGACATCACCAAACACTCGTTCCGTGAGGGATTCTTCTCGAGTTGGCCGAACATCAATGGACGGGCCGCTCGAAGTCAGGTCATTTTCTAAGGCTACCTCGACCCATTGCAAGCCAGGAGAATCTGGATTCCAGTCAGCCTGAACACCTACTTCTCCACCACTCGGCACTTCCGTAGTAGTTCGGAGGAGAATGGAACGGTTGCCATCCGCATCGACGATGGTGAACACCAACTCGACGCTTCCTTCAAGGGTACCTGTATTCTTCACGAAAGCGGTCACAATTGATGTCTGGCCGACTTCGATGATGGTTCGGGAGTACTTCACACCACCTTGTTCAATTTCGAACGCAGGCTTGAGCCATTCCATGTCCCAAATGCCGACAGGTGTTCCTGCGGGTGTGCCGCCAAGGCCGAGAATTTCATTGTCCGCAAGGTCTCGACCTGAAACCACAACGTGAAGCTCCAACCGGTTTTCGAGCATCTCCCCCGTAATCATGCTCAAGTCGATGCTACCAACGACCTCCAAGCGCAATCCAGAGGATTCTGTTCCGAGCAAGTTAAGAGGCTCAACACCGTTTCGGAGGCGGTCGCCAGTTGACTTTTCTTCAACCCACCAGACGAGTTCCAGTGATTCCACATCGAGGCCACCTTCCTCTGAGAGCAGCACGCGGACCTCGTGCGTATCTGCTGCAAGAACGGCCTGAGGGCTTGGGTTAAGCACTTCCACAGGCTCCGGCCCAGTACCGTCAACAATGATCCAGCGAACAGAAGTTTCCTTGTCCGTCGCATCGACTCCTTGACCTTGGAGGCACCCAATGCTCCATGTCAGCGGGAGGGTTCCCGAGTTGGAAGGAGCGGTGAGTTCCATTGACCAAACGCCTTCGTAAGTTGTTGCTGAGTGTGTCGCACCTGCAAACAGAACATTGACTTCGCAATCGAAGACTGGAACAGAATTGGTTTCACTGAACACAACACCACCAGCTATTTCCATCGGGCTGTTCGGCGCAAGTCGTGCTCCATCATCCAAGAGCGTGCCTTGGGACAGCACAAGCGTCACTGATTCTTCTGGTATCTCCATCGCAGCAGAGAACCGCCAACGGTGTTCTGGGAAGGTCTTGAAGACTTCTTGACCGGCACGGTCAACGATGCGAACACCTGGTTCTCGACGGGTTTCACCGAGGTCAGGTGTCGTCCAAGC
>QXYC01000009.1 GCA_009887095.1 Candidatus Poseidoniales archaeon
AATGTTGTCACATTGGCCGCACCTGCGAAGGGCGCTAATACCATCAATGCGACAAGGAACAATGGGGCTCTCAAGTTTCGGTTCTCGTGTGTCATGGACTCACCTGCTCTTCACGCGAGGTTTCATTCACCTAAAACCGCATCGGACTCACGCCTCCAAATTAACGCCTGAAACAGGTCGGTGCGTACCACAACTGTTCAGAGGGGGACTTCCCTTCTGTTGCTCCAAGCAGCTTGGCAAATTTCGTGCAACCCTCCGGCTCGCTGTTCGCTTTTTTCCAACCATTCTTGATTTGCGATTGTAACAGGTGTTGTCGGGCCAAGTGCATCGCACACTTCTGGACCAAGGCTCATTTCAAACACACCCAAAACCCTCGACATTCGTATGATTGTGTTCTTATCAAATCCAAGCAGTGGACGCAGAGGTTTCAGAGAGGAGGCTTGTTCGATGCTGCCAAGGTTTCCAAGGGTTTGAGACGACACCTGCCCGAGGTTTTCGCCCGTAAGAAGATGGGTTGCACCAACATCTGCTGCTTTGAAATCTGCGAGACGATGATACATTCGCTTCATGTGAATGAAGTATTCCGTGTGGGCCCATTTCTCTGTAAAAAGTGCGAGATGTTCTGCAACGGGCACCACTGTAAGCGATGGGTTGATCTGTGCTCTCGCCGCCTCACCAATTGGCCCATCTGCCGTCAGAAAGTGCCGCAGTGCTGCGATTGTCTTCTGTTCCGCTTCTGGCCCTACCACAGGTTCTTGACTGCAATGAACCGGGTAAATGCTCCATCCTTGCTTGAGAGCCCTCGCAATCGCAACAGGTGAATCAAGTCCTCCGGAGACCAACGCGATGCACACCTTGCCCTCCACCATGCCGGTGGGTCAGGTGGTGAGATGATGAAACCACCCTATGGACGGTTTAACCTTCCCAGAGTTCATGAGGGGGAAGGCGTTGCGAAACACATGGAACATTACTCGAAGGAACCCGTGACGCTCATTGAACACATTTTTCCTGGCGACACAAACGACCACGACACCTTGTTTGGTGGTCGGTTGCTTTCAATAATGGACAAAGCAGGTGGTATTGCATGCTCGAAGTTTGCCCACCGAGAATTTGTCACTATCTCGATTGATACACTGAAATTTATCGCCCCAGCGCGCCAAGGTGACCTGTTGGAAGTGACGGGAAAAGTAGTGTTTACAAGCACCCACACAGCCTGCACCAAGGTTACTGCAATGGCTGTGGACAAAGCCACCTGGAAGAAAAAGAAGATCTGTGAAGGTTACTTCTTCTTCGTAGCCATCGATTCCATGATGCGCCCAATTCCAATCCCGCAATTGGTTGCTGAAAGTGACGACGAAAAGGAAGATTGGGCACACGCATTGCGTATACGCGAACAGATGCGCAGCGACAAAGCCGAGTGAAGCACCCCTACATTGATGTGGACCACTCCGGTGGGCGAGTCATGCCAGTGCTCAACATAGCCATGGTCGGAAGCGACGACTTAGCACGTGAGATTGCGAAGCCGACGGATCAGAGAGATGTTCACACCTATGTGCACAAGGAATCTGATGCCGATGGACCGCGTATTCTCTCCATTATTCGACCTGCAAAGTATCCTGAGCGACTGCGCCCGTTCCTCAACGCCCTTTCCGCTGCCCGTGTTGGGATCATCGAAATCGAACGAATCGATGCAACATTGGGAGAGGCATTGGTCGCCTTTGCAAGTTCAAACCTCACGAAAGGCATGGCGATTATCAACGCGCCTGATGGCGAATGGGTCGATGAAGACCAAGCGAAGATGCTGTTCAAACAAGCTGGCCTCGGAGATTGGACCTTTGTCAAAGGCGACGGTATCGAATTGCGCACCATCTTGTACGGATTCATGGATTCGATTGCAGACGAGTTGAAAGCAAACGCTGAGGCACCTCTCGTGATTCCAGTGGACCAACATTTCAACGTCAAAGGCATCGGGCTGGTGGCCATCGGGTATGTCCAATCAGGTACAGTGAATGTGCACGATGAGTTGGTGCTTCTACCGGCGAATGGTACTGGAAACGCAAAATCACTGCAGGTGATGGATGATGATGTTCCCGCTGCACGAGCAGGGGACCGAGTCGGGCTCGCCCTTCGCAACGCAAAAGAGGACCACCTCGGCAGTGGGACACTGCTTGTTCGCCCAGCGATTGAAGACAAGAAAACCAACACCAGCGTACCACTTGCGGTTGTGGCTCATGAGCGATCAACGATTCATCTTCAACGCTCACCCTTTCAAAAGAGAACCCTCGCAGAAGGCGACGTGGTTCATGCAAGCGTCGATCTTCAGTTTGTTGTTGGTCGCGTGACCTCAGCAGACGGAGACACCGCCGTTGTAGCGTGGGAAAACCCCCTCTTCATCCGAAGAGAACATCCAGAACCAACCCTCATTGCTCAATTGGATTCAAAACCAAGAATCATGGGCAGCGCCCGCCTTGAGCGAATCGAATGAGGGTTCACAAGAACCAGTAGTAGTAGACGCCGACGGCGATGAATGGCCCAACAAGAATGAGGTAGCGAAGCGGTTTCCACCACCAGCGGTCGCTCCACGCTTCGGTTTTTTCCCCAACCGCTTCAAGGACATTCTCAACAAGAGCGGGTTCTGTAATCAGCTCAATCATGATTCTTACTTCCTGCTGTGACACATAAACGATTCCCCGGCCGAATCCGTCGTGATTGCCCGAGGCTGTTGTGGCTTTCGGCGGAAAAAAAGAGGTCCCCTTTTGAGGGGAAAAATCCCTTCAATGGTCGGTGGATTGATAACCCACATGACGCCCTTTGCGCGATGGGATGCGCATTACTGGACACCGAGAGAGTCCACAAGGTGCAGAAGACTTCGAAGTCTTCGATCGACTGCACCAGAGTGGAACACCCGGAAGGGTTGTCGTCACTGTCACTGAGCGCAAGCTTTCAATCGAACAAAGAAAGGGCCACTGCGTTGAAATTGACAACGATTTCATCATGAAAATGGATCACGCGAACAAACCCTTTTTGCCCTTTGGCTACGCATTCTTCGGCGCCCTTTTGCTGTGGGTTGCGTCACGAGGCATGGTGTTGGGAACGATGCCTCAATTGTTGACTTTTGGATTTGGATTGTTCCTCATGGGCGCACACTTCGGATTAAGGCGGCCAACCTTAACCATAGAAACGCAATCGGAATGGTACACACTCCACGGCAACGATGCACGTCTCATGCGACTGGCTGAACTGCATCGAAGGCTTGCTAGGGGCCAATCAATGGAACAGGCACGCCTCGGGCTGGATGAATTGCAGCGCGACGTCGACTTCCCTCGAACGCAGGCATCCCAGATAATTCCCGCAGAACCGGTTCGCCTTGAACCGTCAATGGCACTGACCACCCTCCTCGTTGAACATGGCGACCATGAACAGATACCTGCAACGGTCGAGGCGCTTCGATTCCTTGGTTCAACCGAACCGGTTGATTTGGACCTTGATGAGCCTCAAACCGAAGGGTGGATGTTTGGTGAACCTGAACCGTTGCAGCCCGAACACGGGGTCATCGGAAGGGGCAGAGCGAACGCAACCAGTCGAAGGAATGCCCATTTCCCTCGAAACAATCTCACACACAGCACACGTTTAGTTCACCATCCTGCTCACCCATACCCTCCCCCTCAAACACAAGAGGCGGGACGTTCGTATGGGCGCATCGCTGAATCAACGCCAACCCTGCCCGAGCCTCGCCATCTTGCCCACCACACTCAATCACCTCAGGAGTTCTTGCCTAGTTTTCTCGGTCCTGACGGGGCCCATGTTCCAACACAAGCACAGCCACCAATGCATGATGATGAATTCAGCATGTTGGAAGAGGATTTGTCCATCATCGATGAGGAACCTGATTCTTTAGTTGCCGCAGCACGGGTTGACGATGAACCTATGGAAGCGGAACTGCTCCCGGATGAACCACAGATGAAACGTATCAAAAACACCCAATACGTCGTCAAGAAACGAGTGCCTTACGAAACCGGGCGATACACCATCGAGCGGACACGAAGCACGACCATGTCTCGGGTTGGCGGCTTTATGAACAACCTAACGAAAGGCTTGACCAACAGCCTTAGCGAAGGCGCATCGCTTGCTGGTCAACTGCTTGCAGGCACCCCTCCAACAGACGAACAAGCCCGGCAGAGCACAGATTCGGGACGCGAACTTCGAGAGCGTTCATCGAGAAGCCACATTCAAGAAATGGAGGACAGTGTGGCCAACCTTTCTCAGCAACACGGTGGCGTGCTTCCCGAAGAAGAAGCGAACCGACTCAAACAACATGTCAGTCGAAGGCATACCATTGTCGAGCAGCTGGAACAGGAAAAAGAAACATTGCCGCCGATGATCGATCTGGATGAACTCAGCTTTGACGAACTCACTGAGGTGACGCAAACTGGCGCTGGCGACAAGGCAACTGGTCTGTCGAGAATCGACTTTTGATCAGCCAAGGATGCGTTCAAACTCGGCGATTCGTGCATCAAATGCATTCTCGCTCATACCTTGCAACGCTTCCACACCGAAGGATTCCAATGTGAAACTCGCAGAAACGGTTGAAGCAACGAGCGCTGCACGAAGTTCATCGCGGTCGATTGGGCCTTCGCCCAAAGCGAGGTATGCAGCAAGCGTGCCTGCAAAGGTGTCACCGCATCCGGTGGGGTCACAGACCTTCGCTGTTGGGAATGCTGGCAAAGCAATGATGTCTTGACCGTGGAAAGCAAGAACACCATGTTCGCCCCGCTTCACAACAAGCGTGGAAACTTCAGTCATTGACTTGACCGTTTGTGCGGCACGAATGAGGTTCTCGTCATTGGCCAACATTCTGACTTCTCCATCGTTAATGATGATGAGGTCAACCCTCTTCATGACATCAAGCAATTCCTCCCGTGCGATGTTAATCCACAAATTCATCGAATCGAGCATGGTCAAGCGCTGTGCCTTTGTTTGATCAAGAACACTGGCTTGGAGTGCCGGGTGGAGGTTTGCACAAAGGGTGATTTTCGGTGTTTGGGCGTGAGAAGGGACGTTTGGTTGAAAGTGCTCGAAGACATTCAAATGCGTGGCTTTCGTTTCTGCTTCAGCCATCGAACCGTGGTAGGCGCCTTCCCAGCGGAATGTTTCTCCGTCTGCTGTTTCGATCCCCGAAACATCAGCTCCGTTGCTGACAAGGACCATGCGGTCTTCGTCACGAAAATCTGTCCCAACGACGCCAACCAAGCCAACCGTACCCAGGCCAAGGCGATTGCAGTGAAAGGAACTGGCGAGGCCGCCATATGTAGCCGAACCACCGAGCATGTTCGCAACTTCTCCTTCAGGTGAAGCAACCGAGTCATATGCAATGCTTCCAACCAAAACGACGTCCATGCCCTCTCCAATTGGAGGGGCTACTTCAACATGACAGATGAGACCTCACAGACTTCAATTTCGGCCCTAAGAACACAAAAGGCGGTGAGAAAAATCGTCCCTAAACAACACTCGAAAGGCGTGTTGAGGCATCAACCAAGCAGTTCTTCATGCATGTCAATGTATTGAATTGTGATGTTCCTGTCAAGAAAATCTTGTTCATCCATAATTCTGCGATGAAGTGGGATGAGGTGTTCAACCCCTGTAATCATCGTCTCATCAAGAGCAGTGCGCATTCTGCGGATGGCGTCTTCTCTGTCGCGCCCCCAAACCAGTAACTTGGCAAGCAGTGAATCAAAGCAACCGGGCATATCGTAGCCGGGATGAGCGTGTGTGTCAACTCGAACACCGTAGCCTGAAGGGAAATGGCACTCCCACAGTCGACCGGGACTTGGAATGAACTTGCGAGGATCTTCTGCATTCAATCTGCACTGAATGGCGTGCCCGTTCCACACGACGTCTTCTTGCGTCAATGGAAGGTCTTCACCTTGAGCGACGCGAATGCCGAGTTCAACGAGGTTGTAGCCTGTGATGAGTTCGGTAACGGTGTGCTCAACTTGGACACGAGGGTTGACTTCGAGGAAGTAGAAATCTCCATTTGCGTCTCGTAGGAATTCAAATGTTGCAAGACCTTTGTACCCAACAGACTCCGCACCACGGCAAACCAAATCGCCGATTTCTTGGCGCTTTGCATCATCCAGCCAAGGGCCTTCTTCGACAAGTTTCTGGTGACGGCGTTGAATCGAGCAAAATCGTTCTCCGAAATGAATGGCTTTCTTTCCATCCCCAAGAACCTGAAATTCAACGTGCTGGGCGCCTTGTATGTACTTTTCAACGAACACACGTTCATCGCCGAAGGCTGATTTTGCTCGGGACTGGCAAAGCTTGAGAGCGCTTTCAAATTCTGAGGCCTGCTCAACGATTTGCATACCAATGCCGCCGCCACCTGCTGCAGCCTTGATGATGACTGGGTAACCAATTTCATCGGCCAGTGTCGAAGCGACGCCCGCATCTGAAATTGGTTCTGAGGAACCTTTGGCAGTGGGCAGGCCAGCGGCTTCCATGGCTGCTCGTGCCTCAATTTTGTCACCTAACAAAGTGATGACGTCCGCAGAGGGGCCAATGAAGGTGATGCCTTCTTCCTGAAGTCGACGAACAAATGTGGCGTTTTCTGCCAAGAACCCGTAGCCCGGGTGAACAGCGTCACATCCCATTTCTTTTGCAGCGGCGATCACTGATTCAATGTCGAGGTAGGTGTCCAAAGGGTTTGGTTTGTTATTTGCATACGCCACATCAGCAAGTCGGACAGGAAGGGAGAGCCGGTCTTCTCGACCGTGGATAATGGCTGCTTCGATGCCCATGTCTCGAAGGGTACGAAGAATACGCAATGCGATTTCTCCGCGGTTTGCAATCAGCACTCGCTTGAACGCCATGGATGAACGAAGAGCAATTACCCTATGATGCCAACGGTCCATGGGGGTCCTGAAAGGGCGATTTGCAAACGTGCTAAAAAGGAACGCCCCGCATTGATAAAACCTGCTTTTGCGTCGTTTTCTGTCGCCAAAAGGAGTCTTTTATTACAGATTCTAGTAAAATTGGCAGAAGGATTCATTAGATTGGATAGTGTTGGACAAACATGACGCCGACACCCCAAACTGGAGCCGAAGCCCTCGACCGCTTGGCAGGTCGAGATCTCAACAACGATGGACGAATTGTCAACCTTGTAATTTGTGGAAACTCAAGATTCTATGATTATGCTTGGCTTGAGAATGCAATCGAAGAATGGGTTCAGGACAATGACTACCCCGATCTCATAATCCTTGGTGGCGCAAGCGGCGTGGATTACCTCGCCGAACGTTGGGCAGACAACAACAATGTCCCACTTGCCGTTTTCACTGAAGCATGGACAGTACCTCGTCCAAACGCCGCAACCGACAGTGGACGACCAGAAGCTGCAGCGAGCCTTGTTGATCGAATGCTTGGGCGGGCCACGCACATGCTTGCGTTCCCAGGCCCCGATTCGGTATGGACCAAGCGAATGGAAGATGCTGCTTCGAGCCGCGGTATCCCAGTCATTAGCAGAGCCTTGCCTGCTTGACCCCGTTGACTGCGCCTTGCGAAAAAAGCGAGGTGAAGTCAGTAGACGTCACGCAGGTAGCGCTTCTGTTCACGCATCATCGTTTTCTCGATGAAATGGGTTGCGTCATCATGAGACATGCCGCCATGTTCCTCTGCGATCGTGATGAGCGCTCTGTGGACGTCCTTTGCCATGTATTGCTTGTCACCACAGATGTAGAAGTAGGCGCCGTTCTCAAACCATTCCCAGATTTCTGCACCGTGTTCAATCAAGCGATGCTGAACATAGATTTTCTCGGCTTGGTCACGAGACCATGCAGTTGTGAACCTGTACAGGTGACCATTGTCCATCCATTCTTCGATGGTTTCTTTGTAGTAGAATTCGGTCTTGGCGGATTGATCGCCAAAGAACAGCCAATTTCGGCCCTCGCCACCATCGAACACACGCTGCTCCATGAAGGCACGGAACGGTGCGATGCCAGTGCCTGGCCCGACCATAATGATGTCCGTGCTCTTGTCTTCAGGCAGAATAAATGATTTGGTAGGGGACATGAACACACCGATTGGAGCGCCTGTTGTATCGATTTCATCAGCCATGAATTGAGTGCACAAGCCGCCACGAGGTCGTCCGTTGTATTCGAATCGGACGATACCAACAGTGAGTTCAACGAAGCCAGGATGTGCGTCGTGCGAGGAAGCGATTGAGTAGAGACGAGGCTTCAATCGATCTGCAAGTTCGAGGAATTCTTCGGGCGAATACTTGACATCAAATTCTCGCATGATGTCAATATAGTCTCGTGTCCAAAGATAGTCTTCGATTGCTTTTGCATCTTCGACCAAGGCCTCGACTTTGGAGACTGGGTCGTCCGATGGTTGGTTTGGGACAAGACCTGGTGGCGTTTCACCTGAAGTGTTGGCTGACCATTCTTCGCCGTTGCGGGTTCGGGAAACGATCGAAAGGGAAATTCGCATGCCGCTTGAGACAACCTTGTTGGTAAGAGAGTTGACAAATTTCTTGTTCGCCATGTGGACTTCGAAGTCCTTCTTGAGAGCGGTGTAAAGGTCACGTTCACCGTTGTGGGTTTCAACAAGAGCGGTTCGGTCCCATCCCTGTGCTTCAATCAATTCCTCAACGATGTGAGGTGGGTTTTCAGCAAGAACGCCGAGTGCGTCACCGACTTTGTAGTCCAGTCCGGAGTCGCCTAATGCGAACACAATGTGTCGAGTTTCTTTTTTCGAGCCCTCGCCGTTGAGAATGTAATTCTCTGTGATTTCGGACATGTATGGATTCTTTGAACTCCAGTCGCTCATGGTATCACCGTACAACCCAAGGCTGTAATTTGCCCCAATCATAGCCTCCTTAAGATGCTTATCACCGCAAGCCATGCCGTGGTGAATCCTGCTTTTTGTGTGCCTCGATTCTACCCATTGAGGCAAGGGCGGATACGGTCCTTTATATGGTCAATCAGAGGGAGACAAACCATGACGAACACAAACGCTCCAACCGCCATCATCGTGGGCTCCGGACCAGGCGGTCTCGCCTCCGCTCTCTTGCTTGCCCATTCGGGCGTGAAAGTGACTGTCCTCGAGAAAGCCGATGCAGTTGGAGGACGAACCCGACTCTTCAAGAAAGACGGTTACACATTTGACCGTGGACCTACCTTTTTCCACTATCCTGAAGTCATCGAAGAAATTTTCAAAGCCATTGGCCGTGATGCTCACAAAGAACTTGGGCTCATGCCACTCGATCCAATGTACCGACTCGTTTTCGGTGCAGGAGGTCACATCGACGCAACCAGCAACCTCGACCAGATGACAGAACGCATTCGTGAACTCGCTGGCGATAAGAATGCTGACGGATTCAAAAATTACGTCAAGCAGAACCGAAAGAAGCTCGACTTCTCAAAGCAATGCCTCCAAACTCCGTGGTCCAGCCCACTCGACGTATTCTCAAAGCGAGCCCTTCGAGTTGCGACCATTCTCAAGCCATGGGCCAGCGTTGCTGGTGATCTCGGCAAGCACTTCGATGACGAGCGTGTTCGACTCGCAATGTCATTCCAAACCAAGTACCTCGGCATGAGTCCATTCCATGCCCCGTCGTTGTTCACCATTCTCGCTTTCCTTGAGTACGAACACGGTATTTTCCACGCCAAAGGCGGCCTTGGAAGCATCACCGCTCGCATGGGAGAGATCGCAGAGGAAATGGGTGTTGACATCCGCCTCAGCACTCCAGTCAAGTCCCTCATCTATGAAGGAAAAACCGTGACCGGCGTTCGAATCGAAGGTTCTGAAATGTTGGCTGACAAGGTTGTTGTCAACGCAGATTTCGCGCACGCCATGACGACCCTCGTTCCTGATGAAAAACGAAAGAAGTGGTCCAATAAGAAATTGGAAAAGAAAGGCTATTCTTGCTCGACGTTCATGCTCTACCTCGGTGTTGACAGAGAGTACGATTTACCTCACCACCAAATCTACGCTTCGTCTGAATACGAAAACAACCTCAAGGACATCACGAACCACCGATTGACGTGGGAGGATCCATCCGTTTACGTTCAAAACGCCTCCATCACCGATGACTCCCTCGCACCTGAAGGCCACTCCACAATCTACGTCCTCGTGCCGGTGCCAAACCAGCACGAAAGCATCGTTTGGGATGACATCAAGGGCGACTTCAGAGAAACCATCGTCAAGCAACTTTCGAAGCTTGGCTACGATGGCATCGAAGACCACATCGTTTCTGAAACAATCATCACCCCTGACGACTGGGGTGCATCGGATATTTACCGTGGCGCTGTGTTCAACTTGACGCACGACCTCAAGCAAATGCTCTGGCGACGTCCACACAACCGATTCGAAGAGGCAAACAACCTCTACATCGTTGGTGGCGGCACGCACCCAGGCAGCGGCCTTCCTACCATCTTTGAAAGCGCCCGTATCAGCAGCAAACTTGTCCTCGCTGATCTCGGCATGCGCCCTGATTGGAACGGTGTCGACTCCTGGTTCAAGGACGTCAAGCGCCCGAAAGTCGCCGCTCGACCCACCGCCCAACCAAAGGCACGTGGAACGAAGAACGGTGAAGGCCATGCTGCATAAGCACGCTGTGATTGCATGCGTTTGCCTGTGCATCCTCTCCGGATGCATTGCACCTGAGTCTCTGAACGACGAACGGGCTTCGACACCACCGATTCACATGAGTTTTGAGGCACCCACCCTCGACCGAATCGAAGATGGCGGTGCTACATTCAATCTCCAAGAACGCCTCGCAGAAGGCCCAGTGCTCATGCTTTGGATCGGCGCAAGTTGCTCTGGTTGTCACGACTGGACCAAGCTCATCAAAACAGCAGTGGACGAAGGCGCCTTCAACAATTCCACGATGAGTGTCGTCAGCGTCCACCGTTGGGCACAATACGAATCTCTCGAAGATGTCCACGAAACATTTGCCGTTGACTCAAATGAAACCCATTACACGCCTTGGACCGTCGTCACACCTTCAACGACGACACCGACGTTCGAATTTGGCACGGATGACGACACTGGCTACCCGGTGTACGAAGCCTACGGAAACCCCGGCACACCAACATTGCAAGTCATCGACCAAGCTGGAGCTCTCGTGTGGCAATCGAAAACCTATTGGGCAAATGAGACCCTCCTCGGAGAGGCAATTTCCTTTTTCGATTGAAGCCCGCTAAAATGTCTCAAACGAGGCACTGAGACCATCCAATCCATCAAGGCGAATGGTGAACCTCAAAGACCCCAGCGTGTTGGAAGATAATAACCGCCTCTCGGCGGTGGGTGATACAGATGGGCGAAGGCATCAAACTTCCAGTCCTCAATGGATTGGGTCGCACAAATCGAATCGATAACTGGCTCAAGCAGCCATTGGCTATGGGCATCGCCCTCACTGCGGCCATGATTTACACCGCAGTCCGTCTTTTCCTGTACCCTGATACGATTCACTACGACGTGAATGGCGCCACCGTCATGTCACCGATCTTTTCTCCCGACGTCCTCGAATGGGAACTCTTTGGGCTCAAGGACTGGGACCACCCAGGTTGGGTCAACGCTGCCATTCTCGTGCTGTGGATTCCATTTGGTTTTAGAGGCACATGTTACTACATGCGCCGAGTGTACTACCGTACCTTCTTTGCAAGCCCTGTCGCTTGCTGGGTTGACGAACCAGAAATCAACAAGAAGATTGGGTATAAGGGCGAAAAGCGCTTGTTCATCTTCAACAACTTGCACCGTTACTTCCTCTATGCTGCCATGATTATTCTGGCGATCAAGTGGTGGGATGTCACCCACACTTTGCACTTCACCGAAGGCGCAGCACAAGGATGGGGCATCTGCATCGGAACACTCGTGATGGGCTTCGAAGCATTCCTGCTCACAATGTACGTCACTTCATGCCACGCTCTCCGCCACCTCGCCGGTGGCGTGTTGGATCGATGGACCTCCCCAATCGCAAAGCTTCGTGGAAAGTTGTTTGGACGCATTAGCGTGTTGAACCGTTCCCATGGTTTCTGGTTCTGGACGTCGTTAACATTCGTGTTCTTGGGCGACCTATGGGTCTTGGCAGTTGATGCTGAAATGGTGAGCGACATGGTGCTCTTTGCACTTTGAGGTGAGATGAGATGACTGAAGATTACTCCAAATACGAATACGACGTTATTGTGATTGGCGCCGGAGGCGCAGGTCTACGAGCGGCAATCGAAGCAGCGCGCAGCGGTGCTAAAACCGCCATTATCACCAAGTCCTTGCTTGGCAAGGCACACACCGTCATGGCAGAAGGTGGCTGTGCAGCAGCCCTCCAAAATGCAGATCCTCGCGACGGTTGGAAAGTCCACTTCCACGACACCATGAAGGGAAGTAAGTGGCTCGCAGACTGGCGAATGGCTGAACTCCACGCGAAGGAAGCCCCAGACCGAGTCCGTGAACTCGAACAATGGGGTGCTGTGTTCGACCGAACACCAAACAACCTCATCAATCAACGAAACTTTGGCGGCCACACCTTCCCAAGGTTGGCCCACGTTGGCGATGCGACGGGTCTCGAACTCATTCGGACCCTCCAAGAACGTGGTATCCACGAAGGTATTGACATCTTCATGGAATACACCGTTCGTCATTTGCTCAAGGAAGGCGACCGTGTCACTGGATGTGTCGCATACACCCGTGTTGACGGGGACTTCCATGCATTCTCAGCTAAATCCGTCGTTCTTGCAACAGGTGGCATCACCCGATGCTGGTCGGTTTGTTCAGGTTCTTGGGAATACACAGGGGATGGTCATGCCCTTGCTCTTTGGGCAGGCGCTGAACTCCGTGACATGGAATTCGTTCAATTCCACCCGACAGGAATGGTTTGGCCGCCGTCCGTCCGAGGTATTCTCGTGACCGAAGGTGTCCGTGGCGAAGGCGGACGACTCACCAACTCCGAAGGTGAGCGGTTTATGTTCAACTATGTTCCAGAAATGTTTGCTGGCGATCACGCTGAAACAATTGCAGAAAGCGACCAGTGGGTCGAAGAAGTGGTTTCAGGGAAATTGGCGACTGTTCGCCGCCCACCGGAATTGCTGACCCGTGACGTTGTTGCAAAGGCCATCAATTCTGAGGTTAAGGCAGGACGAGGTTCACCACACGGCGGTGCTTTCCTCAACATCTCACACCGTGGCGAAGAAGCCATTCTGAAGAAACTCCCCTCGATGCACCACCAATTCAAGGAACTTGCTGGCGTCGACATCTCAAAGGAACCAATGGAAGTCGGTCCTACCGCTCACTACGTGATGGGTGGTGTTCGCGTGAACGCTGAAACCCAAGAGAGCAATGTCCCCGGATTGTATGCATGTGGCGAAGTCGCATCAGGACTCCACGGTGCCAACCGACTTGGTGGCAATTCCCTCTCCGACCTCATCACCTTCGGAAAGCGTGCAGGAGAGCACGCAGCGAAGCGAGCCGAAACATTGGCTCAGCCTGGCATTGAAGACGCTCAAGTCCAATCGGCCATCGAAGAAATGCTCGCTCCACTCAATAGAGAAGATGGCGAAAACCCCGGCGTTATTTACGATGAAATGCGAGACATGATGCAAGCAAAGGTTGGCATCATTCGCACCAAGGAAGAAATGACCGAAGCCATGGAGGATCTTGCGGCCTTCAATAAGCGCCAGTCTGCTTGCTTCCCCGGTCGTTCCCGCAAGTACAACTCTGGATGGCATCAGGCCCTCGACCTGAAGAACATGGTCGATGTTTCAACTGCTGCAACACTCGCTGCACTCACTCGAGAAGAAAGCCGTGGTGGACACACCCGAGATGACTTCCCCGGGGAAACCGAAGCGTGGGGCAAAATCATCAACATCATCTACATGAAAGACGGAGAAATCAAGGTCCGACAAGAAGAGGTCGAGCCAATGCGAGATGACCTTGATGACGCCATCAAGGAAGTTAAGAGCATGATTGCAGAACGCGCTGCAGAACAAGCCGGAGGTGGCAACTGATGGGACTCAAGGGAAAGAAGCAATCGTTCAACATTCTGAAAGGTGAAGGCGAAGACGCCGAACTCCAATCCTTCGATATCGAACTGGATGAAGGCATGGTCGTGCTCGATTGTGTCCACAGAATCCAACACGAGCAACAACCTGATCTCGCCGTTCGCTGGAACTGCAAGGCTGGTAAGTGCGGATCGTGCTCGGCTGAAATCAATGGACGCCCTCGTTTGATGTGCATGACTCGCATGAGCGATGTCGTCGCTGAGACACCTGAGGGACAGCCAATCGAAATCCGCCCGATGAAAGCATTCCCACACGTCAAGGACTTGGTCACGGATGTGTCCTGGAACTACGAGGTTGCTCAACGCATCAAGCCAATCAAGGGTCCAGAAACCATGGATTGGGAATTCAACCAGATGGAAGCCGACCGTGTTCAGCAATTCAGAGAGTGCATCGAGTGCTTCCTCTGTGTGAACACATGTCACGTGCTCCGGGACCACGCATTGTTTGACGACTTTGCAGGACCTCGAAACCTCGTACGACTCGCCCAATACGAGATGCACCCACTCGACACAGAGGACCGTGTCCCTGAAATCAAGAAAGAATTTGGTGTCGAGTATTGCAACATCACACGTTGCTGTACAGAAGTGTGCCCAGCTGGAATCCAGATTACTGACGATGCAATCATTCAACTCAAGGAACGAGTGGTCGATCGATATTACGACCCACTGCAGCGTATCTGGCGCACCATTACACGGCAAAAGGTTCGATACTGAGCGTGGTCTAGATGGCGATTGACCGCCGCGTGGTCCAGTCTTTGTTCGCCCTCACACTCGGCCCTGCTTTTGTGTGGGTTGGCATCCAACATTTTGTTAATCCAGCGTTCTTTGAACCGATTGTGCCGGCAGTGCTTGGCAATCCACCCTTCTGGGTGTACGCCAGCGGCGTCGTCGAGATTGCCCTCGGTGCTGGAATGATTGTTCGATCCTCCAGGCGCATCGCAGGATATTCAACGGCTGCGTTTCTTGTTGTCCTCTACTGGGCCAATCTCAACATGTGGCTGAACGAGATTCCATTGAGTGGCACGACCTTTAGCACGCCTGCGCACATCGCTCGGGCCATTGCACAACTGGTGATGATTGCAATGGCCGTATGGATCGCACAGCGATTTGACCACACTGAACAAGAAGAAAAGAAAGTTTGAGGCCTTACTCGCCTCCGAAGAGGCGGTAAGGCGGCTACCCTTGCGGGAACGGATGAAGCTTCACTTCGTCCGAAAGGTCGGTCAGAATGACAGAATCGAACTCAAAGGTGTTCGATGCCGGTCTTCTTGACGTTTGCCTTCTTGATCTTGTCAGGAAGCCAGTCAGGACCGTTCGCTGGCTTGTCAACCATAGCGATGCTGCCGGTGAAGCAGTGGACACGCTTGGTGCCACGCTCACGTAGGCGGATGGTCGTGTGTCCGCGGGTTGCTGCTTTTAGGGCTGCGCCACGGGGTTGTTTGCTTGCAAAAACCTGGCTCGTATCTTTTCCGTTCTCCATGAGAACAAAGTATTTTTTATCAGACATTTTGGATTACCTCCGATATGTTTGTAACCTGCTGAGTATATAGTATTTTACCCGATTAAAGGCAACACTGCGCCATATAGGGACCGCAGTACCTCATTCCGACGGCCGATTTTGGCATCTCGGCTCGCAGTACAGCGATTCGAATCGAGGGAAAAATCGAGCACTGGTTTAACGTGCGATCAGAGTTCAGCACCGGCGAGTGTTTTTGTATCAATAATGCCGGGAACTTGGCGAATGGCTTCGACAACTGATTTCGCAATGGTGGCCAAACTTTCTGCCTCGAGTTTGACAATCAAATCATGATCGCCGAATAAGAGCGTTGCATCTGCAACATGCGCCATTTCCTTGACTGCAAGGTAGACTTCGTGTTCCTTTCCAGGTGCAACATTGATGAGGACATATCCAACTGCCATACTGCTCAACCTTACCAAGGCGACAAAGGACTTCAATCCTTCTCTACCACGGAAGCATCGTGTTCAAAGAATTGAAGTTGTTCTTCCGTGAAATCTGACCATTGGGCATCAGACCATCCATCGGGCATTGGGCCGTTCAACCATTCATGGTAAGCCTCTGTCGACCAGCCTCCCGGAATTCCTGAACCTTCATGGAGAATCAGCGATGAAGCCTGAAGAGGCTCTTCAAATGACTCAGACGCTTCGACATCCCATTGAAGTGTGGCATCACCATTTGATTTTCTGCGAAGCATGAAGCCGATTGCAACCACACATACCAGTACCAACGCCACCAATCCGAGAACGAGGGGCCACATGGCCTCGTTTGGCGACACATCCCCTGAGGTGTTTTGCGCCCCACTGCAGTCAGTACAGGGGGGTTCCGGTAGCATTGAGATGTTTGAAGCAAAAATGGCCGTTTGACCCCAACTGTCCCGGCAGTTGTATTCAATTTCGAGCGTCGTGTTGCCCAAGGCTCCGGTTGTAGGGAATGAAAACGTCATGCTTCCGTTCGTAGGTTCACCTGCACGTGGGCGTATTTCCAGCGAGACATTGGCAAGGACTGTTGTGTTCCGACTCACAACAGCATCGCAGGTCACATCATCAAGACCATCCAAGTCGACAACATAGGCGATCGGTTCGAGGCGATCTCCTGCAGTCGCATTGCCAATTGGCACAACCGAAAGGAACGGCGATGCGTGGAAAAAGTCAATCTTCATCGTCGAAGAGGTCGACAGTCCATCGAGGTCGCGTACAACGAGCATAACCTGCCCCTCGCCATCAATAAATGAACCATCTAAACGAAGCCGGAAGGCTACGATGAATTGATTCGATGACAAGTTGCTTTGATTCGATTGAAGGCATGATGAACTCGGAGTTGCCATTTCGTCATCTGGCTGCAACTGAGGGATGAGCACAGACCACCCCAACTGAGACATCGAGGCCTGTAAGACCTCCACTGGCCGCTCAGTATCGACGATTGCAAACAGAGTGATTGTCTCCCCGAATCGGAGCGATGATACCGGGCCATCGCCATTGCAGAGGCTTGTTTCAAGCACAAGCGGCGGTGTGAGTAAAAACGTGAATGCAGCCTCTCTTTGAATCGACGCACCGTGCCGGCCTGTCGCATCGATGGTGATCAAGAGATCCCCTGATTCGAGCGGTGAATCGACTGTCGTCAATTCAACAAGCAGTGGTACTTCGATTGAACCGACATCAATCGGCAATTGGAATTGAGACGCTCCAGGCCATTCAATTATGACGTCACCGGTTACAGATGATGCAGGATCGTCAGCGTCGAAGAATGCAATGCGAAGGTATTCGCCCCCTCCGCCACGAACTCGTTCGAGTGAATCACCAGCCGCATCAACCAATTCAATCGAAACCGTTGGCGCCACATCAGCCACCGGAACGAGGCGTGAACTCAGCAGGGCCCCTGCCGAGGAACGAACTTCAAACGAGACTTTGGACAGCGAATCGCCAGCTGGAAGGAGAATGGCTCCATTGTAACAATGATGATTGCCGTCCAACTGTGCTTCATGCGTAAAGGTGCTCAGGTTTCCACGCGAAGCCGTCACAAGTGGGTGTTCTACCATCGGATCATGATCGGCATCGAGCACGCACACGCGAAGGGCGGTGGATTGTCCACGAACAAACCCACCGTTTGGGGCGTAGGAAAGAGCGGTCGCACCTGACCAAGCCGCTGAATCGACACCTGCCACATGTGGACCAAACCACTGGGCCTGTGCATCCACAACTTGCGCTACGTCCGTCACAAGGGTCGTGGCAGTCTGGTTGAGGCGGTCGGTTGCGACCGCTTCGATAACCAATGAACCCAACGTAAGTTGTGTTGGAAGGGTGATTGAAGTTTGCCAGCGAAGGCCATCGTTGGTCCCCAGAGCGTGTGGGACCCAAACAGATGAGGTCAAGTTTGACACATTCTCAGCCACCGTCCAAACGAGCTCAACACTGGTGACTTCCTCATCGTCGGTTGCTTCAACAGAACAAATGAACGTGTCACCTCGAGCGTACGTCGACGCGTCGCAATAGACCGCATCAATCACCGGAGGAGCGTTCACCCACAACCTCAATGTCAGTTGATTGTTGTCGAGGATTCGTTCGCTTGCGTTTGGATTTGATGTGTACTTCACTCGTAAATCCATCCAACCCGTTTTCAAAGGAATCACTGAGATGTTGAGCAAAAGCGAGGATCCTTCTGCATCTCCTTCAGGCAACGTCAGCGCGCCATTGTACAATTCCACGTTGCCCTGAATGTCTTGAATCAACAACGTCCCATGTGCCGCAGCCATCCCCATGTTCGCAAGTGCGATTTGAACGGTGGTGTTTTGCCCAAACGAGGCATTGCCAAGAATGCGTGAATCAATGAGCGATATGTCATGGAACACATCTGCATAGGGCGCCATTTTTGGGTCGCCAACGGTCACGCCCATCCAACTTGACTGAAGGTTGGCAGCAGCGTGTGCTTCGGCTAAATTGTACCCTGATGCGTAACTTGTCATCAAGACACTTGGCAAACCTACCGCCGTGAGGTACGGCTCGTACACGTAGCCCTTGAGCCCCGATGCACCATCATCAAGCAGATCTGCGACCAAGGATTGGCCGTACGTCGTTCCTGAGGCAAACGAACGCGCACCGGTCGAAACCGCAGTTTCTGCGATGGAACCGTTCATCCATTCGTGGCTCGGACGAATCGGGTACATTTTGATGGTGTCGAGGTAGACCGAACCATAGGTTGACGTTGCGACCAAGTTGAGAGGAATGGTGATGCGCAGGTCCACTGCGTTCTGATGTGGCTCAAAGCGCATGGTGGTGGAGGCCCATGCTGTCCCGAATTCTTTTGCTGATGATGTGTTGGTCGAAAGAACGGTTCCCGATGCATCAAGGCCTTCAATAACCAGTTCGAACGTACCATAGACGTCGCCAGTTCTCATTCCATGGCCTGAGACAAGCCATGCGTGATCTTCGTACTCTGTAGGAAGCGAAAAGGTCTGTTGAACGCTGGCAGCAGCCTGCCCGTTCCCTGAATACGCTGCACAATCGAGGTAAATATCTCGGTTTAAGGTGGTCACCTCTCCGTCGCTTAGCGAGGTGTTCCAAATCATCACCTCATCGATCATACCCTCGAAGTACGTGCTTCCAGCGCGGTTCACACCAAGGCGGTATGAGTCAATTTGGTCGACGCTTCCTTGAGGGAATTGGGTGCTCCGAACCAAGACCCCATCGAGGTATTGGTGAGCCAGACCATTGTCGAAAACGGTGACTAGATGTGTCCAATTTTGGGCATTAATTGCACCAAAGGTATGTGTCTGATTGTTGTGCAAGCGCCACTCTCCACTGAAGATTGCGTGTTGGAAGGATGCGTTTGACCCTGCTTGAGTTCCTGCTGCAAACACAGAGGCATAATTCGGCAGGGTGCTTGCATTCGCCCAAACCCATTGGCTGATCGTAAAATTACCACTCCAATCCTCAACATCAACCTCTAGATAATCATCGACGCCGTCGAACCAAAGACAGCCACCATCTACGCACGAACGCCAGTTGCTGCTGTCCATGTTATGTAAGGTGAAATTCGCAGCGCCTTGAGCTGAATCATTTGCAGTTGATCCAGATGAATCTTCAAACGACCAATGATGTTGAAGGTGGCTTTCCGACGGAACTGCATCGCTCGCAACCGAGAAAGCCGAGGCGGGGATGAGGTCCTTGGTTTGATTTGGTCCTTCCCAATGAAGGGTGAGTCCGTGTGGGCCACCGCCCTGGAAAAATTCGATTCTGAAATCGTGAAAACCAGCGTCTAAGACAATGCTCGTTGAAACTTCGCGCATTCCATGGCTTCCGTAATTTTTCACGAGGCTCGCCCCGTCCAACCACATTTCCGACCCATCATCGCTGGTCAAAAAGAAGGTCCAATTGCCTGCATCAGGGACATCGATGAGGCCACTGAACCGAGCACCCCAATCCTCGCCAAACCGATTGTCCAAGCCCGTGTAGGCGCCATAACTCGAGGTGAAATCAAACGCCGACTCGATTCGAGTATGATCCGGCACTCGGTCGATCAACAAAGGCATCGAAGCGGCATTGAAACTCACCGCGGCATTGTCGAAAAACTCCGCAAAGATTCCCGGCGTTCCAACGCCCGGCTCTGGCGCGCACTCCGCAGCAACCGAGGCTTCTAGCGCAGAACTGCCGCCGTGGGTAACGGTATTCTGACGGCTCCAATTGAACGAATCACCTGCCGACAGGGTTGGCAATGTAGCCTCCCAATGCTGCGCACCGCTCGAGGAGGTGCTGCTCGAAGAATCAAATCCACCATTCGGCAACTTGTTGTTCGACCACCCGCCATCGTTGGAACCCCATGATGCATAGCCCATCACGTTGGAAACATTGGTGAGGAAGGTGGAAGTTTCTTCGAACACCGTTGGCAACCCCATCGTTGCGTTCAGTGTGGTGTTGGCGGTGTACAAATCGTCGTTCCAAAATTTGTAGCCTGAGCCATTCCGATTGGTTGCCAAATCAAGGGCAAAGACGCCTCGTTCACCCAAACTGTTGTTGGCCTTTTCGATTAATCCAAGCGCTGTTTCAACCGTATACCCCGTTAATCGAGTTACCAAGTAGAAGCCCTGTTCTTCTCGGCTAAAGGCTTCCATGGTGCTACCGGCCAATGGACCATAGCCGTGGTTCACCCATCCGTTCCCCCCAACACTGCTGTTGAAAGAACCACCAACGAGTGCGATTTCTTGGTCAAAACTGGCTTTGTTGTTTCCTCCACTCACTCGAAGTGGGATTCCTTTCGTGGTGACAAGGTAGTTGATCTCGGAGGTGTTGGAGCGGTTCTGAATCATTTCAGTGAACGGCTCCGCAAAATACGTCGTGAATTGGTCCCTGTTGATGGTCTCCTTTGTCGGAGCGCTTTGATTCTCAAAAATGAACACTCGCTCAGAACTGATGTTCCGTGCGGTTACAAACGCCCAACCAATGGTTCTGCTCTCCTCGGAATTATTGTTGATCAGCACGGCTACATCGCTGTAATCGTACACAGAAAGGAAATCAAACCCTTGAGGAACAGCGATCGAGGGAAAGGGCGTCTGGTTCCAAACCTCTTGAGAATCTCCGATCGAGAACCCTACAAAAGCATCCTCGAGAAAAATTTCATTAGCCTCGAAGGAGGGTATTTGGCCATCATTGGATGGGACGGCGATGCCCATCAATGAGGACGAAAGCATCAAGGCGACGAAGACAAAAGCAGTGTGCCTTTTGCCCATCATCGACCTTGGCTGATGGAAGTATGGTTTAGCAGTACCGCTTCAAGGTCAAATCATATGGAATTCATCAAACCTTTTACGCTCTGTAGACAAACCTGAAAACATCAAAATTAGGGGTTTTCATGGATGGTTTGCGAACTTGATAAGTAAGGTGGCCTTTCATGGTTGACATGATGGCGGAACTGTACATGGCGCGAACATGCAAGTGGGGCGTGCTACGAGTTGTTGGTGGCGATGTGTGGAATCACAGCGGTGATGTCCTCATCACACCAGCAAACAACCGACTCTCAGGACGAGAAGGTTTGGACGCCCAAATCCATGCAAAGGCTGGACAGGAACTTACCGACGTCACACGGAACATTTGTTTGGACATGCGAAAGATCAACGCACCACCCTGTGCTGTGACCAAGAACGTGGTGACAGAACCTTTCAACTTGGCTTCGAACTTCAAGCACATCATTCACGCCGTCGGTCCAGATTGCCGCCGACCAAACCAAGACGAGGCCCGTCGAACCCTCCTTCCCGAAACATACAGCAACTTGTTTGCCACCATTGCGGAATTGGATGTCCGCTCCGTTGTCTCACCACCATTGTCGATGGGCATCTTTGCCTACCCTCACCGAGAGGGCGCACGCATGACCCTCGAAATCATTCTTGGCTTGCTCGACGGCGAAGAAGACCCAGGCATCAATGAATACACAATTGTGGTCAAAGAACGAAACTTCATTTCCAACATGCGAACAGTCTACAGGGAAACTGAAGACCAGCTCCCCGGCATTGACACCACATCAGCGTGAAGTGAAAACATGGTTGACCTTGCGGCCATGGTCAGCACAACCCTTGCTGCGGACCGGAAGCAATTCAATGCAGTTTTGATGATGGCAAGCAACGCGAGGAAAGTGAAATTAGTTGCCGATGTGCTCCCAAAGGAAATGCCCCTCACTGTCCTGACAAGTCAGAATCGAGTGGCTGAAAACCTCAAAGGGTCTGGCATCGAATGCACCCTCCTCGATGAAAGCCTCACCTCCCAGGGCCTGAACGTCTTGACCCAAATGCACGACTTGGTTCTCCAAGCAATTGGCGAAGGGCGCCTTTCGAGGGGCGAGCGATTGCTTGTCGTGTTGGCCGAGCCTATTGATGGCGTGATGGTGATTGACACAACGATGCTCAACACCAACCGCTTTGCCAACCTCGCTCACGAATTCAGCATCGATTTGGAAGTACTAACGGAACTGATGAAATTGGCAAGGCACCTCGGCGGTCGTGGAAGAGAAGGTCATGCTGTTGGTGCGTTGTTCGCCATCGGCGCGCTTCCGTCATTGAGAAAACACACGACAGCACTGGTGCTCAATCCGTTCAAAGGTCACACGTCAGAAAAACGAACCATCCTCGATGAAGCAAACCACGAGACATTGGCTGAATTCGCATGGCTTGATGGTGCGATCTTGTTCAACAAGGACGGTGTTGCAAGCGATGCTGGGCGGTACATACAGGTCCCTCCGGGGGTGTCGCCAAAAGCCGGCGAAGGTGGACGGCACTTGGCAGCCAGAGCCATTTCACAGTTATCAGAAGGCATCGCCATCTGTGTTTCCTCTTCGGGAACCATCACCATGTACGCTGGTGGAAGAGACCGATACAAGGTTCGTCTTGGATGATCATTCTTCTTCGGAGGACGTTCGCTTCGAGTCAAGACCACGTTCAGCAGAAACAAGTCGATCTTTGGCCAACTCGAGTTCTGATTGTGCGTGGGTAAGCCGTGCTTGGTTGAGGTTTCTTTCGATGCTTAATTTGCTTCGGTTGATGCTGCTCAACCGCTGGCTGCGGTCTTTTGGCTTCAGTGCTTCTCCGCGTTGGTTCATCAACCACTCCTCAAGCAGTGCTTGACCCCACTCTGGTGCTCGCAAACGAGCAGAGAGAATAATTTCAGAGGAACGGTGACGGAAACGGACCCGCCCTTCGTTGGTCCGATGGGCTTGTATTGATCCAGGGTTCCATCGGTCTTGTGGAATATGCAAATGCTCCTCACAGGTCAGTTCACCGTCAGAATCCATAGCGAAATCAGCGATGAGCACCCCCCGGTTGAGTTTGATGAATACCTGCAACACATCGTCGTGAGCAGCCCATTCTGAAATATCAAGGGGAAGTTGGCCCCACATCGATTCACACCAAGTTTCGAGGGCAAGCCGATGGGACACCATGACTTATGGTTCAATCCAACCATCTTCAACTTTGTTCAATGGCCACCAAGCCAATTCGGTTAAGGTTGAAGGCAGAAGACATTTTGGAAGGTACATGGATGGCGCTTGGGGGTCGATTCAAGCGGACTGGAGGGTGCTCCTTCTGCTTGTCCTTCTATGGTACATCCTCCTGCGCATGTGGGAGCGAAACGGAACCCTCGACAAATGGAACGCAAGCCGTGTCTTCGGTTTCGTCCTCATGGTCCGAGCCAAATATGGCCTCAAAGCATTAGAAAAAGTGGCGAAGCCACGACGCTTTTGGCGAATCTACGGTGAAGTAGCATTGTGGATTTGTGTCGGAACCATGCTCTTAGTTGGCCTATTGATGGGTATCGCCTTCATCGGCGTGTTGCTTTCTCCGCCCTCAACCCCACCTCCATCTGCAAGCGAACTCGTCGCAATTCCTGGCATCAACCCGATGATTCCACTTGGTTGGGGTGTGATGGCATTTGTCGTTGCCCTCGTGATTCACGAATTCGGCCACGGTTTGCTGGCGCGTGCCCACGGGATGCGAATCCGTGCTTTTGGACTGCTACAACTTGGGCCATTGCCTTTGGGCGCCTTTGCGGAGCCACAGTATGAGGAACTGCATCGAGCACCTCGCCGGGAACGCATGCGGATGTTCGCAGCAGGCCCAGCAACGAACCTTTTCGCTGCCTTCGTGTGTTTGCTCATGCTTGGTGGGCTCGCTGGACAAGTGGTCGCTGCGACCCCACACCCTCACGCCCGTGCCCTCGTAATCGACGGTGGTGCTGAATCAGCAGGTATGCAGCCGTGGGACATCATCCTCGCCATCAATGGAACTGAGGTGATTGGACTCGATGGATTCAGAGACGAATTGAATCGATACCAAGCCAATGACACCGTCTCGATGGAGGTGCAACACCAAAATGGGGAACTGGAAACCCTCTCGGTGGTGCTTGGTGACAAATATGCATACTACGAAGACTTGGGTTGGAGTGAAGAAACGCTTGAGGCCATGAACATCAAACCGAATGAACCGTTCCTTGGCGTCGAAGGACTTGGCGTCGGAACCGAGGGTGTGGACAGACTCGCTGGCCCATTCTCCCCACGGTTCGAAGGCGGTACGATTGTGAAAGCGATTTACACACCATTCCATTTGCTCAACATCATGATTGTTCCGTTCCAATTACAGGGTGTATCGATGTACCCAATGGAAGAAAGCATGTTGAGTGCTGCGGATGATGGCCTAGGCGGTGTTCTTGGGATGAATGGAATCATGTTCATGATCAATTTCTTTTTCTGGTTGATGTGGGTGAACATCCTCCTCGGCTTTACCAACTTGATTCCAATGGTGCCGTTTGACGGTGGTCATTTGTTCAAGGACACCCTTCATGGCACGCTCACAACCATCAAAAAGATTGGAAAAAAGACTCGCTTGTGGAACATTCACCCAATGTGGGTTGATCACATCTCAAGCAAAGCCTCGCGGATGTCCTCGCTTGCCCTCCTGGTCATGCTGGTGTTTATGATCGCCGCACCGTTCTTCTGAACTTTATGAAGAGCGTCGACGGGCTAACTCTGCAAGAACATTGGTCTGAGTTCTCGCTTTTAGTGCAGGTGTCAATGGCGCCTGCCCGGGAACATTTGCCGTGGTATCGGGCAAGGGGATTCTGTTCGAGGGTGGCGTTCTAGCCGTGAGACTGGAAAGCGTCGTAGGATCCAATCCAGCTTTTGAGCAGACCAACGAAATGAACTGATTGAGCGGCATTCCATCGCTCCAATTCAGATAATTCGAGCCAGTTCGAGTCTTTGGAAACGATGGAATCCACTTTTCTAATTGCCTCAGCCTTCCTGTGAGGTTCGATGTTTCAACACGAAAAATCCGCCACGAATCTCCTCGAACACCCTTGAGTCGATGCGCATACAGAGGCATGAGATTGCACCTTTCACCCTCATTGACCATCGCATCATACTGGTCCTTCGTCCTTCCGGAGAGGTAGAGTTTGTCTGCCTTGGTGCTCTTTACTTCGATGGGAAAACACAAGTCGCCTCGCAAAGCAAGAAGGTCGCCTGTCCCTTCCATGCCAGAACCAGCAGCTCGTACCACCAAAAATGGGCGATCAATCACTAGGCGCATGCGTTCCTTCTCAGGGACACTGCAGGAGCGTATGACTGCCTCAACGCCTGTTGGAACACCGGCAAGCACTTGCCTCAATTCACGTTCGTATTGGCTGGACACGCCATGCAATCAATGTCAATCGTTCTTGATAACTTCGGAACGTGAAACCAAAAATTCCGGTAAAACCTCATGCTTCTTGTTCAGCCATTCCACACAAACCTCCTTCAACCTCCCAGCGTTTTTGTCAACCGTGACGAGGCTGGTAGTCAAGACCATCGACTTTCGATTGGCCTACAGGCTGATGCAAGCGTTACGGACGAGGAAGATGAAATTTGACCTCTTAGAGCACGACGCTCCGCTTCCACATGCCGAGACGGTGTGGATCGCCGCAGAATTCGAAATTCTCGGGCATGAACACGAAGGGTACCCCGTTGCAGCAAACCTCAACGACATCGAAGGTGCGATTGAGCGCGCCATGCTTCACCTCCGTGGCGTTCATCAAATCCGTGAATTGACGTTCGGCCTTGATCCTGGACCGCGACCCGGTGTCGCATGGATGGGAGATGGTGTTCTCTTGGGCATGGCGCAACTCGAGAGCATCGAAGATGTCGTCGGCCATATTCGTAGCATTGAACGTGCGATAGAGCACCATGTCTGCAAGGTTCGAATTGGCAATGGAGCACCTCTGATTCGAGACCATATCATCAACAATTGCATCGCCGATAACATCTGGGTGGAAGAAGTCAACGAGGCGCGTACCTCCAAAGGCCTGCTTCGCCACAACCACGTCGTCTCAGCCGTGCGGATTGCAATGCTGCGCGGCAAACGCGTGTGGGAGCAACGAAGCATCACACCAACCGAAGGTCAGCTGAAAGAAATACAGCGGCAAAGTCGAAAATTAAGCAACGGTCGCAAAACCATCTCCACTGAGTTGGCCTTGGCCGTGGCAAGGGGCGAGATGCTCCTCGATGAGGCACTCGTGCTGTGATCACTCTTCTTCTAATTCATCGTGAGCGAGTTTTAGTTCCGGCGCATTTTTGACAATGCGTTTGAGGAGAGGTTCGAGCACCATCGGTGCAATCAACACGCCTGCAACGACAAAGAAAAGAGCAAGGTAGGACGAATTTGGAACATAGATTGTACCCGGAGAGCCAGGATCGGTGTTGAGGGCCAACTTCACGGTACCAAGCCAAGGGATTTCCCCTCCAGCCACGCCGATGAGCCACGAATCACGGATTGGACGAACGATGCCCGATGCACTGTGAACGCCTGCCGATCCGTTGACGGCGCTTGGGCCTTGATCCACCGAGCAGTTGTTATTGTCACCTAGGGTCAAAATTCCAGCCTGTGAGGGCGTCCAATTCCAAACAACGAGGTACGGTTCCACGTTTGCATGAGCGGGGCGGTTGCAATCGTAGTAAGCAGCCTCAACTCCGTCAAACGCAATGGTGACCGTGGAGGCGTTGACAACATTCGTACCCGGGACATTCCAGGTCATGACGCACGCACCAAGCAGGCCATCGGCGGCGAGAATGATGTCATCATAAGTTCCCCCGTTGGGGCAATGAACTTCAGACAAGTCATCTGCTGAAGCGTTTCGATTTGGAACTTCAAGGAGGTTTGGTACCACTTCGAGGATGGCACGATGAATGATGGGAGTGCCGCCTTCTCCGTTTTTGTCGTAAATGATGACATCTCCTGCCATTCCATGCTGTTCATAGCCAAATTGCGGATGGTTCGGGTTTGAGGCTTCTGCAAAGGTCGTCACTGTGTCCATAGGTTGGTTGTGAACAAGCACCAAATCACCGGCATCAATGCTTCCGACTTCACCGTTTAATTCGTGAATCATCGAAGAAGATTCGACCACGACAAGTGGTGGCATTGAACCGGTGTGAGCAAACAACCCAAGCACAAGAAGACCAATCATGCCTGCTGCAAGAACCATCTCTCGGAGGAGGTTGAGCAGTGGGTCGTTGTCGCTCACCACTGTCCCCTCTGACTCATCGTCGAAGTCCCTTGCTTTCAAGGAATGCTGTCCATGACGCTTCATGGCCTGCACCTAACACGGTCGCTGATTCATTTCCTTCAGATTTTCTTCGGCGGATTTCGGATGTCGAGTCCAATTCCTTCAATTCTTCAAGGAGCAATGCGTGGCCCCGCAAGGTGAAAAATTCGGGCAAAACAACAAGCAAAGCAACGGCTGAGACAACACCTAAACCGATTGCACCACCAGTGAATTCACCCCAAGTATCGCTGTTTTGCAAGAATAAAATTTGGGCGAGTGATGACAAAAGGAGGATACCGATCCCACCTGAAGCCGCTGCAGCGTACCCAAGTTGACGTCCGTGTTGTGCTTCCCACCATTTTGAAAATAGACCAATAACCATGCTTCGCCCTGTTCCTAAGAAGCAGAACGCCTTCTTGAGACTTCCTTTCTCATGGCCCAGATATGTGTCAAATCACTGCACCACAAATCGAATATAACCTTGCAGTGAAGGAAAACCGTCTTACAATGGGCCACGGGGGCTTGGAGCCTGACGGTTCGGGGTGAAGTTGAAATGCTTTGGCCGCGGTGGGCCGAAGGCCCATTGAGGGACACACGGTGATTTTTATGCGAAAAGCGATTTTTCTGACCCTCATATTCCTCTCATCGTTGATGGTCCCGTTTGCTTCTGGAGCGACCACTGAGACGCAATTCCAGAGTGGTACATCGTCCTATACTCAGACATTCATGGGCAGTGGAAATGGAACTGCCGGAGACCTCTCGATCCCGTTCGGTGCAGAAGTGACCGCCGCTGAATTCAAGCTGCGCGGCGATGCAAGCAGAACCTCTTACACCAATTTCACAACAAACGCTCACTTTGGTGGGTCTGGCGATGGAACTTGGTCGGGAACGCCCCCCTCTCCATTCACCAGCGGTAGCCGCTCGAATGTTGAGGTGGCAAACGGGGAAATGACCCTCAAGGGCAATCCGTCTCTTGCTGATATCGATATGGGGCGAACCCAGCAAATCCAATCAAAAGGATCGGCTGTGCAAAACACAACTGGGCAATTCGTAGCAAATGGGGACCAAGGCTACACTGGCCTCACAAAGAACTTCCCAGTTCGCAGCGTGAGCACCACAGCTGGTTGGAATTACATAGGCGTCGTTGTGCAAATCGGTGACGAATACCACGTCATGCGGTACACATCATCAGGCATGTACCAGGCGCCGACCATCCTCAGAGTCAACGCAACAACAGGTGCATACCTTGGAACTGCAAGCGTGAACACCAATGGATGCAGCACAAGTCAATACTACAGAATGGTTGACGCAACCGTTGATGGTTCGACGGTGTACACAGCGCATGACTCGTACTACTATCTTACCAAATGGACCGTGACCTCCACATCCACTTCCATGCAATGGAAGTGTGACCGTGCGTACTCATTTAGCCCAAATTATGTGACAGGAGTCGACATCGATGATGCAACGGGGAAGATGTGGGTGTCCACCTACAGTTATTCTGCACAAACCCACTACCTCAACGAAGTCGACAAGACATCACCCACCTCGGTCAACGGCACATGGACGCTTGGGGGCTCATCAACGCTCCCCACTCGGTACGGCGCCGGCCTGATTGTCAATTATCCAACCATCATCTACAATGAATACGATCAGAGTTACAAGAGTGGCGTTGGTTACAATTACGACAGTTACCACCACTACCTCCGCTTCAATGGCAACTTCATTGAACACATGGGCGTCCTTCCAGTAAGTGAAGGTGGCCACTTTGGTTTGGTCGAAGCCGATGGCGGCAAGGTAAGCTTTGCATGCGCCTATTACAGCACCGCATACTGCCCTTCCTCAAGCCGTCACAAGATCTACAGTCACGGCGATGGTGCTCTCTACGATGCACGGACCCCAACCTCAACGAGCAACATGATCGTGGGCTCTGCGATTTCAATTTCCAAACCAATCGCTCAGTTCGACGTGACCAGCATCATTGGCTACATCCCATCTGGAACGAGCATTGAAGTGGATTTGTCCAACGACGGGGGTGCAACATGGCGAAATGTCAATTCAGGCCAGACCGTCAACTTCGCCTCCGCTAGCACAAGTTTGCTCTGGAGAGCAACCCTCAACGGCACGACAACAGCCACGCCAATCCTCGACGGAATTGGCATTCAATACACCACCTCGTACGTATCCTCGTCCTACATGTATGTGAACCAATACATCGGAAGCGGTTCGACGACCACCGTCGCCGCCACCATCACTTGGGACGCAACCACACCTTCTGGAACCTCTGTTCGTGTCAACTACGGCTACGCATCCTCCTCAACCTGCAACACCGGAACATCCGGTGTGCTCTCTTGGACGACATCTCAATCTGGGCAAACCAAGGCATTGTCACCGACTGGCTACTACATGTGCCTGAGGGTGGAATTGAGTTCCTCGAACTCACAAAACACGCCTACAATTTCCAACATCAGCCTTGCACAACACGCAGATGCACCTGAGGAATCAGGCATTGAAATCGGTGGATTACTCGACCCCGATAAGCCAACAGAATGGACAACGCCAACCTGCTGGAAGCAACCAGCAAGCGATGGAGCGTTGATGGGCCCAATCACGGTGACCCATATCACATCGTCTGCGGGCGTCAATAACCTGTTGAAGTGCCTCAACGACCGCATCCCAGACACGGGTGCAGGGATTGCAAATCTCTCGATTGGTCTTGTTTCGGCCAGTTCCGGTATTCTAAGCCTTGAATCCTTCTCAATCACCTACACGGTCAACACCATCAACCTCGACATACAAATTCCTGCAGGGGAAGTGTTGCATGAGCGACTTCTTCCTTACGAAATCGTCACCCGTCACATCATCGGCGAAGACGCAACGAGCATGTCCGAAGCCACCCTCACGCTCCAAACGAACTCAATCGCAAAGAACCCAATCCTGACTTGGCAAAACGGCGATGTCTTCCCGAGTCCAAACGATCCAGAAGATTACATCGAGCTGGATGCAAGTTCGTGGTCCGCTGAAAACAATGGCATATTGGAAATCCACTGGATATTCCATGTCACTGCAGAGTTCCCAGATCAAACCGGTGTCCGATTCAAGACTGGTTGCCTTGACAACAGCGGCGCATCAGGATACTCCCCGCTGGATTTGTTGAGCGACGAAACAATGGATGTCAACCGAAGCTTTGGCCTTGGATGGCTCAAAGTCCGCGATAACGACGGGCGATTGACCATGGACGATGTCCCTGATAATTCGTGGGTCGCTGCCGGTGAAACGCTGTACTTCCAAGGCGCTATGTGGTTCCAAAACACAGAAGATGCCCCCAAGGACAGCGCCTTTGATGTTCGTATCTCCCGCAATGGATGGGTTGAGAGCACCGCAAGAGACACCACCAACAACAATGGTACATTCTTCATTGGCATCGACTTGCCTGAAATCGATGTCCCCGATGGACTCACCTACGAAGTGCAAACCTACAATGAACGCAACCCAACGCACGTGATGGCATCGAATGGCGACTGGCAGCGCACCTACAAGGTCGATGCAACTGCGCCTGAGCGAATCAATTTCGCTCCTGAAGATGATGGTTACGAAGCAGCAAGCGTGCAACAGGAAGTCAAGATTCTGATCAACGACGATGTTGGTCACCCAATGAGCCTCGATTTGATGTATTGGGTTGAAGCCGACCACGATGCAAACCGCAATGGTGAGGCAGACCCAGAAGAATACGTCATGAAGACGGTTCACAACTCAACAGAAGCCGAGAATAAATGGTTCATCACCACCATCGACCACTCTCGAAATCCAAACATGGGTCGTGTGTCTTACTTTTGGAAGGGTGGCGATCAAGCAGGCAACCCTCTCTTCTACTCCGTCATCGGTGAAGAAGATGAAGTGTTGATGTTCGAATCCGAGGCTGGGTTCATGCATGACGATGCAACCTTCCGAACGCGCAAGGACTCCTCTGCAGTGTTCACGGGGCTCGAATGGAATGGCCATGAAGACAATGGCGCCATCTATGCTGGCATGGAACAGACCATCACACTGGGCTTCATTGATGCAAACACAGCCATTGACTTTGAGCACATTTCACTGGTGTTCGATTTCGAAGGACCAAACCCGCTTCGGGACGCACAACGAATCTCCTACTCTGGAATGAACGACACATTCTGGTCTGAAAGTGAGTTCATCGACCTCTTCTCAACCAGTTCCATGCACGAAACGACCAATGAATCTGGCCTCCCTTGGATCCAGTTGACGTTCCACTTTGAAATTGGATGGGATTGGCCAGATGAAGAAATGGGCGATGTCGCCCTGATTTACAAGGAACGTGGATCGCCTTATGAAGACAGAATTTTGCTGTTAGAACACACCTTCCGCGTTGAGAACGACTTGATGCTTGCGCCAAGTGATTACCTCGTTGAAGACATCAGTGAGCCGCGCACTGGACAAGTCGCAGATGGCAGCAGGGTTCGCAAGGACGACCGGCTCGCATTCACGGGAACGGTCGTTTACGAAGGCAGCAGCGTACCTGCGCCACGGGACGTCGGTATCCTCGTCGAAGTGTTTGATGGCGAAAAGATCTGGAGCGATGGCTCGCTCACCTCTGAAGGCCACTACTCAGTAGAGGTTCCACTTTCCGCAGCCTCAACGCTGCAATCTTCCCCAACACGGACGTGTTTGATCTCCATCACCAACATTCCAGGTCGTGGTGAAGACATGACTGGAACGCTCGTTTCGACCACCCTGCAGGTGATTGTTGACGACGCAGCACCTCGTGTTGTGAAGCGCACAATGCCAATGAATGTCATTGACATTTCAGCTAACAATGATCTCACCAACGTACCGGTGGAATTCCACGGCACTGAGGACGCCGATTTGACCGGCTCGAAGCAGATGGTTCACTGGGTCATGCGAGATGCAACTCGAACGGTGACCATTGGAGCAGGTTCAACCCTCCTTGGCATGCAACAAGAAAATCAGAACGTCATTTGGACTGGTTCTGTTGATTTGACAGACGGTGGGCGAATCACGCCTCAAGCAGGGGATTTCGTTGGGTTCTACATCAGTGGCTACGATGCTGCTGGAAACCAATTCCCAGTCGTTTCTAATTCGGAAGCAAGCCCAGTACCTGAACTGGCAGCAAACGATACTGACTTTGAGCGCCAATGGATTCGCCTTGGAGCTGTCGGACCAGAACTGAGGATTCTTTCCATCGACCTCTCAGACGACCACGTGTCACCAGGTGCTTCGATTGAAGTCAACGCCAAGGTCATCAACACGGGCGGCAGCAACTATGCCCCATTCAAGGTGAGTTTCTTCGCAGGCGACTCGGAAAAGCCGTTCGATGAAATTACGTTGACCGGAATTGAATCGAAGGAAGTCATCGAGGTCAGCACTGTGTGGAGCGCAGAAAATGTGGACCGCTTGCGAGTTGTTGTCGACCGTGACAACCTCATCATCGAAGTCAACGACGACGACAACAGCGCTGAACACTCTGTTGAGATGGCCTATCCAAAGTACCTCGGATGGTTTGATTCACCGCGAGAAAACCCGCTTGCTTGGATTTTCATCGTCACTTCGATCATTGTCTTGATCGGTGTTGCAACCATCGCAGCAAGAACATCCATCGACCACGGTGATGGCATGTTCGAAGACGATGAAGATTGGGACGAGGATGAGGACGACGATTACGAAGATGACGATGACGACGATTACGACGATGACTGATACGCAGCACATCGTTTTCTCTTCATTCATCGAACCTTGCAAGACTGCAAATCCTCAAAAGAGGTCGCCATGAGGCTCACTCGAAGAGGGTGGGGAGAGTATGTCAACCGTCTTTTCAATTCTCGATGAGCGACTTGCTTCATCGCTGGAGCGAAGAGGTTGGGAGCCAACCCCCGTGCAGACCGCCGCTCTCCCAGACCTTTGCGCTGGAGAAGACAGGATTATCATCGCACCAACCGGTTCAGGAAAGACATTGAGCGCTGTTCTCCCAGTGTTGCACCGTTGCTTGAGTGAGCAATGGGACCCACTGGCCATTCTCTACATCACGCCATTGCGAGCACTGAACCGAGACGTCGACAGACGCCTCGAAGAAATCACCAGCGATGTTGGGCTCAAGGTTGGCTTGCGCCATGGTGACACCACTCAAAGTGAACGAGCACGCCAGACGAGAAAACCACCTCACCTCTTAGTGACAACACCCGAAACATTCCAACTCATGTTCACGGGAAAGAACCTAAGGAGGCTTCTTGGATCTGTTCGCGCCGTTATTGTGGATGAAGTCCACGACCTCGCTGCAAGTGAGCGTGGTTGGCAACTATCGCTTGGTTTGGCACGATTGGAAGCGCTCTCTGGCCACAAAGTACAGCGTATTGGCCTCTCTGCGACCGTTGGAAACCCAGATGCTGTTGCTGATTGGCTCTCTCCGAATCACGGCAAAGCCATCATTGCCATGGGTGAACGTGGTACTGAATTGACTGTTGAATGCGCCCATCCACTTGCAGAAGACGAGGTCGGCGGCATTGAGATGGGCGTAACACCGCGCGTCCATGCCAGTTTTAGGCGACTCATTGAGGTGCTTCGCACCGAACCGCCTTGCTTGGTCTTCGTAAACAGCAGAAACGATGCCGAAACCATCGCCAATCGCTTGCAAAGCATGGCCCCAGATGTTCAGATTGGTGTCCACCATGGTTCGTTGGCAGCAGACACACGGCAAGACATGGAAGACCGATTGCGTGCAGGTGAATTGTCTGGATTGGTGTGCACATCAAGCCTCGAATTAGGAATCGACGTTGGAAAAATCCGGCGGATTGTTCAGGTCAAAAGCCCTCGGTCCGTGGACAGAATGTTGCAACGAGTGGGTCGCGCTGATCACCGCCTTGGCGGGATTGGCAAGGGTCACCTCTTGGCGTGGGATGCTGATGAAATTGCAGAAGGTGCTGTTGTCGCAAGGCGCGCAATGTTCGGTGAAATTGAACCCGTTGAATGGCGGGAGCGCCCCAAGGCAGTCGTTGCCAACCAACTTGTGCTCATGGCACATTCGCACAACGCCGTTCCGATTGACACGGCTACAGAGATCATTGGGAACGCCAGCCAATTCAAGGGATGGAACAGGCAAGATACAGAGGCGATTCTCAAGGTACTGGCCGACAGCTGGATCATTCGTCACACGCCAGATCCAAAGGAAATTCCGTGGTATCGATGGCCGGCGAAGGTCTATGCACACGCTCAAGCTGAGGCAAAGGCGAAAAAATTGGACCTTCCAGAAGAACGCCCGAAGTACAATGTTCCAGACGAAGAAATCTCAACAGGACTCAAAGAACTCAACGTTCCAGTCCCTACAGCTTTCGCAAAGGGATGGTTTTCAACGGCAGGACGCACACGCCAGTGGGTTACCAATCACTTGTCGATGATTCCAGATAAGCAGTCCTATCGGGTCAGGGATGCCGTCACACGAAGGAGCCTCGGAAACGTCGACGAAGCCTTTGTTCTCTCGCTCAATGACAGCGGTGAGGATGACGATGGCCATCGTAGGCAATTCGTAATGGCAGGCCGTACTTGGATGATCATCGATGCGGACCCCGAACAATCCGAGTTGCTTGTGACACCAGTTTCTGACCAAGCCAGCGCCCCCCAGTGGGTTGGTGAATTACCGCCTGTTCCAAAGGCCATTGCTAGGGACATTGGCCGGTTGCGTCACTTGATCGCAGAAGACATCGGTGCGTACGATGCACCTGTGGAACACAACGAAGATGCGCTCGATGTCAATGGGCTGTTCGCAGGTCGGAACTCATCGCTCAAAGAACATCCAATCGATGATGAAGCGCTTGGTGTCTTGGCAGAAACGATCACCAGCCATTTGGAAGTGACCGGCGTCATTGCCACCGACCGAAAAATCACCATCGAAGAGAGGGACGACGCCATCGTCATCAACTCCTGTCACGGTTCTCGAATCAATGAGGCGCTCGGCCATTTCCTTATGGCCATGGCATCGACAAAAACTGGTAAATGGGGCCGTTTGGTCAACGAACCAACACGGATTAGCCTTCAAACTGGATCGATTCATGCCGAGCACATTGTAGGATGGTTGACTGAGACGCCGCCCGATGCGCTGCAAGGTTTGTTGAGCGTCACATTACCGAACTCAAGGCAGGTGCGTTGGCGCTTTGCACAGGTGGCGAAGACCTTCGGAATTCTCCGTCATGGCGTCGACCCTCGTAAGATCAATCTCCAAGCTTTATTGCGAAAATATCGAGGTACAGTGGTCATGGAAGAGGTGCTTGACAAGTTATTCCATGAACGCATGGATGTGCTTGGTGCTCGTGACGTGATGCATGCGATTCAAAGCGGATTGATTGAGATCGAAATTTCACCAACAGGCCCGATGGGGGTATCAAACCGCTCGAGTCGGGACTTGCTGTTACCAAATTGGGACAACGCAGCAGTGCGTGAGAAGCTTCGAACGCGCCTTGTCAACGAACGCGCTGTTTTGTGCTGCTTACGATGCAAGAACGTGCGCAGGTTCAGAGTTGCACGGTTCAATGAAATCCCAGGCATTAACAAATGCACGAAATGTTCCGGAACCATGCTCGCCTGTGCTCGAGAAGGCATGCAAACCATGCTCGAAGGCTGGGTTGCTTCAGAAGATGAGAAAGATCAAGCACGAATGATCAAGAACGCTGACATTGTTCAAAGCAGGGGCTATGAAGCCGTTGTGTGCCTCATGGGACGAGGGGTGGGTGAGGCAACCGCACAGCGCTTGCTAAGGCGAACCCAGCGCAACAACATGGAAGGCTTGCTCGAAGCGATTCACAATGCAGAAATTGAGTACGCCCGAACGCGACGGTTCTGGGCTTAAACGGGTGATTCCATCTTGTTGATGGCAAGGGATGCGGCGACAACATCACCGTCTTCCCACCAATCCACTGCAATGAATGTGGGGCGTTTGCCATGTTGAATCCAGCATTCAGTGGCTCGTTCAACCAAAAATTCGACGTTGTTTGCTTCCTCACCCCTCGAAGGGTCTGAAAGCCCAAGTGGACCGCGAAGCCAGTTGTTCATGTGAAACACTTCTTGTTCGGGATCACCACGCAGTGGGTCGCAATTCATGTCTTCAGTGTTCTCTTCAGCAAAATTAGTGGTCCAACTGTGGGTCAAGAAATCATGGATCCAAGGATGGTTTGGGTCTGCGCCCTGCTCCCAAAACACAACCAATGGAGTCCCAGACTGAATCATCGATCCCAGCGTAGGCCATGGTTCATTCATTGAATGGAAGAACACTTGCTCGTACATACCAGACGCCTCGAACACCGATTTTAGATGGTCTGGCTGGACATAATTTTCGACGAGCAGCGTCACCACATCACGGGGGGAACCCTCCATCAGCCCTTTCAATTGACTCAACCAAGATTCCGCATTCACATTGCCATAACTGCACGGGCTGAACCCTCGGTCATCGTCGCCATGGCACAACCTGACGGTTTCAACTCGCTCATCGCCAAGGGTCTCGTAATGAGTGTCAATCATGAACGCCCTCATGCCTGCGTTCCATTGTGCTAAGAGGCCGGTTTGGTGGTTTGCTGCCGGGTAGTAAATTCCATCCTCATGCGTGGAAAAGGCATTGTGAGTTTCAGGGAACGTGACATCCGAATAACTGCGTTCACACAACACGACCAATCCGTTGCACGCCTCGCCTGCTTCGGCATCCTCTTCGTTTTCGGTTTCGCTCATTGGGACGGTCGGAGTCACACATCCAGAAAGCATTAGCAGGGTGGTGAGAGCCAATGCCCCAAGAGAACCCCGCATGTGTCTGCGTTGAGGCTTCTGTGCATCAATGAGTCGGTTGATGTGTCAAGCCTTTGGGTCAACCGTACGGACGAGCACACCTGCTTCGAGCAGCATGCCATTCGAGGTGTCAAAGTCTTCTTGCCATCGTTCTGGAATATTTTCAGGTGTCGGATAGACAACTTCGTGAATGCCTGCTTGTATGAGCGAGCGAGCGCAACGGGAGCAAGGGGGCCAAGTCACAAACGCCGTGTTGCCTTTGAGAGAGACGCCGATGCGAGCTGCGTGCATGATGGCGTTTTCCTCTGCATGGCAAATAAGCGGGTATTTTTTGTTGCGATCTGTGAGACGGTCGTTGTCATCACTGATGCCTCTTGGAAAGCCATTGAACCCTGTGGATCGAATCTCTCGGTCCTCACCAACGACAACACATCCAACTTTCGTCGAGGGATCCTTGCTCCATCCGGATATGTGAAATGCAAGGTCAAGAAAACGTTCGTCCCACTTGTCACTCATTGTCGCACCAACCCAAGCACACTGGTCGGTGCTATCATTGCTTCGCCAAGAGGGAAAGGTCCTCATCATTGGAACGGCCGAGCGCCTCGAGGATGTTTCCTTGCAAATACAACGACCCGAGGCTGACCACCAAGCCGACCTCACGAGGCTGGCTTTCGGCAAGGTAGTGAATGGCTTCGAGCGGTTTGGGTTCGACACGAACAGATTTGCACGGCCAGGCGAGGCTTGCAATGACCGTTGCTGAAACTGCAGGGTACCTGCCGCCTTGTGGTTCAGTGAAGACGATTTGATGCGGTGGATGACGTTCGCAGAGTTCGATGAGAGGCTGACAGAACATTCCCAAGTCTTGCTGCGGTGATGTACCAAACACAAGCGTCCACCCGAAGGGTTTGGTTTGATTCGATGCTGCAATGACCTGTTCCAACTCGGGCAGCACTCGCAGCAAGCCGGAAGGGTTGTGGGCAGCATCGAGCACAAATGGATGCGCCGAATGGGTGCTTGGTTCGACGCGCTGCATACGAGCTGGCCAGCGCACTTGCTCGAATGCCTCCCTCATAGCAGATGTTGGAAGCCCTACTTTTTTGAGAAGAGAAGTGGCTAAGATTCGACCCTCATCCCGAACAGATGTCCCCGGAGGAATCTCAATCAGCTTCGGAACGGCAGGCGCCTGATGTTCACCGAGCGCCGTCTGGCCAGCGGATTGCACTTCGTCAAGCATGGCTTGTTCAACCTCCTCGGTCATCGGGTGGCGAATCAGAATTGGACAATTTGGACGGGAAATAGCCGCCTTCTCCTTTGCAATCAGAGGCAATGAATCACCAAGTATGTCGCTGTGTTCTGCGCTCACCGATGTGATCAAACAAGCGGTTGCAGGACCTGAACGGGTTGCGTCCTTACGCCCACCCAACCCGGTTTCAAGAATCAAGACCTCGACGCCAGCATCGCTGGCGCATTTCATCGCAGCGAGGTAGGTGGCCTCGAAAAAGGTCAATGGAACAATGGGGTCTTGGGCCGCAGCATCTCGAACCGCACCCAAAGCAGCCTCGAAGGGGATGGATGAGATTGGAACACCGTTGATTCGAATTCGCTCCTCAACCCGAATGAGGTGGGGTGATGAAAACAGGAGGTTCGAGACGCCATTGAGCGTCAGCGACCCGGCCATGAGCGCGCACGCAGTTCCCTTGCCATTGCTTCCGGCGACATGGAGTATGTGTTCGGGTGTGTGTGGAAGATGCAGTCGCTTGAGGACGGATTTGGTGTGGGCAAGACCAAGGGCCATTCCGCCCTTTTTGGTCGCCTCAAGCCAGGTTCGCACATCGTCCACTTTCCTCGCCCCAGCCCCTCCGAGGGCCACCTTGGTGAAGAGCCTCTCGCATTGCCCATGAACAATGGAAGGACGCCCCCGTAGGGGGCGCTTAGATGCATCATGCTGATATGGGGACGCAACCTCCGAGAACCATGACCAACGATGATTCGCCATCGACGCCAAAGCAAAAGGCTCAGGCTCAAACTTCGAAGGAATTCGAAGCAATGGAGGCTCAACTTCGTCAAGAAGACAGCCTTTGGTCGATGATGAAGGAGCAGATGACATCGATGCTCGGCATGGTTGGCATGTTCATCATCACAATCCTACTGGCGTTGTTTATTCGCCCATGGTACGACATTGGCGGCTTGCATGCCTTTGGCGATGCTGGCGCAACCCAAGTCCGTTACATTGCTCTGGAATTGGTGATGATTTTTGTCTTCACTGCGTTTATCCTCATGCTTGCAAAATACAAGAAAGACTGGGTCATCAAGTATGGGATTATGGGCGTTCTCGCGCTTGCATTGATGTATTCAACCGTACCGTTGGCCCACATGATCATGATGGATTTCGAATCTGATCCGTACGCTGTTGAGGAAGAAACATCTTTTGACAGCGTGCTCCTTACCCATTCAGGATTTGATGGCCATTTGATGTCCACATTAACGGGCACCGCTGGCACTTGGGGCGACACGATCACCTACTATGAAGGGAACAACATGAGCGATAATACGTCAATGTGGACTAACAACCACGAGCGCCACCCCGCAGGAGACGGTGACCGAATCCAGGCATCGATTGGCGATGGGGTGTTTACGTTCGCAAACGGCGCGTGGGTGTGGTATGTTGACGCCTTGACCGGCGAAACGATTGATTCCTATGAATGCCATGAGTTTGAGGTCAATGATGAGGGAGAGAATTATTCGCAATTCCTACCGAGCATCGGTTCGGCGTGCATGCTTGCTTTCCACACAAACGATGCGATGTACATCGTTGATGAGGGTGGATTTATGCACCGTTTCAACACATTTGACGAAACCCCGGGTGCCATGATAATGCAAGCCACATGGCGCCTTCCTGTCGGTCTTGATGCCCACATCGAGACCGTCTATGCTGAATCTCTTGCTGACGACAAGGTCATGATTGTAACACCAAATATGGCGGTCGTCATTGAACTCGAAGAATTTTCGGAAGCCAACGACCCAACCACACCTGAAGCAAGCAATTTTGCTAAAGTAGTGTTCCAATACAACGCAACCAGCAGCATCACATCTGCAGATTTCGGACCATCGCCTTGGTCCCCAGCGGTTTACAACGGCCCAGATTCAAGTGAAGAAATCTTGATCCTTGGTGAGGAAAATGGTGACGTCGTTGGGTTTGAATGGAACGCCTCTGCCACCCCAGAATTCACCAAAGAAGAAGGAATGATGCTCGAAGGGTTTGGAGCCTCCATCCAATCCGTTCGATTGGTCGACAAGGATGTCACTGGGTACACAGAACTCTTGGTCACCACCAACACTCAAGCGCATTGGCTCTATGGAGGCAACCTCATCCAGAAACTCAGCATCGACATCGAGGAAGGCTTCTCAACAGGTTGGTTTTCAACAGACGCCGAAGGAGACGACCAATTCAATGCAATGTATTCCAATGCATCAACTGCAGTAGAAAGCGGTGTCGTCACCTCAGAGATGGAAGTCATCAGTGGCCTCCAGTTGTACGATGTACCGCTTGTCATCGGTGTTCTTGTTGCTCTTGTGCTGATGGTGTTGCTCTACGTCCACAGCGAATGGTACGTGGTGAACACGGTTGGTGTCTTGGTTGGATCCGGTGTTGTCGTGATGTTGGGTGTGGCCTTTGTTCCAACGCTCATCATTGTGTTCATGATCGCTGCGGCAATCTATGATGCATGGGCAGTGTACAAATCGAAGCACATGCTTGATTTGGCCGACACCATGATTGGTCTACGCCTTCCAATATTGCTGGTTGCCCCTCAAGAGAAGGGGTACTCCTTTGTCGAAGAAACCACATCGATGAAACAGAAAAACCAACCAGCGGTCGCCTCACCATCTGTCGGCCAACCAAAAAAGAAGAAGAGCAAAGATGCCATGTTCATGGGTCTCGGTGATGTGATTTTCCCTGGAATGCTTGTTGTTTCTGCGGCGCAGTGGCTCGACCACAGCGATGCAATCCTCGTTGCAATCTCCACCCTTATCGGCGGCCTTGTAGGCTACTTTGCACTCATGACCTATGTGGCACGAGGAAGGGCTCAAGCAGGCCTTCCTCTGCTTAACGGCGGATCGATTCTTGGCTATGTTGTTGGCGGGTTCATCTTCATCGGTTCTGCCATCTTCGATTTCGGAATATCATTTTGAGGTGATGCACGATGCTTGAAATTAATCTGTTCAGAAACAACCCCGACATCATTCGCAAGGACCACGACAAGCGTGGCATCCCTCACGACAACATTGAGAAGGTCATCGAGTTGGACCAAGCTTGGGTGAATCTTCAACACCAAACAAATCAACTGAGAGCCACCAAAAACACAGCCGCTCGTGGAATCGGAGCAGCAAAGAAGGCCGGCGAGGAGGTTGAAGCAAAGCGAATCCTCGCCGAAGTCGCTGACCTTGGCGCTCAGATCAGTGAATTGGAAAAGAAGACCGATGATGCTCTCGCACAACGGGACCAAATCAGAATGAGCATTCCAAACATCCTTCATGATGATGTGCCAAAGGGAGCGGACGAATCGGGGAACACCCTCCACAGCGTGCATGGGACAAAGCCATCGTTCGACTTTGATGCACGAACTCACAACGAATTGATTGAAATGAACAAGTGGGTGGATTTGAAGCGAGCAGCAAAAATCGTTGGCAGTCGTTTCTTTTTCCTGAAAGGAGACCTTGCAAGAATGGAATTCGCATTGCAGCAATACGCTGTCAATTTCATTCGAGAGCGGGGCTATACCTTCGTTCAACCACCTGTGATGATGAACAAAGACGCCTACGAAGGCGTGACTGATCTTTCTGATTTCGAGACGGTGATGTACGGCGTGGAACCCGACAAGTACTACATGATTGCAACCGCTGAACACCCCCTTACGGCCATGTTCATGGGCGAAACAATTCCAGAAGCAGACCTCCCACTCCGCATTGTCGGCGTTTCGCCTTGTTTCCGACGTGAGGTTGGTTCCCACGGACAATCTGACTTAGGGATCTGGCGCGTGCACCAATTCACCAAGATTGAACAAATTATCATCGCAAGCCCTGACCAGTCGTGGGAACTGCAAGAAGAGTTGCTCCAAAACTGCGTTGATTTGTGGGATGCTTTGGGCATGCACTACGAAGTGGTCAACATTTGCACCGGTGACATGGGAACAGTCGCCGCAAAGAAGTACGATCTTGAGGCATGGATTCCGGGAGCAGATCAATACAAGGAAATCGTGTCTTGCTCAAATTGCACCGACTACCAGGCGAACCGCCTCCAAATCCGCTATGGCCAACCTGGCCACGCTGGCCAACCAATCGCCCACACGCTCAATTCCACAGCCGTGGCTACGTCTCGGGCACTTGTTGCCATTATGGAACAAAACCAGATGGAAGACGGACGGGTGCGCATCCCTGAAGTGTTGCAACCGCTCATGGGTGGTCAAGAAGTGCTGGAACCATGCACCTGGGGCTAATCAATCGATTTGATATATTGTCGAAATGATTGGCAGTCATGGCTGAGGAAGCACGAACCCTCTATTTCGGCTACGGGTCAAACCTTGACCGCAACGACTGGCTTGAATGGTGTGAAGAAAAGGGCGTGAACCCGGCTGGAATTGAAGAAATCACGCCATGCTGGCTCCCGGATTACCGATTGAAGTTTCATTACAGGTCCACACGAAGACGAGGCGGAGCAGCTGATGTGGTCCCTGCAGGATGCGGGCATGCGGTCCCAGGTGTTTTGTTTGCATTGACCAATCAGGCGCTTGCCAACATGGATCGCAAGGAAGGGCATCCAAATTACTACGAACGATGCATCGTGAATGTTCTGTTGCCGAATGGGACATCGACCGAAGCGGTGACATACACGCTTGTCGAACATCGAAAGGGCGAGTATGTGGCGCCAACAATGCACTATGCTGGGTTGGTAAGAGCGGGACTGAAACGACGCAATCTTCCAATTGAAGATTTGAAAATGGCAATTGAAAACTCAGACGTATCTTTTCCTGTTCCTTACCTCTTTGTCTATGGCACCCTCATGGCTGGCGAGTCCAGAGGTGCAACCCTCGAACAACATACATTCCAACCCGGCGTGACCGCTCAGGTAAAGGGAAAACTGTACAATTTAGGCAACTACCCCGGCATGCGGCCTTCAGAAGAAGATCGAGTGCTTGGCGAACTCTACCGACTCAACGATGTATTTCTTGGCCTCCAATCGCTGGACAGAGTTGAGGGGTTCTATGGGTTCAAGTCAGATGATTCGCTGTTTAAACGTACACTCGTCGAGGTTGAAACAGAGGAAGGAAAGATCTGGGCGTGGACCTACATGTACGCCGTGAGCATCGATGAAGAACACAGGATTCAATCGGGAGATTGGCGAGCGTTGGACTCATGATTCGTCCAATGTGAGCAAGGCCACGCCTTGTTCCACTTGATCGCCCGCTGCAAAGTGAACGGCCATCACAACGCCGTCGGTCGCAGCCACAATTCGATGTTCCATTTTCATGGCCTCCAACACCATGAGGGTGGTGCCAGCTGAAACAACTTCACCTGCAGCGACGAGGACATCGAGCACCTTCCCGGGCATTGGCGCTGTGAGTCCGCCACCATCATCGGTATCCGATGCGCCGGGTTCAATCCGTTCAAGTTTGAACGTGTGGCCTTCGGCATGAACCCACCACACATCGCCAACCTTGGCAACGTGACCAAACGAAATCCGTCCATCCGAAGATACAATCTTCAAGCGGCCGTCAGCCATGACACTTGTCGATAGGCCACCAAGCGACCATTCATCGCCTTGCTTTGCCACTGTAACCTCAATTGGGCCTTCTGGACTGCGGAACTGATGATGCATCAGGGAAACCTCCGTCCGATGGTCTCGAATGGGCTTGGCGCACCTTGGCCGCCTGTGGACGCCATGGATTGCTTGCGGTGAAGACCGGCGCTTTCCGCAACTGCTGCTGCCATCAGTGCCATGTCTTCCACAGCACGAGGAACTGTTGGTTGCCAGCCATTTGGCCAAATCCGATCGATGGTGGTTGTATCCGTCGCTCCTGTGATCACCTCAGGCTCATCGCAAAGTTCCCGCAAGAAGCGAATGTTCGTTGTGGTGCCCAGCACCACAAATTCGTCGAGTGCCCTGCGCATTCGCTGCAACGCTTCTGGACGTGATGGAGCCCATACGATCAGTTTGGCGAGCATCGGGTCATAATTTGGTGTGACCTCATCGCCTTCGCGTACGCCTGTGTCAAGACGGACGCCCGGACCTTCCGGCGGTCGGAAGACGGCAAGTGGCCCAATTGCTGGCAAGAAGTTGTTTGCAGCATCTTCTGCATACAATCGAACCTCAATGGCATGGCCTCGCATCATCAGAGGGCCACATGACATTGGTTCTCCCGCAGCGATACGGAGTTGTTCACGCACCAAATCAACGCCTGTGACCAATTCGGTGACCGGATGTTCTACCTGAATTCTGGTGTTCATTTCTAAGAAAAAGAATTCTCCAGTCGGGGCTAAAAGGAATTCAACCGTTCCAGCACCTTCGTAGTCCACAGCTTCTGCCGCAGCGACTGCCGCTTGACCCATCGCTTCGCGCAGTTCAGGTGTCATCGTGGCGCATGGAGCCTCTTCGAACACTTTCTGGTGCCTTCGTTGGACGCTGCACTCCCGCTCACCGAGGTGGATGGTTCGACCGTGTCGATCAGCCAACACTTGGATTTCTACGTGTTTTGAGCCAGTCAAAAGACGCTCAAGGTAAACACGCCCGTCGCCGAATGCAGCAATTGCTTCACGGCGAGCGCCTTTTGCAGATTCAATTAGATCCTCAGGAGCGTGAACCGCACGCATGCCTTTTCCACCACCACCAGAGGACGCTTTCAGCAGCATCGGATATCCAACGCGGTGCGAGGCTGCCTCAATCGCTGCAAGGGCATCGGCCTCATCCTCATGTTCAATTTCTTCACCAGGAATCACAGGAACACCTGCTGCACGCATGGTGATCCGAGCAGTCATCTTGTCACCCATCTGCTCGATGGCTTCTGGACTCGGCCCGACCCATTGCAGACCCGCATGACCAACCGCACGTGCAAAATCTGCTCGCTCGGAAAGAAAACCAAAGCCAGGGTGAATTGCGTCGGCTCCTGTGGATTTTGCAATCGCCAAAATCTGATCTTGGTCAAGGTAGGTTTCACCGATGGTGCCCCCGGTGAGGAGAACTGCTTCGTCAGCGAGTTCGACAAACATCGAGGATGCGTCGTTTTCAGCGTAAATCGCGACGCTGGGTAGGCCTGCTTCATTGCATGCCCGGAGGATTCGACAAGCGATTTCCCCGCGGTTAGCGACCAAGACCTTCCGAACCATTGAAACAACGCCCCTCATTCAGGTTTCCAATTTGCCGAACGCTTTTCCAAGAACGAAGAGAGGCCTTCTTGCCCCTCTTTCGAGCCTCGCATCTTGCTGGTGAAATCGAGGGTCCAGTCCCTCAAGGCCTCATCTGATTCGGTCCAACGATCGAAGTTGAGGGTGAGCTGTTTGGCCAATGTCACAGCGCAGGGACCCGTGGTGAGGACCTCATCAAGCAAGGATTGAACTGCAGGCTCAAGCGAATCAATGTCTGTAACCACTTGTTCGATGAAGCCGGTTCGGAGCGCCTCTTCAGCGCCAACTCGACTGGCTTGCATGGCGAGCCTTCGGAAGCATGCTGAGCCAAGGCGACGGTAGACATAGGGGCCGATCACTGCGGGGAGGATGCCTAATTTCCCCTCAGAAAGAGCGAGTTTGATGTTCTGGGTGCCAATGACGTGGTCCAAGCAAGCAACAAGCCCTGCTCCTCCGCCGAGTGCCACGCCTTGAATGGCTCCAACAGTGAAACACGGGTGAGCCCACAGGCTGTTGAACAGCCGATCGAGGCGCTTGGAGTCCGCTCGGTTTTCTTCCGGCGTGTTCGCTCCAGCATCACGCATCATGTTGATGTCAGCCCCAGCACAGAAGTGGCGGCCTGAGCCGGAGAGAACAATGCTTCTCAGGTAGGGTGCTCCGTTTTCGTCGCTCAATGCGTCGAGGGTACCTGCGCTGCGTGCCGCCGTCCAATCGAGTAGTTCGCACAGTTCAGTGATAAGTTGGACGTTGAGTGCGTTGAATTTGTCCTCTCGGTTCAATCGAAGGTTCGCCCTCGAACCATCGAGGGTCATGGTCACGAGTTCAGTTTGGGGCGGGTTCTCCATTGTCATCATACGAAAATCTCCAATTGCATTTTTGATTTTTCAATTGCACTTCTCACATCCGGAAGACGCCGAAGCGATCGGTTGGTAGCGTTGCGTTTCGAGCCGCCCGGATGCACAAACCAAGGACGTCACGAGTGTCCCTCGGGTCGATGATGCCATCGTCCCACAGTCGAGCTGTCGAGTAGTATGGGCTTCCTTCCGTCTCGTATTGTTCGAGAATTGGGGCTCTGAACGCATCCAATTCATCGCCAACCATTGGCTCAAGGCCCTCCCGGGCGCGCTGGTCTTGCTTGACGGTGGTGAGCACGTCCGCAGCTTGCGGTCCGCCCATGACAGAGATTCGGCTGTTTGGCCACATGAAGAGGAAGCGAGGATCATAAGCACGTCCGCACATTCCGTAATTTCCAGCACCGTGGGAGCCACCGATGATCACGGTGAATTTTGGCACGTTCACACAAGAGACAGCCGTCACGAGTTTCGCACCATCCTTTGCAATACCGCCAGCCTCGTACGCTTTGCCAACCATGAATCCAGTGATGTTCTGAAGGAACACCAAAGGAATGCCACGCTGACCGCACAATTCGACAAAGTGCGCACCTTTGAGCGAAGATTCTGAGAAAAGAATGCCGTTGTTGGCGACAATACCTACTTTTTGCCCATGGATGTGGGCAAAGCCACACACAAGGGTGGTCCCGTAACGAGCCTTGAATTCATGGAACCTTGAGCCATCGACGATTCGGGCAATGATTTCCTTGATGTCAACAGGTGTTCTGTTGTCGCTTGGAATAAGGCCGAGAAGGTCTTCAACATCGTGCGCTGGCGCCTCAACGGGGACGGTTGGCATTGGTGCGAGTTCTTGTGGCCCAATGTTCTCAACAACGTTTCGAACCATCCGCAACGCCTCTGGTTCATCTTCAGCGAAATGATCAGCAACACCTGATTGCACCGTGTGGACTTCTGCGCCTCCGAGGTCTTCAGCAGAGACCTCTTCACCTGTTGCTGCCTTCACCAGCGGAGGCCCTGCAAGGAAGATGGTCCCGTTTCCTTTGACGATGATTGATTCGTCCGACATTGCAGGCACATAGGCGCCTCCAGCCGTGCACGAGCCAAGAACGGCTGCAATCTGAGGAATTTTATCGCCAGACATTCGGGCTTGGTTTCGGAAGATACGGCCAAAATGGCCGATGTCCGGGAATACTTCGTCTTGCATTGGCAGGAAGGCACCGCCGGAGTCGACCAAATAGATGCATGGAAGGTTGTTTTCGTGAGCAATCGTTTGAGCACGAATGTGCTTCTTTACGGTCATTGGGTAATATGACCCACCTTTGACGGTAGCATCATTGGCGACAAAGAGGCATTCTCTTCCATGCACCATGCCGACACCGGTTACGATGCCCGCAGAGTGGGCACGCCCATCATACAGCTCGTAAGCTGCGAGGGGTGAAAATTCGAGAAATGCAGTCCCCGGATCGATGATTCGTTCAATGCGTTCCCGTGCGAGCATTTTGCCCCTGCTGCGGTGGCGTTCGACGTACTTTCCACCGCCACCCATTGAAGCAACATTGAGACGTTCGCGCAATGTTTCAATCAACCCAAGGTTGAATGATTTACGTTCTGAAAACTCAGGGTCTGCTCGATTCACTCGTGTTGGTAATCGGTCCATGCACACCCCTCGTTCGATGGCAGGTGGGGGCGACATTTAACCCTATTACAAGGTGCAAAAGCCCTGTCATACACCAAGCGTCAATCGTCCAATGTCACGAAGACCGGGCGCAAGGCCGACAATCAAGACTGCGAGCACGATTAAAACTCGGAGATGCCGTTGGCGTTGTTCGACCTTCATCTCGGAGAACAACCACACAATGGCCCCAATCAGTCCAGCCTTCACGAGTGTGAAGAGCCAGGCACCCTCGCCGTATTCAATTCCCCAGGAGTCATTCAAGCGGCCGCCGAATTGGATGACAGCGTCGCTGACAGGATGTTTTTCACCGTATCCAAAGGAGTCGATGCCAACCATGGTTGCGAACCCATCGCAGAGTTGACCAAACACCATGGCGAGCACCATTGGCGTAGCAAGCAGCCCTTTCTTTGAAAGCAATTGAACGGGATGATTTTTTGTGAGATCGCCTGCATCTTCCCACGTGTCCAAACGAACACCAACTGGAAGCACACCTGCCTCATGACCTGTAAGTTTCAGTTGATGCAAATCTTCGACACCGGCCCTGTACATGAAGAAACACACCACAGCGGGGATGCCAAGCACGACGAAGAGCGGCCATATTGGCGTTGATTCGAGAACCCGCCCACTCTCTTGTGCCCATGGCGTGGCCAAGAATTGAGCCCAGTGACCCAAACCAAGAACGACCGAGGCAGCTCCAAAGGTGAAGAGGCCGCGGGTGATGGCTGGCCAATGTCGAGTCTTGATGAACGACCATAAGAGCATCCCAAAGGCAGCTAACAAGCCACCCATGGCCCATGCCTGCCCCATTTCATCATGAACGATGTAGGCTGGCTGATACAAAAGACCCCAATGGAACATGAGGGCAATCATCAGCGAGGGGAGGAGCGCCAACCTCACTTTTTGCTCATCTCGATCGGTTGTGGCCCCATCCCACTTACCTGCCAGCCATTGCGAAAGCATGGCGATTCCAATAAGCCAAGCGGCAAGATGGAGGTGAATCAATGGAGAGATGAAGAGCACATCCATCTCTGCCGAGAAGAAGTCTGCGTCTTCCAGCACGCGCATCACAGGGGCAAGGCAAACCCAGACAACAAGTGCGATGGTCATTCTGTCATCGCAGGGAACGTCAGCCTTTCGAAACAGTGCTTGGAGAATGATGACGCTCACAAGCATGGATGCTGTGTAGATGGTGGTGTTTTCTGGGGAATAACCTGCATCGCCGGCAGCGCCTGCGTCTTTCGTCACTGGATCCCAAACAATCGGCTTGAGCCCCTCGTCCCAAACGGCTTCATTTGCAAGAACAAGTCCACTCGCCACTGCAGCAATAAGCACAAGAACGGCCCAAAGAGCAATTTTTTCATAGACGGAGTACTCTGAATCGGGCAACGCTGGTTCGGCGTTTTCAAGATGTTCTTCCAACGCATTGGTCGACATAGGTGAGCCTCAGTGGTCGCTACGAATCGCCCTCAATATGCTTTGGGATGAAGTAAATTCGGGCTCAAAGCCCTTCGCTTCATTCTTCCTCTTGAGAGAGGCGAGCGACGAGGTCTGCTTTCTTTCCGCCAACAGGTAGGCCGGCAGCCTTGCATCGCTCTTTCAACTCAGCAACTGAGAGAGAGGAGAGGTCTTCTCCAACGTCTTGGACATCTTCTTCGTCGTCGGTAGCGCCGAATCCACGAGGTTCGTGAACTTCGATGAACGAAACCTTACCGCATTCAACAGCGTCACGGATGGTGGTCACCAAACGGAACTTGAGCATTGCAGCGTTGGTGTCGAAGAGCATTGTTTGTGGGAGGACGATCATCAAGTCCTCGCCATCGAAGCTGACTTCGAAGCCACTGTGACCGGTGTTTGCTTGGAGGAGGGCGACAACTTGGTCTTCCTTTCCTTCGACCACGTCGACAACGTTGAACGAATACTTGAGCGACTTGCCAGCCATTGGATGGTTGTAGTCGATTCGAGCCCGTCCTGCTGCGAGGTAGGAGAGGTAGCCTTGTCGGTTACCGATGGTGACTGGTGCACCGATGTAGAGGGAGTTAGGGTCTTGAACAGCACGGATGAGTTTGTCAATGCTGATGGTTTCGATTTGTGAGGCGTCTTTTTCGCCATAAGCGTCTGCAGGTGCGATGACGACTTCGGTTTCCTTGCCTTTCTTTGCTTCACCAAGTGCTTCTTCGAAGCCTGGAATGAGTTGACCGCCGCCAACAACGCACACCATTGGTTCGTAGGTGCGGTTCTCTTGGTGGGCATCGTGCTCTTTTGCGACTGCTTCACGGGTGGTCTCGATGAGGTCACCTGTTTCATTGTTGTAGAGTTCATAATCAACGTGGACAATTGTTCCATCTTCCATGGTATTACCTCCCTTTCGGGTAGTCCGGCGACCGTCGCCCCCTTGATAATTCCATTGGCGAGGCAAGCCGTCACTCTTCAGCCTCGATTTCGATTCCATGGGGGCGCAGGCTCTTGTTTTTGCTGACATCGCCAGTGACGACAATCGCCATGCCGATTAACATCGTTGCCCAGCCGAGCCACACTGTGTGGGATGCTGGAAGATCGTAAACCGTGACGCGAACCATTTCCACTGAGGAGAGGTCACCCCCAGTCGTCTGACTCATGAGACCTGAGGCCTGGCTGCCATCAAAGATGAACACAATATCGCCGCTCCATCTCGTCAGTGTGTCAACTTCCGAACGAGCGGTGCCTGTTGAATCAAACCTCAACATACCCGGTTCAACGATGCCAATGGCTTCACCCGGCGCACCGTTTTCGATTTCGTAAACTGTGATTTGAACACCGATGTAGCCGTCGCCGACCTCCAAATCCTCCGACTGGGCCACTAAATCGTTGAATTCGTACCCATAGTTTCCATCGATGATCACTTCATCCTTGATCATCGTGATTCGATGACTGGCATCGCCTCTGTCGACGAGAACTGTGGTGTACACGTGCCCAATCAGGAGCAAAATCAGACCAAGATGGACAAGGTGAGCCCCAAATGGAATTCGTTGCATCAAATCCCGTACACTGCGACCTTTCCGTTGAACGACCAAAGCCTCTCGAGCAACTGGAAGAAGGACCAAAAAGAGCATTGGAAGCACGAGCCACGCTAATGTGCCGCGAACTATGAAAGAGGAGACTGTGGTGTTCGAATCCATACCAAACGCCTCTGGTTTCCACAACGCAAACAACAACGAGAGCGCAGCAGTTCCAATTACCAACCATGCGTTTCTGTTTGAGTCCCCTTTCCGACCGGTGTACATCACCATCGCTGCAGCGAACGCTAAGACAAAGGGAACACCGTAGACTTCGTGCGCATCAAAGTTCACCGCATCGATGCTCGCCAAAAGAAGGACAAGGGTGAGGACGAGGTAGAGCCCCACAAGGACGACTGAAGCCCAAAGAGCAATCTGAATCTGAGTTTTACGTTCAAACAGTGATGCACCGTTGGACTTGGATTCAGTCTCTGGAGCGAACAGCCAAGGCACCACGAACAACAGCATCGTGACACCTGCAGCGAGCACACTGACCAGTTCTGCCCATGCACCTGCGAGCGCCAACATAACGCCACCTGCTGCCCAAGGCCAAGCTTTTGTGGCATCCCGAGCGAAGAAGAGAGGCGCAAAGAACAACAACGCCAGTCCACCGTAAAATGCGTTTTCTGAGAGAAGTGCAATCCCAAGATAGAACAGGAAGAGGGTGAAAAATGGAGCATACTGACGAAGAGGCGACGTTTCGCCAAGTCGATCTAAAAACGACTGGTAACGCCATCCCTCATCTGAAGCATGGTTTGAGGTTGGGTTGGACAGCACTTCAATGGCCAACGGAAGGAGCATGAGCATCGGGAACACAGCATTCGGAACAATGGCGTAAACATCCGCCCCCGGCACCAAGCCCTCAAGACCATCAAGGCTGCCAAGCATGCCAATCAAGGCGCCGACGGTTGGAATCAGGAACCACCAAGCGCCGCCTGTGGAGGAAGATTCGTGAGATGAAGTTCGTTGATATTGTACCCAAAGGCCTACGAATAACAGGAGAAGAACGAGGTATGTCATGACCTCGACACCAGCGAATCCATCTGATTTGAGCATCACCATCCGAGAGAAAGCATCCGTGGGGGCCTTTCCTTCATCAGCTGCAACAAAGGTGTGGACGGAGGAAGCCCAAACGCCGCCTGCTCGAGTGACAAGCGTGGCGAATAATGCCAAACCGCCCGCAGCAAGCCCCCCACCAATCCATGCGGCATCCTTAGCGGCGCCTGGACGGGTGCGCATGTGGGAAAGAAACACGAGCGCAAGCCAAGGCAGGAACGACCCCGTTTCAACCGGGTCCCACGCCCAATAGCCGCCCCAATCAAGGATGAGGTACGCCCACAACCCACCCAAGCCAATGCCAAGAGTTGCGACGAACAGACCGGGGCGAACCGTTGTCAGCATTCGATCTTTAATGCCAGAAGAGGATGCAAACATCGAAGAAAGAGCAACGGCAGCTGAATGCAAACAAAACGAATACGCCAAGAAAATCAATGGGGGGTGAATGACCATCAAATCTGTTTGAAGCAATTCATTGAGGCCCCGTCCCACAAAGTACGGCGAGGCTTCCTTGAACGGATCAAGGGTCTGCGCGTTGAGCAATAAAAGCAAACTGAATCCGTGAATAAGTCGCAATCGAAGTGCATGGGTATTGGAGGACTCACCCTGCATCGGAGCGCGCCATATGTATGCAAGCAAGGCCATCCACATCACCCAGAGCAGAAGAGGGCCCTCACGTGCAGCCCATGTGGCAGCAAATCGGTACTTGAGAGGAAGTGCAGCACCACCATACGCAACCACATGGTGAATGCTTGTGTCATTGACAAGGAAACGGCTTGCCAACGCAACGAACGGAAGAACCATCAGCGCATGAAGGCCGAAAGACGCGAGTTTCGACTGCTCATGCAATCGTGGACGGAAAAGAAGCACCGTCGCTGCGAGGAGGGCAAACCAGAGCGTCGCCCCCCACATGGTTGTTGACCAGCGCACATCCTTCAAGGACATTGCTGATTCTGGAAGTGCTTCACCAACCGAAATGCTTTGCTCGTGAATATCCAAACGAGAGCAAGATTGGGATGACTCGCTTGGTCAGAAGGATTGGTTTTCTTACGAGAATTTTCAGACCAATACCGAGTTTTTGGAACGGAGACATGTTGCCAAGTTCCTCAGGAAGGCACTTGGCCATGATCGACATCTCCTCATCGGTCAAGTCATACAAGGCTGTTTTTCCTTTGAGGATTTTATTGTAAGGCGGGAACCGCTTCTTCCAGGCTTTTTCGTACGCCTGAAGCCTTGCCTCTGACATGTTTCCTTCTGCGAGTGCTTTTGCGATGGTTTGTGCTGCTTCACGCCCGGACCAGAGAGCGAGATGAGAGCCGCCTTCGAACAACGGAGAGGTGAAACCAGCTGCATCGCCAACAAGGATGACGCCGTCGGCTACAGTCCGTGTGCGTGGGCCGGAAATCGGTATGGTGCCACCAAAGGGTCGGACTTTGACTCCCTCGGCACGCCACGGAGGATTCACTGTTGGTTTTCCGTCAAGGTAGGTGTCTTGGATGAACGAGTTGAGGTACTTGATTGCGCCTTTTTTATCCGTGGTAACAAGACCTACGTTTGCCCGTCCCCCCTCCTTTGGAATCATCCAAACATAGCCATGAGGGGAATACTTCGGCCACAAGTAAAAATCAAGATACCCATCATTTGGTACATCGAGCATCTCGTACTGGAATCCTGCGATCACTTCGACCTCTGTACCCATGTCCAGGAGTTTCGAAGCTGCTCCGGTCACACCAGAGGCATCAATGACTGCTTTGCATTCGATTGGAAAACCGTCACCCTTGCCATCAATTTTCCAATAGGAAAATTCATTTTCGCTATTGTAAATTCGCTCCATTGAAGTGACTTTGTGGTGCAACAAAAGCGTTGCTCCTTCCTTTCCAGCTTCATCACAGAGCCATCGCTCAAACAGGTGCTTCTCCAGAACATATCCTTTCTCGGTGAGCAACTTCTCAGTCCCGTCGGGGAAAATCACTCGGATCCCCGTCACATCGAGGGCTTTGACATGGTCGGGAATTTCCAAATCGAGGTTTTCAACCGCTATGTGACTCAAGCATTCACCACAGTGTACAGGCGTGCCAACTTCAGGATCGGCCTCGACAATGATTGTTTTCAAACCGGCCCGAGAGGTATGCAATCCTGCTGAACCGCCACCGGGACCTGCGCCGATGATGAGGACATCACACTGCTGTGCTGCTTCGCCCATGGACAACTTCAATCGATGGAAGCACATGAAGCAAGCGGTCATTCCATTTGCTCATCATCAGCGTACCGAGCAACGAATACAGCAGCAAATGCGGTCATCAACAGGCTGCTAACGAGGGAAACTGCAGGGGTGTCTTCAGAGGCAACCTCCTCAGTCTCTTCTTCGACCTCTTCCACCGGAGCGGCCTCCACGGTCACGGTGCCAACCATGCCAACGCTGGCGTGCGGTTCGCAGACGAATGTGTGGGTTCCTGCTGTGCCGGGTTCAAAGACGAACCTGTAATCGACATCACGTTCAGGTTCACCGGAATCAAACAAGCCGTCGTCGGCCACGGCGTTGTGAGCAAGGGCTTGGCCTGCCCACATGAACCGAACTGCTTGACCTTCGGTGATCGTAATTTCTGAGGGGCTGAATCGTAGGCTTGTGCTGTCCACTGTCACGATGACATCGGAATCTTCAGCGGCAACGGTTTGGGATGAGAATGCAAAAAGCGCCGTTACTATGAGAAGCATCAGTGCTTTTTGCATGGCCTCAGGTGGGGCATACTCCCTTTCAATGCATGTATCGAGCCAACTGGAAAGAGGTGGTAAACAACACAGCAAAATACGACGGTTCAAATGAAGGCCGCTCCAGCATCAATCGTGGCGTGGCGTACATCGAAGCGATGGCTCGAACATCTCGAGGACCGAAAAGAAGTGCTCCGCATCAAGCGGCCTGTTGACGTGCAGTTCGAAGCCGGTGCCATTGCTGACCTCCTTGTCAAGAACGACGGCCCGGCCGTTGTCTTTGAGCAGCCTCGCCTTCCCGACGGAACCATCTCCGACATACCACTCGCCATGAATCTCTTCGGCAACCAAGACAGAACCATGCGGGCGCTCGGCGCCACCCATGAAACAGAAATCGGCGATCGAATGGTTGCGATGATGAAGCCTGACATCGGATTGTACATGAGAAAGCCGTGGAAAGCCCTGCCTCTCCTTCGGGATGCACTTGCAATGCCGCCGAAAAAGAAGCGGAAAGGAAACTCCCAACGTGTCCGACTGCCGACCGATTTGACCCGTCTTCCGATACCAACCACCTGGCCGAAGGATGGTGGACCGTTTGTCACCCTACCCCTCGTCGTGACGAAGAATCCCAAAAACGGAGAGCATAACCTTGGCATGTACCGTGCACAGGTGTTCGGCCCGAAAGAAATCGGACTCCATTGGCAGATTCACAAGCATGGCGCTGAACATGCCGAGGCGGCAAAGGCGTCTGGAAAAGAAGTCCGTATGCCCGTTGCAATCTGCATGGGCGGTCCACCAGAATTGATTTTCTCTGCAATATCCCCACTTCCAGACAACCTCAGCGAATACCAGTTCGCCGGCATCCTCGGTCGAAAGTCACTCCCAATCACCAAAGCGCTCACGCAGGATCTCATGGTCCCCGCTGAGGCCGATATTGTCATCGAAGGTTATTGTATTCCTGGCGAAACACGCCTTGAAGGACCGTTTGGCGACCACTTTGGGTTCTATTCGCTGACAGGACAGTACCCTGTCATGCACGTTACTGCCATCACCTGCAGAAAGGATGCAGTGCTTGCAGCCACCATCGTAGGTTTGCCGCCGATGGAAGACGGTCACCTCGGCGAAGCGATTGGCCGGCAATTCTCTCCCGTGCTCAACTTCCAACACCGCGATGTGAACAGCGTCCACCTCCCGATGGAAACCGGATTCCACAACCTCGCTATCGTGGCCTCAAAGCAGCGCTACCCCCGTCAAGGAAGAAAAACAGCCATTGGTTTGTTGGGTGCAGGACAAATGATGTTCCTCAAAACAATGATTGCGGTCGACCCCGATCAAAACCCAAAGGACCTTGAACAACTTCTTGACGCTTTGAATGACAAAGTCGACATCAAAACCGATGTCATCGTTCTCGAAGGGATGGTTGCGGACTCACTTGAAGCCGCAAGCCCGTACGAAAATGTGCACAGCAAGGTGCTCATCGATGCAACCACGCTGGCTGCTGCAGACCCCCGTTCCCCGAACCCGCCGCTCGAGGGCTCGTTTCGTCAAGAGGTCCCAGCTTGGCGGCAAGGTGAAGGCGAGGCTCCTTCATTTGATGGACTGGACCAAGTTTTGGCCCTTGATGAGGTCGTCGACGCCCGCATGCTCCGGGGCAGCATCATGGTGGTCACCATCGATGTTGAGGGAACACCCACACCAGAAGACGGTTCCGAGACCTCGAATGACAAGGCTGAAGGAAATCGCCAAACGAAGATTAAGCAATTGAGAAATTCAATTTGGCAATTGGACAACGATTCTGCACTTCGATGGCTCTTCATCACCAACAACGACATGGATTTGCACTGTGAAAAAGCCCGTCGTCGCTTGTTGTGGCAACTCACATCCCGATTCGATGTCGGCCGCGGCCTCACCTTTGACGAGGAGAGGGCGAGGTTGTGTTGGGACGCAACAACACCGATTCCGTCTGAGGAACACGGCGTTCGAAGGTGGCCGTCAATCACGCTCCATAGCCAAGAAACACTGGAAAAGGTGGCGAAGCATCCGGAACTTGCTAAGTACCAATGGCCGCCCCACCTTTCCTTTGGAGGCAAGGCTTGATGGATGTAAAACAAGTTCTTTCCTTCATCAAAATCGAGCATACATTGTTCTCCCTCCCGTTTGTACTCATCGGTTACATTCTCGCCCACAATGAGTTCGTCGCCACAGATACAAGCGGTGTATTCTCGTGGATTGCAGTTGATTTACTATGGATTCTCCTTGCTGCTATCGGTGCAAGAGGACTCGCCATGGGTCTGAATCGAATCATTGATCGCAAGGTGGATGCGGACAATCCACGCACCGCAGGACGTCACTTGGCCTCAGGCGAGATGTCGATTGGAACGGCTTGGTCGCTGTGTGGAGTGTTTCTTGTTATGCTCCTTGGCAGCGCTGCGATGCTCAACCAAGTCGCATTGCTCATGGCATGGCTTCCTGTATCTGTGTTCGTCGTCTATCCATTCCTCAAAAGGTACACATGGCTCTGCCATTTCTGGCTTGGTCTTTGCCTCGGGCTTGCGCCCGCAGGCGCATGGGTGGCAATCGCTGCAGACAGTTTGGGGTGGGCCTCCATCACAGACACAGGATGGTACCCTGGGATTTTCTTCATCGCTTTGGGGGTCGCTTTGTGGATTGCAGCTTTTGACCTTAATTACGCCCGCATGGACATGGAAAGCGACCGAGCGAACGGCATCAAGTCGTTCCCGTCTCGTTTCGGCGATGCCGTTACCACACGTACGTCGGTTCAACTCACGCTTGCATGGTTCGCATGTTTTGCCATTTCCAATCCAATGTCTGAGGCCTACTTCTTAGCGGCAGCCGGTGCTATGGCGATTGTGAACATTGTTGTGATCCTCCGCATGGAACGATGGGCTGATTTTCAAACAACCCTGTTTCGGGCTTCGATGCTCACTGGATGGGTTCTATTGGCCGCTATCATCGCCATGGACCCGTCACAAGCGGCCGCATGAGTGCAGATGCTGAAAACATGCAATGTTCAAGGGCCGGGTGGCTTGAGAGAAATCCATGAACCCAATGGTTGCATCCCTGCTTGAATTCAACGAAGCCTTCGAAATACCGAAACTTGACTCTCCAGGTCTAAGCCCTGAAGACATGATCGAGTTGCGAATCAAACTCCTTCGAGAAGAAGTTGAAGAATACGCTGAAGCGGCAAGAGCAGGCGACATGGTCGAAGTTCTTGACGCACTTGCAGACATCGGTTACATCCTTGCCGGGACGATCATCAACCATGGCATGCAACACATCTACGATGATGCGTTTAACGAGGTTCACCGTTCAAACATGGCAAAATTGGTCGATGGAAAGGTCATCCGCAGAGAAGACGGAAAGGTGCTCAAGCCAGAAGGCTGGCAGGCACCACAACTCGCTCAGTTCCTCGAAGAGTGAACTTCAGCCCATCGGCACTTCGTATCGAAACCGGCGTACGTTGACCCTGCTTGCACAAGGCCAACGTACAGCGATGTGTTCACTGTCAAACAGGTTCACTCGTTCTTGCGAACAAGGAGGGCTGCACCGAGCATCGAGATGATACCGAGTGCTGCTGTGAATCCAGGAAGCACGACTTCAGGGTTCTCATCAGCGTAGGCCATGCCCTTTGCCAGTCGAACTGCGTTCCAGTCTTCCGTGGTTTCAAGGTCCTCTGAGATCATGAACATGTCCCCATTGGTGAGTGTACCGCTTTCATCAGCGTCAAAGAACTCAACGCCAACGACGTTACCTGCTGCGATGTCAACAAACGACCAGCGTTCAACATCGTCGCCACAGCCTTCGGCAACGCTAAATTCGCCTTCAGTGCCCTCAATTGTGTTGAAGGAGTCGCACATCGAAAGAACGAGGTCCATACCGTCTCCACTTGTTGCGTCAGTGAGTGATCCTCCGTTCCATTCAATGAATTCGCCAGCAGCCATGCCGACTGCTCCAACCATGTAGTCGCCGTAGCCGTGACCTTCGCCGAGGCCTTCGTCTGATCCGTCACCACAATCGTCGTAGTCGTCATTGACCCATTCCATTGGAACAGAGTCCGAGCCATCATCACAATAGAACACATTCGTATCTTGTCCTTCTTGGTACTCGGGCTCATCTTCACCGTCTGCACAATCCATGTTGTCATCGCTCACCATGTCGAGGGTGATTGATGTTCCATCATAGCAATCGAAGGTCGAGGTTAGAACTTCATCAGACCCATCTCCACAATCTGCGTATCCATCAGAGACCCATGAGAGAGGAATTTCTTCCATCCCATCGGCGCACATCCAGTAGCTCACTTCTTCTTCCTCATAATCTGGTTCATCTTCTTCATCAGCACAGTCATAGGCGCCATCGTTGAGAAGAGAAAACTCGATGATTGTTCCATCGTTGCACTCAAAAGTAGCCTCTTGGATTGGCTCGCCATCAAATCCGACAGCGAATGGTGGTGCGGCTTCTTCGAGGGTCATATCCATTGCAAGGTCATGGCCGCCGGTTCCGGCAACATAGGAATAACTCTCAATCTCTCCATCCTCCGTTTCTTCGATATCAATTGATGCAATCGACATATCAGAAGAAATTGTTACTGTGACAATCCCTCCATCTGTTTCATCCAACATGACAATCATGCCGCCATCCTCTTGCATCTCGCTTGACCAAGTACCTTCTGGCATTGCCTCGACACAAGCCCAGAATCCATCATCATCATAGACACAGTCTGTGTAGTCTGCATCCCAATCAATTTCATCAGATCCATCGGAACAGTCTGCTTCGTCGTCAAGGTGGTAGCTGAGTGGGATTGTTTCACCATCAAAGCAGGTGAATTCACTCGATTCCTCAGCGTCGGATTCATCGGATTCATCGGCGCAGAAGTAGTATCCATAGTTCACTGCAAGGAGTGGAACTGTATCGCTTCCATCTGCACACTCGTATGTGTATGATTCGTCTTCACCGTCAGCGCAGTCGTTGTTGCCATTGTTCACCATCGAGAATGCCACTTCAGTTCCGTCATCGCAGGTAAAGACACTGACTTCTTCGCCCATGTCATACTGTGCTTCGTCTTCACCGCCTTGACAATCGTTGTAGTCATCGTTGAGCCAGCTCATGTAGATCTCTTCGCCATCGTCACAGGTGAACAACGAAGTTTCTTGATCGCTCCCATAGGGTTCGTCTTCGCCATAATCGCAATCGTAATTTCCATCATTCACGAGCGAGAGAGCAATTGTTCCGCCAGAATACCAGCAGTCAAAGGTCGACAGTTCCTGTTGGGTGATTGGATCGTATGATGGCTCATCATCGCCGTCTCGGCAGTCTTCTGTGCCATCGTTGACCAAGGACAGTGCGATGGTTTCTCCATCAGCGCACTCAAAGGTGCTCGATTCGACGTATTCTTCAACTGGTTCGTCTTCACCATTGGCACAGTCTTCTGCGCCATCATTGGCAAGAGAGAAGTAGATTTGGCTGCCATCTTCACAATCAAACATTGAGGTTTCCGTCATTTCGTAGACTGGTTCATCTGAGGCGTCTTCACAGTCTTGGTAGTCATCGTTGACTTCGGAGAGGTCGATGGTATCAGTACCATCTGCGCAATCGAAGGTTGAAGTCTCTTCTTCCCCAATGATCGGCTCGTCATCGCCGTAAGGGCAATCTTCCTCGCCGTCGTTCACGTATGAGAATGGTATGATGTCTCCAGTGTATTCGCACTCGAAGGTTGAAGTTTCGTCACCATTTTCGTCAAAGGTTGCCTCGTCTTCACCATTAGTACAGTCTTCTGTGCCGTCGTTGACTTGTGAAAGGTAAATGTATGAAATTCCATCGTCGCAGTCGAAGTAGGTTTGTTCAGTTTCTTCGTAGGTTGGCTCATCATCTGCATCCATGCAGTCTTCAACGCCGTCGTTGACTTGAGAGAGGTAAATTTCACTGCCATCCATGCAGTCAAAGGTTGAAAGTTCTGTCGTGTCATACATTGGCTCGTCTGATTCGTCGTTGCAGTCTGCGCCGCCATCGTTTGCATACAAGAAGTACACATAGGATCCGTCAGCGCACTGGAAAATCTTGGTCTCGTCTGACCCATCAGCACAGTCATCCTCGCCGTCGTTGACATGCATGAGGCCGATTGTTTCGCCGCTCAAGCAAGTGTAAGAGTAGGTTTCTGAGTATTGTGGTTCGTCGGAACCATCTGCACAATCTTCGGTTCCATCATTAATTTCGCTGCTCATGACGGTTGTTCCATCAGCGCATGTGTACTGGTGGAGCGTTTCTGTGGCGCTGTCAGGGTTGCCTTCAGTGAAGTAGTCCGAGTCGGAGCAGACCCATGAGTTGTCGGCAAGTTGTTCGCAGTGCATCCATTCTGGTTGATCCATAAACGGGTTTGCCATGTACTGGTGGTAAATGAGAACTTGATCATCCATGACGAATTGTTCGCCGGTGTCTTCATCTTCTTCAACGACTACATATTGGTCCAGTTGAATCGTTCCGCTTGAGTAAAGGTAGCTGATGTTGAGCATCTCTTCTCCATCAGCATCGGAAATCACTTGATTCACCAGAATGGAATCTTGAACCGGGTCTACGACAACAAGCATCGACATGTACATGTCATCGACACCATCTCCATCCATGTCATCACTTGATGCGTCCAATGTGTGCCATGTCTCGTTTTCCATGAAGTTCATCATCATGCCAAAGACACCTTGGGCATCCAAGCATGATCCATCATCGAGGTTTGCTTCGGCATCAAAATTAAACGATGCGGTGTCGGTGCAGCCGGGGACATCTTCGTGCTTGCTTGGGTCACGTGGGTACATGTCGTCGGCGTTTGCAGTTCCGTCGCCATCCATGTCATCATCGAGGGCGTCACAGATTGTGTCGTTGTCGAGGTC